>CAVPZO010000014.1:0-58928 GCA_963710045.1 uncultured Alphaproteobacteria bacterium | reverse complement strand
CTCGGGGCGCGAAGGTCAGATAAGCCCCGAGGCTGTGAGGCGCGGACAACCCCGGCCGCTCGCCGATCAGCATCGCGGCCATGCGCGCGCCGAGCAGCGCGCCGATTTCATCGCCAAGCGCTACTCGCGCGCCCGATGCGACGACGACGGGGCCGAGTTCGATCCCGGCGGGCGCCAGCGCTGCAATGAGCCGCCGGACAAGTTCGACCGCATGCGCATTGACCGCCGATGGCGACAGGCCGTCGCCGATGACGACCGCAAGATCGCAGGGGCTACGCGGGCCGCTCGCCAACGAATTCTGCGAGGCCGCATCGAGCTTTCGTCCGAGATCCGGACGACGCAGATATTCCTTGCGGCCCTGTGCGCCGCTCGAGACCTGCAATGTCCGCAGCCCCAGCGCGCCGAGGCCGCCGGCGATGGCTGAAATATCCAGCTCGGCGTGAACGGCATCGCGGGCGCGGGCGTGATCGAGCGTGAATTCAAGCAGCGCCGATGTCGGCAGGCTGGCGCCGGCGCGGCCGAGCCCGACCCGCGCCGGGGTCAGATGCCGCAGATCGCGCAATGAGCGTGGCGGCAGCGCGGGCGTTTTCATTGGCCGCTATTCGGCAGGAACGGACGCTTCCCGAAGCCGTATAGAATAATTCGACGCATTGGTGGTACCGCCCGACGCGTCGCGCGCGAACATGATCAGGTGATGCGCGACCAGCATGGAGCTGATGAAATATTCGATCTGGCCGCGCGCAAGCCGCCGCAGCGCGAACTTCCAGAAATGCCATTTGTAGTCGCCGAGCACGCCGACCTTCCAGAAGATGTTGCGCAGCATGGTCAGCCCGAGCTTGACGTTCGCCCAGGTCGCCTGTTGCGGGGTCCGCATGTTGAGGCGCTTCGGATAGGTTTCGCGGATCTGGTATTCGTAGCGCTGCAGCAGTTTGGCGGGCTCGTAGGCGCTGCCCATGCAGGCGCGCCAGCTGGTCACGACGTCTTCATAAGGCAGCCGGAAGTCCACATTGGAGTCGCGGCCTTCATCCTCGATCAGGCGGTTTTCCTTCTTCAGCCGATCCCATAACGGGGTTTGCGGCAGCGCCTGCAGCAGGTTGATGGTCAGCAGCGGAATTTGCGACGCATCGATGAATTCGAGCAGATGCTCGCCGGTTTCGGGCTTGTCGGTGTCGAGCCCCAGGATGATGCCGGAGACGACCTCCATGCCGTAATTGTTGAGGGTGTGGATCGCCTCCATGATGGGAACCATCATGTTGTGATCCTTCTTCATCGCCTTCAGCGCCACCGGGTCGGGCGTCTCAATGCCGCAGAAGATGGTCTCGAACATCGCCTCGCGCATCTGCGACAGGATTTCCGGGCGCTTGGCGATGTTCAGCGTCGCCTCGCAGGAGAATCGCAGCACAAAGCCGGTGCGCTTCTGCCATTCGATCAGATGCGGCAGCAGGTCGAGCGCGGCCTTGCGGTTGCCGATGAAATTATCATCGACGAAATAGACCGAGCCCATGATGCCGCATTCGAGCAGCTTGTCGAGTTCGGCGGTGATCTGCTGCGGCGTTTTCAGCCGCGGATTGCGGCCGTACAGGCCGGGGATATCGCAGAACTCGCACTGATAGGGGCAGCCGCTGGAATACTGAATGCTGCCGAGAAAATAACGCTTGATGTCAGCGAGTTCGTAGGCGGGAATCGGAAACTTGGTCATGTCGAGACGATCGGCGGTCTTGAGCACGATCTGCTGCTCCGGACGCGACGGATCCCGCGCCAGCCGTTCGATCAGGTCATCGGTGGCGTCGCCGAGTTCCCCGACATGCAGATAGTCGAACGAAGGGTAATAATCCGGGCAGGCCGAGACCGACGGCCCGCCGATCGCCACGGCCAGGTCGAAAGCGTGGGCGCGACGGCAGATATCGTTCATCTGTTGGCGCTGGATATGCATGCCGCTGACGAACACAGCCTCCGCCCACTCAAAATCTTCCTTGCTCGCGGGGCGAATGTTTTCGTCGATGAAACGTACCGGCCAGTTCGCAGGCATGTAGGCCGCGATCAGCAAGATTCCCTGCGGAGGCATGAAGGCCTGCACGCCCGCCAGAGGATAGGCGTATTCGAAGGTTCCAAATGACGGCGTATAGCGGGGAAAGACGCACAGGATGCGCCGTACCGTCTCAATACCCTCAGCTCGCATCGAACTTCCTCAAAACCTGCAATAGCTCAGTAGTTTAATCACGTCCCTCGACGCTGGGCCACAAATTCCTCAACATTGTGGCAGCGTCAGGCGATTAACCGGGATGCAAAATCCGGCAGCATCCCCTCGCCGCTGGCGAGCCGGAAATCGGCGCCCGCGAGGCCGGTGCGGAACAGCCAGTCGTCGAATTCAGGCGCCCGCTTCAGGCCGAACAGGTCGCGGACATAGAGCGCGTCGTGGAACGAGGTGGATTGGTAGTTCAGCATGACATCGTCGGCGCCGGGCACGCCCATGATGAAGGTCACCCCGGCGGCCGCCAGCAGCGTCAGCAGGTTGTCCATGTCGTCCTGATCGGCCTCGGCGTGGTTGGTGTAGCAAACGTCGACCCCGAGCGGCAGGCCGAGCAGTTTTCCGCAGAAATGGTCCTCCAGCCCGGCGCGGATGATCTCCTTGCCGTCGTAGAGATATTCCGGGCCGATGAAGCCGACCACGCTGTTGACCAGCAGCGGATCGAACGCGCGCGCCACCGCATAAGCGCGCGCCTCAAGGGTCTGCTGATCGACGCCGTGATGGGCGCCCGCCGACAGCGCCGAACCCTGCCCGGTTTCGAAATACATCACATTGCTGCCGACCGTGCCCCGCCGCAGCGACAGCCCGGCTGCGCGGGCCTCCTGCAGGACCGCGAGATCGATGCCAAAGCTCTTGTTGGCAGCTTCAGTTCCCGCGATCGACTGGAACACCAGATCGACAGGAAAGCCCTGGTTGATCAGTCCGAGCGTGGTGGTGACATGCGCCAGCACGCAGCTTTGCGTCGGAATTTGCAGCCGCGAAATGAGTTCGTCGAGCAGCCGCACCAACCCACCCAAAACCGCCGGATCGTCGCTGGCGGGATTGATCCCGATGCAGGCGTCGCCGGAGCCCAGCATGATGCCGTCGAGGATCGAGGCGGTGATGCCCTTTGCATCATCGAAGGGATGATTGGGCTGCAGCCGCGCGCTCATGCGTCCGCGCAGGCCGATGGTGTTGCGGAAACGGGTGACGACCTGGCATTTTTTCGCCACCAGGATCAGGTCCTGGTTGCGCATCAGTTTTGACACCGCCGCCGCCATCTCCGGAGTGATCCCGCGCGCGGCCTGCGCCAACGTCGCGGCCGTTGCCGCGTCGGACAGCAGCCAGTCCCGGAACGCGCCAACCGTCAGCGACGAGAGGGTCGCAAAGGCCGCAGCGTCGTGGCTATCGATGATCAAGCGGGTGACTTCGTCGTCCTCATAGGGCACGACGGTTTCGGCAAGGAACTGCTTCAGCGGAACGTCCGCCAGCGCCATCCGCGCCGCGATCATTTGCTCCGCGGTGTCTGCCGCGACCCCCGCCAGCCGGTCGCCGGAGCGCGGCGGTGTCGCCTTGCCCAGCAGATCGCGCAAGCCGTCGAAGACATAAGTTTGCGCGGCGATGGCGTGGCGATAGATCATGGCGGCTCTCGATCACCAGCGTCGCCCCCGCGAAGGCGGGGGACCCATACGCCGTGTCGCCCGTGTTCTGGACAGTATCAGTATACGCGTTGAGCCGCCTTACGACACCATCAGCGCCAGGGGTTATGGGTCCCCGCCTTCGCGCTTGGGCATGCACACATCTTTCTTGCTAGCGAAAAACACCAACACTGCCGTCATCTGAGGTGCTCGCCGTCTTCGGCGAGCCTCGAAGGATGGCCGCGGGCGCAGTCGCGAATTAGCCGTAGCCCGGATGGAGCGAAGCGCAATCCGGGACTTTGCTTCGCAGCGGACTTGCTTCGTAAGATCAAGTTGTCAGTGTTAGCGCTCCGTCTGGCTCTGTCTCGGATCGCGCTTCGCTCCATCCGGGCTACTAAAAAAATCGCTGTTCACGAACTTGTGAATGTATACCTATCCCCGTCCTCAAGACCTGACTTATCCTGCCCGTGTCCTGTCCGACGAGGGGCCGCTTTCTAGAAGCGATCCTTCAACGGACAGAGCGAGAGCTGGCCGGACCGGGGCGCCCCGGAACGGTCGACGGCCTGGTGGTTGGTGGAGCGCTGGGAGGCGCTGCGCCTAGCCTTGGGCGCGCGCGGTCGCCTTGCCGCGCGAGGTGGGTTCACCACCCGCCTCCGGGGGTGCCTCGCAAGCACCCTGGCGCCTCCCACCGCTCCATCCCCTCGCTTGGGTTCGCGAGGGACTGGCAAACCTCGGACGCAACGCGCCGCGAGAATGTAGAAGCTTGGCTGTTTGAAATTCGAATTGAAATTGCGGCGCGTCGAAACACATTCTGCGTCGCACCAGATGTGTGCATGCGGGGACGACGGCGGAGTTGGGTCCAAAACTCAGACATACCCGCCCGCGGCATGGCCCGATGACCAGGCCCATTGAAAATTGAAGCCGCCGAGATGGCCGGTGACGTCGACCACCTCGCCGATGAAAAAAAGTCCGGGTACGGATTTGGACTCGAAGGTCTTCGAGGACAATTCGGTGGTATCGACGCCGCCGAGCGTCACCTCCGCGGTGCGATAGCCCTCGGTCCCGTTGGGCCTGACCTGCCACGCCTTCACAGCCGCTGTCACCTTCGACAGCAGCTTGTCGGAAAAATCCGCAAGCCGATCTGGACCGCCGATCCTGTCGGCGATGGTCTGGGCGAGCCGCTTGGGAAGCAGCCCGGCCAGCGCCGTCGCCAGTTCCTGCCGGGGATGGTCGCGGCGCAGTTGTTTCAGCAGCGCGAGGACATCGAGGGCCGGCGCCATATCGATGACGAGTTCCTCGCCCGCGCGCCAATAAGACGATATCTGCAGGATCGCCGGGCCGCTCAGGCCGCGGTGGGTAAACAGCAGCGCCTCGTCGAAACGGGCCTTGCCGCAACTCACGACCGCCTCGACCGAGATGCCGGACAAATCCCTGAATTGCGCCAGCATGGCCGCGTCGAAGGTCAGCGGCACCAGCGCCGCGCGCGGCGGCACGATCTTCAGGCCGAATTGTTCGGCGATTTTGTAGCCGAATCCGCTCGCGCCCATTTTCGGAATTGACGGACCGCCGGTGGCGATCACCAGCGAGCGGCCGCGAAACGCGCCCTGATCCGTTGCAACGACAAAGCCGTCCTCGCTTTTCGCGATCGCGGAGACGCGCACGCCGAGGCGCAGTTGCGCGCTTCGGCATTCTTCCCTTAGCATGTCGATGATCTGCCGCGACGAGCCATCGCAGAACAATTGCCCGCGCGTCTTCTCATGCCACGCGATACCGTATGTCTCGACCAGCGCGATGAAGTCGTGCTGGGTATATCCGCTCAGCGCCGAATGGCAGAACCGCGGATTCTCGGACAGGAAATTTGCCGGCGAGGTGTGCAGATTGGTGAAATTGCATCGCCCGCCGCCGGAGATGCGGATCTTCTCGCCGGGATGCCTCGCCTGCTCCAGCACCAGCACGGACCGGCCGCGCCTGGCGGCGATGCCGGCGCACATCAACCCCGCAGCGCCCGCGCCGAGGATGACGACGTCATAGCCATTCGACGGGTGAGTTGCGCTCATTCAACCAGCAAGACATCGACCGCAACGCCAAGCCTTTGCTTGCGCGATCCCACGATCACGCCGTCCACCGGCGAGACATCGGAAAAATCCCGCCCGACCGCAAGCACGATGTGGTCGTTCTCGACCACGAGATCGTTGGTCGGGTCGAAGCCGACCCAGCCGATTTCCTCGCCGCACCACACCGATACCCACGCATGCGTGGCGTCGGCGCCCTGCAGCCGCGGTTTGCCCGGCGGCGGAACGGTGCGCAGATAGCCGCTGACATAGGCCGCCGGCAGCCCAAGTCCGCGCAGACCCGCGATCATCGCATGGGCAAAATCCTGGCAAATGCCGTGGCGCTTCTCGAACACCTCCTGCAGCGGCGTTGAAATCACCGTCGCCCTCTTATCGTATTTGAACTCGGTGCGGATGCGGTGCATCAGGTCGACGGCGCCGGCCAGAATCCCGTGCCCCGGCGGAAAGCTTTCGACGGCGTAAGCCGTACCGAGATCGAGGACCGGCACCAATGGACTCGCAAAGACGTAGCCGATCGGCGACGCGGCGCCCAATGCGTTGGCCTCGAGCGCCGCTTCGCGCACACTCTCCCATGCGGGGCTGTCGGCGTTGCGCCCCGGCGCACGGCGGGACAGCGTTACCCGCGAACGGGAATCGATGCGCAAGGTGCGATGCGGCGTTTCGATCAGCACGCTTTCGATGCGCGTTCCGAAGAAGTCGGAGCGCGCCGTCCGGTCGGCGGGCCGCGGCCTGATATCGACCACATGCGAGACCAGTTGCTGGCCGTCGCCGCTTCTCGGCTCAAGCCGCAGTGAGCACCGCGCAAAGCTGACCGGGCTTTCATAGCTGTAAGTCGTGACATGGCGGATGTCGTAAATCACGCGAGGCCGGTCAGTTTTTCGGGTCGGCTCGCACTGCCGCCGTGCGGGAAATAATGCGACCCGATGGCGTCGGCGAGCGTGAGCAGGTCCTGCTCCAGCGCGAACAGCGACTTGGTGTCGAACTCCGCCGCTTCGCCGGTCGTCAGTGTCGCCCGCAGCGCGACCGCAAGCCGGTGCGGGCGCTCGATCAATCCACCCTCTTTCAAGGCCGGCAAGTCGGCGATGTGATCGTTCAGCGCGGAAATCTGAAACGCGACCGACCTTGGATTATAGGGGTCGAGAACCACGAGATCGCGGACCGGCGCCAGCAAGGGTGCTACGAGATAGCGCGAGCGGTAGGTGATCTGGCAATCCACCAGCGTCAGCAGGATATCGAGGTCTTCCTCGTCGGCTTCTTCATGGGCAAACTGCCGCGCAAAGCGCGCGGTGTTGATGGCGCGCTCGGCGCGGCGGCCCATGTCGAGAAAGCGCCAGCCGGCGGCGCGGTTCATGTTCTCTTGGCTAAGCCCCGAAAACGTCGCGAGCTCGCGCAGCGTCAGTTCGGCGGCGCTGACCACGCCGTCGTCGTCGTGGACTTCCTCGGACAGCCGCGCCGCCATCTCGGTGATGACCTGCCAGGCATCCGGCGACAGCCGTTCGCGCAGCGACGCCGCCGTTCGCAGCGCCGAGCGGATCAAGGACAGCGCCGAGCCGAACTTGTCCGCTTGCAGCGCTTCGGTTGCGATCCTCGCGGTCTGCGACCGCGCGCCCGATGACGCCGCGCCCCAGCTCACCAGCAACCGCGCAATGCGGTCCACCGAATGCTGCGAGGTCGCAGCCCGGCTGTGGTCGCGCTGCAGGCCGAGCGCGCGTACCAGCCGCAACGTCGCTTCCGCGCGTTCGAGATAGCGCCCGAGCCAGAACAGATTGTCGGCGGCGCGGCTCGGCAGCACGCCGGCGACGCGCCTGATCCGCACGCTATCGGAGGCCGGCAGCAGCGTGGTGGTCGAAACCGCCTTGTCGGAGACGACCCAGACGTCGGCCGCGCGGGTGCCATCGCCCATCGAAACCGCGCGCGCATCGAGCTGATCGGCGATCCGGCAAAAGCCGCCGGGCATGACGGTCCAGCCGTCCTGCGTGGCAGCCGCGAACACCCGCAGCACGAACGGCCGCGGCACGATGCGGCCGTTTTCCCATACCGGCGTGGTCGACAGCCGCACCAGTTCCTGCCCGACAAAATCGAGGCCGCGATGTTCGATCGCCGTCTTCAGCCGATCGCGCTCGCTTGGCGAAAGCTCGGAGGCCAGTACCGGGCCGTTGCCGGGAAAGCCGGGCACGCCCCGGACATAGGCGCCTTCGATGGCGAAATCGTCGAGCCGCGACAGCACTTCCTCACGCGCGGATCTCTGCCCGCACCACCACGTCGCGATGTGCGGTATCTTCAGCTCTTCGCTGAAAAAACGCCGGCTGAGGCTGGGCAGGAAGCCGAGCAGCGCGCGCGCCTCCATGACGCCCGATCCCGGCATGTTGGCGACGACGACGCCGTTCTTGCGGATCACGTCGATCAGCCCGGCCACGCCGAGATGAGAGGAGGCGTCGAGTTCGAGCGGATCGAGAAAATTGGAATCCACCCGGCGCAGCAGCACATCGAGCCGTTTCAGTCCGGCGACGGTACGGATATGGATGCGGTCGCCGCTGACGGCGAGATCGTCGCCCTCGACCAGCAGGAATCCGAGATAACGTGCCAGCGTGGCGTGTTCGAAATAGGTTTCGCTGAACTGACCCGGAGTCAGCAGGCCAATGCGCGGCTCGTCACGATCGGCGCTGGCGCGCAGGCTTTCGCGAAACGCCTCGAAGAACGGCGCCACCCGCTCGACATTCATCGATTTGTACAGGGAAGCAAAGGCGCGCGACAGCACCAGCCGGTTTTCCAGCGCATAACCGGCCCCCGAGGGCGCCTGCGTGCGATCGTTCAAGACCCACCAGCGTCCATCGGGGCCGCGGCCCACATCGGCGGCGTAGAGATTGAGATACCGGCCGCCGGGCGGCTTGATGCCGCACACCGAGCGCAGATATTCGGTACTGCCGGCGATCGCCGCTGCCGGTATCGCGCCTGCCGCGATCAGGCGGCCCTCGCCGTACAGATCGTTCAGCACCAGTTCCAGTAATTCCGCGCGCTGCACGATGCCGGTGCATAATTGCTGCCATTCGGCCTCGCCGATCAGCAGCGGCAGATGGCTCAACGGCCAGAGTTTTTCCGCAACGTCGCCGGGAGCGCGGTAGGTGACGCCGGCTTCGCGCAGATGCCGGTCAGCCGCGCCGAACCTCCGCTCGATGTCAGCGGGGGAATGCGCCGCGAAAGCCTCGAAAAACCGGGTCCATACCTCGCGGGGCGCACCGTCCTGGGCGATATATTCGTCGGGAATTCCGGGCAGTCGGACATAATCGCGGGTCCAGTGCGCCACGCGGCGATGTCCCGGACGGCCTTTGCCTGCTTGGTTGCTTCCGGCTTGCCCCACCATGCGATTCTTCTAGCACATTTCAATGGTGAAGCGGCGTCCGCAAGTCGAGGGTCAACGGGAACTCGATCGTGCGTTCCTCGCGCGGCGGGTCGATCTTGCCCGGCGTATGGCCGTGCTCCTGAAACCGCGCCAGCCGCCGTGCCTCCGCCTCGTAGGAATTGACCGGCTTGGTCTCGTAAGCGCGCCCGCCGGGATGGACGACGTGATAGACACAACCTCCCAGCGAGAGACCATTCCAGGTATCGACAATGTCGAAAGTCAGCGGCGCATGCACCGGAATGGTCGGGTGCAGGCCCGATGCCGGCTGCCACGCCTTGAAGCGGACCCCCGCGACCGCCTCACCGGAGCGGCCGGTCTGGGTCATCGGCATCCGCCGTCCATTGCAGGTGACGACATGGCGGCCCTCGACAAAGCCCGAGGCCTTGATCTGCAGCCGCTCGACCGACGAATCGACATAGCGCACGGTGCCGCCGGCCGAGCCCTCTTCGCCCAGCACATGCCAGGGCTCCAGCGCTTGCCGGACTTCCAGTGCGACGCCGCCGTGATGAACCCGGCCGAACGCCGGGAAACGAAATTCGAGTTGCGCCTCGTACCAGTCCGGCGAAAAATCGTAGCCGGATTGCTTCAGTTCGGCGAGTACGCCCAGAAAATCCTCCCAGAGGAAATGCGGCAGCATGAAGCGATCATGCAGCGTGGTGCCCCAGCGCACGAATTTGCCGTCCTGCGGCTCGCGCCACAGTTTCGCGATCAGCGCGCGGATCAGCAACTGCTGCGCAAGGCTCATGCGCGGGTCGGGCGGCATCTCCAGCGCGCGGAATTCGACCAGGCCGAGACGGCCGGTGGTGCCGTCAGGCGAGTAGAGCTTGTCGATGCAGATTTCGGCGCGATGGGTGTTGCCGGTGATGTCGACCAGGATGTGCCGGAACAGCCGGTCGACCAGCCACAATGGCGCCTTGATTCCCGGTGGAGGCACATCGGCCAGCGCGATCTCCAGCTCATAGAGGCCGTCGTGACGCGCCTCGTCGATGCGCGGCGCCTGGCTGGTCGGCCCGATGAACATGCCCGAGAACATGTAGGACAGCGACGGATGCCGCTGCCAATACAGCACCAGGCTCTTCAGCAAATCCGGGCGGCGCAGAAACGGCGAGTCCGAAGGCGTACTGCCGCCGACCACGACATGGTTGCCGCCACCGGTGCCGGTGTGCCTGCCATCGACGAGGAAACGATTGGCGCCGAGCCGGACCTGGGCTGCGTCTTCATAAAGGCCGAAGGTGATGTCGACGGCGTCGCGCCAGCTTTGTGCCGGCTGGATGTTGATTTCGATCACGCCGGGATCGGGCGTCACCTTGATCACTTCGACGCGCGGATCGAACGGCGGTGGATAGCCCTCAACATGGACCTGCATCTGCATTTCTTCGGCGGTCGCCTCCACCGCCGTGACCAGTTCGAGATAATCCTCCAGTCTCTCCACCGGCGGCATGAATGCGCACAGAATGCCGTCGCGGATTTCGATCGACATCGCGGTGCGGATGCCGCCGCCCTTGAGCTGCTGTTCCTGCACCTGCTGGGCCGGAGCGCCTTCGGTCATCGCGGTCTGGTCATAGACCGGCAACGCCTCGCGCGGCTCCAGCGGATCCTGCTCGACGATGTAGGGATACTCTTCCGCCGGAATATGCGGCAGTGAGGCGATCGGCAGCCGCAGGCCCAGCGGCGAATCGCCAGGCGTCAGGAAAAGGTTGCCGCGCCGCAGCTTCCAGCGTTCGCTCTTCCAGCGCGCGGAAGATTTGCCTGCGTCCGCATTCCAGCGCTGGATCGGCAGCACAAAACCCCTGGGCACGTTGAGGCCCTGATCGAACACCCGCGCCATGCGCGAACGCTCCTCGGGATCGGACAGTTTGGAATCGCTGGGGTCGACATTCGGCGGCAGCCCGGCTTCCTTCTGCAGCCAATGCGACGGATCCTCGAACGCCGGCATGATGAACTCGCTGTCGACGCCGAGTTTTTTCGCCGCACTTTCCGCGAAGCGTTCCGCCGCCGCGATATCCGCTTTACGCGGACCTTCGATCGTCGCGATCAGGTCGGGATTTTTCCAGATCGGCACGCCGTCCTTGCGCCAGTACAGGCCGAAGGCCCAGCGCGGCAGGCTTTCGCCGGGATACCATTTGCCCTGGCCATATTGTAATAGCCCGCCCGGCGCAAAGCGCGTACGCATCCGCCGGATCAGATCGTCGGCGAGGCCGCGCTTGGTCGGGCCGACCGCGGCGATATTCCATTCCGGCGATTCCAGATCATCGACGGAGACGAAGGTCGGCTCGCCGCCCATGGTCAGGCGCACGTCGCCCGCTTTGAGATCGGCATCGACCTGTTCGCCAAGCTTGTCGAGCCGCGTCCAGGAGTTGTCGGAGAAAGGCTTGGTGATCCGCGGCGCTTCGCGGATCCGCTTGACGTTCATCTCGAAACCGAACGCGACTTCCGCAAAGCCCGCACTGCCTGAGATCGGCGCGGCCGAGCGATAATGCGGCGTGGCGGCGACCGGAATGTGGCCTTCGCCGGTCAGCATGCCCGAGGTGACGTCGAACCCGATCCAGCCCGCACCCGGAAGGTAGACCTCCGCCCAGGCATGCAGATCGGTAAAGTCGTTCTCGACCTCGCGCGGTCCCTCGACGGGATCGATGTCGGGACGCAGTTGAATGAGGTAACCCGAAACAAAGCGCGCCGCGAGCCCGAGGTGCCGCAGGGTTTGAATCAGCAACCACGCCGAGTCGCGGCACGATCCCGCGCCGGATGCCAGCGTGTCTTCCATCGTCTGGATTCCGGGCTCCATGCGGATGATGTAGCGAACCTGATCGCGCAGTTTTGCATTGAGGTCGACCAGAAAATTGACCGTGCTAGGCGCCTCCCGCGGAATGCCCGCGAGATATTTCGCGAACAGCGGCCCCGGCTCGACGGTCGCAAGATATGGCGCGAGCTCGGTCCTGAGATCGGCGGTATAGGCGAACGGAAAACTGTCGGCATAAGGCTCGACAAAAAAATCGAACGGATTGATCACGGTCATCTGCGCCGTGAAGTCGACTTCGATCTTGAATTCCGTCGCCTTCTCAGGAAAGACGAACCGCGCCAGCCAGTTTCCCTGCGGGTCCTGCTGCCAGTTCACGAAATGGTTGGATGGCGTCACTTTGAGCGAATAGCTCAGGATCGGCGTGCGCGTGTGCGGCGCCGGGCGCAGCCGGATGGTTTGCGGGCCGAGGTCGATCGGACGATCGTAGGTGTAATGCGTGACGTGATGTAGTGCGACGAAGATCGACAAGGGTGGGCTACTCCAGCAGCTTTTTTAAGCAGAACACCGGAACCGATGGGGATCAAGCACTAACAACGGGCAAGGGGTGCCTACGGGAGGTGCGGCGTTAGCGACATAATTGATGCGTCGTCCCCGCGCAGGCGGGGACGACGCAAGTTATGTGGCGATTCTCCGCCCTACATCGTTGCCCCAAGCACCCACGGCGCAAATTCGGCGCCGCCGAAGTCGAAACTCTCGCTCTTGGTCGGCTGTCCGGAGGCCGTCTTCAGCATCAGATCGAAAATGCGCTGGCCGCATTGCTGCACCGTCTCCTCGCCATCGAGGATGGTGCCGCAATTGACGTCCATGTCCTCTTCCATCCGATTGTACATCGGCGTGTTGCTCGCAAGCTTGATCGAGGGCGACGGCTTGCATCCGAACACGCTGCCGCGGCCCGTCGTGAAGCAGACCAGATTGGCGCCGCCCGCCACCTGCCCGGTCGCCGCCACCGGATCGAAGCCCGGCGTGTCCATGAAATTGAAACCCTTTTTGGTGACGGGTTCGGCATAGCCGACCACGTCCACAAGATTGGTGCTGCCCGCCTTAGCCATCGCGCCGAGAGATTTTTCCAGGATCGTGGTGAGACCGCCGGCCTTGTTGCCGGGGCTCGGATTGGAATCCATCTCCGCATTGTTGCGTTCGGTGTAATCCTCCCACCAGCGCATCAGCGCGACGAGCTTCTCGCCGACCTCGCGGCTGACCGCGCGCCGGGTCAGCAAATGTTCGGCGCCATAGGTCTCCGGCGTCTCGGACAGAATGACCGTGCCGCCGTGCCGCACCAGGATGTCGCTCGCCGCTCCCAGCGCCGGATTTGCCGAGACGCCTGAATAGCCGTCCGAGCCGCCGCATTGCAACGCCACCATCAATTCGCTCGCCGCGCAGGGTTCGCGCTTCACATTATTGGAATTGGCGAGGACCTCGTGAACGAAGGCGACCGCCTTTTCCACGGTCTTGCGCGAGCCACCGACGTCCTGAATGTCGAGTGAGCGCAGACGGCCCGCCAACCTCTGTTCTTCGAGGAAGCCGCCGACCTGGTTCATCTCGCAACCGAGACCCAGAATAATGACATGCGAGAAGTTCACATGCCGCGCGTAGCCCCCGAGCGTGCGGCGCAGAACCGTCAGCGGCTCCAGCTGCGTCATGCCGCAGCCGGTCTTGTGCGTCAGCGCCACCACGCCGTCGACGTTCGGATAATGCGCCAGCGGATCGTGGCCGGTAAACGGATTCTTCTTGAACACGTCGGCCACGATGCCCGCCACATGGGCGCTGCAATTCACGCTGGTCAGGATGCCGATATAGTTGCGGGTAGCGACGCGTCCGTCGGAACGCTTGATGCCCTGGAATGTCGCGGGCAGATCGAAGTTCGGCGTCGGCTTGACGTCAATGCTGTAAGCGTAGTCCTTCGAGAATTCGCCCATGCCGATATTCTGCACATGGACGTGCTGGCCCGGCGCAATCGCCGTCGTCGCAAAGCCGATGATCTGCCCATAGCGCTTGACCGGTTCGCCGACGGCAATGGGCTTCACCGCCACCTTGTGGCCGGCGGGAATGCGCTCGACCGTGGTCACGCCATCCGCCACGACCAGGCCGGGCGGAAGGCTGGAGCGTGCGATCAGCACGCCATCATCGGGGTGCAGTCGGATGACGGGTGCCGGGGCCATGGGATTTCCTCGTGATTTAATTTTCCGGATCGTCATGCGCGGGTTTGCCCGCGCATCCACCTACAAAAATCATCTTTTCGGGATGGATTGCCGGGTCAAGCCCGGCAATGACATTCCTGCTTTGTGCCCCGGATGCCGCACAACACGCAAGCGGCAAGCGTGCCGCAATGTCCCGTAGCCGACCGCCGTCATTCTACTATAGGATGATACCGGCTCGGCGGCATTCAAAGGATTTCAGCAACGGAGAAATAGTGTGGCTCATATTGTCGGAACCGTCCTCCCCGTTTCACCGCAAGTCGTGATTGGCCCTGATTCAGGGTTGCCGCCGACCTCGCCCAATACCTGGGCCTTCGATCTGGACCCCGGCCCACCGCCTCCGGGCGGCATCAAATTCATCATCGTGCACCTGCAGGAGCTGAATATTACAGGTAATAACCGGGTCGAGATCGACCTCGGTTACGACAAGGACGTGATCACCGCGACTACCGAGTTCGATTTCTGGTCGCGGCCGGTGAACCTCTCGGCGTTTCCGTCCGGCAAGGTGCCGATACGCTACATCACCGGCGGCGGCGCGACCGGGGGCGTCACGCTCGATCGCTTCGGCCGCGGCGAGCGGCATGATGGCGACGGCGATCCGACATCCAACTCCAACTGCGATCCGTTCCTGCTCGACGCCAATTACGCCGAGCCGACATTCAACACGTCGCTGTTCTGTGCCACTCCACCCGACTTCGAGAACGTCGAGTGCGTTACGGCGGCAGGCGACGTCCGCAAGACGGTCGCGCCGAGCGTCGGGATGATCGTGCACGTCGATCGGGCGCTGGACGGCGACACCGAGGTCCTGTCCACCATCAGCGGAACGCTGGTCGGCACCGACCTCGTGCTGACCACGGGCCAGGTGTTCGGGCTGAACGCGGACCAGTTCAGATCCGCTTCGATCATCTTCAACTACCAGACCACCTGCGCCGGCGCGCGGCCCGCCAGCTACGCGGGGCGTTTCCACAAGGTGAAGCGGATCGTGAAGACCGGCTTCTTCGGTGTCGTCGACTACGCCCTGCTGCAGCTCATCGTGCCCGCGGCCGGACTCGGCATTACGCCAATCGTCATGCGGCCCGATCTGCCCGCGGCCGGCGAGCAGATTTTCTGCATCCATCACCCCGAAGGCGCGGTCAAACGGCTGTCGGCCAAGCACGCCGCGTTCAAGACCGTCATCACCAGCGACTTCAATGCCGTCGTCGCCGATCTCGACGTCGCGAGCGGCAGCATCGGTGCCGGATTGTTCGATGCAACCGGCCGGGTCGTGGCCGTGATGAGTACGGGCACGCCGTGCAACATCGCGTTCTATCCGACCGCCGGCGCACTGGCCGATATCGGCAATCCGCAGGATGATCCGCTGGCCCGCGACGTGATGGTCGTTTTCGACCGTTCCGGCAGCATGTCGCTCGATGCCGGCACGGGACGGACCAAGATCGAGGAGGCGCGTGACGCAGCCTCACTGTTCATCCAGCTCGTGCAGAGCGACAGCGGCAGTCAGATCGGCCTTGTGACGTTCAGTACGGCGGCAAGCAACCCGGTCGACTTCGCGATTCAGCCGGTCAATGCCGCCAACAAGCTGGCTTTGACCGGGCCGGCGCCGTTCACCGGCGGGATTGTCGGCGGCATCGTCGTCGACGGCACCACCAGCATCGGTGACGGCCTTGAAGCTGCGCGCGACCAGTTGCTTTCGTCCGGCAACACGCGGTCCATCCTGCTCTTGACCGACGGACTGCAAAATACACCGCCCCTGATCGCGGATGTCACCGGGCTCGACGGCATCAGCATCAGCACAGTCGGTTTCGGCGCTGCGTCGAGCCTCAATGGCGCGCTGCTCACGCAGCTTTCGGAGACCCATGACGGCATCTACATGCGCGCGGGTGACGGACTCGATCTGAAGAAGTTCTTCGCGTTGGCTTTCGGCAACATCTTCGCGGGCGGCGCGCTGCTCGATCCGCCGGGCCGGCTGAATGCCCGCGACAGGGAAAGCAAGCCGATCCGCTTCAACGTCTGCGGCGAAACCGCCATCACGATCGTCGTCGGCTGGGACAAGGAGGCCGCCGAGCTTGCCATCACCGCAAAGACACCGGGCGGTGTGACGGTCACGAGTTCGTCGTCGGGCGTCGAACACGCGACCGGGCGCACCTGGGCGTTCCTGCGCATCAAGCTGCCGCGCGGCGGCGAGCGCAATGGCGCATGGAGCGTCACGGTCAGCCGCGGCGGCGGCCTCGCCGCGGTCGGCGCGATAGATTATTTCGTCAATGTCATCGCCGGCGGCGGCGCGAAGCTCACGCGCTGGCCCGGGCGCGACATCTACTTTACCGGAGAGGCCATCAATCCGGTGGTGCGGCTGGCCGGCGGCAACAACAGAGGCGCAAAGGTACGCCTCACGGTCACCCGGCCGGCGGCCTCCGTCGGCAGCATTCTCACCAAGGCAAGAAAGCCGCAGCCGCCGGCCGCGCAGAAAGGCGAGCCGATCCCGTCGCTCCAGACCACCATGCTCGCGATCGAAAAATCTACCCGCAAGCCGATCGTGGACTACACCGAGCACCGCTTCGACCTGTCCGGCGATCCAGTGCAGACCAATGTCAGGGCGAGAAGCGCCGGCCTGCACGGCGCGGTGCTGACCGATTTCCTCAATGTCGAAGGCACCTACACCTTCCACGCGGTCGCAAGCTACGGCAAGGGCTGCGTCAGCTCACGCGAGCTGCAATGGTCCGTCGAGGTCGAGGTCGGGGTCGATCAGGCCAAGTCGGATGTGAAAATCACCACCGGCGCAACGCTTCCCGACAAGAAGAAGCCGATTACCGTCGTGATCGTCCCGCGCGACTCCTTCGGCAACCATGTCGGTCCCGGCCGCCCCAACGCATTTACGATCACCGGCACGCCCGGCACGACGCTGACCGGCGCCGTGCGCGACAATGGCGATGGATCCTACACCGTGGGAGGCGTGATCGACCCCGGGATACGCAAACCAGGCATTGTCCTGGCGCGGCCGGTGCGCTGCCTGCACAAGGCAGCAACGCGTACGGGCGTGCGTCCGCGCAAGCGATGAAGCCGGCGTGCACAAAGCACGCCGAAGTCAACCCCATTGTCGTCCTCGCGAAGGCGGGGACCCATACGCCGTGTCATCTCGTTTTCGCGCAGCGCGGCGAGCACCTTCTGCAAAAATCGACGCCAGGGGTTATGGGTCCCCGCCTTCGCGGGGACGACCCGTGGTTAATGCATGCGCCTCACGCCTTCCCGCCGGAATTCTTCCGCGTCTCCGCGATCTGCATCTTGGCATAGGTCGCCATCAGCCCGCTTTCGTTGGCCAGCGTCACCAGCTTGAAGCCCATGTTGATCGCGCGCGCGGCACCCTCAGCGCCGCTGCAGTGGATGCCGGGATAAAGCCCGCGCTTGCCGCATTCCTTGACGATCTTCTCATAGATCTTGAGAATCTCCGGCTCGTCGCGGTCGAGTTTTGGCACGAGGCCATAGGAGAAGCCGAGATCGGAGGGACCGATATAGACGCCGTTAATGCCCTGGACATCGAGGATCGATTCCATGTTTTCGACCGCCGTCCTGGTCTCCATCATCGGCAGCAGCACGATCTCGTCATTCGCCGTCTGCTGGTAGGTGCCGGCCGAACCATACATGCCGGAGCGGATCGGGCCGTTCGAGCGGGTGCCGCGCGGCGGATATTTGCTGTAGGCGACGAGGTTTTCGCATTCCTCCCTGGTGTTGATCATCGGGCAGATCACGCCATAGGCGCCGGCATCCAGCACCTTGCCGACGATGCCGGGTTCGTTCCACGGCACGCGAACCATCGGCGTCACCGGATGGGCGTGCATCGCCTGGAAACATTGCACCATCGACTGGTAGTCCTGCACGCCGTGCTGCATGTCGACGGTGACGCTGTCGAAGCCGCATTGTGCGATTACCTCGGCGGAGAAGCCCGACGGAATCGCTAACCACGCGTTCACCACCGCCTTGCCCGATGCCCAGACTTCTTTCACTTTATTTGGCATTATTGTTTCCTTACCCGTTTTGTTTATGTACGTCGTCATTGCGAGGAGCGTAGCGACGAAGCAATCCAGTCCGGACTCGCGTCTCTGGATTGCTTCGCTGCGCTCGCAATGACGGCGCCTATCACTCCGTCGCCCTCTGTATGCTCGCTTCGCTCACCCCGACCTCGCGCGCGGTGGCCACAATCGCAGCCCAGGTGTCATCCGGCAAGGGCACGCCATTTGCGCTGCGCTCAGCGCGCATTTTCCGTTCGGGATCGCCGGGGATCAGCACGGCATCGACGCCGGCCATTGGCTTGGTCGCCCGGATAAAGTCGGAATAGCGGGAGATTTCCCCGTCGAAGACGTTGCTGGTGTCGACCACTTTGGGATCGACATAGAAGGCAAGCATGCCGTTGGCGAATTGCCGGTCCGGCGCGGTAGCACCCGTCCCGGTCAGCGCGCCGCCGAGCAATTCGCAGATGAAGGCGAGGCCCGAGCCCTTGTGCTCGCCGAACGCGCGAATCGCGCCGCTGCCCTTGGTGTGGTAGCGCGGCCCGTCCTTGGCATGCGGTCCGTACAGCACCGCGGGGTCTTCGCTTAAGCTGCCATCGTGATCGACCAGCGCGCCCTTTGGCAGTTTCTTGCCGCCGCGGCTTGCCACCAGCACCTTGCCTTCGGCCACGATCGAGGTGGCAAAATCCAGCACGATCGGATCCTGCCCCTGGCGCGGAATGCCGACGCAATAGGGCGCGGTCGACAGCCGCTTCTGCACGCCGCCAAAGGGCGCGACCAGCAGCGAGCCGGCGGCGTTGACGAAATGAATCGACACCAGTCCTTCGGCCGCCGCCATCTCGGCCCAATCGCCGACACGGCCGATATGCCCGGCGTTGCGCAGCGCGACCGCGGCCAGGCCCGACGCCTTGCATTTCTCGATGCCGATCCTGACCGCCTGCGGTGTCACCGTCTGCCCGTAGCCGAACTTGCCGTCGACCACCGCCAGCGAGGGCGTGTCGACCAGGACTTCGACGGTCTGGTCGGGAACGACCGAGCCCATCTTCTTCCAGCGGATATAGACCGGCACCCGGATCACGCCGTGGCTGTCATGCCCGGTGAGATTGGCGGTGGTGAGATACGTCGCGATGCGCCTGGATTCCTCAGGCGACGATTCCGAGTGGGCGAACACGTCCGCAACGAAGTCGATCAGCTTTTGAAGTTGTATTGTGACCATGTCTGGATTTTCGCCCTGGCTTCGCGTCTGGACCGATCGCCGGCATTAGCGGCGTCACCCAGCCTCCCCTGACCGAATTTGCTATCGGTTTTCCGTATTTGCGTTTTGGCGAAAAATTGCGCTGATGTCCATGGCCCCTGGCGCGGGTTGATGCGCGATTTCGCGCCGCTATGCATCGCCTCCCTAGCATCATGCAAATTTGCGTTCACTCGGACCTCAAATCTGCGACCTTGGATGACCCTCGTTTGGCATGTTAGTCATGTCTTGCGCGGCTAACGCGTGGGGTGCGACGCTATACTGGCTGGCGGACGCCCAAAGAAACGATGGGAGCGAGCCCGGACATGCCGCATTTCACGCTTGAATATTCCGCCAACCTCGATTCCCGCGTCGATATGCAAGCCGTAGTCGAGGTGGTGCGCAAGGCCGCGGTCGAGACCGGGATTTTCCCGCTCGGCGGCATCCGCGTCCGCGCGATCCGCTGCGAGCATTCCGCCGTCGCCGATGGCAGCGCGCATTTCGGCTTTCTCGACATGGTGCTGCGGCTCGGCGAAGGCCGCGATCTCGCCACGCGCAAAAAAGCCGGCGAACATATCTTCAAGGTGCTGTCCGCCTATCTCGATCCGGTGTTCGCCGAAAGCAAATTCGCGCTGTCGTTCGACATGCAGATCAACGACAAGGAGACCAGTTGGAAGCGCAACAATATCCACGACGCTTTGAAAGCGGAGCCGGCGCATGGATAAGGTCTCGCCGAAACCAGCCGACGTGTTCCAGGCCAATCGTGACCGCGCGGCGCCGCTGCTGGAAAAACTGAAAGCCGACGGCATCGGACACCTCATCGACGGCAAAACCGTGCCATCGATATCAGGCGAAACGTTCGAGACCAAATCGCCGGTCGACGGCGCGGTGCTGGCGTCCATCGCGCGCGGCAATGCCGAAGATATCGACCGCGCCGCGACGTCAGCCGCGCAAGCCTTCAAGGCCTGGCGCGACATGCCCGCGGCGGTGCGCAAAAAACTGCTGCATCGCGTCGCCGACGCCATCGAGGCCCGCGCCGATGATATCGCCGTGCTGGAATGCGTCGATACCGGGCAGGCGCATCGCTTCATGGCCAAGGCCGCGATCCGCGCTGCCGAAAACTTCCGCTTCTTCGCCGACAAGTGCACCGAGGCCCGTGACGGCCTCAACATGCCCAGCGACGAGCACTGGAACGTCTCGACCCGGGTGCCGATCGGCCCGGTCGGCGTGATCACGCCATGGAACACGCCGTTCATGCTGTCGACCTGGAAGATCGCGCCGGCGCTGGCGGCCGGTTGCACGGTGGTCCATAAGCCCGCGGAATGGTCGCCAGTCACCGCCGATTTGCTGTCGCGCCTGGTCAAAGCGGCCGGCGTTCCCGACGGCGTGCTCAACACCGTGCACGGATTTGGCGAGGAAGCGGGCAAGGCCCTGACCGAACATCCCGCGATCAAGGCGATCGGGTTTGTCGGCGAAAGTGCGACGGGATCCGCGATCATGGCGCAGGGCGCGCCGACCCTGAAACGCGTGCATTTCGAGCTCGGCGGCAAGAATCCGGTCATCGTGTTCGACGACGCCGATCTGGACCGCGCGCTCGACGCCGTCGTGTTCATGATCTACTCGCTCAACGGCGAGCGCTGCACCTCATCGAGCCGGCTGCTCGTTCAGCAAAACATCGCGGAAAAATTCGTCGAAAGACTGACCGCCCGAGTCAAGGCGTTGAAGGTCGGACATCCGCTCGATCCCGCAACCGAGATTGGCCCACTGATTCACGAGCGGCATCTGGCAAAAGTCTGTTCGTATTTCGATATCGCCCGAAAGGACGGCGCCACTATCGCCGTCGGCGGCAAGCCGCATGACGGCCCCGGCGGCGGGCACTATGTGCAGCCGACGCTGGTCATCGGCGCGCATGCAAACATGCGGGTTGCGCAGGAAGAGGTGTTCGGACCATTCCTCACGGTAATTCCATTCAAGGACGAAAACGAGGCGGTCGCGATCGCCAACGGCGTACAATATGGGCTCACCGGCTATGTCTGGACCGGCGACATGGGCCGGGCGCTGCGCGTTGCGGATGCGCTGGAGGCCGGCATGATCTGGCTCAATTCGGAAAACGTGCGGCATCTGCCGACGCCGTTCGGCGGCATGAAATCCTCCGGCATCGGCCGCGACGGCGGCGATTATTCATTCGACTTCTACATGGAAACCAAGCACGTCTCGCTGGCGCGCGGCACGCACAAGATTCAAAGGCTGGGGATATAACCTAATGCCCGTTCCGACCCACATCTTCGATCCACCGTTCAACGTCATCCGGTCGAGCCATGCCGTGCTCGATGTAACCAACCTCGAGACCAGCCGCGCGTTCTACGAAAACATCATCGGGCTTCACGTCGAGGACCAGGACGACAGCACCGTGTATCTGCGCGGCAGCGAGGAACACCAGCATCACTCATTGGTGTTGCGAAAAGCGGTCGTGCCGGGATGTGCGCGGATCGGCTTCAAGGTCGGCAACGAGAATGACCTGGACAAGGCGAGCGCGTTCTTTGCTGAAAACGGTATCACCTACAGTTTCGTGGAGCGCCCGTTCCAGGGCCGCACCCTGCACTTCACCGATCCGTTCGGTTTTCAGATAGAGCTGTACGCTTCGATGGAGCGGCGGCCGCATTTGCTGCGCCGCTTCGATCTCTACAAAGGCTGCCATCCGCAGCGCCTCGACCACTTCAATGTGTTCGCAGCCGAAGTGCAGGATACCGTCGACTTCTACGCGCGGCTCGGTTTCCGCTTGACCGAATACGGCGAGGAAGACGGCCCGAACGGCCGCATCGCCGCCGCCTGGATGCACCGCAAGGGCAACGTGCACGACTTTGCGATCACCAATGGCAAGGGCCCTCGCCTGCACCATTTTGCGTATTGGGTGCCGACCGCGATGAACATCCTGCATCTGTGCGACGTGATGGCGTCCAGCGGATTTTTGAAGAACCTCGAGCGTGGCCCCGGCCGCCACGGCATCTCCAATGCATTCTTTCTCTACGTGCGCGATCCCGACGGCCACAGGCTCGAACTCTACACCAGCGACTATTTTACGATGGACCACGACCACGAGCCGATGCGCTGGTCGCTGAAGGACCCGCGCCGGCAGACGCTGTGGGGGGCGCCGGCGCCGCGCTCGTGGTTCGAGCAGGGCTCGCCGTTTCCAGGACAGGCGATCCGCGAGCCGCTGTTTACGGCCGACGTGACGATTGCGGATTGATGGAACACGTGGGGGGTTACCATGAAGAAATCTTTGCTCACCGCGGCCGCGTCCATGCTCGGCCTGGCGCTTGTGCTATCGCCGATGGCTGACGCCGCCGAACTTAAAGTGTTGGCCGGCGGCTCCATGACCGGCCCGTTGAATCAACTCGGCCCCGAATTCGAGCGCGCCTCGGGTCATAAACTGACCTTTCACTTTGACTCCACTCCCAATTTGATCAAGCAGATCACATCGGGTGCGCCATTCGACTTGGTCGTCGTGCCGGCCGATGTTTTCAAAGACGCTGCGGCCAAAGCGCGGTTTGCGTCGTCCGGACCTGTCGTCGAGGTCGCCAGCGTCGGTTACGGGGTTGCCGTGCGCGCGGGCGCTGCCAAGCCCGACATCAGCACGCCAGACGCGTTGAAAAAGACGCTGCTCGGCGCGCAATCCATTGCCTTCGTACCGGCAAGCGCCGCCGGCGCCTACGTCCTTAAAGTGTTCGAGCGTCTGGATATAGGCGATGCGATGAAAACCAAGACCGTGCCGCAGACTACTCCGGCGGCGATCGCTCCGGCGGTTGCCAAAGGCGAGGCCGAATTGGCCGTGTTTCTCACCAATGTACTGATGGCTCCTGGTGTGGAACTGGTAGGCCCGTTTCCGGCCGATTTGCAGCAAGAGCTGATTTTCACCGCGGCCATTGCTGTCGACACCAAAGAAGCGGGCGCCGCGACGGCATTCATCGAATATTTGCGAAGTCCCGCCGCTATCGCGGTAATCAAAACCGCCGGTATGAACCCGGGCAAACGTGGAACGTATTGAACATCACATGGCACCTTCCCGCCTCGCCACTTACACCATCAACGGCGCAGTGAAATACGGCGCCGTAGTCGATGGCGGCATCGTCGATCTCTCCGCGCGTTTTGCAAAAGAGTATCCAACGTTGCGTGAAGTCATCGCCGCCGGTGCCTTGCTGAAACTCGCGGGCGAAGCCGCGCGGCATTCACCCGACTTCGCGCTCGATGCCATCGCCTGGCAGCCGCCGATTCCCGCGCCGGAAAAGATCATTTGCATCGGCGTGAACTACCCGGATCGCAACGCCGAATACAAGGACGGCCAGGACGCGCCGAAATATCCCAGCATGTTCATGCGCACGCCGCGCTCCTTCGTCGGCCACGGGATACCGCTGGTGCGCCCGCGTGCCTCGGCGCAACTCGATTACGAAGGCGAAGTCGTTCTGATCATCGGCAAGGCGGGCCGGCATATTCCCGAAAGCGCCGCGCTGGATCACATCGCCGCGGTAACTCTGTGCAATGAAGGCACCATCCGCGATTGGGTCCGCCATGCCAAGTTCAACGTGACGCAGGGTAAAAACTTCGACTCCACCGGCAGCCTCGGGCCATGGCTGATTCCCTACACCGATGAAGCACAGATCGCCGACATCCGCCTCACCACCCGCGTCAACGGCGAATTGCGCCAGGACGACCGCACCGGCCGGTTGATCTTCGGCTTCCGCTATCTGATCAACTACATCTCGACCTTCACCACGCTGATGCCCGGCGACGTCATCGTCACGGGAACGCCGACCGGCGCCGGCGCGCGGTTTGATCCGCCGCGCTATCTCAAACCTGGCGATGTGATCGAAGTCGAAGCCGAAGGCATCGGCTTGCTGCGCAACGGCGTGATCGACGAAGTTTAATTGTCATGGCCGGGCTTGTCCCGGCCATCCACGTCTTTCTCGCTGTAAAGCTGTTAAGACGTGGATACCCGGGACAAGCCCGGGCATGACGGAAGAAAGAGAGATCGGAACGCGTAATGGCAGTGGCTACAGGCGGCGAAGCGATCGTCAACGGCTTGGTCGCGCATGGCGTCGATACCGTGTTCGGCCTGCCCGGCGCGCAGATCTACGGGTTGTTCGACGCTTTCCAGCAGGCGCAGCTAAAGGTGATCGGCGCGCGGCACGAACAGGCCTGCGGCTATATGGCCTACGGCTATGCGCGCTCCACCGGAAAACCCGGCGTGTTCAGCGTGGTGCCGGGCCCAGGTGTACTGAACGCCGGTGCAGCGCTGCTCACGGCGTACGGCGCCAACGAGCCGGTGCTCTGCCTCACCGGTCAGGTGCCGACTCAGTTCCTCGGCAAGGGCCGCGGCCATCTGCATGAGATGCCGGATCAACTCGCGACGTTGCGCAGTTTTGTGAAATGGGCCGACCGCATCGAATACCCCGATGCCGCCCCGCCGCTGGTGTCGCGCGCGTTCCAGGAAATGCTGTCGGGCCGCCGTGGCCCGGTGGCGCTTGAAATGCCGTGGGACGTGTTCACGCAGCGCGCCGATGTCGGCGCCTCAAAACCATTCGACGTTCTGCCGCCGCCGCAACCGGACAGCGAGCGCGTCAAGGACGCCGCCACGCTGGTGGCCGGCAGCAAGGCGCCGATGATCTTCGTCGGGTCAGGCGCCATTCACGCAGCCGACGAGATCCTCGAGCTTGCGGAACTGATCGACGCGCCGGTTGTCGCATTCCGCAGCGGGCGCGGCATCGTCAGCAATGCGCATGAACTCGGGTTGACGATGGCGGCGGCATATCGGTTGTGGCCGAACACCGACCTGATGATCGGCATCGGCACCCGGATGGAACTGGCGACGATGTCGCGCTGGCCGTATCGTCCTGAGGGCCTGAAATGCATTCGCATCGATATAGATGCTTCGGAAATGCGCCGCTACACGCCTGACGTCGCCGTGATTGCCGACGCACAAGCCGGCACGCGCGAGTTGCTCGCGGCAGTGCGCAAGCGCGGCTACTCCAAAACCAACGGCCGCCGCCCTGCGATCCGCGAGGCATCGGCCGCCGCACAGAAGCAGATCCAGTCGATCCAGCCGCAGATGGCTTACCTGAATATCCTGCGGGAGGTGCTGCCGGACAACGCCATCGTCACCGACGAGCTGTCGCAGGTCGGGTTTGCATCGTGGTACGGCTTTCCGGTCTACCAGCCGCGCACCTTCATTACGTCGGGTTATCAGGGCACGCTGGGTTCGGGCTTTCCGACCGCGCTCGGCGCCAAGGTCGCGCATCCGGACCGGCCGGTGGTGGCGATCACCGGCGACGGCGGTTTCATGTTCGGCGTGCAGGAACTGGCCACCGCCGTGCAGTTCAACATCGCCGTGGTAACGCTGGTGTTCAACAATAATTCCTACGGCAATGTGCGGCGCGACCAGATCGAGCGGTTCGATGGCCGCGTGGTGGCGTCGGACCTGGTCAATCCGGATTTCGTCAAGCTCGCCGAGTCGTTCGGCGTTGCTGCAGCGCGCGTAACCTTGCCGGACGGATTCCGCAGCGCGCTGGAGAAGGCGCTGGCACATGGCGGGCCGTACCTCATCGACATCGAAGTGCCGACCGGCTCGGAAGCGAGCCCCTGGCCGTTCATCCATACGGCGAAGCCTTAAGCCGCATCCTCCCCGCCGCGAGCACCAGCAGTCCCGCCCCCGCCACCGCCCAGCACGCCACCGGCGCCCAGTGCAGCAGCGGCGCGTAGTCCGGCAGTTTCTGCAAACCGCCGGCAACGGCTGCCATCCGCGCGAAGGTCGCGAGCGCCAGCGCCGAAAATACCAAGCCGACCACCTTGCCTTCGGCGCCGGTCTCCCCGATCGCCAGCGCCGCCGACACCGCGCTCATCAGCATGCAGCCCCAGGCAGCACCCGCCAGGAATTGCGCGGCGATCAGCATGTTGAGGCTGCCAGCCATCTCCGCGCCGATCGCCCCGATGGCGCCGAGCAGTCCGGCGGCGCCCATCACGAACAATCCGCCGCGATGCTTGACGACGACGCTGGCCGGGAACATCGCGATATTGAAACCGATCCAGAACACCGGCAGCAGCCATTCGAGATCGGCGGGTTTTGCGAAGCGCAGAAAGAACGGCGCGCTATTGATGGAAGAATGCAGCTGGTAGCCCAGCGCGAGAATCACCATCGCGGCGATGAAAGCCAGCGGCACCTTGCCGAGCGGCTTTGCGGGTTGTTTCGCTGCCATTTGCGGAGCCTGCGCCAGGCCGCGTTCGACCTTCGACAGCGCCAGTGCGGTGATCAGCAGCACTAAGCTTGAAATGATAAACGGCAGCCGCGGGTCGTGGTTGCGCAAGGTGACGCCGAGGTACGGCGAGACCGCGCCGGCGACGCCATAACCGAGCATCGCCAGCGCCGCGAGAAACGGGACCTGTGGCGTCGCCGCATATTTGCCGAGCAGCGTCAGCGGCGGGGCGCGCAACGCCGACGACGTGATCGACCAGATCACGATCAAGGCGATGAAGATGGCTTGCGAGTTGGGCCCGGTTTCGGCGACGAACGGCAGCGCCACGAACGCGGCGCAGGACAGCGCCGTCAACGATGCCACGAACACGCCGAGCCGGCCGACGATCGGGGCGATCTTGTCAGCGGCGAGTCCCATCGCGGTATCGGTGATGGTGAAAATCGCCTGATCGAGCATCAGGATCAGGATCACGGCGGTGGGCGCGATGCCGACCTGCGCCGCCAGCCGCGGCAAATAGATCACATAGACGGTCCAGCCCAGCGTGAACGCCAGCTGCAGGATCGCAAGATACACACCGGTGCTGCTGCTGACTCCCGCGCGCGGATTCGCTGCCTCAACGTCGCCCATGCCATGCCCCTCCCGTTGCGGAGCATAAACCGGACCGGGCTATGAGGGAAAGCGCCCGCTCGAAACTACTTGGCGTCGTGAAAGATCACGCCTGCGGTATGGCGTTTGCCCGAGCGGATGCGGCTGACGCCATGGCGCAGATTGACGCGGTAGAAACCGCGGCTGCCCTGCACCGGGCGGTGATGAACCGCAAACACCACCGCGTCGCCCTGGCGCAGCGGCACCACTTCCGGCCGCGACTGCATGCGCGGGCGCTGCTCGGCCAGCACGAATTCGCCGCCGGTGAAATCGCGGCCCGGCTCCGACAGCAGGATCGCGACCTGCAACGGGAACACGTGCTCGCCATAGAGATCCTGATGCAGGCAATTGTAGTCGCCTTCGCCGTATTGCAGCAGCAGCGGGGTGGGGCGGACCTGACCTGCGGCGTGACAGCGTTTCAGGAAAGCTTCGTGGTTATCCGGATAGCGGATCTCGATGCCCATCGCCTCGTTCCAGCGATTGGCGACGCTTTGAAGCCGCGCATACAGCGCCGGGCGCAACTCCGCGATCAGGTCCGGAAGCGGATAGGAAAAATACTTGTACTCGCCGCGTCCAAATCCGTGGCGTCCCATCACGATGCGGCTGCGGAAGTGCGTGTCGTCCGGATAAAGCACGGCAAGCGCGGCGCATTGCTGCGGCGTCAGCAATTGCTCGATCACCGCGCTGCCCTGCGCGTCGAGTTCGGCGCTGATGTGCGCCCAGTCGATGGCATCGACACGCGTGGCGATGGCGGAGGGTGCGGGGCGGGAGAGGTTCTTTGCGGTGGATTTCATGTCGGCAAGTTTTGCAGATCGAAGGCCCGTGTGCCACCCGATTTCCGGGAAGGCGTCGCCGCGTCATTGCGAGCGAAGCGAAGCAATCCAGAACCACACCGAAAGCTGGATTGCTTCGTCGCTACGCTCCTCGCAATGACAGAAACTACCCCAGCACCGGCAACTCGATCACATCGTATCCGTGCCCGATCTTGCGCTTCAGCACCGGGTCTTCGAGTTCGAACTCGAAGCGGCTGGCGGGACGGATGCCGCCCTTGGCCGCAAAGGTGCCGCCGAACATGGCGCAGCCGTCGGGCAAACCGCCGCCGCCAGAACCACCCCGGATCAATTCACGCACCGGCAACATCGCATCCAGCGCGCCTTCCTGATAGAGCAGCCGTTTGCCGTCAATCCAGGCGAAGGCGCGCAGGATCATCTGGTCCCAGTGATCTTCCACATCATCGAGCGCCCACAACACCGGTGCGACCGGCTTGTCGCACATCTGCTTGGACACCGTGACGCTGTAGGTTTCAACCTTGCGGTCGGTGTGGTCGGAGCCTGTGCCGACCAGGATGCGGCCTCCGACGCCAAACAGCACGAATTCGACTTCGCCGCTCGACTCCGTCCCGCTGACTTCGATGCTTGTGGCGGTGGTGAACCTGCGCGCCGCGGCGCGATAATAGATCGGCGTCGAGGCCGGCCGCGCAATGCCAATCGCCTCGAGTTCGGCGATGTGCTTGTCGCGTGCCACCGGATCGCGGCCGGTCCAGCCTGCGATGACGGCCTGGTTGATCTGGATCGTCATCGGCGTCTGACGGCCATTCGCGTCCAGCGTGAATGCCAGTTCAATTCCTGATGACATCTTCCATCCCCGCCGCGAGTTCAAAAATCCGCCGGTCCGATCCGCCGGATGCTGCGAGCATCAACCCGACCGGCACCTCGCCGTCGCGATGGATCGGCAGCGAAATCCCGCAGCCGTCGATCATATTGATCAAGGTGCAGTTGCGCAGCGACAGCAGGTTGGCTTTGGTGAAGGCCTGATCGTCTTTCATGTCGGCAAGTCGCGGCGGCGTGTTGGCGGTAGTCGGCAGCACCAGCGCATCGTAAGGCGCAAGGCGTACCGTCGCGCGCGCGACCAGCGATTTTCGCGCGCCGAGCAGATCGATGTAGTCGGCCGCGCTCTGGCTTTCGCCGCGCAGTATCCGGCTGGCCACGCGCGGGTCGTAGATGTCGCCCTTGGCCACGATGAGATAGCGATGCCAGGCGTAGCTTTCCGCCGCGGCGAAGCCGCCCTTGATGCTCATCGGCGCGACGTCGAGGAATTCAGGCACCGCGATGCGCTCGATCAGCGCGCCCTCGCGTGCCAGCTTGTCCAGCGCGCGTTCGAAGGTTTGCGCGACCGCATCGTCGAGATCGTCCAAAGCGACCGTGGTCGGCACCGCCAGCCGCAGGCCCTTGATCGGCCGCGACTGCAGCGGCGCGACCTGCTCGTTGGCGAGTACGGCATCCAGCACCGCGCAACACGCGACCGTCCGCGCCAGCGGCCCGATGCTGTCCAGTGTCGGCGATAGCGGCACCGCGCCGTCCAGCGGCACGCGGCGCTGTGTCGGCTTGAAGCCGACGATGCCGTTATACGCCGCCGGAATCCTGCAGGAGCCGCCGGTGTCGGTGCCTAAAGCGCCATGCGCCATGCCATCGGTGACGGACACCGCCGCACCCGCCGACGATCCGCCGGGCACGTGGCCTGTGCCGCGCTGCCACGCGCCCTTCGGAGTACCATAATGCGGATTGATGCCGATCCCGGAATAGGCGAATTCGGTCATGTTGGTGCGGCCGATCACCACAAAACCGGCGCGCCGCAGCCGCGCCACCACAGGCGCATCGGCGATGGCTGGCGCCGAGTTTTTCAATGCGCGCGAGCCGGCCCGGGTCACCTGCCCCTTGATGTCGAACAGGTCCTTGATCGAGATGGGAATGCCGGCGAATGGCGACGGCGCGGCCCTGACCTCGCGCAGCCGGTCCATCGCCTCTGCCGCTTCGATCGCCGCTTCGGCGTCAACGTGCAGGAAAGCCCGTGCGCCCTCGCCGTCCTTGTCGGCGATCCTGGCCAGGCATTCATCGACCAGCGCGCGCGCCGTGGTGCGGCCGGCGTCGAGATCGGCGGCCAGAGAAGCGAGGGTCGGGGTATCAGGCATCATCGATTCTCCGTCATGGCCGGGCTTGTCCCGGCCATCCACGTCTTGTTTGGGGGGTCTGTAAAAGACGTGGATGCCCGGGACAAGCCCGGGCATGACGACTATGGCTCCGGCGCATCGTCAATCTCCATGTCCAGCAGCGCGGAACTCAGCGACTTGCCATGCGCGTCGAGCGCGAGCGACCGCGTCACGCCGCCGCCGAGCGTCTGGGTCATCACGAAATTCAGCGCGGCGATGTTGGGCAGCTCATAGCGCACAACTTCACCTTCGACCACGCCGGCGAAATGCGCCTTGACGCGTTCGCTGGTGACCTGCGCCTTGAGCAGCGGATAATGCTTCTCGTCATAGGCGATCACCGAGATGTTGGAGGTGTTGCCCTTGTCGCCGGTGCGGGAATGGGCGATCTCGCGCAGTTTTACCATCATGCCTCCACGAAACGGACAGACGGTTTTGCGAGATCGCGCGGCAGCAGCACGGATGCGACCGCAACCACATCGCGCGCCGATTTAGTAACGCCGCCACCGGCCGCGGGGCCATTGGTGTAGAGCGTCTCGACCTCGTTGCCGATCCGCACCGCCTCGCGCAGGCTTTCGGTACGCCCGGCGACGCGGGCGCGGACCTCGTAGGGCTCGTTCGCCCGCGCCGATACCTCGGCGCCGTGCAGCGAGTTGACGCCGATCAGGTCGAACCGCGTTTCGCTGGAGGCGACGCCGGTGAGTTGCAACCGCTCGCGGACGATTTCCAGCGCCAGCCGTCCACGCGCCAAGGCGCCGGGGCCGGCATAGGAAATCTGGCCCTCGCCGATATAGCTGTCGACATAACCGACCGACACTTTCAGCGTATCGGTCCGCTTGGTGCCCCGCCCACCGCTGATCCTCACGCGATCCGGCGCGATCTCCTCGACCTTCACTTGCGAAAAATCCGCGACCACGTCGGGCTGCAGGTATTTGGTGGGATCGTGCACCTCGTAGAGCAACTGCTCCTTGCAGGTTTGCGCCGTCACCACACCACCGGAGCCGGTTACTTTGGTGATAACGAGCGAACCGTCTTCGCCGACTTCGCCGATGGGGAAACCGAGCCGTGCCAGATCGGGAATGTCCTTGTAGCCGGGATCGGCAAAATAGCCGCCGGTGATCTGCCCCGCGCATTCCAGCAAGTGCCCGGCGACGGTGCCCTGCCCCAGCAGATTCCAGTCATCCATCGCCCAGCCGAAAGCGTGGATCATCGGCGCCAGGAACAGCGCAGGGTCCGAGGCCCGCCCGGTGATCACGATATCCGCGCCGGCATTCAGCGCGTCGGCCATCGGCTCCGCCCCGAGATAGGCGTTGGCGGAGAGCAGGCGATTGCCGAGCTGTCTGATGGTGCCGTCGAATTCCATGATGGGCAGGTCGCCGTTCTTGCAGGCATCGAGCACGTCGTCGCCGATCACGGCGGCGATCCTGAGCGACGACAGCCCCAGCGATTTCGCAATCTCCGCGGTCCTGCGCGCCGCCGCTTCTGGATTGGCCGCGCCCATATTGGTGACGATCTTGATGCCTTTTGCGGCGCAGACCGGAAGCACCGCGCGCATCCGCTCTTCCAGCAGCGGGTCGTATCCGCCGTCGGGATTCTTCATCCGCGCCTGCTGCGCCAGCGCTACGGTGCGTTCGCCGAGGCATTCGAATACCAGATAATCGATGCCGCCCTTCTCGGCGAGTTCGACCGCGGGCTCGATACGGTCGCCGGAATAACCGGCGCCGGATCCTATTCTGATGCTGCGCACACGTTCGCTCCCTGATCCCTTGCGAGGAGGATTGGCCCGTTGACGCCGAGGTGTCAATGTCGCATCAAGAACGCAACAAACAAGCCGTCAGGGAGCAAAACCGCCATGGCCGAACCGCAGCGCGCGCGACCGAAGCCGACGCCGGAGACCCAACATTTCTGGGATGGCACTCAGGCCGGCGAAATTCGCCTGCAGCGCTGCGACGCCTGCGCCAATGTGTATTTCCCGCCGCGGCCGTTCTGCCCGGCCTGTGCGTCGCGCAAAGTCAGCGTGTTCAAGGCCAGCGGCAAGGCAAAACTCTACAGCTACGTGATCCATCACCGCCCGGTACCGGGCTTCACCCCGCCTTACTCGATCGCGGTCGTCGAACTCGACGAAGGTCCGCGCATGATGACGAACGTGGTCGATTGCCCGCAGACGCCGGAAGCGCTCGAACTCGACATGAGACTGGAGGTGAAATTCGAAAAGCTCGACGACGCCATCACCCTTCCCTTGTTTGGTCCGGCGAAGGGCTGAGTATCATGCGCAGGAACCAAGTTGCCGTCGTCGGCGCGGCCGAAACCACCGAACTCGGCGTCATCCCGAACGTGTCGCAGATTCAGCTGCACGCGGATGCCGCGCTCAACGCCATCGCCGACGCCGGCCTGAAACTGTCGGACATCGACGGTTTCGCCACCGCGGTGGAAACGCCGCAGCAGATCGCGCATTATCTCGGCATCACGCCGACCTGGGTCGACGGCACCTCGGTCGGCGGCTGCTCGTTCATGCTGCATGTCCGCCATGCGGCGGCTGCGATCGAGGCCGGGCTGTGCAAGACCGTGCTGATCACTCATGCGGAAAGCGGCAAATCGAATATCGGCCGCACCCCGCGCATGATCGGCCCCGACAGTTTGAACGGCCAGTTCGAACTGCCCTACGGCGTCTCGACGCCGGCCAGCATGTTTCCGATTCCGGTGCTACGCTACATGAAGACCCACGGCATCACTCATGAACAGATCGCCATGGTGGCGGTGGTGCAGCGCGAATGGGCGGCAAAAAATCCGCGCGCGACCATGAAGGCGCCGATCACCGTCGAGGACGTGCTGAACTCGCGGATGATCGCCTACCCGTTCCGCATCCTGCAATGCTGCCTCGTCACCGACGGCGGCGGCGCGCTGATCCTCACCAGCGCCGACCGCGCCAGGGACTTTCCGCAGAAACCGGTTTACATCCTCGGTACTGGCGAAAGCGTGGAGACGCCGATGGTCAGCCAGATGCAGACGTTTGACTCCTCGCGCGCGTTCAGAGTTGCAGGCCCGCTGGCCTTCAAAGAAGCCGGCATCGCCCACAAGGATGTCGATCATTTGATGGTCTACGACGCCTTTGCGCATCTGCCGCTCTACGGCCTCGGCGATCTCGGCTTCATGCCGCACGAGGAAACCGGCAAATTCATCGCCGACGGCCACACCCGTCCCGGCGGCAAGCTGCCGCTTAACACCAATGGCGGCGGCCTGAGCTACATGCATTCCGGCATGTACGGCATGTACGCGCTGCAGGAGAGCGTACGGCAGATGCGCGGCATCGCCCCAGCGCAAGTTCCGGGTGCAAAAATTTCGGTATGCCACGGCGTCGGCGGCATGTTCGCTGCGTCAGGCACGATTATTTTTACGAACGAGAAGTAACACCCGTCATTCCGGGGCGCGCCTCTTCGGCGCGAACCCGGAATCCAGAAGTTTTTATCACCTCTGGATTCCGGGTTCGCTCGCTTCGCGAGCGCCCCGGAATGACGAAAAGAACAACGGGAGGAACAAATGTCAAAATCACTCGACGGCAAATCCATCATCGTCACCGGCGCGGGGCGCGGCATCGGGCGGGAGATCGCGCTGCTGTGCGCGGCGGAAGGCGCCAAGGTCGTGGTCAACGATCCCGGCGTCGCCGCCGACGGTTCGGGCTCGAATGCGGCACCTGCCGAGGAAGTGGCCGAGGAAATCAAGAAGCGCGGCGGCACGGCAGTTGCGAATTTCGAAACCGTTGCCGAAGCCATCCCCGCCAGCAAAATCGTCAAGACTGCGATCGATTCCTTCGGCAAGCTCGACGGCGTCGTCAACAACGCCGGCATTTTGCGCGACGCTATCTTCCATCGCATGAGCATCGACGCCTTCGAATCCGTCATCAAGGTGCATCTGATGGGCTCGTTCTACGTCTCGCACGCCGCCGCACGTCTGTTCCGCGAACAGGAAAGCGGCGCGTTCGTGCATTTCACCTCGACTTCGGGCCTGGTCGGCAATTTCGGCCAGGCCAACTACGCCGCGGCAAAGCTCGGCATCGTCGGGCTGTCGAAATCGATTGCGCTCGACATGGAGCGCTTTCATGTGCGCTCCAACTGCGTGTCGCCGTTCGCCTGGAGCCGCCTGATCGGGACCATCCCGACCGAAACCGAAGCCGAGAAAGCGCGGGTTGCGAAAATTCAGCAGATGGGGCCGGAAAAGATCGCGCCGCTGTGCGCGTTCCTGCTCAGCGATGCCGCGAAAGACGTCACCGGACAGATTTTTGCCGTTCGCATGAACGAGATTTTCCTGATGGGGCAGTCGCGCCCGTTGCGCTCGATCCATCGCGCCGAAGGCTGGACGCCGGAGACGATCGCCAATCATGGCATGCCCGCGCTGAAGTCGTCGTTCTACAAACTCGACCGCTCGGCGGATATTTTCAACTGGGATGCGATTTAGCGAGCGACCGTAGCCCGGGTGGAGCGAAGCGAAACCCGGGAATCCAGCCGGCAACCCCGGATTGCGCTTCGCTCCATCCGGGCTACAAAACCGAACTCCGCCCGCTTTATGCCGGATTGTCGGCTCACGATCTTCCTCCCAACAAAAAACACCGTGGGAGGAAATCATGACAAATTGTTTGAATTCACTCGACCACCAACCCGCGCCTGCCGGCATTGATCGCCGAGGCCTGCTGAAGACGGGAGCCGCCCTCGCCGCAACCGCGCTGGTCGCCCCCGAAGCCCTCGCCCGCGATTTCGGCCGCGGCGCCGAACCGCAGCGCTATCCCGATCCCGACATCGTCGTGATCGACGATAAGCGCTTCAAGGCCAAGGTAGGCAATACCGTGATCAAGCGGCTGTTTACCGGATGCCTGTGGGCGGAAGGCCCGGCCTGGAATACGGTCGGGCAGTATCTGGTCTGGAGCGACATTCCGAACAACCGCCAGCTCCGTTACATCGATGAGACCGGCTATATCTCGGAGCGCTTCCGCTATCCTTCCAACGAAAGCAACGGCAACACCTTCGATTTCGAAGGCCGGCAGATCACCGCCGAGCGCACCCGGCTGGTACGCTTCGAGCACAACGGCTCACTTACCGTGCTGGCCGAGCAAGCGGGCGGCAAACAACTCAACGGCCCCAACGACATGGTGGTGCACCCGAACGACAAGTCGATCTGGTTCACCGACCCCGGCTATGGCGCGATCAACCTCTATGAAGGGCAACGCACCAACACCGGTACGGTGCAGCCGTATCAGAAGGAGGCTATCTACCGCGTCGATGCGCAGTCGGGCCAGATCACAAAAGTCGCCGACGAACCGTTCAAGCCGAACGGCATCGCGTTCAGCCATGACTACAAGAAGGTCTTTGTCTGCGACACCGGCATCACGCATTATCCGAACGCGAAGAATATCGTCTGGCAGTACGACCTCAATGGCGACAAGCTCTCAAATCCACGGATGCTGGCCGACATGACGCTCGACGGCAAATCGGGTTTTCCGGACGGCCTGCGGGTCGACACCGAGGGCAACATCTGGGTCGGCGCCGGCTGGGTCGGCGACGGTTATGACGGCGTGCATATCTTTGCGCCCGATGGGGCACGCATCGGCCAGATCAAGCTGCCGGAAACCTGCGCCAATGTCTGCTTCGGCGGCAAGAAGCGAAACCGCCTGTTCATGACGGCGAGCCAGTCGCTGTATGCGGTGTATGTGGAGACGCAGGGCGCGCATATTTGCTGAGGCGCCGTGCCCCGGACACGATCCGTAGCCCGGGTGAGCGAAGCGAAACCCGGGCTACGGATGAACTCACCCGCTATTCCGCAGCCCCGCCGAAATCCCGTTGATGGTCAGCTGAATCCCGCGCAGCACCTGCTCGTCGGCGACTTCACCGTCCGCCAGTTCCTTGCGGTGCTCCTTCAGCAGTTCCACCTGAACGTGGTTGAGCGGATCGAGATAGGGAAACCGGTTGCGGATCGAGCGCTCCAGCAGCGGATTGCCCTGCAAGAGCCGGCCGTGGCCCATGATGTCCAGCAGCGTCTCGATCGAAGAATGCCATTCGCGCCGGATGCGCCCGAAAATCCGTTCGCGCAACTCCGCGTCCGGCACCAGCTCGGCATAGCGCGAGGCGATCGCAATCGAGCTCTTGGCCAGCACCATGTCCATGTTGGACAACAGCGTGCGGAAGAACGGCCACTCGCGGTAGAGCTCCTGCAGGAACGGCATGCCCTTGTCGGGATGCTCGAATATCCACACTTCGACGGCGCTGCCGAAACCGTACCAGCCCGGCAGCATCAGCCGGCATTGCGCCCAGCTGAACACCCATGGGATAGCCCGGAGATCCTCGATCGCGCGGGTTTTCTTGCGCGACGCCGGCCGGCTGCCGATGTTCAACGTGGAGATTTCGGTGATCACGGTCGAAGCCCAAAAATAATCGGTAAATCCTTCGGTCTCGTAGACGAGGTTGCGGTAGGCCTTGAACGCCAATGCCGACAGCTGCTCCATCGCCTCGAGATATTCGGCGCGCGGCGCGCTGTGCCGCGGCTGCAGCAGGCTTGCCTCCAGCGTCGCCGCGGCGAGAATTTCCAGATTGTTGCGGCCGACTTCGGCGTTGGAATATTTGCTGGAGATGATTTCGCCCTGCTCGGTGATGCGGATCTGTCCGTTCACCGCACCCCCGGGCTGCGCCAGAATGGCGTCGTAGCTCGGCCCGCCGCCGCGGCCGACCGAGCCGCCGCGGCCGTGAAACAGCCTTAAGCGCACATGGTGGCGTTCGAACACCTCGACCAGCCCGATCTCGGCCTTGTAGAGTTCCCAGCCCGAGGTGACGAAGCCGCCATCCTTGTTGCTGTCGGAATAGCCGAGCATCACCTCCTGCACCGCGCCGCGGCTGTCCACCAGTTTGCGATAATCATGCAGCGACAGCAGCCGGTCCATGATCGCGGCGGAGGCCTGCAAATCCTCGATGGTCTCGAACAGCGGCACGATGTTGATCGCGCTGCGCCCGGATGGATTGACCAGGCCGACCTCCTTCAGCAGCACCGCGACCTCCAGCATGTCGGAGATGCCCTGGCACATCGAAATGATGCATTGGGGGATCACATCGGCGCCGAACGTCGCGTGCGCCTTCGCCGCCTCGCGCAGCACCGCCAGTTCGCCGAGCGTTTCCTCGCTGTATTTCACGAAGGCCGACGCCAGCGGCCGCGTGCTGCGCAACTCGCCGGCGAGCAACGCGATCCGCGCCTCTTCGCCCAGCGCCAGATACGATGTCCCGGGCATGGCGGCATCGACCAACTCGGCGATGGTGCGCTCGTGCACGGCGGAATTCTGCCTGATGTCGAGGCTGGCAAGATGGAATCCGAAACAATCCGCCGCCCGGCGCAACGCGCGCAGCCGGCCGCGCGCGATCACGCGCGAATTATTCGCGATCAGCGAGCGATCGAGAATATCGAGATCGGCCTTGTACTCCCTTGCATTGGCGTAGGGAGCCGCCTCGCCGACCGGCGCGCGGCTGGTTTCCACGTCGAGTTTTGATGCGGTCGCGGCCAGCCGGGCATAGATGCCGGATACCGCCAGCCGGTAAGGTTCGCCGCTGCGATGCGGCGAGCGATCGGGCGAATGTTCGGCGAGCGTGCGCAGTTCCTCGGATACGTCGGCGAGGTGCGCGGCCAGTGACAGTTCGGCGCCAAGCGCGTGTAGTTCCTCCAGATAGAACCGCAGCGCCCGCGTCGCCTGCAGCCGCAGCGTGCCGCGCATCACGTCCGCGGTAACGAATGGATTGCCGTCGCGGTCGCCGCCGATCCAGCTCCCCATGCGCAGGAACGACGCCAGCTCTTCGCGCGCGCCCTTGTCATCCGGCGCGTCTTCGGCGTGCAGCCGGTCCTCGAGCGCGCAGTGCAGCCGCGGTACTTCGTGCAGGAAGGTGTAGTCGTAAAACGACAGGCCGTTGGCGACTTCATCGAGCACGGTCAGCTTGGTCCGGCGCAGCAGGTTGGTCTGCCACAGCGTCAGCACCGCGCGGCGCAGCTGCTCCTCGCTGGCCTCGAACTCCTCCGATGTCAGGTGCATGCGTTCGCGGCGGTCGAGCAGCGCCGCGATTTCCATCTCGCGGTCGATGGTGCTCTTGCGGCGCACTTCGGTCGGATGCGCGGTCAGTACCGGGCTGACCTGCGCGGTTCCGAAGAACTGGCGCAGTTGGCGAGCGCTGATACCGGCCTCGCGTGCATGCGCCAGCGTGCGGGCGAGCGCGCCGACATTACCGGCGCTGTTCTGGGCGCGCATCTGCCGGATGTTGTTGTGGTCCTCGGCGATGTTGGCGAGATGCGAAAAATAGCTGTAGGCGCGGACGATGCGCACGGTTTCGGCGGTCGGCATGCTGTCGAGGATGGATTCCAGTTCGCGCCGCGCCACCCGGTCCTCGTCGCGATGGAACCGGATCGAGGTCTGCCGGATGCGTTCGACCAGGTCGAACACGTCGGGTCCCTCCTGACCGCGCACGGTATCGCCGAGGATGCGCCCGAGCAGCCGGATTTCCTCGCGCAGCCGCGCATCCGCTTCAAGGGCGGCAATCTCCTCCGCGCGATTGCTGCGCTGGTCGGGTTCGGAAGGCAAGATCTGGGACGGCATGGTTGGCTCCAGAAAACTGCCCGGCGATCATTCAGTCGCAAGTTTTTAGTGATGACGCAAGATCAAGATGGAGGCGACTACTTTCGTCGTCCCCGCGAAGGCGGGGACCCATAACCCCTGGCGTCTATTCTGATGACAGCAGTGCAACCGGATATACTGAGGCCCCCGAAACATTGGCGACACGGCGTATGGGTCCCGGCGTTCGCCGGGACGACGTTAAACTCAAATCCTCCGCCCCGCCCTTTCCCAATACGGATCGCGCAGCCGGCGCTTGAAGATCTTGCCGGAATCTTCGCGCGGCAGGTCGGTCGCAATCTCGATGTGCTTCGGAACCTTGTAATCCGCGAGGGACAGCTTGAGCTGCGCGCGCAGCGCCGCGACGTCCAGCGTCACGCCGGGCTGCGGTTCCACCACTGCCATCAGCGCCTCGCCGAATTCCTCGTCGGGAATGCCGAACACCGCGCAATCGTGCACGCCGGGAACAGCGTGCAGCGCGGCTTCGATCTCGGCGGGATAGATGTTGACGCCGCCCGAAATCACCATGTCGCGCTTGCGGTCGCAGACGAAGACGTAGCCGTCCTGGTCGATATAACCGACATCGCCGGAGGTGATAAAACCATCGCGCTCGATCTCGGCGCGTTTTTCGGGTTTGTTGTGATAGGTGAAATCCGGATTGCCCGCGATCCGCGAATAGATCTCGCCGATTTCGCCTTGCGGCAGTATCTTGCCGTCGTCGTCGACAAAGCGCAGTTCGGCGCCGGGCGATATCCTGCCGACGGTGCCCGGTTTGTTCAGCGCATCTTCGGAATTGGCGAAGGTGACCGCGCCGGACTCGGTCGAGCCGTAGAACTCGTAGATCACCGGCCCCCACCACTCGATCATCGCGCGCTTGACGTCGGCGGGACAGGGAGCGGCGGCATGAATGACATGGCGCAGCGACGACATGTCGTATTTCCGGCGCACATCTTCCGGCAGCTTCATCAGCCGGATGAACATGGTCGGCACCATGAAGACGGTGTCGATTGCTTCGTCCTCGACGATGCGCAAGAATTGTTCCGGATCGAACCGCGGCATCAGCACCAGCGCGCCGCCGAGCCGTCCCGCGCGCAGCCCGAACGAATTCGGCGCCGAGTGATACAGCGGCCCGGGCAGCAACGCGCGGACACCGGGCCGCGTGCCGTAGATCATCGCGCGCATGCGCTCGCTGGAGGCGGCCTGTTCCGGCGTCGGCGCGTGCCGCCGCACGCCCTTGGGGTGGCCGGTAGTGCCGGAGGTATAGATCATGTTCATCGGCGCCGGCAGCGTCGGGCCGTCGTAAGGCTTTTGCTCGAGCAGCCAGGTCTCCAGATCTGTGGCGCCCGCGGGCGCGGCGAGATGGTCCGGGCGGATCTTGTAGTTCGCCAGGATTTCCGGCGGCGTCGGCACGCTGAGCACACTGATGCCGCCCGGAATCTCATTGCGCAGTTGGTGCAGCATGTCGGCGTGGCCGATCAACACGCGCGTGCCGGAATCCTGCAGCACATAGGCGATCTCTTCCGGTTTAAAGTGCCAGTTGACCGGCACCGCATAGGCGCCGAGCAGCGCCACCGCATAGGCCGCCTCGATGAAGGCGATGTCGTTGCGCATCAGGATGCAGACGCTGTCGCCTTGGGCAACGCCGAGCCGTTGCAGGCCGCCGGCAATGCGGCCGGCGCGGTCGGCGACTTGCGTGTGGCTGCGGCGGCGCTCGCCGGAGATGATGCCGAGGAAGAGGGATGGGATGGAGGTCATCGTGTTCTTCTTGTAGCCCGGATGGAGCGAAGCGCAATCCGGGACGTCGTCTCAACCCGGGTTCCGCTTCGCTTCACCCGGGCTACGAGGTCGCGCGCTCACACATCCGCAAACCGCGGCGCGCGCTTTTCCAGATTGGCGCGCACCGCCTCGGTCTGGTTTGGCGCGCCAATCAGTTTCTGCTGCTCGACGGATTCGGCCAAAAGCGCAGGTCCCGGATCGGCTGAGAGATTGTTCAGCATGCGCTTGGCCGCGCGGATCGCGTGCGGGCTCTTGCCCGCGATGTCGCGCGCGACTTCCATCGCCGCGGCATGCGGGTCGTCGCAAATCCGCGTCGCCAGCCCATAGCTCAGCGCTTCCTGCGCCGAAAAAATCCGCCCGGTATAGGTGAGGTCGCGCAGGATATCGTCCCGCACGAGGGAAGCCAGAATCGGCGTTCCCGCCATGTCGGGCACCAGCCCCCATTTTATCTCCATGATCGACATCCGCGCATCCGGGGTGAGGAAACGCATGTCGGCGCCGAGCGCGAGCTGAAAACCGCCGCCGAACGCCACGCCCTGAATCGCGGCGATGACAGGTACCGGGAGCTGCCGCCAGCCCCACACCGCCTGTTGCGGGAAATTGGCCAGCCCATGGGTGCGCGCAGCGAGGTCGCGGGCCTCACCGCCGGCAACCCCGTTGCCGCCATTGGCCTGCATCGCGGCAAACCGGCCCATGTCGAGGCCGGCGCAGAAAGCGCGGCCCTCGCCGGACAATACTACCGCCCGCAATCCCTTTTCGCGGGCAAGCCGGTCGCAGGTGGCGACCAGCGCATCGAACATCGCGGCGTCCAGCGCGTTCATCTTGTCGGCCCGCACCAGCCGGACATCGGCGACGCCCTCCGACATTGTGACCTTGACGCGATCTTCCATGCGCGTTTCTCCCCTGCTCTGCTTTACGTGTTTGGCGCTTTACAGAAAGGCGTTGGCCGGATTTAGTCAATCAACAATAAACCGGCAGTTCCTTTCAGGGCGGAAACCTTTCATGTTCACCCAAAACCTTCTCGCGGGCCGGCGTATCCTCGTCACCGGCGGCGGCACCGGGCTCGGCAAGTCGATGGCGTCGCGTTTTCTCGAGCTCGGCGCCGAGGTCCATATCTGCGGCCGCCGCAAGAGCGTGTGCGACGAGACCGCCACCGAATTGATGGATGCATACGGGGGACGGGTGGTGAGCCACGGCGTCGACATCCGCAACGCGCTTGCCGTCGATGAAATGATCGAAGCGATTTTCACCGATGGCCCCTTGACCGACCTCATCAACAATGCCGCCGGCAATTTCATCTCGCGTACCCAGGATCTGACGCCGCGCGGCTTCGATGCGGTGGCCAATATCGTCATGCACGGCACGTTCTATGTCACGCAGGCGGTGGGGCGGCGCTGGATCGCCGCCAAGCAGCCCGGCAACGTCGTCTCGATCACCGTGACCTGGGTGCGCAACGGCTCGCCTTATGTGGTGCCTTCGGCGATGAGCAAGTCGGCCATCCACGCCATGACCATGTCGCTGGCCACCGAATGGGGCCGCTACGGCATTCGGCTCAACACCATCGCGCCCGGCGAAATCCCCACCGAAGGCATGAGCAAGCGCATCAAGCCGGGCGACGAGGCCGGCGCCCGCACCAAGGCGCAGAACCCGATGGGCCGGGTCGGCCGCATGGAGGAACTGCAAAATCTGGCGGTATTCCTGATTTCCGGCGGCTGCGACTGGATCAACGGCGAGACCATCGCGATGGATGGCGGCCAGGCGCTGGCGATGGGCGGCAATTTCTATCAACTGCGCGACTGGTCCGACGCCGACTGGACCCAGGCGCGGGATTCGATCAAGGCGCAGAACGAAAAGGACCGGGCTGCGCGGGGGTGAGTTGTCGTCCCCGCGAGGGCGCTACACCCTCAGCGTCGTCCCGCAGGCGGGGACCCATAACCCCTGGCAGTTATGATTCGGTGAGGCGTTTCAGCGAGGTCACTCACGCTTTCCGCATCATTGACGACACGGCGTATGGGTCCCCGCCTTCGCGGGGACGGCTCGCGGGATTGTCTTTGCTCGCCAATAACGCCAAACTCCACGCCAACAAATAAGACTCACGGGAGAAACATGTCCGACATCGCAGACGCGGCGAACCTCGCCGACATGATACGCGCGCAGGGGAAAGTCCGCGGCTACACCACCGCGTTCGAATTCGAAGGCCGCCGTACCTCTTTTGCGGGCCTCGACATTCACACCAACCGGGTTGCCAATGGGCTGAAGGCGCTCGGCGTCAAGCCGCGCGAGCGCGTCGCCTATCTCGGCAAGAACAGCGACATCTATTTCGAACTGCTGCTCGGCGCCATGAAGGCCAATGTGGTGATGGCGCCGGTGAACTGGCGGCTGGCCGCGCCCGAGATCGCCTTCATCGTCGAGGACTGCAAGGCGGCGGTGCTGTTCGTAGGTCCCGAATTCGTCGAGCAGGTTCGCGGCATCCAGGCGCAGCTGCCGAGCGTGCGCACCTTCATCGCATCCGAAGGCGGCGCGCCGGACTGGCTCGATTTCCCCGCCTGGCGCGACGCGCAAAGCGGCGACGATCCGAAAGTGCCGATCGACGACAAGGACATCGCGATCCAGCTTTACACGTCGGGCACCACGGGAAAACCGAAAGGCGCGATGCTGTCGCATGCGAATTTTCTTAATCTGGTAAGAGCCGGCGGCGCCGAGCGGCCCGACTGGAACAAGTGGTCCAATGACGACGTCTCGCTGGTGGCGATGCCGGTGTTTCACATCGGCGGCTCCGGTTGGGGTGTGCTCGGGCTCTACCACGGCGCCAAAGGCGTGATCGCGCGCGAATTCGATCCGACAAAGGTGCTGGATTTCTTCGAGCAGTCCGGCATCACAAAACTGTTCATGGTGCCCGCCGCCATGCAGTTCGTGGTGCGGCAGCCCCGCGCCCGCGAGGTTGATTTCTCGAAGCTGAAATACATGCTCTACGGCGCCTCGCCTATCCCTGCGGCGCTGCTGAAGGAATGCATTGAGGTGTTCAAATGCGGCTTTGTGCAGATGTACGGCATGACCGAGACCACCGGCACCATCGTCGCATTGCCGCCCGAGGATCACGTCGAGGGGCTGGACCGCATGCGCTCCGCCGGCAAGGCCTTGCCCGGCGTTGAGCTTGCGATCCTCGATGCCGAGGGCAACAAATTGCCGACGGGCGAAGTCGGCGAGATCGCCACGCGCTCCGGCTCCAACATGGCCGGCTACTGGAATCTGCCCGAAGCCACCGCCAGGACTCTCGACAAGGACAACTGGCTGCGTACCGGAGATGCCGGCTACCTCGACAAGGACGGCTATCTCTACATCCACGACCGCATCAAGGACATGATCATCTCCGGCGGCGAGAATATCTATCCCGCCGAGGTCGAGAGCGCGATCTGCGATCATCCCGACGTCGCCGAAGTCGCCGTGGTCGGCGTGCCCGACGAGCAATGGGGCGAAGCGGTGAAAGCCATCGTAGTGATGAAGTCCGGCAAAAAGGCCACGCCGGCCGAGATCATCGGCTTCACCCGCACGCGCATCGCCGGCTTCAAGACGCCGAAGACGGTGGATTTTATCGAGGCGCTGCCGCGTAACGCGTCCGGCAAGATTTTGCGCCGGCACCTGCGCGATCCGTATTGGGCTGGCAAGGACCGGCAGGTGAATTGAGAGCACGGCAGCGCCACACGCTCAATGTCGTCCCCGCGAAGGCGGGGACCCATAACCCCTGGCGTTCGAGATAATTGTACGGCGGTCCAACAAGGACACTAACGCCAACCAGAACATCGGCGACACGGCGTATGGGTCCCCGCCTTCGCGGGGACGACATTGAGAATGTGGCAGGGCACGCCCCTCACCGCTTCCCCGCCCCCATATAGCCGAACAGGAATCCCGCCACCTTGCGCTTCTGGATCTCCTCGCTGCCTTCGGTGATGCGGTAGCGGCGGTGGTGGCGGTAGATGTGTTCGAACGGCTTGTGGCGCGAATAGCCCATGCCGCCATGTACCTGCATGGCGCGGTCGGCGGCTTCGCAGCACAGCCGGTTCGCCCAGAAATTGCACATCGACACCTTGTCCGACAGCGTGTGCTCCACCTGCGCCTGCGTCAGCTGGTCCATTTCCCATGCGGTCTTGCGGATCAGCAATCGCAGCATTTCCGCCTGCGTCGCCAGTTCCACCAGCGGCCACTGGATCGCCTGGTTTTCGGCAAGCGCTTTGCCGAATGGTTTGCGCTCGCGTGCGTATTTCACGCTTTCCTCGATGCAATACACCGCAGCCCCCAGCGAACTGGCGGCCTGCCGGATCCGGTTCTCGTGCACAAAACATTGCGCCAGCGACAGCCCGCGGCCGACCTCGCCGAACAGCGCATCCTCCGGCACGAATACATCGGTAAACGACACGCGCGGATGATCGGTCGGCATATTAAAAGTCCACATATACTCCTCGACCTTCACGCCCGGAGCCTTCGCCGGCACCAGGAAACAGGTAATGCCGCGCGCGTCGCCGTCATTGCCGGAGGTGCGCGCAAACAGCGCGCAGTGGGTCGCGACATGCATCCCGGTGGTCCACATCTTCTCGCCGTCGATCACCCAGCCCTTGACGTTGTCGCGCGTCGCAGGCTGCGCTCGGGTTTCCATATGCGTCGCATCCGAACCATGCCCGGGCTCGGTGAGGCCGAAGGTGATGCGGTATTTCCCGGCGATCGAGCCTTCGATCATCGCCTTCTGCTCGTCGCTGCCGTAACGATCGAGCATGGTCACCAGCGGCAGATTGCCAACGATGGAATGCTCGTTCTGCAAATCGTTGTGCAGGCCAAGACCCTTCGACGCAAAATGCTCGCGGATCACCGCCATCCAGAGATTGGAGCCGTCCTTGCCACCGTAGCGTTTCGGAATCGCAAAGCGCAGATGGCCGGCGCTGTCTGCGAGGTTCTTCACCCGGCGCAGCAGCGCTTCCCATTCGTGCCGCGGCAGCCCGCCATTTTCGAAATCGGTGCGCGCCCATTCGCGGCGGTGATCGAAGAAGCGGATATTGTCGTCGGCCTGCTCGATCGGCTTGATTTCCTTGGCGATGAAACGATCAAGGTCGTCGAGATAGGCGACCAGATCGGCCGGCAATGAAAAATCCAAGGCGGTTCTCCCGGATATGTTCTTGTTTCATTGGATCGATTAAGGTGAGAACTCAACGGCGAAGTCAAGCAAGGCAACGGGAGCAAACATGGACCTGAAATTCTCCAAGGTAACGCGCAAGGGACCGATCACCATCGTGACGCTGTCGCGGCCCGAGGTGTACAACGCGCTGCATACCGACGCGCATTTCGAACTCAACAAGGTGTTCGACGAGTTCTGCGCCGATCCCGAACAATGGGTGGCGATCGTCACCGGCGCCGGCGACAAGGCGTTCTGCGCCGGCAACGACCTGAAATGGCAGGCGGCGGGCGGAAAACGCGGCTGGGACAAGGGCGGCTTCGCGGGCCTGACCTCGCGGTTCGACTGCGACAAGCCGATCATCGCCGCGGTCAACGGCGTCGCCATGGGCGGCGGGTTCGAGATCGCGCTGGCCTGCGACCTGATCATCGCCTCGGAGAATGCCAGATTCGCGCTGCCCGAACCGCATGTCGGCCTCGCCGCACTCGCCGGCGGATTGCAACGATTGCCGCGCCAGATCGGGCTGAAGCGCGCGATGGGCATGATCCTGACCGCGCGTCACGTCACTGCGCGCGAAGGCCATGAGCTCGGCTTCGTCAACGAGGTGGTGCCGCCGGGCGAGGCGCTGGCAGCAGCCGAGCGCTGGGCCGAAACCATCTGCAAGAACTCCCCGATGTCGATCCGCGCCTCCAAGCAGGCCATTGAAATGGGCATGGCGGTGTCGCTGGAGCAGGCGATCACCGAACAGCGCGAATACCCTGCGGTGAAGGCGATGGCGGCGTCGCAGGATTACATCGAGGGGCCGAAGGCGTTTTCGGAAAAACGCCCGCCGAAATGGGTGGGGAGGTAGGTTCGTAGGGTGGGTAGAGCGCAGCGAAACCCATCAACAAACATTGGCACCGCATGATGGGATTCGCTTCGCTCTACCCATCCTACGATTTCTCGCCCAACTCCCTTCGATACGCCGCATAGTTCGGCTGATCGACCGCAAGCTTATCCATCGTGGTCTGCCACAGATGATCGGCAAGGCCAGGCGTATTCAAATCCGCCTGGCCAGTCGCAATGCGATCAGCCAGCGCGCGGTTGAGATCGCCGAGCGAACCTTGCATGCCGAGCATTTTTTCCAGCCGCCCGGCTTCCGCGGTATCGCTGCCGCTCTCCAGCGCGAGCTGCCGCGTCACCAGGTCGAGCGCGTTGATCGCGACCCGCAGCTTGAACGCGCTATGTCCGCCGATCGCGGGCGCGATATCGTTCCGCAGAAAATCCGCAACCGCCTTGATCAGTTCGGATGGTGTCGGTTCGTCCTGCATATCAACCTCGCGGCGTCAAAAGTCTGAGCAGATCGATTTCGGTCTCCGACGAACGGCGCCCGATCATCGCGCGCTCCATGGAGTGGTCGGGACCGAGGCGAAAGCGCTGCATCATGCCGCAGCACATGATGCCCCAGCGCAGCGTCCCCATCACTTCCCAGAATTTTACGCGTGATGCATCGACGCCTCTGCCGGCCGCCTCGTAGCCGGCAAACAGTTCCTCGCGCGTGCCAAAGCCGCCGACCGGTCTATCGATCTCGCCAAAACGCCAGGAGTTGACACAGATCCAGCCGAGATCCTCCATCGGATCGCCGGTATGCGCGAGTTCCCAGTCCAGCACGGCGCGCACCCCGTCGGGGCCGATGATGAGATTGCCGTGGCGGAAATCGCCGTGCACCAGCGTCACCTCCCTGGAGGGACCGGGATCGCGGTCGCGCAGCCAGCGCAGCGCCAGTTCGAACACCGGGCGCGGCCAGTCAAAACTGCGGTATTCCTGCTCGAGCTGGGCGATTTCGGTTGCGGCCGTCATGCGGCGAAGGTCAGGCAATTCGGGCTGCGCTATGCCGTGGATGGCTGCGAGAATGCGGCCGCATTGCCGCGCGAGCCTCGGCCGCACTTTGACGAATTTCTGGTCGCGCAGGATTTTGCGCGGGATGGTTTCGCCCTCCACCCGCTCCATGATGAAGCCGGTGCCGAGTTCGTCGCTCTGTTGCAGCACATGCAGCACCTTTGGCGACGGCACGCCGGCGACATAAGCGAGCCGCATCAGCGTGGCCTCGACGTTCAGCCCCGCCGCGCGCGTTGGCGCCGCGCCATAGCCCGGCGGCGCGCGGCGCAGGATCGCGCCGACATTGCCGCTCGGATGCACGACGTCGAACGACCAGGTTTCCTGGCTGGCGCCGCCGGAGAGCCGCGTCGGGCCGATCACGCCGGCAGCGCCGGGGCACCACGCCGCAACGCAACGCGTCAACAGTTCTTCAATGCTCGCGGCCAAATTCTATTTGCCTTTGAACTTCGCCGGACGCTTCTCGAGGAATGCGGTGACGCCTTCCTTGAAATCTTCCGCCGAGCCAGCCTCGCGCTGCAAGCGCTGTTCGAGATCGAGCTGCTCTTCGAAGGAGTTGCCGGGGCTTTCCCAATACAGTTTTCGGATCAGCGATAGCGCGACGGTCGGGCCATTGGCCAGCTCCTGGGCAAGTTTCATGGTTTCGCCCATCAGCACGGCATCGTCGTAGACGCGGTTGACAAGGCCCCATTCCAGCGCCTTTTCGGCCGGCAGCTTTTCGCCCATCAGCGACAACTCGACCGAACGCGCCTTGCCGACCAGCCGCGGCAACAGCCAGGTCGAGCCGCAATCGGGCACCAGGCCGATGCGGCGGAACGCCTGCAGGAAATATGACGAGCGCGCGCAGAGGATCATGTCGCCCATCAGCGCGATGCTCATGCCGGCGCCGGCCGCGGGTCCGTTGACCGAGGTCACGATCGGGCAATGCAGGTTTCGCAATCGGCGCAGGAAGGGATGATACGCGGTCTCCAGTGCCGCCCCGGCGTTGGTCCGGCCTCCCGGCTTCACGTTGCCGCGGCCCTGCAGATTGGCACCGGTACAAAACGCGCGCCCCGCGCCGGTGATGACAAGGCATCGGACCTCGTCCCGCTTGTCATCGATGGCATCGAGCGCCTCGCCGAGGCCCCCCAGCATGTCCATCGACACCGCGTTCATCACCTCCTGATGATCGAGTTTCAGGATGGCGACCGGCCCGTCGAAATCGACCGTGACGTGTTTGAACTGCATGGATTTCCTCATGGTTTGATCCCGCGGTTATGCCGCGGCGAGATTGGATGTCGACCGCCATATTTGATTTTTAAGACGCACTTGTCCATGGTTGGAATTGATTGACCCAACCAAAACGGAAACGTCCATGAGCATCTTCGACCTGAGCGGCCGCGTGGCCATCATCACCGGCGGCAATGGCGGCATCGGCCTCGGCATCGCGCAGGCCCTCGCTACGGCCGGGTGCAATGTCTCGATCTGGGGCCGCAATGCGGAGAAGAACAAAAGCGCAGCAGCGACAATGGCTGGTGCTGCCGGCAAGGTCGATGCGCGCGTTTGCGACGTCACCGATGTTGCTTCAGTGAAATCGGCGATGGCAGCCACGCTGGAAAGGTTCGGCCGCGTCGATGGCTGCTTTGCCAACGCCGGCATCGGCGGGGGCGGACGCCACGCCTTCATCGACCGCACCGAAGAACAATGGCGCACCATGTTCGCCACTAATCTCGACGGCGTGTTTCATGTGTTTCAGGTGGCGGCACGCCACATGACCGAGCGCGCCGCCGCAGGCGACCCGTTCGGCCGGCTGGTCGCGACCTCCAGCCTCGCCTCGCTGTTCGGCACCGCGCGTAACGAGCATTATGCCGCGACCAAGGCCGCGATCAACGCGCTGTGCCGCGCTCTCGCCGTCGAACTGGCGCGGCAGGGCGTCACCTCGAACGCGATCCTGCCGGGCTGGATCAAAAGCGACATGACCGCGCGGGTGTTGGCCGACGAAAGGTTCGTCGGCGCTGTGATGCCGCGAATCCCGATGCGCCGTTTTGGCGAGCCAAGCGATTTCGGCGGCATCGCGGTATATCTGATGAGCAAGGCGTCGTCGTATCACACCGCGGATTGCTTTGTGATCGACGGGGGATATACGGCGTTTTGACTTCTTGTAGCCCGCATGAGCGTTAGCGACATGCGGGTACGGCATCCCCGGATATCGCTTCGCTCATCCGGGCTACGACACTCAGGACGACGCCGCCATCTTCGGCCGCGGCGCCGCCGTCATCGCAAAGCCCTCATAGCCCTTGGCCGCGACGTCGTTGCAGATCTGCCGGTAGACGCCGACGCCGCCGATGTAGGGCATGAAGATCTGCGGCTTGCCCGGAATGTTGGCGCCCATGTACCACGAGTTGGCCTGCGGATAGAGCGTCGTGGAGGCAACCTCGTTGACATGCGCGACCCAGTTGTCCTCGGCATCCTTGCTGGCTTCCATCGCATCGAGATCGCGGTCGCGCATGTAGCCGATGCAGTCGGCGATCCAGTCGACATGCTGCTCGATGGAAACGATCATGTTGCTCAGTACCGACGGGCTGCCGGGGCCGGTGATGATGAACAGATTGGGAAAGCCCACGCTCATCACGCCCAGATAAGTGCGCGGTCCTTCCGCCCATTTCTGATTGAGCGTCTGCCCGCCCCTGCCGTGAATGTCGATTTTCGCCACCGACCCGGTCATCGCATCGAAGCCGGTCGCCAGCACCAGCGCGTCGACCTCGTAGTCCTTAGCCGCGGCGCGAACGCCGTTCGGCAGGATTTCCTCTATCGGATTGGCCTTGATGTCGACCAGCGTCACGTTCGGACGATTGAAGGCGGCGAAATAATCGCTGTCGATGCAGATGCGCTTGGTGCCGATCGGATGGCTGTTCGGCTGCAGCAGTTTGGCGGTCTCGGGATCCTCGACGATCTCCGCGATTTTTTCGCGCACGAAATCGGCGGCGGTGTCGTTGGCCGCCTTGTCGAGCGCAAGATTGTTGTAGACCGACATGAAGGTGAGACCGCCGCGGGTCCAGCGCTGCTCGTATCTGGCGCGGCGCTCGTTGTCGCCGTCGTCGAGCGCGCCACGATCCGGCATGTCCGTGTAGATGCCGTTACGCGCCTCCTCGCGCGCAAAACGCCGGATTTCGGGATAGTTCGAGCGGAATTCCTGCCGTTCCTCCTCCGTCAGCGCCGCGTTGCGCGCGGGAATGCTGAAATTCGCGGTGCGCTGGAACACGGTGAGATGGGTCGCCTGCTCGGCGATCACCGGCACCGACTGGATTCCCGACGAGCCGGTGCCGATCACGCCGACGCGCAGGCCGGTAAAATCCACCGGCTCATGCGGCCAGTGCCCGGTGTGATAGACCTTGCCCTTGAAGCCGGCGAGGCCCTTGATATCGGGCATCCGCGCATTGGAGAGACAGCCGGTTGCGAGCACGACGAACTGTGCCGATACCGTTTTGCCGTCGGACGTCGTCACTGACCATTGGCTGGCACCTCCGTCGAACACCGCGGAGTCGACACGCGTGCTGAACTGGATGTCGCGCCGCAGATCAAACCGGTCGGCGACGTGGTTGGCATATTTGAGAATCTCGGGCTGCGGCGCATAGCGCTCGCTCCAGTCCCACTCCTGCTGCAGCTCGTCAGAGAACGAGTAGGAATACTGCATGCTTTCGACATCGCAGCGCGCCCCGGGGTAGCGATTCCAGTACCAGGTACCGCCGACGCCGTCGCCCTGCTCGAAAACCCGCGCCGAGAAACCCAATCCACGCAGGCGATGCAGCATGTACATTCCGGCAAAGCCCGCGCCGACCACAACGACATCGAACCGGTCCGCGCCGCGGTTTTGGCTGGAATTGGGCTGCAAGGCGGTCATCCGTTCGCGCTCCCTGATCTGGAATTCTCGATTTGGTGGATACCATTCAACCCGACGCATCAAAGCGCAAGAGCCAAATCGGGCATGCCCTTCCGTATATTCTGCAGTGCGGAACGGCCCTGATTTCCACCGACGACGGCCTTTGCATGCCGGCGGAACGTGGGCTAGCGTCAACCTTAGGATGGGTTGAGCGAAGCGATACCCATCACGCAACAATACTAGGTTGAGATGGGTTTCGCTGCGCTCTACCCATCCTACGGAGAAAACGCTCGCATGAAATCGCCGATCTGCGACATGCTGGGGATCGAATTTCCCCTGCTCGCCTTCAGCCATTGCCGCGACGTGGTCGCGGCCGTCAGCCGCGCCGGTGGTTTTGGCGTGCTCGGCGCCACCGCGCATACGCCGGAAACCGTCGAGCAGGAACTGAAATGGATCGACGATCACGTCGACGGCAAGCCCTATGGGCTCGACGTGCTGATCCCGGAAAACATCTCCACCGCGGGCGAGAAGGATGTCACCTGGAAGAGCCTCGAAGCCCGGGTCACGCCGGAGCATCGTGCCTTCACTCGCAATCTGTTGAAAAAATACGGCATCGAGCTGACCACCACCAATGTCGCCGACAACCAGCCGCAGCCGTTCGACGCGAAATGCGCGATGGACGTGCTGGATGTCGCGTTCAAGCATCCGATCCGGCTGATCGCCAATGCGCTCGGTGTGCCGCCCAAGGCGATGATCGAGATGGGCAGCAAGCACGGCGTGCCGGTGGCGGCGCTGGTCGGCGCCAAGGAGCACGCGATCCGTCAGGTCGCCGCCGGCGTCGACATCATCGTAGCCCAGGGCACCGAGGCCGGCGGCCACTGCGGCGAGGTCTCGACCATGGTGCTGGTGCCGGAAGTGATCAAGGCGATCAAGCATATCCGCGACGTGCCGGTGCTGGCCGCCGGCGGCATCATGACCGGGCAGCAGATGGCGGCGTGCATGGCGATGGGCGCGGCCGGTGTGTGGACCGGATCGGTGTGGCTCGCGACAGTGGAATCCGAGACCACCGAAATCTTCCGCGAAAAAATGATCGCGGCTTCGTCGCGCGACGCGATCCGTTCCAAGGGGCGGACCGGCAAGCCGGCGCGGCAATTGCGCTCGGTCTGGACCGACGCCTGGGATCGCGGCGCCGACAGCCCCGGCGCGCTGCCGATGCCGCTGCAAAGCATCATCAGCCGCGACGCCTTCAATTCGATCGATCGCGCCGCGGCAAGCGGCAACGCGCAGGCCCGCGACCTTGTCAGCTATTTCGTCGGCCAGGGCGTCGGGTTAATCGACAGCGTGAAATCCGCCGGCGCCGTGGTGCAGGAATTCAAGGAGGATTTTGCGGAGGCGGTCGAGCACATGAACGCGCTGGTGGCAGAGTAAGGCGAAATGGCGAACGCGCGCTCCCCTGTTCCCGACGACCGTATCCCCGTCATCGTCGGCGTCGGCGAAATCGCCGATCATCCGGCCGAATTGACCGCGGGTCTCGAACCGCTGGCGCTGCTTGAGGCGGCGGTGAGGCGCGCGGCCGAGGATGCCGCCACGCCGCTCATCGGTGAGATCGACTCGCTCGACGTCGTGAATTTCCTGAGCTGGCGCTATCGCGACCCGGAGCAGCAACTTGCCGCAAGACTCGGCATCAAGCCGTCGCATTGCTTCTACGGTCCGGTCGGCGGCGAGAGCCCGATCCGCTATCTGCACGAAGCCGCACAACGCATCGCGCGCGGCAAAACCAAAGTCGCGGTGGTCTGCGGCGCGGAGGCGCAGTCGACCGCGACCAAGGCTGAGCGCGCCAAAATCGAGCTGCCATGGACGCCGTTTGCGCATGACGTTCCGGAGCCAAAACGAAGCGCCACCTTTCAAAAACCCATGGCTGTGACGCTTGGCGTGTTCAGGCCGATCACGGTCTATCCGCTGTATGAGGCAGCGACGGCGGCGCATTGGGGGCAGACGCCGCGCCAGGCGCTGGCGGAATCCGGTGAATTATGGTCGCGTTTTTCGACCGTGGCGGCCGGCAATCCGCAGTCCTGGATGAAGCGCGCGGTCACCGCCGACACCATCACGACGCCCTCGCCGGACAACCGGCTGATCGCGTGGCCCTACACCAAACTGATGGTCGCCAATCCCACCGTCAATATGGGCGCAGCCTTGCTGATGACGTCACTGGCCCGCGCGCGGGCTGCCGGCATCGCCGAGGAGCGACTCATCTACATCCACGGCGGCGCTTCGGCGGAAGAACCGCGGGATTATCTGATCCGCGACCAGTTTTACGAAAGCCACGCGCAAAATGCCGTGCTCGGTGCGGTGCTCGACATGGTCGGCGGCGACGGCAAGGCGTTCGATGCAATCGAGCTCTACAGCTGCTTTCCCGTCGTTCCCAAAATGGCGCGGCGGACGCTGGGCTTAGGCAGCGACGTGCAGCCGACGGTAACCGGCGGCCTGACATTCCACGGCGCGCCGCTCAACACCTACATGACGCACGCGGCCTGCGCGATGGTGCGCAAGCTGCGCGGCGGTGCAAAACTTGGTCTGCTCTATGGCCAGGGCGGCTTCGTGACAAAACATCACGCGCTGGTGCTGTCGCGGCAGGCGCCGCAGAAAACGCTGGCGCAGGACACCAGCGTCCAGGCCGAGGCCGACCGGCGTCGCGGCGCGGTGCCGGATTTTGTTACCGAAGCCGATGGCCAGGGCACTGTCGAAAGTTTCACGGTGATCTACGGCGGCCGTAACGGCGATGTCGAGCATGGCGTGGTGATGCTGCGCACTGCCGACAACGCCCGCGCGCTGGCCCGTGTACCCGCGCGCGACGGCGCGACGCTGGCGCATCTGCTGAACATGGACCGCACGCCGGTGGGATCGCGCGGCGAGATCGTCACTGCGGATGATGGGATATTGGAGTGGCGGCACTTGTAGCCCGGATGGAGCGAAGCGAAATCCGGGAGCAACAAAGGCGCGTTGAAAATCCCCGGATTACGCTTCGCTCCATCCGGGCTACGTGTAGGCCCTACTTCTCCGACACCTTCTTCGGCTCGCTGCCCTTGCCGCCGGCAACCCGGATCGGATCGCCGTCGGCGATGCCGTCCGGCGGCGCGATGATGATGCGATCGTCGGGAGAAACACCCGATGCCAACTCGATGTCGCGGCCGAGATCGCGGGCGATGGTCACCGTCTTGAACAGCACCTTGTCGTCCGGCCCGACGGTGGCGACGCGCAGGCCGTCCTTGTTGAAGATCAGCGCGCTGGCGGGAATGTGCAGCGGCACCGCGTCGCGCTGCAGGCTCAATTTGACGTTGGCGTAGCCGCCGGGCATCAGCTCGCTCTTGGCATTGTCGAGCGCAAGCTGCATCCGCGTCGTGCCGGAGGCGACATCCACCGATTGCGACGAGGCCTCGACCGTCGCGGCAAACGTCCGGGTCGGATATTCCGGCATTGAGATCACCGCCTTGGCGCCGATCCTGATCGCGGGCACGTAGCTTTGTGGCACGTTGACATAGACCCGCAGCTTGCTGATGTCCGAGATTACGAACATCGCCGGGCCTGAACCTCCTCCGGCATTGATCAGCGCGCCGACGTCGGTATCGCGCGCGGTGACCACGCCGTCGAACGGCACGGTGATTTTCTTGTAGCCGGCCAGCGCTTCCAGCCGCTCGACATTGGCCTGACCGGAATTGACCGCGGCCTTCTTGTTGGAGAGGTCGGCGGTGCGCTCGTCGATTTCCTGCATCGAGACGAAATTCGACGCGATCAGCGACCTGCGGCGGGTAAGCGTTGCTTCCGACAGCTTGGCGCTGGCCTGCTGGCTAGCGAGATCGGCCCTCGCCTGCAGCAATTGCTGGTCGAGATCGGGCGCCTCGATTTCGGCAATGACCTGCCCGGCCTTCACCTGCGCGCCGATGTCGGCATTCCAGCTCTTCAGGTAGCCGCTGACGCGGGCGTAGATCGGCGCGCGCTGATAGGCCTCCAGCCGGCCCGGCAGATCGAGGGTTGCATTGAGCACCCGCGCGTCCGGCAGGATCACCGCGACCGTCGGAACAGCCTGGGTGTCGGTCCATTCCCGCAGCTTCGCGCTGGAATCCTCGCGTGCCCGGATGCCGGTCACCACGATCAGCACGGCGGCGATACAGGCTACGACGCCGAAAATACCCAGCTTCCGGCGCGACACCGGTGAGCTGTTTTCAGTGGGCATGTGAAATCTCCGGTGAAGCCTTCGCGGCCTGCTTCTTGTGCACCATACTAAACACCACGGGAACGAACATCAGCGTCGCAATCGTAGCAAAAATCAGCCCACCGATCACGGCGCGGCCGAGCGGCGCGTTCTGCTCGCCGCCTTCGCCGAGGCCAAGCGCCATCGGCGCCATGCCGATGATCATCGCCAGCGCCGTCATCAGCACCGGGCGGAACCGGACGAAGCCGGCTTCCAGAGCGGCAGCAATCGGGTCGCCGAGCTCTTCATAACGCTCGCGGGCGAAGGAGATCACCAGCACGCTGTTCGCGGTGGCGACGCCCATGCACATGATCGCGCCGGTCAGCGCCGGCACCGACAGCGTGGTCCGGGTGGTGAACAGCATCCACACGATGCCGGCAAGGGCTGCCGGCAGCGCGGAGATGATCACGAACGGGTCGGACCACGACTGGAAGTTCACCACGATCAACAGATAGATCAGCACGATGGCGGCGAGCAGCCCGAACAGCAGGCCGGAAAACGCGCTGTTCATGGTCTGCACCTGGCCGAGCAGCACCACCGAGGAGCCCTTGGGCACCTCCTTCACGGTCTCGTCGATGGCCTTCTGCACATCGGTTGCTACCGCGCCGAGATCGCGGCCTGCCGGCGTGGCATAAATCTGGACCATGGATTGGATGTCATATTGCGACACCACCGCGCTCGAAGTCGACCGCGCAATACTGGCGATGCCGCCGAGAATCGGCGACTGCGAAACTCCGGCCGCGGTGATCGGCAAAGTCTGCAGCGCGCTTAGCGAATCGATCTGGTATTGCGGCGTCTGCATCACGATCGAATACGATACGCCGTTATCCGGGTTGAGATAGTAGGTCGGCGCGACCTGGGCGCTGCCGGCCAGATTGACCACCAGGCTGTTGGTGACGTCGCGTTCGGTCAACCCGACATACTGTGCGCGAGTGCGATCGACATCGATGTTGAAGGTCGGATTGTTGGGCGATTGCTGGATGCGGGCGTCGGCAATGCCGGGAATCCGGCGGATGCGGCTCAGCAGCTTGTTGGCGTAGCCGTAATTCGCAGCCAAATCCGCGCCGCGGATCTGCAAATCGATCGGCGCCGGCGCGCCGAAATTCAGGATCTGGCTGACAATGTCGGCCGGCAGGAACGCAAAGCTCATGCCGGGAAACAACCGCGGCAATTGTTCGCGCAAAGCCTGGACATATTCCTCGGTCGGCCGATGGCCTTCCTTGAGCTTGATCTGGATGTCGCCGTCCTGCGGGCCGATCATGCCGGTGTTGTTGTAGGTCATGTTGATGCCGCTGATCGGCATGCCGATATTGTCGGCGAGGGTCTCGATTTCCCCCGGAGGAATGATCTTGCGGATCGCCTTCGCGATATCGGCAAACTGGTTGGCGGTTTCCTCGACCCGGGTGCCGACCTGGGTGCGCACATGCATCAGGATGCCGCCGGCATCGACGCTGGGAAAGAAGTTGCGGCCGAGATACGGCACCAGCAGGAACGACACGCCGACAAAGCCCAGGAAACCCATCACGAAGATCGGCCGCCGGGTCATAGCGAGGCTCAGGAGGTCGCGGTAGCCGCCGCGGAACCGCTCGAAACGCGCCTCGAAGCCGCGCTGAAACCGGACCAGCGGATTGCGCGACGGCGGCGGTCCCTCGCCTTCGGCGTGATGCACATGCGGCTGCAGCAGGTATTTCGCCATGGTCGGCACCAGCGTGCGCGACAGGATGAACGACCAGATCATGGCGAACATCACCGCTTCGGCCATCGGCACGAACAGGAAGCGCGCGACGCCTTGCAGGAAGAACATCGGCACGAACACGATGCAGATGCAGAGCAGCGAAACGAACGCCGGCGTCACGATCTGCCGCGCGCCATCCATGATCGCAGGCTCGACCGCCTTGCCCTGCTCCAGATGATAATTGATGTTCTCGATCGTCACCGTGGCGTCGTCGACCAGGATGCCGACCGCGAGCGCGAGGCCGCCCAGCGTCATGATGTTGAGCGTTTCGCCGATCGCCGACAGCATGATGATGGCGCCGAGCACGGAGAGCGGAATCGAGACGGCGATGATCACCGTCGAGCGCCAGCTTCCCAGAAACAGCAGGATCATCACGCTGGTCAGCAACGCGGCGATGACGCCCTCGTTGGCGACGCCGGTGATCGCGCCGCGCACGAACAGCGACTGGTCGGCAATGAAGCCGATCTTGAGCGCATCGGGCAGCGCGGATTTGACGTCGATCACCTTCTGCTTGATGCCGGCGATGATATCCAGCGTCGAGATCGAGCCCGCCTTCAGCACCATCATCAGCACCGAGCGGTTACCGTCGACGTGAACGATGTTGGTCTGCGGCGGGTTGCCGTCGCGCACGCTGGCGACATCGCGCACATACACCATGGCGCCGTTGACGGTCTTGATCGGCAGGTTGCCGAGGTCTTCCATTCGGAGCGGCGAATTGTTGAGCTGGATGACATATTCGAAGCCGCCGATCTTCTGCGAGCCGACCGGCGTGATCAGGTTTTGCGCCGCGAGCGCATTGGCGACGTCCTGACCTGACAGCCCGCGCGCCTGCAGCGCCGTGGAGTTGAGGTCGATCTGCACCTGGCGCTGCTTGCCGCCGAACGGATACGGGATCGCGGCGCCGGGCACGGTGACCAGCGGGGTGCGGAGCTGATTGATGCCGATGTCGGCCAGATTCTGCTCGGTCAGGCCTTCGCCGGACAATGCGACCTGGATGATCGGTACCGTGGAGGCGCTGTAATTGATGACCAGCGGCGGCGTCGCCCCCGGCGGCATCTGCTTGATCATCGTCTGCGAAATCGCAGTGACCTGGGCATTGGCGGTCTGGATATTGACGCCGGGCTGGAAGAAAATCTTGATGATGCCGATGCCGTTATAGGAATTGGCGACGATGTGTTCGATGTCGTTGACCGTGGTTGTCAGCGCGCGCTGGAACGGGGTGACGATGCGGCCGGCCATCTGGTCCGGCGGCAGGCCGGTGTAGTTCCAGACCACGCCGATCACCGGAATCCGGATGTCCGGAAAGATGTCGGTCGGAGTGCGCAGCGCGGCCAGCGGTCCGATGATCAGGAGCAGCAACGCGAGCACGACGAAAGTATAGGGCCGGCTCAGGGCGATGCGGACCAGCGCGATCATAGAACGGGCATTCCTCGG
>CAVPZO010000013.1:0-107449 GCA_963710045.1 uncultured Alphaproteobacteria bacterium | reverse complement strand
GACATCGTCATCCACGCGCTGCAGCATCTTTCCGCCGAGCAATTTTTGAAACGCTGCACCGATCAGTTCGACCGGCTGTATCTCGAGGGTGCGGAGAACGCGCGGGTGATGGCGATCTCGATTCATCCGTACATCACCGGCGTTCCCCATCGCATCAAATATCTGGAAGCGCTGCTCGACTATGTCATCGGCCATGACGGCGTTGCACTGATGACCGCGAGCGAGATCGGCGACTGGTATCGCGCCGAGCTTGCCGCGGCGTCGGCGCGGGCAAAGACATGATCAAGGTCGCAATCATCGGTCTCGGCTGGTGGGGATCGATCATCCTCAAATCCCTGTTGAACAGCGCGGTCGTCAACCCCGTGCTCGGCGTCGATCCGAATGAGTCGGCGTGCGCCGCAGCAGCGGCGCTTGGTGTAAAGACGGCGGCACGCTTCGAGGACGCGCTGGCGGACCCGGAGATCAAGGCAATCATCCTCTGCACGCCGCAGGAGCATCATGCGAAGCAAATCGTGGCGGCGGCACAGTCGGGACGTCACGTGTTTTGCGAGAAGCCGCTGTGCACCACGGCCGCCGATGCCGAAGCAGCCATCGCAGCGGTGAGAAAAGCGGGCGTGCAGCTGGGCATCGGACACGAACGCCGTTTCGAGCCCGCGATCATCGAAATGCGGCAGCGATTTGCGGACGGCGAGTTCGGCACGCCGCTGCTGCTGGAAGGCAACTTCAGCCAGGACAAGTTCCTGAACATGCCGCGCGATAACTGGCGGCTGTCGAAATCAGTCAATCCGGCCGGTCCGTTGTCCGCCACCGGCATCCATCTGGTGGACCTGTCGATCGCGCTGCTCGGCCGCCCGACGCAGGTCTGGGCGAGGCTGGCAACGCTGGGCAGCGATTTTGCCAACGGCGATACGCTATCGGTCACGATCGGATTCGAGAGCGGCGCCACTGCGCTATTGGGCGCCGTGCTGGCGACGCCGTTCATGGGACGCCTTGCGCTGCAAGGCTCCAAAGGCTGGGTCGAAATCCGCGACCGCAGCCATCCGGAAAACATCACCGGATGGGACGTGACCAGCGTCCACCGCAATGAGGAGCCGGCGACGGTATTCTATCCGCCGCACCCGACCGTGCGCGACAATATCGAGGCCTTCGGCCGCGCCGCACTGGGGCAGGCGCCCTACCCGGTAACGCTGGACGAGATGCTGCTGAATGTCCGGAGCTTTGAGGCGATCCAGCGATCGGTGAAGAGCGGAGCGATCGAGAATATCTGACACGTTGTTCCCGAACTAGGAATGTTTAGCTTTCAAATTCGGCAAGCATGCGCTGGATGATCGGTTGCAGCTTTGGCAGGTCGGCGGTGGCGGTTTCCCATAAAACCTTGTCGTCGATGCGATGATATTCATGCCGTAGCGGATTGCCGATACCGATGATATCGGCCCAAGGCGCGTCGGGATAACGCGCCCGCAGTTCTTCAGGAAGTGCCCGCGCCGCCTCCGAAACAATCTGGATCGCACGCTCGGTAATGCGGCGAAGGCCGTAGCTCGCCCGGTAGGTCTCGAAGCTCTGGCCCGCCAGTTCTCGCGAGAGACTTTCGATTTCATCACGCATGTGAAGTAGCCGTACACGTGGGCTCGTGCCGGCAATCATCAGAAGATTCGCACCGCGTCCCGCTCCACCTCCGCGCGGATGTATGGCGAGAGCGCGTCCCGGGTCGAGTAGCCGATTTCCGCCTTGTGCTCGAAGGCATCTTCAAGCACGCGAAAGGCGCCCATATAGGGTTGCAAGCCGAAGGCCGCGCCGGGCGCGACATCGACAAAGACATCCACATCCGAATCGGGGTTCGCTTCGTCACGCGCGTGCGAGCCGAACAGGTACAGCGCCGCCACGCCGAACCCCCGCAGTGCGGGCTCGGTTTCTTTCAATTTTGCAATCACATCGTCGCGGCGCATGGCCTCAACATATGTCAAAAGGCATCAATTTGCCACTGCCACCCTTGTTTAGCGGACGGCCTCTCCCACCGCCTTCACCGGCGCGCGCCGTGAGGCGACGTCGGTTCCAAACATCCGCTCGTAGCCAGCCAGATAGGCATCCAGCGCATCCGCGATCATCTGCTCCTTGTCCTCGAGCACGGGAGATTCGTAGATGTATTTGCGCACGCCGTAATAAAAGATTCCGCTGTGAAACACCCATGCCGTCTCGAGCTCGGCCGCGGTGGGCTTGCTCTGCACCGGCAATCCCGCTTCATGACGGCATTCCCTGATGATCGGAGTCAGGATCTTGTCCTGCACCACGGCGACGTAGCGCCGGTTGATGTCCAGCCCCTTCAGGCCAGAGTACAAATAGATGCGAAGCCATTTCCGGTTGAAAATCACATTGGTATAGGCGTTATAAAACTCGCGCAGCCGGTCGCGGATCGGGCGTGACCGGTCGGTGAGGAGCTTTTCCCAGCCGGTGTCGAGCGGCTCCAGATAGACGGTGCGATAGACCTCCCTGATCAAATCGTCCTTGCTCGGAAAGTAGCGATACAGCAGCGGCTGGGTCACGCCGAGACGGCGCGCCAGGTCGCGGGTGCCGCCGCCAAATCCCTGCTCCGAGAAAAATTCCGTGGCCTTTGCGACGAACTCGCGGCGGCGATCGTCCGGCGACAGCCGCTTCTGCTTTCCGCGGGCAGGCTTCAACTTTACTTTCTTTGCCATCGAGACCGTCGGTTACTGCAATTTCGTCAGGGCGCGATAAATCTTCCAAAGCCTCCGTGCGCAAACAGCAGCGGCTCCTGCCGGCCATAGGCATAGGCCTCGACCGCTCCCAGGAAGATGACGTGATCGCCGCCGTAATAGCGGTCGACGGCGCGGCACTGGAAGTTCGCCACGCTGCCTGCGAGCAGCGGGGCGTTGCCGAGGCCCGCGGTCCATTCCACCCCGGCAAATTTGTCTTCCGAGGAGTTTGCAAATTGCTTCGCCAGCGCCTGCTGCGATGCGCCGAGCACGTTGACCGCGAAATGGCTGGCGTTCTGGAACACGGCCAGCCGTTGCGAAAACATCCCCAAACTCCACAGCACCAGCGGCGGATTGAGCGACACCGAGGCGAACGAATTGCAGGTCAGCCCATAAGGCTTGCCGTCCATCCCGGCCGCCGTGATTACGGTGACGCCGGTGGCGTAAGTGCCGAGCGCGTTGCGAAAATCCCTCGGATCGATTGCCGAACTGCCGCTGGCCAGTTCGGTGGCCGGATCCGGTTCGACTGGATGCTTTGGCGCATCGGTCATCGCCGGCCTCAAAGCGTCAGGTTTTCGGAAGGAAGGCCCAGCGCGACGCGGCCGAAATTGGTGCCTTGCGCGTCGAAATTGAAGGCGATGTGGGAGTTGATGGCGCTGGCATCGCGGAATTGCCGCTGCAGGGCGCCTGAAGTGTACAACCCCCGCGCGCCGCTCGCCGCGAACAGCAGTGACACCGCTTCGGTGCAGAGATTGACCGAAAAAGCGCCATCGCGCCGCGATCTGGTCTTGGCGGCCATATCCGGAATATGGCCGGCCCGCGCATCGGACATCGCCTGGATGCAGGTCGAGCGCATGATGAGCCGGGCCGCGTCGATCTTGGCGGAGGCCTCGGCGATCTTGATCTTGGTCGATTGCAGGTCGGCTAATCTTGCGCGGTTGTAGGTCGACGCACGATGCCGCGCGATCTCGATGTAGTCGTCGAGGCAGGCCTGCGCGTTGCCCAGTGCGACGCCGGACAACACATAGGGGAACAGGGAGAACACCGGCAGTGCGTAAAGCGCGTTTGGATTGACGGCGCTGCCGGGGGTTGGCCCGCCGGCGACATCGGCGACCTCGAGCGTCATCGGCTCGGCGACGAAGACGTCATCGGCTTCGACGTCGTTGGAACCCGTTCCCCTCAGGCCGGAGGCGTTCCAGGTGTCGATGATTTTGTAATCGCGCTTGGGAAGCAGGAAAATCCGGTATTCGATCCCGTCGGCTTCATCGTCCGACGAGACGATGCCGGCCAGCATGTTCCATGCACTGGAATCCACGCCGGAAGAAAACGGCCAGCGGCCGCGCAGCAAGTATCCGCCATCGACCCTGCGGGCGCGGCCGGCCGGAAACACGAAGGAAGATGCAATCAGCGCATCAGGGTCCTCCTTCCAGACCGCGTCCTGCGCGGGGGAATCGAACATCGCGAGCATCCAGTGGTGACTCGACAGGTTTGCGAGATTCCACGCCACGGATGCGTCGGCAAGGCCGATCGCTTCGGCAAAATCAACCAACGCCACGTAGTCGAATTCGGAGCCGCCGACCCGCTTCGGCTGCACGATCCTGAACAGGCCAGCATCATGCAGATCGCGCTCGGTTTCCGGCGGCAGGCGGCGCAATTCCTCGGTCCGGGCGGAGCGTTCCCGCAGTTGCGGCACGAGCGCCCTGGCGCGCGCCATCATGGCCGCATAGGCACTGCCGTCGACATCAGGCCCTGCACTCGCTTTCGGCTTTAGAACAGTGCCTGCCATTTTACCGTTCCCCGCTATCCCGCGCGTCGCGCCGGCTTCAGGTGCGGTCGATCGAGATACAACGATGCCGCCAATCCCTCTTCATTCTGCTCGGCAAATTCGGTCAGCAGCTTCATCTCGGGGATTCGCGAGCGATCCAGCGTCTCGACATCCGGCCAGTCGATCTCGACCAAATTTCCTGAAGGGTCGCGCAGATACATCTGGACGCAGCCGTCCGGAAGCTCGTTCACCGGATTGCGGAAGGCCGTCGAATCCAGCGCGCCGATCGCCTTGGCGGCATCATAGGCGGCATGGAAATCGTCCACGTCGACGGCGAAGTGCTGGTAGAACGGGATCTTGTCTTCCAGTTCGAAGATGTGCAATTGCAGGTCGCCGCAGCGCAGATATTTGGTCTTGAAGCCGAAATTGTAGCTGGGGATGGTCTGCATGCCGAGCACGGTTTCGTAGAATTTTACCGACTCTGCGAGATTGCTGGTGCCGATCGACAGATGGTTGAAGCCGGTAACCTTCATCACGCGCCTCCTTCAAAAAGCAAAATGCGCCGGACCCTGACGAAAGCTGCTTGACCGATCGAAGCTGGTTGATGATTGTTTATCGCCTGATCACTAATTATTCAAGGCGCGGCCGGAATGGTCCGAAAAATCCAGTTCGATCGCAGGGGTGAGCCCTCATGAACAAGACCGTTGGGATCGTCGGGCTCGGCATCATGGGAAGCGCGATCGCCCGCAACCTGGTCGAGCGCGGGTGGAAGGTGATCGGCGCCGATATCGACCCCGCGCGGCGAGCCGAAATGGCGCTGGCCAACGTTGCCATCGCCGGAGACGCGAAGCAGGTCGCGCGCGACGCGGAAATCATCATGACCAGCCTGCCCGGCGCAGCCGCGGCCGACGACGTTGCGCGCGAGATCGCCGATTCCGGTCAGCCACCGCGAATTGTGGTCGAACTCAGTACGCTCAAGATCGCCGACAAGCTTCGCTTCGAGGAGATACTGAAGAACGCCGGCCACATCGCGCTCGACTGTCCCTTAAGCGGAACCGGCGCGCAGGCGAAGACACGCGATCTCGTGGTCTATGCCAGCGGCGACAGCGATGCCATTTCGCGATGTTCGGAACTGTTCTCCGACTTTGCCAAGCAAAGCGCCGATCTCGGTGCGTACGGCAATGGCAGCCGGATGAAGTTCGTCGCCAATCACCTGGTCGCGATCCACAACGTCGCCGCAGCCGAGGCGATGGTGCTGGCGCAGCGCGCCGGGCTCGATCCGAAACTGGTGGTCGACATGGTCGGCCCCGGCGCCGGCGGCTCGCGCATGTTCCAGATGCGGGCGCCGATGATGGTCGAAGGCGTCTATGAGCCCGCGACCATGAAGGTTTCGACCTGGAAAAAGGACATGGCGATCATTGCCGAATTCGCCGACGATGTCGGCTGCGCGACCCCGCTGTTTACGCTGACGCAGCCGGTCTATACGCAAGCGATGGCGATGGGACTGGGCGACCAGGACACTGCGGCGGTGTTCGAGGTGTTGAAGAAGACCATCATTACCGATATCAAGCCTGCCAATAAAGAAGATGAGGGGAGATCAAGATGACGGGCCCAAGGTTTGTCCTCGCGCTGCTGGCAACGCTGTTTGCGACGCAATGTCTCGCACAGGACTACCCGGCACGGCCGGTCAAGATCATCGTTCCGTTCGGCGCCGGCGGTCCCGCCGATGTAACGGCGCGACAGATCGGCAGCATCCTGCAGGAAAGTTTCGGCCAGCCGTTCGTGATCGAAAACCGCACCGGCGCCGGCGGCGTGATCGGCACCTTCGAGGTCTCTAAATCCGCGCCCGACGGTTATACGCTGCTGATGATGTCGAACACCCAGACCGCGAATGAATCGCTGGTGCCCGCGTCGCAGCGCAAATATGAACTGATGAAGGATCTGGCGCCGATCGCGCCGGTCAATTACTCCGATCTCGTTATTGTCGTGCATCCCTCCGTTGCGGCGAAGACGCTGGCCGAATTCATCGCGCTCGCCAAATCGCAACCGGGAAAGTTGAACTACGCGTCATCAGGGCAAGGCACGCCCTATCACATGGCCGGCGAGCTGTTCAAAACCATGGCCGGCATCGACCTCGTGCATGTCCCCTACCGAAACAGCGGCGAGGCGCGCAGCGGCGTGATCGGCGGACAGGTGCAGATGATGATCGACGCGGTGACGGCGATGGCGCCCAATGCCGCCGAAGGCCAGGTGCGGGCGCTGGCCACCACGGGCAAGGCGCGTTCAAGCGTGTTGCCGAATACGCCGACGGCGATCGAGGCCGGTGTGGCCGGATACGAGGCGACGATCTGGCTCGGATTGATGGCGCCCGCAGGCACCCCGAAGCCGGTCATCGACAAATTGAATGCCGCCGTCAACGCCGCGGTCAAACGGCCGGACATCGTAAAACTCTGGACCGGCCAGGGCGCGGTGCCGATGTCGATGACGCCGGAGGAGTTCGACAAATATCTGCGCGGCGACATCGTGAAATGGGCCGAGGTCGTCAAGCAATTCGGCGACAAGCCGCAGTAAAGGCCCAAGCCGATGCCGAGCGTTCGATTTCGCCTCAATGGCGACGAGACCGCGGTCGATGCCGATCCTGATCGATCGCTGCTCGACATTCTGCGCGGCCCGCTGCGGATGACGGGCGCGCATTTCGGCTGCGGCGCCAATGAATGCGGCGCCTGCAATGTCATGATCGGGGATCAGGCCGTGGCGTCATGCGACACGCCGCTGTGGTCCGTCGCGGACAAGGATATCACCACGATCGAAGGACTCGGCACCGCCGAGCTGCCGCATCCGCTGCAAACCGCTTTCATCGCCGAGCAGGCCTTGCAGTGCGGCTACTGCATTCCCGGCATTCTGATCAGCGCCGCCGCGCTGCTGAAGAAAAATCCGAATCCGTCGGACCGGGAGGTCAGAACCGCGCTGGATCGCAATCTTTGCCGCTGCGGCTCGCACAACCGTATCGTCAAAGCGGTGTTGCGCGCGGCGGCCGAGATGGCAGCCCAATGACGAAACCCTCCCCCGCCCCGCCGGCGCAAAAGCTGCCGCCAAGCCTGGTTGCGAACCCCAACCTGTCGTCATGGATTAAAATTTCGGCGGAAGGGCACGTGGTGGTTTCTCCCGGCAAGGTGGAGATCGGACAAGGCATCGTCACCGCGCTGGCCCAGATCGCTGCCGACGAGCTCGACATCGGCCTCAGCCGTATACGGATAATCCGCGCCAACACGGCGGGCAGTCCGAACGAAGGCGTCACCTCCGGCAGCCTGTCGGTGCAGCAGTCGGGCCGGGCCGTCAGGCACGTGTGTGCTGAAGTGCGGCAGATATTTCTTGCCGCCGCCGCCGACCGCCTTGGCGTCGGCATCGATGCGCTCGATATCAGCGACGGCGAGATTTCGGGGCCCGGCAATGTGCGGACCAGTTATTGGGAACTGGCCGGCGAGATCTCGCTTGATCGCCAGGCAGCGGGCGCTACGCCCAAATCATCGGCGCTGCGCGCGCTGGCGGGAAGCTCCGTTCAGCGCGTGGACATTCCCGACAAGGTGTTCGCGCATCCGCGTTTCATTCATGATTCCGCGCTGCCCGGAACGCTGCATGGCCGGGTGCTGCGCCCGGAAATGCCGGGGGCGAAGCTGATCGAGTTGAATGAGGACCGCGCGCGCGGCATTGCCGGTCTTGTCGCCATCGTCCGGGACGGAAATTTCGCGGGCGTCGTGAGCGAGACCGAGGATGGCGCGGACGTAGCACTCAAGGCGCTGCGCAAGGGCGCGGCGTGGTCGGCGCGCGAAACCCTGCCCGACGAAAACGGGCTGACGGAATGGTTGAAAAGCCAGCCCGTGGAATCGACAATTATCGACAAGAAAATTGCGCCTCATACCGATACAAAAAAGCGCACGCTGCGGCGGCAATACACCCGCCCCTACATCGCGCATGCCTCGATCGCGCCGTCCTGCGCCATGGCACAGTGGACCGGCGAGCGCGTCCATGTCTGGACCCACAGCCAAGGCGTTTATCTGCTCAGGACCGATCTCGCCCTCGTCCTCAAGCTGCCGGCCGAAAATATCACGATCGAGCACATGGAAGGCGCCGGCTGCTATGGCCATAACGGCGCCGACGATGTCGCGCTTGACGCGGTTCTGCTTGCGAAGGCCGCGGGTGGCCGTCCGGTCCGCCTGCAGTGGTCACGCGAGGACGAGATGACCCACGCGCCGTTCGGCGCGGCAATGGCCGTCGAGATCGAGGCCGACCTCGACGCGCAGGGCGAAATCGTCGACTGGCGCCACAGCATCTGGGGCAACGGCCATGTGGCCCGGCCGGGCCGCGCGGCGTTGCCTGCTTTGCTTGCGGGAACCGAGATCGAAAATCCGTTTCCACGCACGGTTGCCACCAATCCACCGCAGGCGACCGGCGGCGGGGCGGATCGCAACTCGGTTCCGCTGTATGATTTCCCGTCTTGGACGGTCGAGTGCCATCGCCTGCTCACCATGCCGATACGAACCTCGGCGCTGCGGACGCTGGGCGCGCAGGGCAATGTGTTTGCGATCGAGTCCTTTCTCGATGAACTGGCTGCCGAGCGTGGCGAGGACCCAGTGGATTTTCGCTTACGTCATTTGTCCGACCCGCGGTCGCGGGACGTGATCCAGTCCGTCGCGAGGCGCGCGAACTGGAAGCCTGCCAGGCAAGCCGGCGTCGGCCATGGCATCGGCTTTGCGCGATACAAGAACACCGGCGCCTATTGCGCCGTCGTCGCCGAGATCGAGGGCGCCGAGGATATCCGCGTCAGGCGTTTGACCATTGCCGTCGATGTCGGCGAAGCCATCAACCCGGACGGCGTCATCAACCAGATCGGGGGCGGCGCGATTCAGGCCGTCAGCTGGGTTTTGAAGGAGCAGGTCCGCTTCGACCGCGAGCGCATCACCAGCAACACCTGGTCGTCATATCCGATCCTCCGCTTCAGCGAGGTGCCGGAGGTGCAGGTCGAATTGATCGCGCGGCCCGAGTTGGACCCTGTCGGCGCCGGCGAGGCCGCCCATGGCCCAGCCACTGCGGCGATTGCCAACGCGGTGTTCGATTGCCTCGGCGTTCGCGTGCGCAATCTGCCGATCACGCGCGACAGCCTGGTCGCGGCAATGGAATTGAGTTCATGAGTTCGTTGAAAATCCTGAGCGGCGGCGCGGCGCAGGGCCTGGTCGCGGGCCTTTCACCGAAATTCAAGGCGATGACCGGCCTTGACATCGAGGGAGAATTCGGCGCGGTCGGCGCGATGGCCGATAAGTTGCGCGCCGGTATGCCGGCCGACATCGTGGTGCTGACGGCGGCGATGGTTGCGGGACTGGCCCGAGAGAATCTTGTCGTTAGCGCTTCGGTTGCCGATATCGGCCTCGTTGAAACCGCCATTGCCGTCCGCGCGATCGATCCGCCGGTGTCGGTCCGCGATATCGCAGCGCTGCGCAACGCGTTCCTCGCGGCTGACACGATCTTCGTACCCGACACCAAGGCATCGACGGCCGGCATTCATGTCGCGAAAGTTCTGCAGCAATTGGGTATTGCCGATGAAGTCGCGGCCCGCCTGAAAATCTTCCCGAACGGCGCGACCGCCATGCGCAATCTGGCGGCGTCCACCGCATCAAAACCGATCGGATGCACGCAATCGACGGAAATCATCAGCACATCGGGCGTGATGCTGTCCGGCGTCCTTCCCCGAGGGTGCGAACTCTCGACCGTCTATACCGCTGCGGTAACCACGCGGGCAACCAATGCAAAACATGCTCACGCGCTGATCGCGCTGTTGACCGGCATGGCGCAACGCGATCTGCGCGAGCGTGCCGGGTTTCTGGAAATTAAGAAGTAGTACCCGCTGTCTCTGCTGCGTCATCCCTCGATGATCGCCACCGCCCTGGTCCAGCCCGCCGAGGCGCGCTCGATCTTGACCGGGAAGCAGGACACGGTGAAACCGGTCGAGGGCAGTTGCTCCAGATTGTGCAGTTTTTCGATGTGGCAATAGCCGATGTGGCGGCCGGCCTTGTGGCCTTCCCAGATCAGGCTGGCATCCTTGGTCTCGGCGTATTTCTTCGCGGTGTAGACGAACGGCGCGTCCCAGCTCCAGCCGTCGATGCCGGTCAGGCGCACACCGCGCTCCAGCAGATACATCGTCGCTTCGTAACCCATGCCGCAGCCGGAAATGACGTAATCCTGCCGGCCATATTTGGCGCCGGCTGAGGTGTTGACCACCACGATCTCGAGCGGCGACAGCGTGTGGCCGATGCGCTTGAGTTCGGTCTCGACATCCTTAGCCGTCGCCACATAGCCATCGGGGAAATGCCGGAAATCCAGCTTGACGCCGGGCTGCAGGCACCATTCCAGCGGCACCTCGTCGATGGTCCATGACCGCTCGCCGCGATTCATGGTGGGGTGAAAATGCCATGGCGCATCGAGATGCGTGCCGTTGTGGGTCGAGAGCTGCACCTGCTCCACCGCCCAGCCCTGCCCGTCCGGGAGATCCTCTGCCTTGAGGCCTTCGAAGAACTGCAGCATTCGCGGCAGTCCCTGCTGATGATCGATGTACTGGATGGTGGGATGTCCGCCCGGCGGATCGGCCGGCACGTCGTTTTGCAGCGGCACCGAAATGTCGATCAGTTTGCGCGCCATGGCGTCTCCCCTTCTTTTTTAGGACTTGGGCGATTGTAGCGGCTAAGCGGCGATAGCGTCTTGCCGTTCAACCCTGTTCTTCAGGACCCCGATCTTCTCGACCTCGAGCTCGATCGTATCGCCATGTTCGAGATACCAGCCGATTTCAAGGCCGCAACCGTTGCCGACCGTGCCCGAGCCGATGAATTCGCCGGGCATCAGGGTCTCGTCTTTGGTCACGTGCTCGATGATCTCTTCGAACGAGAACAGCATGCCGTCGGAGACGCCTTGCGAGCGCATCTTGCCGTTCACCCGCACTTCCATCTTCAAATGATAGGGGTCGCCGATCTCGTCCGGCGTGACGATCCACGGCCCCATCACGTTGCCGCCATCAAAACTCTTGCCTTTGGTGGGACCGAGGCGGCCTTCCATCTCGATGCGCTGCGCGTCGCGGGCCGAGAAGTCGTTGAAGATCGTGTAGCCGAAGATGTGGTCTTTGGCCTTCGCGGCGGAAATGTTGGCGCCCTTGTTCCTGGTGATGATACCGAACTCGAGTTCGTAATCCATCACCTGGCTGTAGCGCGGCCACTTTACCGTGGTGTTGGTACCGCGCACGCTGAAGCGGTTGGTGATGTAGTAGATCGGCTGTTTGCGATAGACTTCCGGGAGTTCGCCGAGCGGCTCTGCATTGAGCCGTTCCAGTTCGGCCATGTCGTTCTTTGCGCGCGCCGCCAGCTTGAGCTGGCCGCGCGGCGCCTGCAGAATGTGCAGCGGGAACGACATGCCGTCGCGCATCTGCCGCGGCTCGGGGATCGGGGCGAGGATTTCGGCGGCGGCGGCATCAACCGACAAGGTTTCGTCCTTGCCGCGCTTGTCGAACACCGCCCTCGCCTGATCCAGCGCGGCAGGACCGGCGTCGATCAGCGCCAGCATCGATGCAAAAGCCGGGTTGGCTTTGCCGTCGCGATCCCCCGCAGTCGCCAGATCGAACAGCCGCGAGTCGTTGCCATGGACCAGGCCGACCTTCTCCCGGCCGCCGGATCGAAATGTCGCAAGTTTCACGATCGCCTCCACTTGTGTTTTGATAAAATATATGATCAATAGAAATATCGATAAAAAATAGGTTGTCAAGAAATATTGTAATCGGGAGGCGATCAATGACTAAATTCCTAGCCTTGGCGGGTTTTGTGGCGCTTTTTGCTATTGGTCCCGTTCAGGCGCAGACCAAAATCCAGATCGGCTGCACCGCGACCAGCGATTGCGCCTCGGCGATGGTGGCGGTCGATGAGGGCATCTTCAAAAAACACGGTCTCGACGCCGAGATGGTTCTGATCGGCATCAATTCCAATATCCCGGCCGCGATCCTCTCCAATTCGATCCAGATCGGCGGCCCGACCTCGACGGTGTTCTTGCAGGCGGCGGATGGCGGACTCGATCTGGTCGCGCTCGCGGGTGCGTCGATGATGAGCCCGACGTCGAACGCCAACATCACCGCGTTTGTCCGCAACGGCATCACCATCAATACGCCAAAGGATTTCGTCGGCAGGAAGGTCGGCGCGCCCGGGCTTGGCGCGTTCTTGCATGTGCTGTTCGTGAAATGGCTGGTTGAAAAGGGCGTCGATCCCAAAACTGTGAATTTTGTCGAGGTGACGTTCCCGACCATGTCCGACATCATCAAGTCCGGCGGCGTCGATGCCGTCCTGACCGCGGAGCCGTTCGTCACTCGAATGACCAATGCCGGACTGGGATCGGTCGGCGCACGCTATGCCGTCGATCTGGCGCGAACCGAGCCGATCATCTTCTATGCGGCCGCGCGCGATTGGGCCGAGAAAAATCCAGACACCATCAAAAAATTCCGTGCAGCGATTGCCGAGGGTGCTGCGATCGTCAATAACGACCGCGAGAAAACGTCCGTCTCGATCTCGAAGTTCACCAAGCAACCGATCGAGCTGGTGAAGGCCACGCCTCCCAACAAGTCCGAGCCGGACTTGAAGGCCGAGCAGCTGGGCTGGTGGATCGAAATCATGGCAACACAGAAAATGCTGCAAACGAAACTCGATCTCAACAAGCTGATCCTGAAGTAGAAACCATGGCATCGGCGGCGCAAAGCGGCTCGGGGGATGTGTCGGGTTCGGACACGTTGAGCGAGCGCGCCGCCAGCCTTGTGGAGCAGGATATCATCGCCGGGGTTCTGGCGCCCGGCGCGCGGCTTGGAATTGTCGATCTGGTGCAGCGCTACGACATCGGCGCCACGCCGCTGCGCGAAGGCCTGTCCCGATTGATTTCCAGGGGATTGATCGTCGGGATCGGCCAGCGCGGTTTTCGGGTGGCTGACGTCAGCCGCGAGGACCTCGAGGACATCACGCGGATACGCACGGTGATCGAGATCGAAGCGCTTCGGCTCGCGATTGCGCAGGGCGACGACGCCTGGGAAGCGGGAATCTTGAGCGCGCTGCATCAAATGCGCCGGCACATCCAGCGGACCGGCAACGAATTTCATGAGGGCGCGCCGGATTTCGACCGGCTGCACAAGGGGTTTCACACCTCGCTGCTGGCGGCATGCGGATCGAAACGGCTGCTGACGGCCCATTCCGACCTTTACGATCAGGCCTACCGCTATCGCCGGGTGATGATGCGCGCTTTAGGCAGCGGCGAACAGTTCATCACGGTGCATCAGAGCCTCGCCGATCGGGTTCTCGCGAGGGATCTCGATGGCGCGCCGGCCATGCTCGCCTCTCACCTGCATTCGACGCTCGATTATGTCTATCCGCCAGCCAAAGGGGATGAACCGTGAGCCGAACCGCTGTAGCAAGTCAAAGAGCCAGTTTCCCTGCCCCGGAGCGACCGCAAATCGCGTTCACGGATGTCACGCTCGATCTCGGCGGCAAGACCATCATTGAAAATGTCAGCCTTGACGTAAAGCCGGGCGAATTCCTCTGCATTATCGGCGCATCGGGCTGCGGCAAGACCACCGCGCTGCGCCTCGCGGCAGGACTGTATCAGCCGACCAGTGGCACCGTGACCTTCGACGGAAAACCGATGCTGATGCCGCGGCGCGACATCGCCATCGTGTTTCAGGACTACGGCAAGGCACTGCTGCCTTGGCGAACCGCCGCCGGCAATGTCTCGCTGGCGCTGGAAGCATCCGGCATCGCCTCTTCGCAGCGGGCCGCCCGCATTGACGAATTGCTGAAAAAGGTCGGACTGCCCGCCCACGCCGGAAAATACCCAGCGGAAATGTCGGGCGGCATGCAGCAGCGCTTGCAGATCGCACGTTGCCTCGCGCAAGAACCCAAGGCGCTGCTGATGGACGAGCCGTTCGGCGCGCTGGATGCGATGACGCGCCAGGGATTGCAGGACGAGGTGCTGTCGCTTGTCGAAGCCAGCAAAGCGACTGTCATCTTCGTTACGCATGATCTGGAAGAAGCGATCTATCTGGGCGATCGCGTCATCGGTCTGTTGCCGCATCCCGGCCGCATCGGCATCGAGCTCAAGATCGATCTGCCGCGGCCGCGTGATCAGCTGACGACACGGGAAGATCCGGAGTTCCTGCGGCTGCGGCGAGAGCTGTTCGATTTCATCAAGGCTTCAGAAGCATGATCCCGGAACGCGCCAAAGCTTTCCTGCTTCCGGTCGCGGCCCTTGTGCTGCTCGAGATCTGGGCGCGCGCAATCCACCTGCAAAGCGATTCTCTCGCGCCGCCGAGCGCCGTTGCCGCAGCCCTTGTCGAAGCCTTCAAGGACGGCTCGGTCCTGACTGCGACACGAGACACTCTGGTCTCGGCGTTCGCCGGGCTGACGATCGGCGGCGCCGTCGGCCTTGCTTTCGGCATTGCGCTGGGGATTTTTCGCATCTTCGACCGGTTGATGGAAGTCACCATCGAGGCGATCCGTCCCATCCCGTCCATAGCGCTGCTGCCGATCGCGCTGATCGCATTGGGTTTCGGATACCGCATGGAGATCGTGATTGTCGCATTTGCCTGTGTCTGGCCGATCCTGATCCTGAGCCGCGCGGCTATCGGCGGAATAGAGCCGCGCCTGATCGAAGTATCGCGCGCACTGCGTCTTTCCCCGGCCGACCGGGTCCGCAAGATCATCATTCCGGCGGCGCTGCCGCGGATCTTTCTGGCGTTTCGCCTCGCGGCCGGCATCGCCCTGATCGTGGCCGTCACCGTCGAGATCGCGATCAATCCGATCGGACTTGGCGCCGCGATCATGACCGCGCAGCAGGCGCTGCGGCCCGACCTGATGCTGGCCTATCTGTTGTGGATCGGCGTGATCGGATACTTGCTGAACACCGCCCTCCTCCTGGCACAGCGTCAACTGTTTGGACGCGCGGCACTCGTGGAGGCGACATGAACCGCTCCGTACTGGTCTGGCGCGCTGCCAGCTTCCTCGTCGCCGCAGGTTTCATCGCATTATGGCAGATGATCGCCAACCTGCGCCTGGTATCGCCGGTTTTCCTGCCAGGACCGGACCGTGCCTGGGCCGCGCTGCTGCGCGGGTTCAGCGGCGGAGACCTCTGGAGCAAACTGCTCGGCACGCTGGAGCATATGGCCTATGGCTGGTTCGCCGCGTCGATTGTCGGCATTGCGTTGGGCGCGGCGATCGGTTCATCGCGCACGATGCGCAGTTATGTCGCGCCGTCGCTTGAATTCTTGAGGCCGCTGCCGGTGTCCGCGATCATTCCTGTTGCCATTGCGATGTTTGGCTTGACCCAGGGCATGGCGCTGTTCGTGATCGCGTTCGGTGCGATCTGGCCGATGCTGCTGGCGACGATTCACGGGTTTGCGGCGGTCGAACCGCGGCTTTACGAGGTAGCCCGTTCGCTGCACATGTCGCGGCTGGCGGTGATCGTCAAGATTGCGTTGCCGTCAGCAAGTCCCGACATCCTGTCAGGCATGCGATTGAGCCTCACCGTGGCGCTGATCCTTTCGGTGGTCTGCGAGATTTTGGCCGGGCTCGACGGGTTGGGACACTGGATTTTGCTGTCGGCCCGATCCTTTCGCTCGGCGGACCTGTTCGCCGGCGTCATTTTGCTCGGCGTGATCGGTTATCTGACCGCGCTCGCGATGTCGATGGTCGAGAGGCGGTTATTGAAATGGCGCCCGGGCGATCGTTGAGGCCGGCATTCCGTCGGGTCGGTTAAGCGTCGCCGGCGCATGCCGAAAACTGATGCGGCCGCGCTTCATGCCCAGCACCGGCTGCGCCAGTTCCGTCACCGCCGAAACCGGGTCCGCGCAATCCAGCACGACGATATCGGCGGGGTTGCCGACCGCAATTCCGTAATCCCTGAGATTCATCAACCGCGCCGGAAGCGTCGTCACCATATCGAAGCACGCCTGCAACTCGTCGGGCCGCCCGGTTTGAGCGACATTGGCGTAGAGATTGGCCATCCGCAGCAGCGAGCAATCGCCGAACGGCGTGAATGGATTGAGCACATTGTTGGTCGCCAGCGAACAGACCACGCCCTGCTCGCGCAGCCGGTGCGCCGGCGCCACGCCGCGCGGCACGGAATGCAAGGCGTCACGCCCCATCAGGAACAGATCGGTCGCCGGCAGCACCGTCACCGCGACACCGGCGTCGGCGAGTTTTTCGCCGGCGCTCCGCAGGGAAGCCAGGTCGAGCGCCGACAGTTTCGTGACATGGCCGACGGCGACGCGGCCGCCCCAGCGATGCTCTTTGGTCTGGCGGCAGACTTCGTCGAGATGCATCCAGGTGGGATCGAGATCGAAATCGAGATGGAAATCGATGTCGGCGTCGAAACGCCGCGCCAGATCGAAGATGCGTGCGATCTGGCGGTGCGGATCGCTGTCGGTATAGGGGCAGCCGCCGATCAGGTCCGCGCCGCTTTCGCATGCTTCGACCAGAAGCTCGTCGGTGCCGGGATCGTTGTTGAGGCCCTCCTGCGGAAACACGCAGATTTCGACGTCGATGGCCCAGGCGTAATCGCGTTTCAACTTGCCGATCGCGCGAAAACCTTTCAACCCGATGCGTGGATCGACTTCGACGTGAGTCCGCATCCGCGTGGTGCCCTGCACGATCGCCTTCTCCAGCGTGCGCCGCGCCCGCGCGTAGATATCGTCCTCGGTGAAAGCGAGCTTTGCCGCGGCGACGGTTTCGATCGCCTCCTTCAGCGTGCCGGTCCGGCACGCACAGCGCTCGGAAATGCATGACTTGTCGAGATGGATGTGGGTTTCGACGAAACCCGGAATTACGAGGCGCCCGTCCAGTGCAATATCGCGCGTGCCGTCCGACGGTCCGGTTTCGAGGTCCGGACCGATGGCCGCGATGCGCCCGCCGCGCACGCCGATATCGACCGGCTCGTGCTCCCGGCCGGCGATGCGCCCATTGCGCAAGATGGTGTCGAACGACATGCGCCTGACCTGTTAAGCCGTGCCGGCGTGGCCGAGATAGGCGGCCTCTACCTCCGGATCGCCTGCAAGATTGATCGCGCTATCTTCGCGCACGATTTTTCCGGAGTCGATGACATAGCCGCGATCGGCGATAGCCAGCGCCAGCACCGCCATCTGGTCGACCAGCAGAATCGTGATGCCCTCATCGCGCAGATCAGCCAGCACGTCGAACAGCTCGTTGATCATCGCCGGCGCCAGGCCCAGCGACGGCTCGTCGAGCAGCAGGATACGAGGTTTCGCCATCATGCCGCGCGCGATCGCCAGCATCTGCTGCTCGCCGCCGGACAACAGGCCGGCGCGGTTGTTCAGGCGGTCGCGCAGCCGCGGAAAGCGCTTCAGCAGCGCCTCGATCTCGGCGGCGGAGTTCACGTTTTCCCGGGTGTTGGCGCCGAGTTCGAGGTTGTCGCAAACCGTCAATTCCGGAAATACCTGGCGGCCTTCCGGCACCAGCGCCAGCCCCCGCGCGGCAATGCTGTGCGCTTTGCTGCGCTCAATGCGGCGGTCGTCGAGAATGATTTCGCCTTCGACCGGCCGCAGCAATCCGGCAATGGCGCGCATCAGCGTCGATTTGCCCGCGCCATTGACGCCGATCAGCGCCACCATCTCGCCGGGCCGCACCTCGATACTTACCTTCTGCAGCACCGGTGCGGCGCCATAACCCGCGGCAAGATCGATGGCGGTCAGCACCGCATCCTGCGGCCCGCTCCAAGGCTGCTGCCGGGCCCGCACGCGGGTTTCCGCGGCACCCAGATAGGCCGCAAGAACTTTTGCATCGTGCCGGACCTCGTTCGGGGTGCTCGCAGCGATCGGCCTGCCCGCATCGAGCACCACGACGTGATCGGAGATGCCCATCACCAGCCGCATGTCGTGCTCGACCAGAATCACGGCGATGCCGGCGTCGGCGATCCGGCGCAGCAATCCACTCAACGCATCCTTGTCCGACGCCATCAGCCCCGCCGCCGGTTCATCGAGCAACAGCACGCGCGGCCGCATCGCCAGTGCCCGCGCAATCTCGACCAGCCTTCGATCGACGTGCGGCAGATCGCCCGCGGCCCGCGCCAGCGCGTCGGGATAGCCGACGAAGGCAAGCAGTCCTTCCGCCGCGCGAGCATCCGCCTCGTCAGCCGCGGCCGACAGCATCGAGCCGAGCCGCCCGCGACGCATCGCGATCAGCACATTGTCGAGCACGCTCATGGTCTCGAACAATTTCGTGGTCTGGTAAGTTCGGCTGATTCCGGCGCGGGCCACCTTCCACGCCGGTGCGCCGGCAAGCTCGGCATCGCCTAAACGAATGCTGCCGGTATCGGGCCGGTAGAAGCCGCCGATCATGTTCAGCACGGTGGTCTTGCCGGCGCCGTTCGGACCGATCACGCTGGTGATCTTTCCCGGCAACGCGCTGAAGCTGACGCCGGTTGCGGCCTTGATGCCGCCGAAGCTGATGCCGATGTCACGCACCTCAAGCGGTTCGCCGATCGCGCCCGGCGCAAGAAACGCTGCGATGTCGAATCCGTCCGGATTCGCGACGCGGGGATCGATGCGGCGGAACAGCCGCGCGATGGTGCCGAGAATGCCTTCGGGCGCCAGCCAGAGCACCATCAGCAACAGGATGCCGAAAAACAGCAGCCGGTATTCCGCGAGATTAGACAGCAGCTCCGGCAACACGACGGTGACCGCGGCGCCGACCGCCGGTCCAAGCACCCAGCCAGCACCTCCGACGATGCATGCAAGCAGGAACAGGATCGACTGCGAGAAAGGAAAGGAGTTGGGCGCGACAAACGCCAGCAGTGACGCGAAGATGCCTCCCGCTATTCCGGCAAAGACCGCCGATAGCATGAACGCCGCGGCCTTGACGCTGACCGGGTTGAGCCCGATCGAGCGCGCCGCGACATCGGCATCGCGGACCGCGACCATCGCCTTGCCCCAGGCCGAGCCGGCAAGGCGATAAAACAGCAACATCGATCCGCCGGCGACGGCGATGGCAAGCAGCGCGATCTCGCGTTCGCTGAACACGGAGCCTGCGATGGACGGCGGCGGCAGGCCCATCAGCCCGTTCGATCCGCCGGTCAGGTCGCGCCATTCGATGCTTAAATGCTGCACGATGAACGCGAACGCGATGGTCACCATGGCAAGATAGGAACCGCTGACGCGTAACGCCGGCAGCGACAGCAGCAGGCCGATGGCGCCGGAGATCACACCCGCAAGCGGCAGGGCGATCCAGAAGCTGACGCCTTTCAGGGTCAGGATTGCGACGGTGTAGGCGCCGATGGCGTAGAAGCCGACATGACCGAGTGAAATCTGCCCGGTCAATCCGACCAGGATATTGAGCCCGACCCCGACAATGGCGGTGAGCGCCACCATCGCCAGCACGAATGGCGCATAGCCGCCGGCCTTCGCAGCATACAGCGCCGCAGCGCCCGTGAGCAGCAGCACCGCGACCGGCATCGCAAGACCGCGCCGTCTGGAATTGATCGCCATCGTCAGACCTTGTTGATCGCGGCGCGGCCGAACAGGCCGTTCGGCATCAGGGCCAGCGCCAGGATCACCACGGAGAACACGACGATCTGGGTGTAGACCGATCCGAGATACGCCGTGACCAGCGCCTCGATCAGGCCGTAGGCAAGGCCCGCGATCACCACGCCCCACGCCGACCCCATGCCGCCGAGGATGGCGACGGCAAACGCCTTGATCCCGAACAGCGTCCCCATCTCGGAACTGACGCTGAACAGTGGCGCGATCAATAGTCCTGCCAGGCCGGCCAGCGCGGTGGAGATCATGAAGGATGCCGCGACGGTACGATGAACGTTGATCCCCATCAGCCGCGCCGCATCGGCGTTCTGCACCACCGCGAGCAGCGTCTTGCCCCTGCGGGTGTGACGAAGCACCAGATGCATCGCCAGCGCGATGCCTATGCCAACGACCGGAATGACAAGCTGCAGCGGGTAAACGCCCGCGCCGAAAATCCGGATCGGCTCGCGCGCCAGCGCGGAGGCAAACCCGCGCGGCTCCTTGCCGAAGGTGAACAGCACCGCGTTGTCGAGCACGATGCCGGCGGCCACGGTCGCCATCAGCCACGCGTTCGAGCCGCGCGCCACGAACGGCCGCACCAGAATGCGTTCGACGACAAGACCGAACAGCGCGCAGGCCGACAGCGCCGCGACCACCGCAAGCGGCATCGGCCACCCAAGCCTCACGCCAAAGGTATAGCCGAGCACCGCGCCCAGCATCATCGCCGAGCCTTGCGCGAAATTCACCGTGTTGGAGACGACGTAGGTAATGTGAAAGCCGAGCGCGATCAGCCCGTACATGCTGCCAAGACCGATGCCGGAGATGATAGCCGAAGCGAGCATGCGTTCTGCTTAACCGTTGGTGAGCGAACTAACCTCTCCCCGCTCTGCGCGGGGAGAGGCCGGATTGCGCAGCAATCCGGGTGAGGGGCCAGGCACTGCGCCCATTACTTTATCGAGCTATCGGGTCGGAGGACCCTTGAAGCGATCCGACCCGATAGTCCTTTTCGGCGTCCACTGCAGTGCCTCGCCCCTCACCCCGACCCTCTCCCCGCGACAGAGCGGGGCGAGGGAGCGCGCTGCCGTTGTTGCCGGCGCATTGCCTTGGTTCATCGCACTCAGTTCGTCAGCGGAAGGATCTCGTCGCCCTTGAAGTAGGTGAAGATATAGTCCGACGGCGACAGCGCATCCTGATTTCCGGTCGAGAACGGCTTGTCATAGGCCTTGATCAGGCCGTCATACTTGCCGATCTTGTAAAAACTTTCCCGGATGGCCGGACCCTCGGTCGAACCGGCGCCGGCAATGGCCAGCGCCGTCAGGTGCATGGCGTCGTAGGCATTGGCGATGCCGACCGCGGGCGTCACGTCCGCCGCCGATTTGATTTCGGGATACTTTTTCTTCAGCGCGTTCAGCACGCCGGCGGCCTTCGGGCTGGCGTTGCCGGAGAAGCTGAAGGTCTGGATGAAGTGAACTTTTTCGGCGCTCGGACCGGCGAGCTCCGTGAAGCGGCCGCCGGCGGGTCCCCAATGCGAGACGACGGGCACGTTCCAGCCCATGCGGTCGAGCGATTTCACCACCTGCGCCGAGGGCGCCACGTTGGCGACCAGGAACAGCGTGTCGGCGCCGGCATCCTTCAGCCGGGTCAACTGCGGCACCACGTCGACGTCGCCGGTCTCGAATTTCTCGATGCCGGCAAACGGCAGCTTCTTGGCGTCCAGCGCTTCCTTCAAACCCTTCTCGTTCGATTCACCCCAGGGGTTGTTGATCAGGATCATGCCGGGCTTCTTGGCGTTGTATTTCTTGGCGGCGTAATCGACCAGCGCGACATCCACCAGCGCGTCGACTGCCGAGACGCGGAACACGTAATTTTCCGCAGCACCATTGCGCGTGATCGCGGTGCCCGCCGCCCACACGCCGATGAACGGCACCTTCGACTGGTTGGCGAACGGAACGATCGCCACCGACACCGGCGTATCCAGCCCACCGAAGAAGGCGGCCACCTTTTCACGCTGCACCAGTTCGCGCGCGGCGATCTGGCCTTTGGCGGGATTGCTCTCGTCGTCCCGCACCAGCAGTTCGACTTTCTTGCCAAGCAGTCCGCCCTTGGCGTTGATCTCGTCGATCGCCAGCGACAGTCCGCGCACGATGGCTTCGCCCGACTTTGCCGACTGTCCCGACATCGCCGCGACAAGACCGAGCTTGACCGTCTCCTGGGCGAAGGCCGGCGCGACCGCCGTCAGGGAAAGTGCAGCGCCGGCGAGCAGCAGGCGGCGGGATATTTTGTGCAGTGCAAGTGCCATGTGTGAACCTCCGGAACGAGTGAACTCACAGAAAAACAAGCAAGCGTTATGCCAGATCGTATGCATTCATCGGGCGGGATAAAACCGCCGTTTTAAAGGGAAATCCTTTCTCCGCTCCCGGATTTCCATCCCCATCCTGCACAGTCCCAAGCCATGATTGTATACAATCTAATCGAGCGATTGGAATTGAATTCTGATATCTAGACTCGAAATCCAACGGCCCTTCAACTGCCCTTTGTGAGACCTGACCATGTCCCCTGCCCGTGCCGCGCTGGCAATGCCTACCGACGAGACCGCGGAAGCCGCGGAGATCGTTGAAAGATTCCTCGAAGCCTCGATGGTGCCCGATCCCGAAACGGCGGCGCGCTACATTTCTCCGGATCTTGCGATCACCTTCACCGGCGGCCGCAAATACAGCCATCCGCGCGAGACCGCCGGCTTCAACGCCAAGCGGTACAGGTGGGTGAAGAAGCAGATGGCGCGAACCGACGTCGTTCCGGCCGGCGGCGAGACCATCGTCTACAATACCGGCACGCTGTACGGCGAATGGCCCGATGGCGCCCCGTTCGAAGGCAACCGCTATGTCGACCGCTTCGTCGTGCGCGACGGAAAGATCGTGCAGATGGACGTCTGGAACGACAGCGCCGAACGGCTGCTGGTCCGCAACGGCATCGACGCCTAGGCGCGCGACCGGACGATCCTTTTCGGCGTTGTGATCTCGGCCGCATAAGGCGACAGGATGTCCTTGATGTCGCGCTCCTTCGGCGGGTGCGCCACGATCAGCGCGCGGTCGGCAACCGCATCGAGATGCTGATCCATCAACGCGCTGGCCCGCGCGCGATCGCCCGACGCCAGCGCCGCGATGATCGCGCGATGTTCGCTGACCGCGCATTCGGATGAATGCGGGCGGCTGTAGAGCGCAAGAATCAGCCCGCAGCGCGAAGCGACCTCGCTGACGTAGCGCGCGAGTACAGGATTGCCGGTAAACTCAGCCAGCTTGATATGAAACGCGGTCGCAAGCCGGATCGACAGCGGATTGTTGTTGCCGCGCGCCTGCTCCTCGGCATCGACGTGATCCTTCAGCGTTTTGATCTGCTCGCGCGTCAGACCGCCGGCCAGCCGGGCGACCACCAGACGTTCAAGGCCGATGCGGACGTCGAAGATATCGCGCGCCTCGTTCCAGCTCGGCGTAGCCACCGCCGCGCCGCGGTTGCGCCGAAGCTCGACCAGACCCTCCGCCGCAAGGCGCGCCAGCGCCGCGCGAACGATGGTGCGGCTGGCGCCGAACTTCTCGCCGATGGCATCTTCAGGAAGCTTGGTGCCGGGCTGCAGCGCCTGTTCGATGATGGCATGCCAGAGCGCCTTGTAAATGACGCTGCCGCGATCGACCGAAGGGGCCTGGTTGTTCTTTGCCATCGCCAAGGATATTGCGCCAAGGGACATTGCGAAGGTTCGGCTGGCTGATTGCCACGTTCGCTTGCCGAATGCAATTTCAGGCTTGATCGGTTTTTACGTAGGGCCCGGTCTGAATGCGTCGGATCACGGTCGGAACATCTTCTTCGAAGCTTATGAGGTGCTCCCGGCCGAACAGGATTGCCGACCCGCTGCCCTGTCCGGGTTGCACCATCAGGATATTGTCGAGGTTTACCAAAACCTCTCTTGCAGGCGGTCCCGGTCGTTTCAGTGCAATGAAAACAGCCAATCTGGCCTCCCCTTTTTGTTTGCCGCTGCCGCCGGCGATACCCTGTTCACTTGCGATCAGACCCGACGCTGTCAATTCTTCGCGGCGCAAATCAATTTCTAGCATCGCGAGGATTAGGAAAAAACGCAACCGCTCGGCAAAGTGGCAAAGAGGGGACAATGCCCGGACGGTTGACCGATCGGCCGGCGGGCTGGCACGGTTGTTGCTCCTTTTTGCGGCAACCGACACCCTAAACCGAAGGGAAGTGCCCGATGTCGACCATCTCCGCCGCCGCACCGATTGCACGAAAACCGCTGTACACGTCGCTGTTTGTCCAGGTCCTGGTGGCGCTGTTGCTCGGGATCGTGCTCGGCATGGCCGCGCCCGGCTTTGCCATCAGCCTGAAGATTTTCAGCGACGCCTTCTTAAAACTGATCTCGATGATCGTGGCGCCGATCGTGTTCTGCGTGGTCGTGCACGGCATTGCGGGCGCCGGCGACCTCAAGAAGGTCGGGCGGGTCGGCGTCAAGGCGCTGATCTATTTCGAGGTGATGACCACGATCGCGCTGGTGGTCGGATTGCTGCTCGCCTACCTGTTCGGCCCCGGCCACGGCATGAATATCGATCCGGCGACGCTCGATTCCAAGGCGCTCACCACCGTCTCCGACAACGCGCACAAGCTGCAGGGCGGGGGCATCGGCAGTTTCCTGCTCAACATCATCCCGACCACCTCGTTCGACGCGCTGGCGCGCAATGACGTGCTGCAGGTGCTGTTTTTCGCGATTCTGTTCGGCGTCAGCCTCGCTTTGGTCGGCGGCGAAAAGGGCGAGCGCATCAATTCGATTATCGACGCGGTATCGACCGTGCTGTTCCGGGCGATGGGCTTGATCGTGCGGCTCGCGCCATTGGGCGTGCTCGGCGCCGTCGCCTACACCGTCGGCAAATACGGCGTGGGCTCGCTCAAGCAACTGGTCTCGCTGGTCGCCTTGTTCTACGTCTCGGTCATCATCTTCGTGCTCGGCGTGCTCGGCGGCGTGATGGCGCTCGCCGGGTTGAACATCTTCAAATTCTTACGTTATCTGCGCGAGGAACTGACCATCGTTCTCGCCACCGCCTCCTCGGACGCGGTGCTGCCGCAGATCATGCGCAAGCTGGAGCGGCTCGGCGTCAAGGATTCGGTGGTCGGGCTGGTGATCCCCACCGGCTACTCGTTCAACCTCGATGCGTTCTCGATTTATCTGACGCTCGCGGTGGTGTTCATCGCGCAGGCCACCAACACGCCGCTGTCGTTCGGCGATCTGATGCTGGTGCTCGGGGTGTCGCTGGTCACCTCCAAGGGCGCGCATGGCGTTCCCGGCTCCGCCATCGTGATCCTCGCCGCCACGCTGAACGCGGTGCCGAGCATTCCCGCGATCGGGCTTGTGCTGGTGCTGTCGGTCGACTGGTTCATCGGCATGGCCCGCGCGCTCGGCAATTTGATCGGCAACTGCGTCGCCACCGTCGTCATCGCCGCGTGGGAAGGCGACCTCGACCGCGCCAAGGCGCGGCGCGTGCTCGATGGCGAAGAGCTGGTGGACGTGACGGCGGGGTGAGTACCTACGTCATTGCGAGCGAAGCGAAGCAATCCAGAGCTCCGGATTCAGACTGGATTGCTTCGTCGCAAGGGCTCCTCGCAATGACGAACGGGATCAGCCTGCCGTATCCCGCGGCGTAAAATTCTCGATCAGCCGCAGCAGCACGCGCGCGCCGGCATCGGCATCGGCGATATCGACATGCTCGTCCGGATGATGGCTGACGCCGCCGCGGCAACGCACGAACACCATCGCGACGTCGGCGATGTCGATCATCGCCATGCCGTCATGCCCTGCCCCGCTCGGCAGTTCGAACACGCCAAAACCTTCTCCGGCAATGGCATCGGCCACCTGCGCCTTCAGCCAGGGCGCGCAGGGCACGGTGCGGTTTTGGTGGGTGATGTCGACCTGCAGCGTGAGCTCGCGTCGCTTTGCGATCGCTTCGATGCGCCGAACGAGTTCGGCCACCGCGAGCTTGCGGTGCGCGTCTGCCGCGGCGCGAATGTCAATTGTGAAGGACGCCCGCCCCGGGATCACATTGGTGGCGCCGGGCATCGCGTTGATAGTGCCGACCGTGCCGACCAGCCCGCTTTGGTCGGTTCGGCAGAATTCCTCGATCGCAACGATACATTCGGCGGCGCCCGCCAGCGCATCGCGCCGCAGCGCCATCGGCACCGTGCCGGCATGGCCAGCCATGCCGGTCAGACTTGCCGCGAGGCGGGTGGCGCCGGATATCGCCGTCACCACGCCGACCGGCAGGTTGTTTTGTTCCAGCACCGGTCCCTGCTCGATGTGCAGTTCGAGATAAGCATGCAATTCGAGGCGCGCACGCGCCGCCGCACGGACCTGCTCGGGATCGAGACCGAATGTGGCGAGCGCATCGCGCATCGAGATCCCGGCCCGATCTGTCGCGCCGAGAACGCTCTCGTCGAACGTGCCGGCGACCGCCCGGCTTCCCAGCAGCGTCGAGGCGAAGCGGACGCCTTCTTCGTCGGCGAAACCGATCACCTCGACGGCGAACGGCAGCCGTTTTCCGCGGCTGTTCAGATCGGCCACGCAGGCAATCGCCGTGATCAGTCCGAGCGGACCGTCCCATTTGCCGGCATCGCGGACGGTGTCGTAATGCGAGCCCAGCATCAGGCACGGCAGTCCCGGCTGCTCGCCTTCGTAACGGCCGCAGACGTTTCCGATCGCGTCGAGATACGCGCGCATTCCGGCATCATGCATCCACCCCAAAATAAGGTCGGCGGCGGCGCGATGCTGTTCGGTGAGGAAGATGCGCGTGAGATGTTCGGGCGTCTCGGATATTTTTGCAAGTTCGTCGATCCGCTCGACGATCTGATCGCCCAGCGCAGTCTTTTCGAGCCCTGCGATTTTGGTCCGGTTTTCGTTCATGCGATTCGCGGTGCGTCCATGACATCCCGATGGCATCAACCTATACCGGACAGGCCAAACGGCAAATGTTGCGGATGCTTCCGACCTGGAAGATCAGCCGGCCTAGAACTTCACCGTGATGCCCGAATAGAGCGAGCTTTCGATGCAGGTGTTGTTGCTCACGCCGGGAGCGACGTTGCAAACCGGGCTGGTGTTGTGGTCGAGGCCGAACTTGTTCCGCCAATAGCGATAGGCAACCCACACGTCGACAAAGTGAGAGTACTTGCCGCCCCAGACCGCCTTGCTGGCGTCGAAGGTCAGACGGATCGGCTCGGAGTTGAATTCGATCGCGGTCGCGGTTCCACCGCTGGCGATCCCGAGCGGCGCGTTCTGGTTGCCCTTGTTGCCGTACCAGCCGGCGCGGCCGCTGATCGAGAAGAACTGCATGCTCGGCGGCAGGAAGCCCAGATCCATGTAGTAGTTGGTCTCGACCGCCCATGTCGGATTGTAGGAAACGTTGCCATCGACGGTGCAGGTGACGCCCGGGACCACGCCGGCGAAGGGCGCATTGCACTGCAGGAACGCGTTGTGGTTGGAGAACTCCCAGTACACCAGCGGCGCGACGTTGAAGTAGCCCTTGTAGGGCAGGTCGAACGCGAACTGCAGACCCGCGACGACGTCGCGCTTGGCCGGGGCCAGATAGTTGTTCTCGGTGTTGGCATCCATACCGACTTCGAATGACACGTTACGCAGCGGCCCGATGCTGAAGGCCTTGGTATTGAAGATTTCGTTGAAGCCGAAGGTGCTGCGGAACAGGCCGTAGATTTCGGTAGCCCCGGCGCAGTTTCCCGGAGTGAGATCGACGTTGAGTCCGGGAGCAATGCACGGCGAAGCGGGATCGTTATGATCCGACTTGAACACCGAGATGTTGAAGAAGTTGGTGCCGTAAGCCCATGCATCGAAGTGCGTGAACGAATAGACCTGCTTCGCGGTCGTGCTATTGAGGGTACCATTCGGGTTTACCGAAAACATGCCGGGACTGGTGCCTGTGAAGATGTAGGAGAAGGTCACCCGGTTGTCGTTGACGAGAAAGAACGGCACGTCGACGATCGGCTTGACGGCTTTCACCGCCATGTCGGCCGCACCGGCGAAGCTTGCAGATGCGAGCGTGGCGAGCGACAGCACGGCTGCTATTGCTGTGCAACGGAACGACATTTGAATTGTCCCCAAATTGACGAATGTTGATCAAGGCCCTTGGGCCGACACTTGCGCCTTTCGTTCAACGTGAGAAGCCTCAAGTTTTCCACGCCTGCCGCAAGTTTCAGCAAGAACGGCCAATCCATCGGCCCGATGCTGCTCATATTCGAGGTCAGGCTTATGCATATGTTCCGATTTGTATGGACCGTCACAATTTTGCAACAAGTTGCGCCGGCCGCATCTTGCCGACCTATCCGATATTATGCGCATTGGCGGCGAGATGCTTCAGATTGGCGTGCCAGTGCTGCGCGATCTGCAGCCGCGTCGGCACCCACACGCGATCATGGTGCGCAACGTAATCGAGAAACCGCATCAACGCCGCCGCGCGCCCCGGCCTTCCGACGACGCGGCAGTGCAGCCCCACCGACATCATCTTCGGCGAGGTCTCGCCCTCGGCATACAGCACATCAAAGCTGTCCTTGAGGTACGTGAAAAACTCGTCGCCGCCGCCGAACCCCTGCGGGTTGACGAAGCGCATGTCGTTGGCGTCGAGGGTATACGGGATGATCAGATGCGGCCCGGCCGGTCCCCTAATCCAGTATGGCAGATCGTCGGCATAGGAATCGCAGGAATAGAGGAAGCCGCCGGCTTCCATCACCAGCCGCACCGTATTGATCGACGTCCGCCCGGTGTACCAGCCAAGCGGGCGCGCTCCGGTGACTTCGGTGTGGATGCGGATCGCATTGGCGATTTCCTCGCGCTCCTCCGCCTCCGACATGTCCTTGTGTTCGACCCATCTTAAACTGTGACTGGCGATGTCCCAGCCGGCTTCCTTCATGGCGGTGACGGCTTCCGGATTGCGCTGCAGCGCGGTCGCGACGCCGAACACCGTCGCGGGCAACTTGCGCTCGCTAAAAATCCGCCACAGCCGCCAGAAACCGGCGCGCGAACCATATTCGAACATCGATTCGATATTGGCGTGACGCTTGCCGGGCCAGGGTTGCGCGCCGAGGACATCCGACAGAAACGCTTCCGAGGCGCGGTCGCCATGCAGGATGTTGTTCTCGCCGCCCTCCTCGAAATTCACCACGAACTGCACCGCGATCTTCGCGCCACCGGGCCAGCGCGGATCGGGTGGATCGCGGCCGTAGCCCTTAAGATCGCGGGGATATCGATCCGCCATCACACTTCCTCGAAGCGGACCTTTTGCGCGCCCTTCCAGAGCACCGTCTTGCCCATCTCGGGCAGGCTTTCGAGATTGGAGGTCAGCGTGATGAAATGATTGCCGGCGAGTTGCCCCATCTTGCTGGCGAAATGCACGCCGCTGTAGGCCAGCAGGATTTCGGTTTCGCTGATGCCGCCCGGGTACAGGATGATATGGCCGGGCGCGGGATAGCTCGTATGGTTTTCATAGCCGACCCCAAAATCGAGATCGCCGAGCGGCATCCAGACGCCCTCGCCGCTCCAGCGCACATGGATCGCCTGGCTTTCGAACGGCATCGCCTTGCGGAACGCCGCGCAGGTTTTCGGCGCTAGTTTTTCCTCGAAACGGCCGTTGAAGGTAAAGTCGCCGACGTGGACAATCAGTTGGCTCATCGATGATCCCGCGAAGCTGATGGAGAAATATAACTCGAACTCGAAGCTCATCTGTCCTTCTCACTTCGGATCGACATCGCATTCAACCGGATCAGGCAGCAGAAGTCCATAAAAGCATTCCGCCGAAGACTATCGATTGAGGGCGAGTTCGAGCAACCGCTGTGTCATCGGCGAGGCCGGATCGGCCATGGGCGCGATCGCGGTGAAATGGTTTGCGCCGGTCACTTCCGCAAAGCGGGTCTCGATCCCGGCTCGACCCCAAGCATCGACGATCATCCGGCTTTGCCGAAAATACTCGGCGCTTTCATCGCCACCGACCACGGCATCGAGGGTACCGTGCGCGGGGGGTTGCCAGAACACCGGACTTGCCCGCGCGGCCGCCGCTTCATCGAGGCTCAGTGCATTGTTGATCGACGTTTTCACCAACGGACCGAGGTCGAACAATCCCGAAATCGCGTACGCAGCCTTCACGAGATCTTTCGGCAGCGCCGGATCGACCGATCGCCAGTCGGTGGCCATCAAGCAGGCCGCAAGGTGTCCTCCGGCCGAATGTCCGCTGACCACAAGGCGCGGCGAGAGTGGCGCCAACGTGCGCGCGGCCATCCGCATCTGCGCAATGATGTCATCGATCGAAACCTGGGGGCACAAATCGTAGCTGGGAATCGCCACGCCGACGCCGTGCGCATTAAGGCCTGCCGCAAGGTGGCTGAAAAACGAACCGTCCAGCGCCTGCCAGTAGCCGCCGTGGATGAAGACAACCATGTCGCCCCGGCTGCGCGACGGAAAGACATCGATGGTATTGCGCGCACCGGGTCCGTAGGAAATCGTGTGAAACAGGTCTTGCCCGGACTCGCGATATGCCTGCGCCTCGCGCGCCCAGCCGGCGATTAGAGACGGATGTTCGGGCACCCGCGCTCGGTTGTTGTATTCCGCCTCGTAGTCGTTTTCCGCAGTCACAACTTGCCGCCCGCGTCGCCGGATAGGCCCACGATCGATCTAGAAGCAGTTGACGATGTCCGGCAAGTCAAAACACGGCTTCGCTAACTTGCGCCGTGCTGACCGCCCCTTTAAAGTTCAAACAACTTAAGGCCGTTGTTAGTAAAGCTAGCCTCGCGCACGGGCGGCCCAGCCGGAGAATTCGATGAAACATCACCTTTTATGCGCCGGTCTCGCGATCGTGCTGGGTTTGCCGGCCAGCCAGGCCAACGCGCAGGAAAAGCTCAAGATCGGCGTGATCGTGACCTTGTCCGGTCCGGCGGCAGCGCTTGGTGCGCAGGTCCGCGACGGTTTTAATCTCGCGGTCAAGGACCTCGGAGGCAAGATGGCCGGACGCGAGGTCGAGGTCATCGTCGCCGACGACGAGCTCAAACCGGACGGCGCCGTAACCAAGGTCAAGGGTCTGCTCGAACGCGACAAGGTCGACTTTGTGGTCGGGCCGATCTTCTCCAACATCCTGCAGGCGATTCACAAGCCGGTGACCGACACCAGGACATTCCTGATCAGTCCGAATGCTGGCCCATCGAGCTACGCCGGCAAGAACTGCAGCCCGTTTTTCTATGTGACCTCCTATCAGAACGACCAGGTGCACGCGATTCTCGGAAAGGTCGCGCAGGACCGCGGCTACAAGCGCGTCTATCTGCTGGTGCCGAATTATCAGGCCGGCAAGGATTCCGTTGCCGGATTCAAGCTCGACTACAAGGGAGAAATCGTCGAGGAAACCTACATGCCGCTGAACTCGCTGGATTTCCAGGTCGAGCTCTCCAAGATCGCATCGCTGAAGCCGGACGCCGTTTTCACCTTCATGCCCGGCGGCATGGGCGTAACGCTGGTCAAGCAGTACAGTCAGGCCGGTCTCGCCGATAAAATTCCGGTGCTTTCGGCATTCACGGTCGATGAATTGACGCTGCCGGCGCAGCAGGATGCGGCCATCGGCATGTTCGGCGGCTCGAACTGGGCGCCCAATCTCGACAATCCGCAGAACAAGAAATTCGTGGCCGCCTTTGAAGCCGCGTATAACATCGTGCCCGGCACCTATGCCTTTCAGGCCTATGACGCAGCGATCCTGATCGACAGCGCGGTCAAGGCGGTGAAGGGCGACCTGTCGAACAAGGAAGCCGTGGCGGCGGCGCTGAAGAAAGCGGACTTCACCTCGCTGCGCGGCGGCTTCAAGTTCAACACCAACGGTTACCCGATCCAGGACTTTTACCTGACCAAAGTGGCAAAACGGCCGGACGGCAAGTTCCAGACGGAGATCGCCGAGAAGGTGTTTACGAATTACGGCGACCGTTACGCCAAGGATTGCGTGCCCGGCAACTGAACGATTGGAAGGAAGAAGGCGATGAAAACTGAAATAGCCGGCATTACCCGGGCCAATGAAGGCATGCAGGGGATCACCTGGAATATCCTAGGCCAGACCTATGTGCCCAAACACTGCACCGAGCATTCGTTCTCATGGCACGCCACGTTCCCGCCCGACACCTTCGTGCCGCCGCACATTCATCCCGACCAGGACGAATATCTCTACATCCTGGAAGGAAAACTCGACTTCATGCTGGCGGGCGCCGACACTTCGGCGACGCCGGGCGATCTGGTGCGGCTGCCGATGGGCATCCCGCACGGCATCTTCAACAAATCGGGCCAGACCGCGAAGACGCTGTTCTGGGTTTCGCCGACGCGCCGGCTTTACGACCTGTTCTGGAGCATCCACAACATGAAAGAGCAGAAGCCGGAGGAAGTCGTGGCGCTCGCCGCCGAACACAACATCCACTTCCTGCCGCCGCCGCCGGGGGCGTGAATCTCCGCGTCGTCCCGGCGAACGCCGGGACCCATAACTCCTGGCGGTGATGATGGCAAAAGGCATCTGCCATCATGCCAAAATGCAACGACACGGCGTATGGGTCCCGGCGTTCGCCGGCACGACGTGTTGAGATATCGTGCGCTATCCCCTTACCGCCGCCAGCGCCGGTCCCGTTGCCGCAAAACCGGCCTTGCTGGCGTAGCCGCGCACGATCGCTTCGCGTTGCGCATAGCTCAGCACGTTTTCGATATTATCGAATCCATCCGGCGCCAGTTGCTCGACGGCGTCGATCACGCCTTCCGGGCCGCCGCGCCGGTTCGAGCGCACGATCTCCGCGGTCATCGGCAGGCGCTTTTGCTCGTAGGCGACCAGCGCCTGGCGCGGATGCTCGGATCGGGCCAAGGCGTCCGCAAGCGCGCGGGCGTCGAGGATCGCCTGCGACGCGCCGTTCGATCCCACCGGATACATCGGATGCGCGGCGTCACCGAGCAGTGTGACGCGGCCGCTCGACCAATAGGGCAGCGGATCGCGGTCGCAGGTCGGATATTCGTAAAATTCCGGCGTCGCCGCGATCAGGCTGGGCACGTGAATGTAAGGCACGTTGAACCGCGCCACATGCGGCATCAGTTCGTCGCGCTTGCCCGGCCGCGACCAGTCCTCGCGGCGCGGCGGAGCTGCGTTGCCGTCGCCGACTTTTACCAGCACGGCCCAGTTGGTCAGCCGGCTCGCCGGGCTTGACCCTTCGGCGATCGGGTAGACCACCACCTTGGCGTGGAGGCCGCCGGCGACGATCATCGATTTTCCGGTCAGGAACTTCGGCCAGTCGCGCGCGCCGCGCCACAGCATGAGACCGTTCCAGCACGGCGGACCTTCGGCCGGAAACAGCGTCTCGCGCACGCGCGAATGGATGCCGTCGGCGCCGACCAGAATGTCGCCCCGCGCGGTTCTGACATGGGCGCCGGAACGGTCGAAGAAGTAGGCGGTGACGCCGCCCTCGTCCTGGGTGAAGGCGCCGAGCCGGCAGCCGGTATGGATTGCATGCGCGCCGAGCCGCTGCTCGACGGCGCGGTGGATCACGCTTTGCAGCCGCCCGCGATGAATTCGAGAATTGCGGGACGTCGTGGCCGGCGTCCAGCCCACGCGCCTCGCGCCAGACTTGCTGGCCGTGGCGGTTGAGATAATACAGCTGGTCGGTGCGAACCGCGACGGCGTCGAGCGCATCGAGCAAGCCAAGACCTGCCAGTTCGCGGATCGCGTGTGGCAGCGTGTTGATGCCGACGCCGAGTTCGCGGATCTGCTCGGACTGCTCGAACAATTCGCTTTCGATGCCCCGCGCCCGCAGCATCAGCGCCGTGGTGAGCCCTCCGATGCCGCCGCCGACGATGATCGCTTTCATCACGCTACTCCGCTAACGCCAACCGACCGCAACGCTTGGGATTTTGCACCTCGTATCGCTTGGCTTCAAGTGGCTTGTCGGCTCAAGATTAACGTCATGCGTCAATCGCGTTCTTGATCCGCTTCCGCGTCAGCGGCAGATCGCGCAACCGTTTGCCGGTGGCGTCGGCAATCGCATTTGCGATCGACGCCGCGGCCGGTCCCTGCCCGGTTTCGCCGCTGCCGAGGAAAGGCTGGCCGGGCCGGTTGACGACATGGACCTCGACGCTGTCGGGCACCGCGTTGAAGCGCAGGATCGGATAGGTCTGCCAGTCGATGCTGGTGATCCTGGTGTCATCGAAGGTCACGCTTTCGTAGAGCGTCCAGCTCATCGACTGCAGGATGGCGCCCTCGATCTGGTTGATCAGCCCATCCGGATTGACCACCTGACCGCTGTCGACGGCGGCGACCGCGCGCACCAGACGCGGACGCCCGGTCTCCTTGTTCACCTCCACTTCGGTGGCAATGGCGCAATACGCCGCCAGATTCTTGTAGCGCGCAAAGGCAAAGCCAAAACCGCGATCCTGCGGCGCCTTTTGGCCCTTGCGCCAGCCGAACGCCTGCGCCGCCTTGTTGATGACATCGCGCCCTCGCGAGTCCTCGAGATGCTTCAGCCTGAACTCGACGGGATCGGCGCCGGCTGCGCTTGCGAGTTCGTCCATAAAACTCTCGATGGAGAATACGTTGTGGTAGGCGCCGAGCGCGCGCATCGCCGAAATCCGCAGCGGCATCGCCGGGATGAAGTGATGCACCACCTTCGCATTGGGAAATTTGTAGATCGGAATCGCGTTGCGGTCGCCGCCGCCTTCCGGCAACGGCAGCGCTCTGGGAGCCGGCACAGCGAACGGTTGCGCCATATGCTGGGCCGCCAGCATCGAACCCGCCCCGCCGGGCCGCATTGAATGGGTGTTGCTCCATACTTCGAAATTCCAGTCGGAGATCGCGCCATCGCTGTCCAGCGACGCCTTCAGCCTCGTCACCATCGCCGGCCCGAACGGCTCCCAGGCGTGCTCCTGCTCGCGCGTCCATTCCAGGCGAACCGGCACTCCGGGCAACGCGCGCGCGATCAGCGCCGCGTCGGCCGCCGCGTCATCGGCGCCGTTGTGGCCGTAGCAGCCGGAGCCCTCGACATGGATGCAGCGCACGCTCGCGGGCGGCATCCGCAGCATTTCCGCGATGCCCTGACGATCGGGATAGACGCCCTGCGTGTGGGTCCAGACCGTCATCGCGCCATCGGAAAATTGCGCAACGGCGCAGGACGGCCCGATCGATCCGTGCGCCTGATACGGCCGCGTATAGGTGGCCTCGATGGTCTTCTGGCCGGCGGCGGATGGATTGCCCTGCTGGAAAATCGTGGTGTCCTGCGAGGGCAGGCTGGTCAGCACGCGCAGCAGATCGTCCTGCTTCGGCAAGGTCGCGGTCTCCCGCCATTTTGCGGCTGACGACAGTGCGTTCATCGCCTTGATGGCCTGGAATTCTTTTTTAGCCACGACCGCGAGGAAGTTGCCGTCGCGAACGACCTTGACGACGCCGGGCAGTTTCTCGACCGCCGATGCATCGCATTCCGTCAGTTGCGCGGCATAGCTCGGCGGCCGCACGACGCGGGCGTGCACCATGCCGGGCAGCCGCATGTCCTGAACATAGGCGGCGCCGCCGGTGACTTTTGCCGGAATATCGACGCGCGGGACCGGCCGGCCCATGATCTTGAACATCGCCGGATCTTTCAGCTTCGATTTCGGCTGCGCCTGCACATGCAGCATATCGGCCGCGACCAGATCGCCGTAGCGCAGCCGTTGGCCGTCCGGGGAAATCACCTCGCCGTTCTCGGTGCGGAGACTTTCCGCCGGCAGGCTGAGACGCCGCGCCGCCTCCGCGACCAGCAGCTCGCGCACCTGGGCGGCGGCGTTCTGGACCGCGGTGCCGCTGTCCTTCATCGAGTTGCTGCCGGAGGTGTAGCCTTCATTGGCCGTGAAGCGCGTGTCGGCGGTCACGACTTTCAGCGATTGAAAGGGAACGTCGAGTTCCTCGGCGGCGATCTGCTGAAACGCGGTCCTGAAACCCTGACCGAGTTCGGCCTTGCCGGTGAAGGCCGTAATGCTGCCGTCGGCATCGACACGAATCCAGGAATCGAGAAACGGCGTGCCCCTCAGGCTGCCGGGAGCACTCGGCGCCGGAGCCGCGGCGGGAACGCTCTGGCCCTGGGCAAAAGCATCGCCGAGCGAGAAGCTGACGATCAGCGCGCCGCCGCCGGCCAGCACGCGGCGGCGGTCGAGAACAACGGGGGCGTTCATCGTGCGCCTCCCTGGATCGCCGAAGCGTCGGCGGTTTGCATCAGCGCCGCGGCGCGATGCACCGCGCGCAGGATGCGCATATGGGTGCCGCAGCGGCACAGATTCGGCTCCAGCTCGGCGCGGATCTGTGCATCGGTCGGCTTGGAATTCTTCTGCAGCAGCGCCTGCGCCCGCATCATCATTCCGGCGATGCAGTAGCCGCACTGCGCCGCCTGCTCTTCCATGAAGGCGCGCTGGATCGGCGCCGGTGAATCGATGGTGCCGAGGCCTTCCAGCGTCGTCACCTGCTTGCCCTCGAGCAGCAGCAGCGGCGTGACGCAGGACAGCACCGCCTTGCCGTCGACGATCACCGTGCACGAGCCGCATTGACCGAGCCCGCAGCCAAACTTGGCGGCGTTGAGCTCGAGTTCGTCGCGCAGCACATAGAGCAGCGGCGTATCCGGGTCGGCGTCGATCCGGTGATCCCGGCCGTTGACCTTCAATGTCATCATGGCTTGTCTCGCTGCGTTGCATCAGCGGGCGCGTTGCGGGGCCCGGGCGAGGTCTGGAGAAACACGGTCTGGGTGCGCCGCGCATCGGCAATGGTCTTTTCAATGCCGATCCAGGCCGGCTGGTTGCTGAACCGCGCGCGCAAAAAATTCAGCAATGCCGCAACCTGGCCGTCGTTCATGCTGGCAGCAAAGCCGGGCATGATCGGGCTGCGTTCGCCCTCGACCGGCCGCACGCCCGACAGCACGATGTTGGCGGCGTTGCGCGCATCCGGCGCGCTGATCGCGGTAGAAAGGCCGAGATTGACGCCGCCGTATGGCAGCGGCCGGCTGGTCTCATGGCAGCCCGCGCACGCCGCGGCGTAGATCGCAGCACCCGCCGCGTTGGTTGTGGACGCCTGCGGCGCAGGCGACTTCGCCTGCGCCAGCACCTCGTCGCCCCGGCGTTTGCGATCCGGCGTCGGCGCGCCGAACTGGCCTGCCATATAAGTCGCAATCGCGCGAATATCGCTTTCGGGCACCGACGACAGGTTGCTGACGACCTGCGCCATCGGCCCGCGCGCGACGCCGTGGTCGGGATGCCAGCCGTCGCGCAGATACATGAACAACGCATCGGCATCCCACGGCACCGGCGACGGAGACTGGGCGTTGATCGCGTAGGCATGCCAGTTATCGACGTCGCCGCCGGCGAACGGCGCGCTCGCTTGTTCCGCGCCGAGCGCATTGCGCGGGGTGTGGCATGAGCCGCAATGGGCCAGCCCTTCGACCAGATAGGCGCCGCGATTCCATTCCGCGCTCCTGGTAGAATCGGGCTGCCAGGTCCCGCGGCGAAGGAACAAGAGTTTCCAGCCCGCGATCACAAAGCGCTGGTCGAGCGGAAAGGACAACTCGTTGGCGCGCGCCGGGGCGCGAACCGGCTGCCGCGTCATCAGAAAGGCATAGAGCGCGGAATCGTCTTCGTCGGAGACGTTGGTGAAATGATCGTAGGGAAAGGTCGGGTAGAGGTGCCGGCCGTCGCGGTCGACGCCGGACCGCATGGCGCGGCGGAACGCAGCTTCCGGCCAGCGGCCGATTCCGGTCTCCGGGTCCGGCGTGATATTCGAGGAATAGACGGTGCCGAATGGCGTCGGCACCGGCAGGCCGCCGGCAAAGGCCTTGGCCCCGCGCACCGTGTGGCAATCGCTGCAATTGCCGGTCGCGGCAAGCGCGCGCCCCCGCTTGACCAGCGCCGCGTCGAACGACTGCGGTTGCGGCGGATCGATCGCGGCAATCGCCGGCCGCCAGATGACCGCAAACGCCGCGACCGCTGCCGCGAGCAACGTGACGGCAATGACGCTGGCGATAATCCGACGAGATGCCATTCAGAACCGCACCTGCTTTGGACCGCTTCGGGCCGGAGCGTACATAACACAGAATCCATCGCGCGGGTTTCACTAATGGGCGATTGGGCGTGCGCTGCGCCTTGAGATCGCTCGACGAAATGCTGCCAGGTTGCGGTTGACCTGACCGCCGATCCGCGCCAAGCGTGGATGATCCTGCGCGCCATCGGAATCAGACGGCGTGCGCCCCGGTTTGGAACCGCAGCTTGACACCGAACGCGACCATCAAACCTTTCCTGCAAGTGCTTTCGGGCCAGCGGCAACCGGTGCCGCCGATCTGGATGATGCGCCAGGCCGGCCGCTATCTGCCGGAATACCGCGAGGTCCGCGCGCGGGCCGGCGGCTTTCTCGACCTGTGTTTCACGCCGGAATTTGCCACCGAGGTGACGCTGCAGCCGATCCGCCGCTTCGCCTTCGATGCCGCGATCATCTTCTCGGATATTCTGGTGATCCCTTTCGCGCTCGGCCGCTCGGTGCGGTTCGAGGCCGGCGAAGGCCCGAAACTCGACCCGCTGGATACGCCCGACAAGGTTGCGACGCTGTCGCCACCGGCGGATTTCACCAAACTCGAGCCGGTGTTCGAAGCGCTGCGCCGGGTGCGGCGCGAACTCGATCCAAGCATCGCGCTGATCGGCTTTTGCGGCGCGCCGTGGACGGTGGCGACCTACATGGTGGCCGGACACGGCACGCCGGATCAGGCGCCGGCGCGGATGATGGCGTATCGGCATCCGGACGCGTTCGCAAAAATCATCGATGTGCTGGTGGAGAATTCGATTCAGTATCTGCTCGGACAGCTCAGGGCCGGCGCCGACGTGCTGCAGATCTTCGATACCTGGGCCGGCGTGCTGCCGCCGCGCGAATTTGCGCGCTGGTCGGTGGAGCCGACGCGGCGGATCGTCGAAGGCGTGCGCAGGCAAATTCCAGATGCGAAGATCATCGGTTTTCCGCGCGGCGCCGGCGCGTTGCTGCCGGGCTACGTCGAGGCGACCGGCGTCGATGCGGTCAGCATCGACTGGGCGGCGGAGCCGGAATTGATCCGCACCCGCGTGCAAACCAAAGTCGCCGTGCAGGGCAATCTCGACCCACTGGCGCTGATCGCCGGCGGCGCAGCGCTCGACCAGGCCATCGACGACGTGCTGGCGAATTACGCGCAGGGACGGCTGATCTTCAATCTCGGCCATGGCATCCAGCCGGAAACCCCGATCGCCCATGTCGAGCAGATGGTGAAGCGGGTGAGAAGTTATCGCGGGTAAACTCGCTGTCATTCCGGGGCGTACCGGCGGCCGCGCGAAGCGCGGTCCGTTGGTGCGAACCCGGAATCCGGCAGCGAGCGCATGTGTCTGGATTCCGGGTTCGCGCGGAAGACGCGCGCCCCGGAATGACGGAGGAAATCAACGCGAGGCCTGCTTGCCTTCCACAAAACTGACCTCGACGCCTTTTTTGAGCGACTGCGCCAGCCGCGCGACGTCCCAGTTGGTGAGCCGGACGCAGCCGTGCGATTCGGTTTTGCTGACCCGCGACGGCTCGTTGGTGCCGTGAATGCCGAAACTCGCCTGCGACAGTCCGATCCATGTCGCGCCCACCGGATTGTTCGGGCCGGCATTGATGGTGAACGGCGCTTTCGATTCGACGCCCTTGAATTTGTATTTCGGATCGTAGCGGTAGGTCGGATTGGACTGGATCGAAACCACTTTCAGGGTGCCCGACGGCGTCGGCTTTTCCTCGCTTCCGACGCTGGCCGGGTAGAACGCGATCAGCGTTCCGTCCTTGGCGAAGGCCCGCACCGTTTCGCGGGCCTTGTCGACCTCGACGCGCGCGGATTTGGGCGGCGCTTCCTTCGCAAGATTGACCACGTTGATCTTGGCGCCGGCGCGGTCGAACTTTTGGCCCGGATTGAGCGCGGCCAGCAGGTCCGGGCTCATGTGATAACGCTCGCTCAAGGCTTCCTTCGGCCCGGTGAAGCTCAAGGCCTTCAGCGACTTCATGTCCTCCATCTTTGCGGGTAGTTTTTCGATGTAGGGTCCCTTGATGTCGCGCTCGGTCAGGACGGTTTCGGCAATCACCGCATCGCTGGAGGCTTGCTGCAGCTTCGACCAAATCTCCGGAGTGAGGACCTTGCCTGCAGCGAGCTTGTTGGCCTCGGCAAAGGCCTGCAGCGCTTTCTCGACATTATCGCCGAACCGCCCGTCGATCTCGCCCGGCGAAAATCGCGCGCGGTCGAGCAGCACCTGCACTTTGACCGCCAGCGGCGTGATGCTGTCTTCCGACGGAAGCTTTCCGGTAAAGTTGGCGCTGTTGATCTTGTCCGCCGTGAGTTCTGCGCCGAACGCCGGAAGCTGAGCGACGGCGGTCAACATCAAACCGAGAAACCAGCGGGTCATCATGTGCGTGCTCTGTTTTCGGGAGGTGCGCTCTCATGACAAGCTTTTGTCGATCACCGGGTTCCAGCCGAGCGCAAGTTTTGCCGCTGTTTTCAGGGCTCCGGCCGGGTCTGCGCGATGATTGCGGCGGCGCCCTTGTCCAGCAGCTCCAGCCCGACGGCGCGGCCGAGTTCGCGCGGGCGGTTCGTAGGGCCTATTCGGGTGACTTCGATGAAGTCGCCGCCGTCCTCGTCCAGCACCGCCGCGGTCAATGTCATCTGCGCGCCGTTGATGGTCGAATAGCCTGATATCGGCGAGTTGCAGTGGCCGTTGAGCACCCACAAGACCTCGCGCTCGGCATCGCAGCTCAAGTGCGCAGTGGGATCGTCGATCAGCGACAGGATGCGCCTCGTATCCCAATCGGCGGCGGCGCATTCCACCGCGACGATGCCCTGCCCTACCGCGGGCAACATCTCGCGCGTCGGAAAATCATAGGCGATACGGCTGGCGAGGCCGACGCGTTCCAGCCCGGAGCGCGCCATGATCAATGCATCGGCCGGACCGACCTCACCGCCGCCGGGCAGGCGCTGCATCTCGGCGTTGTCGAGCTTGCGGACGCGGGTATCGGCGGCGCCGCGATAGTGAATCACCTCGACCTCCGGAAACAGCCGCCGCGCATAGGCCGCGCGGCGCACCGCGTTGGTGCCGATCTTGAAACCCTTGCCGCGCGAGCGCCTGAACTCGTCGAGCGAGACGCCGGGTCGCAGCACCAGCGCGTCGGTCGGCGGATCGCGCGGCAGCGTGGCGCCGATCACCAGGCCCGGCGTGTCTTCATTGCCGGGCATGTCCTTCAGCGAATGCATCGCGGCGTGAAGCTTGCCCGCCAGGATGGCCGCGCGAATCTCGGCAACGAAGGCGCCGCCCTTGCCGCCATGCATCAGCAGCTTGCTGGTCTGGTCGGTATCGCCGATGGTCTCGAACTTGACGATTTCCACGTCGACCTCGGGCGACGCCGCCGCAAGCCGCCGCGCGATCTCCTCGGTCTGGGCAAGCGCCATCGTGCTCTTGCGCGTGCCGATCCGCATTTAGGCGACCATCGCCGGCTGGCCGGCGGGATCGAGAAACCCGACCAGCCGCTCGCGGATCAGGCGTTCGGCGTCCGCCATGATGCGGTCGATCAATTCCTTCACGGTGGGAATGTCGTGGATCAGGCCCACCACCATGCCGCAGCTCCATGCGCCTGCGTCCATATCGCCGTCGATCATGACCTTTGGATAGACGCCGGCGACTACGTCGTGGATGTCTGCGATCTTCAGGCTGGCGCCCTTCTCGCGCTCGACCTCGAGCAGCCGTTCCACCGCGGAATTGTCGAGCACGCGTTCGGTGTTGCGAAGCGCCCGCATGATCAGCCTTGTGTCGAGTTCGGAGGCTGCGACCAGCGCCTTCTTGACGTTGTCGTGCACCGGGGCTTCTTTTGTGGCGATGAAGCGCGTGCCCATGTTCATCCCCGACGCGCCCATCGCCAACGCCGCAACCAGGCTGCGCGCATCGGCCATCCCGCCGGAGGCGACGAACGGAATCTTCAGCTCGTCGTCGGCGCGGGGCAGCAGGATCATGTTCGGCACGTCGTCTTCGCCGGGATGGCCGCCGCACTCGAACCCGTCGACGCTGACCGCGTCGCAGCCGATCCTCTCGGCTTTGAGCGAATGCCGAACCGAGGTGCATTTGTGGATCACCTTGATGCCGGCCGCCTTCAACGCCGGCATATATTGCTCCGGACTGCGGCCCGCGGTCTCGACAATCTTGATCCCGCCTTCCCGGATCGCCGCGATATATTCCGGATAGGGCGGCGTGGTGAAGGCGGGCAGGAATGTCAGGTTCACGCCGAACGGCTTGTCGGTCATGTCATGGCATTTGGCGATTTCCTTCGCCAGCAGTTCGGGGGTTTTTTGCGTGAGACCCGTGATGATGCCAAGGCCGCCGGCATTGGAAACCGCGCCGGCAAGTTCGGCGAAGCCGACAAAATGCATGCCGCCCTGGATGATCGGATGCTTGATGCCGAACATTTCGGTGATCGCTGTCTTCATTGCCTGTTCCTTTAATCCGATGCTGCCGCGTCCTTCAGACGCGCTCGATGATGATGGCCGGCGCCATGCCGCCGGCGGCGCACATGGTGACAAGGCCGCGCTTGAGGCCGCGCCGTTCCAGCTCGTCCAGGATGGTGCCGATCAGGATCGAGCCGGTGGCGCCGATGGGATGACCGAGCGCGATCGATCCGCCGTTGACATTGACCTTGTCGCGGTCGAGGCCGAGATCCCTGATGAATTTCTCGGCCACCACCGCAAACGCCTCGTTGATCTCGAACAGGTCGATGTCATCAAGCGTGAGGCCGGCCTTGGCCAGCACCTTGCGCGCCGCCGGCACCGGTGCATTGAGCATCAGGGTCGGCGAATCGCCCATATTGGCCATCGCGACCACCCGCGCGCGCGGTTTCAGGCCATGCGCCTTGGCGTAAGCGGGCGACGCCAGCAGGATCGCCGCCGAGCCATCGACGACCCCTGATGAATTGCCGGCGTGGTGGACAAAATTGATGTCGAGATCGGGATATTTTTGCAGAATGAGATTGCGATAGGTGGTGCCCTTGTCGTCGAGCGCGTAGTCCGCAACCGCCGGAAAAGCAGGCTTCAACGCCGCCAGTCCTTCGAGCGTGGTCTGCGGTCGCGGATATTCCTCGCGATCGAGCGCAAGGCTGCCGTCCTCGCGATGCACCGGAACGAGGCTCTTGTCGAAATGCCCGCCCTTGATGGCGCTGGCTGCCCGTTTCTGACTCTCCAGACCGAGCGCGTCGACGTCGCTTCGTGTGATTCCTTCAAGCGTCGCCACCGCGTCGGCGCAGACGCCCTGATGCGACTGCGGGTGCAGCGCGCGCAGCCGCAGATTGCCGGCATCCATCATGAACGGGCCTTCGCCGCGGCGGCCTTCCATCGACATCATCTCGGTGCCGCCGGCGATCACCAGATCCTCGCTGCCCGACATGATCGAGGCGGCGGCCATGTTGACGCTGGTGATGCCCGACCCGCAGAAGCGGTCGAGCGTGACGCCGCTGGCGCGAAAATCGTAGCCGGCATCCAGCGCCGACATCCGCCCGAGATCGCCGCTCTGCGCGCCGCGCTGCGAGCTGGTGCCCCAGATAATATCGTCGACGTCGCTCGTATCGATCCCGGTGCGCTCCGCCAGCGCGCGCAGCACGGTAGCGCCGAGCTGCTGCGGATGAATGCCCGCCAGCGCGCCCTTGCCGGCCTTGCCGATGCCGCGCGGCGTCCTGCATGCGTCGATGATCAGCGCCTCGGCCATCGTGTTTTCCTCTCATCGTGTTTTGTGGCGGACATTTGCAGGCAATCAGGTTTTGAAGTCAATTCACCCGGCGCGGCAGCCGTTGGGCATCGGCCGTTCCGGGACCGCCAGCGCCGGCAGGATGCCGTCGGCATAGCCGATATCGAACAGCATGCCCTCGGATTGCTCGCCGGCCATTTTTCGCGAAGGCAAATTGACCACGAACAGCGCCTGCCTGCCCTCCAGTTCGGATTTCGGATTCAGCCGCTCCTTCTTCATCCCGACCAGGATGGTGCGCTTGTGATCGCCGAAATCGACCCGCATCCGCACCAGCTTCTCCGACGCCGGGACGTCCTCGACCAGCTCGATGGTGCCGACGCGGATATCGAGTTTGTCGAGATCGCCGGGCGAGATGAGCGCCTTGATCGCGGCGGGCTTGAAGTCGGTGGATGCGGCCATGTGATTTCCTCACGCGGGATGCGCCAGCGATGTTTCGTATCGCACGACGAGTTTTGGCGATTGCGCCCAACCATATCATGTCGTCGTCCCGGCGAAGGCCGGGACCCATACGCCGTGTCGCCGATGTTCTGGTTGGCGTTAATGGCCTGGTTGAACGGCCTCGCTGCAATCATGACCGCCAGGGGTTATGGGTCCCCGCCTGCGCCGGGACGACGGAGAGCGTGTTGAGGCGCATCACGTCGCTCCTTACTCCGGGCAAGCGTCATCGCTGCCCGCAAATTCCTTCGCGTGAGTGGGAGTTTCAGAAAACCTCCCTCGACAAGAAAAGAGGGAGGCGGAACGCCGAAAGGCGCACCTTGGTAACAGCCGCGGCTTGTTTCCCGGATCGCCGGGAAACAGAGGCACACGGCAACGCCTCTCAGCGTTCCGTCGCGGCGTTCTTTAAGACCTCGGTCCGTTCTTCCGGGGACTTGGCGCACGGCGATTTCGCGCCGCTGCCTGTCCCCGTCCAGCCACATCAGTGGCAGAGCCCCATAATGGGCCCGGACGGAAACCCGAGGCCTCCCGAGTGCGCAGGGCACGACCCCCCGCCCGCAGGCGCCGCTCCCACCCCCACGTTCCAAAGCGTCCTTAAGTAACGCTCCCTCAAGCTGGGATGAGATACCTAGGCATATACACCAGTCAGGAAGAATGTCAAAGCCCCCCAGCCGATCAACAAATCGTGATTATATTCCTCTAAAAACTCCGTCGAGTGAAGCCAATGTATAGTGCGGGCGAATTTAAGGTCCGGGGCCCCGATGAAAAATGACCACAGCAGTTGCCAGGATTGTCGAAGAACTAAAAACCCGCGGCGGCTTGAAAGGGACCGACGTCGCCAATATCGCCTCGGTGTCGCCAGCCACGATGTCGCATTGGACCGTCGGCAAGGCGCTCCCTGATCCGCAGACGCAGTTGGTCATTTCCGATCGTTACGTGGTAGACCGGCTTTCGGAATTTTATACACCGGACGAGACCCGTATGTGGCTCTACTCAAAGCATCGCCTGCTGAACGGCGAGCGCGCGGTCGACCTGATCAATCAGGGCGACGCTGAGAAGGTTTTGACGGCAGTCGAGAGCATCGACGAGGCAAGCGGCACCTGAGGTAGCTGGAAGTTATAAGAGGATCACACATGTCCAAACATCAGTCGCCCACAGCCGGCGAAAACACCGCAAAGCGCTCTAAGGTCGCGCCCGCAAGGCGGGAAGCTGCAAAGGAACGCGTCTCTCAGAATCCTTTTGCAGTATTCACCGAATGGACTGGCGAAGCCGACGAAAAGGCGTATGCCAATTTATGATCGATGGCTGGGTCCGCAACGTAGGCATCCTGCCTACCTTATCAGGATTTCAAACTGCGAATGGTAGGCTCGCTTGCCTCAGCCAACGAGATGCAAGCGACAATTGAACTACGCTAAGCTATACTGTTTCATCAAGCTCTGCGCTATTTCGAACAGAATTCTACTTAAGGAGCGGTCGCATGCCTCAAGCGAAAGGCCTGCTTTTCCTAAGTCCCACTCGTCGGAAGATAAAGAACTATCCAGCCAATTTGGGCATTTGGTCCGTCAAATTTCCCTGGGCCAAATTGATGTCTGGTTTTCGTCCGATGGGCGCCCTACTGGCGGCTTTCGGCCCGGTGATAGTTGGTTTCAAAAAATTTGGGAGAAAATGCAATCGAGTTCGCAAATGATTACCTTAATAACTCCAAACAGCATTTTTAGCGAATGGGTCGTTTTTGAATTGGGGTTTGGCGCCGGCTCGGCGGATACCGAAAAGCTTGCAGTCATCACCCACGGGATCACGAGCATGGCTGACATTCCCGAACCCCTCAAACATCGACATGCATATCGAATCGATAACACGGAGGGATTATTTGAATTTTGCACCAAACTTTTTGCGTTGTACGATGTGCAATTTAACGAGATTCTTTTTAGCACCTACAGCGATACTTTCTTCAAAGCCGTTGCAACAATAACCGCGGCCAAAATAGCGACTGAGATAGAAACCCTCGCAAGCGGAAACACCAAGACGGAAACAATCGATAGAAGTGTAATTGAGCATTTTGACCGCCGGTTCTTTGAGCTCACGTCCCAGCTTTCTGTAAAGTCCAAGTATATTACATACACTATTCGGGTTCGAAGTGGATTTGATCAAAGTTTACATCGCATTGAAATTTTTGACGATATGACCGTGCAGGAAGTCTTGAACGAAGTTTACGAGATAATTCATGACCACGTGGGAGCATGGAAATATTTGGAGGAATGGATCTTGATTGATAATCACTCCGGCCGAAGAGTTGTTATTCGTGAAATTTCTTCCAACGTACTGGCAAGCGCGGTTTTTAAGCCCGGCTCAGATTGGACTGCAAAGAAATTAAATAGCCCGTACAAACCCAGCGATTCGGAGCCAGAAGCGCTTCTTTGACCTCAACATTCCAAGGTTGTTCATCAAGTAACGGGCATCATAGCAACAAATAACGACCTCTTCGCTTAGGCCGCCTGCGTCGCTCTGCACACGCACTGCAGATCACTGACGCTAGGGGTTATGGGTCCCCGCCTTCGCGGGGACGACGTGGAGAGAAGCGGTGCGCGCGTACGCATCGTCATTGCGAGCGAAGCGAAGCAATCCAGGGCCGCGCGGGAAGAGCTGGATTGCGTCGTCGCTGCGCTCCTCGCAATGACGGGCCAACCTCACTCCTCCCCGTTCTTCCCCTCATCCCGATACGCCCAGCACCCCTCGCGCGCCAGGCTCACCGTCGTCTCGACGCCGACCTCGTGCCGTGCCGCCGTGCCAAGCTCCAGCGCCTCCAGCCGCTTGCCGAACAGCTCGACGTCATACACCGTCTGCGTGCCCTGATAGCGCCGGTCGGTGACGCGGGCCGGAAAGCTGTTGGCGCCGTTGCCGCCGATGCGGATGGTTTCCGGGCGCAGCGCGATGCGGACCTTGTCGCCGGGGAGCAGTGCGTTCTGCAACCTTGCCTCGCCGCGGCGGCCGCCGCCGAAGTCGACCGTGCCGAACGGCCAGTTGATCGCGGCCATGGTGCCCTGAAGTTCGTTGGTGGCGCCGGTGAAGTTGGCGACAAACAGATCCGCGGGGCGATTGTAGATCTCGTCCGGCGTGCCCATCTGCAGCAGCTTGCCGTCGCGCATCACGCCGATGCGGTCGCCGAGCACGACGGCTTCGGCCTGGTCGTGGGTGACATAGAGCGCGGTCATCCCTGCGGCTTTCAGGATGCGGCGGAGGTCGTCGCGCAGGCGCACCCGCAGCTTGGCGTCGAGGTTGGACAAGGGTTCGTCGAGCAGCAGCAGTTTTGGGCGGTAGACGATGCTGCGCGCCAGCGCCACGCGCTGCATCTGGCCGCCGGACAGCGCCACCACCGGGCGCTCGGCGTATTCGGTGAGACCGACCAGCGCCAGCACCTCGTCGACCTGGCGGTTCGCGTCCGCGCGGGCGACGCGGCGGTGTTTTAAGGGATAGACCACGTTCTGCCGCACCGTCATATGCGGCCACACCGCGTAGGACTGGAACACCATGCCGAGTTCGCGATGCCGCGGCGCCACCGCGATGCCGTGCGAGGGCTGCGACACCACGCGGCCGGCGATGCTGATGGTGCCGCCGGTCGGATGCTCGAGGCCGGCGACGCAGCGCAGCGTCGTGGTCTTGCCGCAGCCGGAGGGGCCGAGCAGCACCACGATCTCGCCGGCCGGCACGGCAAAGCTGACGCCGGCGACCGCGGGCCTGCCGATCGCGAACTGCTTGTGCAGGTCGCTGACTTCGAGAGTGCCGGACATCTATTCCAACCCGCTCACTGCCGGTAATTGTAGGTCTTGTTCCAATCCTCGACCCAGGCGGAATGATACTTCACGTACTCGTCGAATTTGGGCACCCAGACCTTGATGACTTTGGGATCCCACCCCTTCGGATAGAACGGCGGATCCTTGAGCGAGGTGATGTTGCCCAGTTCCTTGATCATGAAGGTCTGGCCCTCGACCGAGAGGCGCCAGTTCATGAACAGTTTGGCGGCGTTGGGGTTCTTCGCGGTCTTCGGGATGCCGTCGGCATAGGGGTTGATCGGCACGCCCTCGGGCGGGAATATTGCGTCGATCGGCGCGCCTTCCTTGGTCTTGGTGTAGACGATGTTGTAGAGCAGCGGCCCCATCTGGGCCTCGCCGCGCACGATCGCATCCGACATCGGCGCGCCCGATGGATACAACACGTTGTCCAGCGCCGCCTGCTTCTTGTGATAGTCCTCGCCCAGCACCTGGCGCTCGAACATCACCCGCGTCCAGGTGGTGCCGCCGGAGGGCGCGATCACTTGCGCGACCTTCTTGCCCTTGTATTCGGGCTTGGTCAGATCCATCCAGGTTTTCGGCGGGTTCTTCACCAGCTCGGTGTTGTAGGCGATCGACCAGCCCAGCGTCACGCCGGGCCACAGTTTTGGCGACACCTGGACGTCGGTGCGATAGTCCGCAGCATTAGGCGGCGCGTAGTCCTGGAACAGGTCCACCAGTTCGACCATCAGCGCGCGGTCGGAATGGTTGATCACGTCGGCCGAGAGCTTGTCGGCCGCAGCTTCAGTCTTGATGCGGGTGATCAGCTGGCCGCCGGGCGCGCGCACCATCTCGACCTTGATATTGGGGAAACGCTTGTTGAAGGCCTTGATGACCTCCTGCTCCACTTCGGCGAAGTTGGCGGTGTAATAGACCAGCCTGCCCTCCTTGTTGGCGGCGGCGATCAATTCCGGCGAGCCGAAATTTTGCGCCAGCGCAGGCGACGCGGCCAGCGCTGCCGCAAGTCCGAGAATTATTTTTCTATTCATCGCAACATCCTCCCTCGTTTTCCTATCCGGTACGGCCGACGCTCCCTTGCGACTCACCCTTCGAAAGCCAGTTGGCAACACCGATCAGCACGCCGAGCAGCACGGTCTGCACCAGGCTGAACGCCGCGGTCTTGCCGATATTGCCGCCCTCGTAATAATCCAGCAGCAGCACCGACATCACCATGGTATTGCTGGTGTAGAGAAACAGCGACGAGCCGAGCTCGCGGATCGCCAGCACGAACAATAGCGTCATCGCCGCGATCACGCCGGGCCGCGCCAGCGGCAGCATGATGGTGCGGATGCTGCCCAGCATGCCCTTGCCGCACAGCCACGCCGCCTCCTCCAGCTCGCGGTGGATCTGCAGGAACGAGGTCGACAATACTTTTACCGTGTCCGGCATGAAGCGGGCGATGAAGGCCAGCGCCAGGATCCAGATGGTGCCGTAGAGCCCGCCGGGCAGCCCGATCCACGCCCACAGATACGCAACGCCGATCACCAGGCCGGGGATCGCCACCGGCAGCGTCGACAGCAGATCGATCCAGCGGCGGCCGCCGACTTGCGTGCGGTGGATGGTGTAGCCGATGGCGAAGGCCAGCACGCCGCCGACCAGCGCGGTGGTGATCCCGACTTCCACCGCGTTGTAGATCGAACGCAGGGTCAGCGGGTTGTCAAAGATGCTGTGGAAATGCACCAGCGAATATTGCCGCATGTCGAACAGGCTGGCGGCGTCGCGGATGAACATGAATTTGCGGAATCCGGCCACGATCAGCGCCAGCAGCGGCAGCACCACCACGACGAACAGATAGACCATGGCAAGGCCGAAGGTGAACCAGCGCCACGGCCCGAGGTCGAGGTTGCGCGGCCGGAACGCCTTGCCGGCCACGGTGGTGTAGCTGCGCCCGGTCAGCACCTTCTGCTGCAACACGACCAGAATGCCGGTCACCACCATCAGCAGGATCGCGACCGCGGCTGCGGTATTGTAGAGCGGCGGCGACCAGTTGGTGAGCCGGAAGATGTAGGTGGTGAGCACGTTGATGTTGACCGGCGCGCCCAGCACCGCAGGGATTCCGTAGATGCCGAGCATGACGATGAAGGACAGCAGCATGCCGGAGATGATCGCCGGCATGATCAGCGGGAACGTCACCGAGAACAGCGTGGCGAACGCGCTGGCGCCGGCGACCTCGGCGGCTTCCTCGAGGCTCGGGTCCATGTTGCGCAGCGCGGAGGCGGTGAACATGTAGACATAGGGCGCGTAATAGACGCCGAACACGAAGATCAGCCCGCTCATCGAATAGAAATCGACGCGCCAGTCGAGGCCGATCCATTTGAACATCGTGTTGATCAGCCCGGTTTTCGGCGAGCCCAAGATCACCCAGGCGATGCCCGCCACCAGCGGCGGCGCGAACAGCGGCAGCATGCTCATCGCGGCGATGAAGCGCTTGCACGGCGTGTTGGTGCGCACCACGATCCAGGAAAAGGTAAGACCGATGATGACGGCGACCGCGGTGCCGCCGCCGCAGGCGATCAGCGTGTTGGCCAGCGCCTCGCCGACATTGGGATTGGACAGCACCGTGGTGAAATTGTCGATCGACAGGCGAAACACGCCAAAGCCGTCGATCACCGGATTGGTGTCGGTGAGCGCGCCGAGCAGCAGCATCAAAACGGGGTAGATCACCAGGAAGGCGAGGATCGCCAGCAGCAGCGCGACCCACAAGCCTTCCGCCGCGTGGCGGCGAAAGCCGCCGACGCCGTCGCGCATGATACCGGTGCGCAGGCCCGCCTGTCCGTGCAAAACGTTTCCCCTCGGCGGCGGCGTTTTTTTGCTTCTGGTGCCGCACTGCGGGGCAAGCCTAGTGGATCGGGCGAGGGGCGGAAAGGTAGCAGAAAGTCGCGGCGCTCTTCACCTCTCCCCGCTCTTCGCGGGGAGAGGTCGGAGACGGAGCGAAGCGAAGTCTCCGGGTGAGGGGCGAGGCAATGCGCTGCAGCGCTGCAAGGACTCTCGGTCGCACCGACTGAATTGATGCCGCTGAAAGGCCTCTCGACCCGAGAAGCCGGCGATCCCGGCAAGCGCAGTGCCTGGTCCCTCACCCGGCGCTGCGCGCCGACCTCTCCCCGCGAAGAGCGGGCGAGGTTAAAGGTCACCGCAGATGACACGCCACATGCTGCCCCGGCGCAATCTCGCGCAGCAGCGGCGTCTCGGCCTTGCAGCGCGCCACCGCGATCGGGCAACGGGTGTGGAAGTGGCAGCCTGAGGGCGGGTGCACCGGGCTCGGCACGTCGCCCTGCAGCGCCGGTCTGGTGTCGCGGATGGCTGGATCGGGCACCGGGATCGCCGACAGCAGCGCCTCGGTATAGGGATGGCCGGGGTGGGTGAAGATGGTGGACTTGTCGGCGGTCTCGACGATGCGGCCGAGATACATCACCGCGATGCGGTGGCTGATGTGTTCGACCACCGCGAGATTGTGCGAAATAAAGAGATACGACAGCCCGAGGTCGCGCTGCAGGTCCATCAGCAGGTTGATCACCTGGGCCTGGATCGAGACGTCGAGCGCCGACACCGGCTCGTCACAGACGATCAGTTTCGGATTGAGCGCCAGCGCCCGCGCAATGCCGATGCGCTGGCGCTGGCCGCCGGAGAACTGGTGCGGATAATTTTTCATCTGCGCGCGCGACAGCCCGACCCGGTCGAACAATTGCGCCACGCGCGTCTCGCATGCCCTGCCGTTCGCCAGATGATGGGTGCGCAGCGGCTCGCCGACGATATCGCCGACGGTCATGCGCGGATTGAGCGAGGAAAACGGATCCTGGAAGATGATCTGGAGCTCGCGGCGGAACGGGCGCATCTCGCGGTTGCTGAGCCGGGTGATATCCTGACCGGCGACGCGGATGGAGCCGTCGGTCGGCTCGATCAGGCGCAGGATGGCGCGGCCGACGGTGGATTTTCCGCAGCCGGACTCGCCGACCAGGCCGAGCGTCTCGCCCTCGCCAATCGAAAAGCTGACGCCGTCGACCGCCAGCACCTGCTCGGACGCGCCGCCGAAGAACCGGCGTTTTACGGGGAAATGTTTCTTCAGGGCGTCGACCACCAGCACCGGCTCCGGGCTGCGGCCGATGGTGCGCGCGCTGACGGCAGCGTCAGTCATGGCCGCGTCCATTGGATGGGCCGGGGTGCCAGCATGCGGCCCAATGGCCCGCGGCTTTTTCCTCGTAGGGCGGATTCTCCGCCGCACAGCGCTCGTCGGCGCGCGGGCAGCGCGGCGCGAAGGCGCATCCCGGTGGAAGATTGGTCAGCGGCGGCACCATGCCGGGGATTTCCTGCAGGCGGCTATTCGCAGCGGTTTCGCCGCGCAGCAGGCCGAGCCGCGGCAACGACGCCATCAGGCCGCGGGTGTATTGATGCTGCGGACCCGCGAACAGCGCACCCACCGCCGCCTCCTCCACCTTGCGCCCGGCATACATCACGATGACGCGCTGCGCGGTCTGCGCGACGAGGCCGAGATCGTGGGTAATCAGGATCACGGCGGTGCCGAGTTTTCTCTGCAGGTCGACGATCAGTTCGAGAATCTGCGCCTGCACGGTGACGTCGAGCGCGGTGGTCGGCTCGTCCGCGATCAGGACTTTCGGATTGCAGGCCAGCGCAATGGCGATCATCACGCGCTGGCGCATGCCGCCGGACAGTTGATGCGGATATTCCCGGGCGCGCTGCGCGGGCTCCGGTATCCGCACCAGCGACAACAGCGCGACGACCTTCTTCGCCAGCTCGGATTTCGACAGCGTCTGGTGCAATCTAAGGACCTCGCCGATCTGGCGGCCGATGGTCATCACCGGATTGAGCGAGGTCATCGGTTCCTGGAAGATCATGGAGATGTCGCGGCCGCGCATGGCGCGCATCTCGTCGTCATCGAGCCCGAGGATGTCGATCGTGTCGAGCCGGATCGAGCCGCCGACGATGCGGCCGGGCGGATCGGGGATCAGCCGCATCAGCGACAGCGCGGTGACGCTCTTGCCGCAGCCGGACTCGCCGACGATCGCCAGCGTCTCGCCGCGCGCCAGCGCAAACGACACGCCGTCGACGGCCTTGACCGCGCCGGAGCGGGTGAAGAAATACGTCTTGAGCGCACTCACTTCGAGCACGGGCTCGGCGCTTGCGGAAGCGCGCGCACCGATCCGTTGATCCGGCTGCGACTGCATCAGCGTCGCAGCCGCGGGTCGAGCATGTCGCGCAGCGCGTCGCCGAGCAGGTTGGCGCCGAACACGACGAGGCTGATGGCGAGGCCCGGAAACACCACCAGCCACGGCGCCGCGCGCATATACTCCGCCGCCGATTCCGACAGCATGCGTCCCCATGAGGGATAAGGTTCGGGCACGCCGAGGCCGAGGAAGGACAGCGAGGCTTCGACCAGGATGGCGGAGCCGAACTGCGCGGTGACCAGCACGATCAGCGGCGCCAGCGTGTTGGGCAGCACATGGCGGATCGCGATCCAGGTTTCGGAAAGGCCGATCGCGCGGGCGGCCTCGACGAACGGCATTTCCTTCAAGGCCAGCGTGTTGGACCGCACGATGCGCGAGATGCTGGGCACCAGCGGAATTGCAATGGCGATGATGGTGTTGCGCAGCGACGGCCCCAGCGCCGCCGCCATCACCAGCGCGGTCACCAACAGCGGCAGCGATTGCATCATGTCGATGACGCGCTGCACGATGAGGTCGAGCCAGCCGCCGAAATAGCCGGACAACAGCCCGATGGGAACGCCGACCAGGCAGCCCAGCGCGACCGAGCCGAGACCCACGGCAAGAGAAATCTGCGATCCGCCGAGGATGCGGCTGAACACGTCGCGGCCCATGAAATCCGCGCCCAGCCAGTGCACGGCGCCCGGCCGCGCCAGCGAGGCGGCGGAATTGGTCAGGGTCGGATCGAACGGGCTGAGGCTGACGGCGAAGATCGCGGTCAGCACGAAGACGATGAGGATGATCCCACCTGCCGCGCCCAGCGGATAATGCCGCGCCAGAAACATCGCGCCCTGCCAGCGCGTGGTGATGTTGGCGCCCGCCTTCGCCAGTTCGGCGCTGTGTTCGACAGTCGTCATGATGCCCTCACGCGTACCGGATCCGGGGATCGAACAGCGTATAGGCCATGTCGACCAAAAAATTGATGGAGACGACGATGACCGCGATGAACATCACGAGATTCTGCACGATCGGGTAATCGCGCGAGCGCACCGCCTCGACCAGGAAGCGGGCGACGCCGGGGATGTTGAACACCGTCTCGGTGACGATCAGTCCGCCGATCAAGAACGCCGCCTCGATGCCGATGATGGTGATCACCGGCAGCATGGCGTTGCGCAGCGCGTGATCGTAATTGACCGACGGCTCCGACGCGCCCTTGGAGCGCGCGGTGCGGATGTAGTCCTGGCGCAGCACCTCCAGCATCGAGGACCGCGTCAGCCGCATCATCAGCGCCGATGAGCGGAAGCCGACCACCAGCGCCGGAATGCTGAGCAGGCCGATTTCCTTCCAGAAGGAGTCCATCGGCTTGTTGTAGATCGGAATCCAGCCGAACAGCTGGACGAACAGCAGCAGCACCAACAGCCCGAGCCAGAACGCCGGCATCGACAGCCCGCTCAGACTCAGCACCCGCAGGAAATAATCCAGCGGGGTGTTGCGCCGGACCGCGCTGAGCACGCCGAGCGGCACGCCGATCACGACCGCAAACAGCAGCGCCAGCACCGCGAGCTTGGCGGTCACCGGAATGCGCGGCGCGATCTCCTCGATCGCCGGGCGTTCCGAGATATAGGCATAGCCGAGATCGCCCTGCAGCAGACCGCCGATCCACTGCCCGTACTGCACGACCAGCGAGCGGTCGAGACCGAGTTCGTGCTCGATCTTGAGTTTCTGGGCCTTGTCGACGATCCCTGCGGAATCGACCAGGATATCGGCGATGTTGCCGGGCACCATCCGCAGCGCGATGAAGATCAGCACCGACATCCCGAACAGGGTCAGCAGCATCAGCATCAGCCGGCGCAGCAGGTAACTGCCCATCACGGTGTTCTCTTGCTGATCGTCCAACCATCTCCGTCGTCATCCTGAGGTGCTCGCCCTCTTGGGCGAGCCTCGAAGGATGGGCCACAAGCACCGGTGCCCGGGGCCATCCTTCGAGACGCCGCGCAAGAGCGCGGCTCCTCAGGATGACGGCGGCGGGTGTGGCTCTGAAAAAGACTCATGTCTTCACTTGTCGAGCCAGACGTCCTCGAAGCGGGTGTTGTTGTAGATGCTGTTGTCATGCATGGTGAAGCCTTTCACATAAGGCTGCCAGCAGGTGCCGGCGCTGTCATGCTCGATGATGGGGCGCGCCGCGTCCTCGACCAGCAGGTTTTCGATATCCCACACGATCTGCTTGCGCTTGTTTTTGTCGGCTTCCTTCGATTGCTGGAAGATCAGCCTGTCGACTTCCGGGTTGCAATACTCGGTATAATTCCGCGCCGACTTGCAGGTGTAATTCTCCACCAGATTGGAATCGGGATCGTCGACGGCGATGCCGGTCAGATTGAGGCCGACCTGATAATCCTTGCGGCCGATCTTGGTGTACCATTGCGGCGTATCGACATTCTCCAACTCGCCGTCGATGTAGATCTTCTTCAGCTGGTCGATCAGGATCACGGCCGGATCCCGGTAGACCGGAATGTTGCGGGTCGCGATCTTCACTTTAAGGGTTTTTGAGGCGCCATAGCCGAGCGCCTCCATCAGCTTGCGCGCCTCGGCGCGGTTCTTCTCGATGTCGGGGCCGTAACCCGTCAGTTTCTCCAGCCGGTCCTGCGGCATTCCCCATTCGCCCGAGGGAGCCGGCAGCATGGCGCCGCCGATGGTGCCGGTGCCTTCGTTTAGGATGGTGTTGAACGCCTTGCGGTCCAGCGCCAGCGACATGGCTTTACGGATATCGGCGTTGTCGAACGGCGGCGAGCCGCGGTTGACGATCAGATTGACCGAGACGCCGGTGGACTTGAATTCGCACACCGCCTTCGGCGCCTGGGTCTTCATGTCCTTCATCAGCGGCGCCGAGATGTCGGTCGGAAACGTCAGGTCGAATTCGCCGGTGGCGAAAGCAAGGATGCGGGTGGAGCGGTTTTCGATGATCTTGATGTCGATGGCGTCGAGATAGGGCCTGCCCTTCTTGAAGTAATCCGGATTGCGCACCAGCCGGATCGAATCGCCGCGCTTGAATTCGACGAATTTGAACGGCCCGGTCCCGACCGGGCGGGTGCGCATCACGTTCTGCGGCACATGGCAGGGATAGATCGGCGAGTAGCCGGAGGCGAGCAGCAGCAGGAACGAAGGTTGCGGCGTCTTCAGGTTGAAGGTGGCCTCATTGTCGCCATTGGTCGTGACGTCTTCGAGATTGAAGTACCAGACCTGGCGCGGGTTCTTGCGGAAATCCGCGGCGGCCTCGCCCTTGCCGATCAGCATGTTCCAGGTGCACTGCACGTCCCTGGCGGTGAACGGCTTGCCGTCATGCCATTTTACGCCGTCGCGCAGCTTGAAGGTCAGCTTGGTGTTGGTGGCGTCCCACGACCAGCTTGAGGCCATATCAGGCACCACGGTGTCGGCGCTCTCGTGCGATTTTGCGGGATCGAACATCACCAGATTGTTGAAGACCGGCATGAACGGCGCATTGACCGACACCGTCGCCTCCTCGAGGATCGAGGCGCTCGGCGGGTTGTCGCGGTGGTAGAAGCGCAGCGTGCCGCCCTGCTTTTGCGCGATGGCGGGCCCGGCGGCACAGGCGATTGCGAGCAGCGCGAGCGAGGTCGATTTCAGGCAAGCCGTCATGACATTCCTCCCGGCGGAAAGCGACGCTTGAAGCGTTCTTGAATTGGCGGCGAACCTAGCACGGCTGCGCCGCGGTACAATGCTCCGGATGGCTAAGCGAGGCCGGCAATTGATGCATTGCGAATGCAAGGTGCGGCGCCCGTCCATCGTAGCCCGCATGAGCGAAGCGACATGCGGGACGGCCTCACCCCGCATATCGCTTCGCTCATGCGGGCTACGATTGCTATTTCAGCGCAAGGACGACCGGCCCCGCCGCCGGATCGGTGACGCCGAGACCGCCGCCGAGGTCTTCCAGCGTATCGCGAAACGAATCGAGGGTGGCGATCATGTTCGGCCGCGCCTTGATGCAGGCGTCCATGTCCTGCCACTCGGCGATGATGCAGTAGGAGCGGTCGCCGGTCTTGATGATGTTGGCGTGGACCAGGCCCGGCCAGGCTGCCACGACCTTGCTGTGGGCATCCAGAAACTCCTGATCGCGCCCCGGCTTCACCCGAAAACGCACAGCATTGAAAGCGGTCATCGGCTTTTTCCCATCGTCGGTAAGGATGCCCGAGGATACGCAGCCCGCACACGCCAGCGCAATACAATACGGGATCGGGCCGCGCCATGGCAGCGGCGGCGCAGTTGCGCTACTGGGTCTTGATCATCTTGGCCAGCTCCTCGCGCAATTGCGGGCTGTCGTGATGACCATGCACGGCGACCGCGTGTTGCACTGCCGCGTCTACAAGTTCCTCCCTGGTATCCGCGGAAATCGCGACCGTGCAGTTCATCTCGCTTGGGTAATCACGGCAATCCACAAACACTCTGGCCATCTGGGCCTCCCCTGGCACGACAACTTCCCGGCATTCGCCCTTTTTTGAGCTCTGCCTTGGGTTCATCTAATATCAAAAGATCGGTTCGGTCGATCTCGACGGTAGCCGATCCGGCCCGGCCATGAGTCGCAAGGCCACGATTGCGCTGGCCTCATCGTGGCATTATCCGTGCGACCGCACCTGGCGCCGGGTTCGGCCCGGATTTGGTCCCGCGAAATACGGGTTGGTCACGCACTGGGCCGCGCGGCCCGACGCGGACCATCCGCACTGGACCATCGATGTATAGCCGCAGGAAAAGGTGTTGCCGTTGCGGCCAAAGGTCTGCAGGCATACCGGGTAATCCGAACCGTAGGTCTGAGCCTGCGCTGACGCTGCCGCCAGCGCCATTGCGATCGCGAGGACCAATGTGCGCATAAAGAGCCTCCTTGCAAAGACCGCCCCTAAGCCAAGGTACGGTAACACATGCCAGGCCCGCGGGCTATTTCGTTGGCCCACGCCTTCAAGGGAGGTCATCAAATTTACTCGAGCGGCTCGGGCGCCCGCGCATCCGGCGTCTTGGTGAAATCGATCTGCGGCCATTGCTGCGCAGGCATCACCTGCTGCTTGCCGGTGATCCGCTCGAGCGCGATGGCGTAGACGGTGATGATGTCGAGCCGCGGGAAGAAATTTTTTGGCCGTGCCGTACCCGGCTTGCCGTATTTTTGCATCAGCATTTCGCAAAAGCGCTGCTTGACCGACCTCTCCTCGATAATGCGGATCCTGCCGAACAGCACGACGCTGCTGTAAGCAAGGCCGGAATCGCACTCGAACCGGCCATAGTCGAACACCTGGTCGGGCTCATCGACCTCGAAGCAAATGCGCGGCTCCCGCTCGACGTTGCTTCGCAGGTGGCCGTGCGCGCTTGTGGTATGAACGAACAGCTGATCGTCCATCCAGACGTAGAGCAGCGGTATGCAATACGGATAGCCGTCTTCGCCGATCGTCGCTAACCGGCCGCTGAAGCTGCGGACAAGAAATTGCTGCGCGCGATCCTCCGGCATGATCCGGTCGGCGCGGCGGAGTTGAGGCGAACTCATCCGGACCTCGTGCTTGCCGCAGGGACGTGAAGCGCGCCGGTCCCTGCCCTGCTTGCTGCCTGTGGCGGAATAGTACAACAATGTGGTCCTGTATAAAGGTCCACTTTGGCGCATTGAAGCATACCACTTTCTGTAGCCCGCAAAAAGCAAATCGCGCTCGGAGATTCGGATGAAGGATAAACAAGGCTGGGCGTCGCTTCACGCGTTTCAGCTCGACCGCGATACCGATGTGCCGCTTTTCCGTCAGCTCTATTTGCAGACCAGAGCAGCGATCCTGTCCCGCGCATTGCGCCCCGGCGGCAAGCTGCCTTCCACGCGCGAGCTGGCGGCACAACTCAGGATTTCCCGCTCCGCCGCGGTCAGCGCCTACGAACAGCTGCTGGCCGAAGGCTACACCATGGGGCGCAAGGGCGCGGGCACCTACGTATCGTCCGACCTTCCGGAGCCATTCACCGCGGGCCGCGGCAAGCGCATCGAGCCGGCTCGCCCGCTGCTCGCCAGCAATTTCATCGATGTCACGATGCAGAATGACGACCGGCCGTTCAATCTGGGCCGCACGCTGGTCGATGCGCGAACCGCCGAACTGTGGCGCAAGATGAGCGCGCGCACGTTCCGGCGTCTGGACCCAGGTCACCTTGGATATGGCGACCCGCGCGGCATGGCCGAGTTGCGAGAGGCCATCTGCGACTATCTTCAGGCGGCGCGCGCCGTCAAATGCGATCCCGACCAGATCGTGGTTACCGCGGGCACGCAGCAGGCCACCGATATCGTGATCCGCATGCTGCGCGGGCCGCAAAAGGTGTGGGTGGAGGATCCCGGTTATCCGCTGACGCGGCAGGCGCTGCAGGCGGCCGGCATGAAACTGTGCCCGGTCCCGGTCGATGCGCAGGGCATCGACGTCAAGGCCGGGATCAAACTGGCGCCGGACGCGCGCGCGGTGTTCATCACACCTTCGCATCAATTTCCGAGCGGGGTCGCACTTTCGTTCGCACGCCGGCTGGAGCTGCTGGCGTGGGCTCGGGCGTCGGGTGCCTGGATAATAGAGGACGACTATGCCAGCGAGTTTCGCTATGGCGGGCGGCCGCTGGCGTCGCTGCAAGGCCTGGATGACGGCGAGCGGGTGATCTATATCGGCACGCTGAACAAGGCATTATTCCCCGGATTGCGTTTGGGCTACGCCGTGGTGCCGCGTCCATTGTTCCGGGAATTCGTGACCAACCGCTATTTGATGGACCGGCAGCCATCGACGCTGTGTCAGGCCGTTGTCACCGAATTCATGCAGCAGGGCCATTTCGCCGGCCACATCAGGCGCATGCGCGTGCTGTATCGCGAGCAGCGCGACGCCTTGGCCGCAGCACTTGTTCGCCGGTTGGGGGATCGTCTGACGGTGGAGGCTCCCGATCAGGGGATGCACCTCGTCGCCTACACAAGGAAAGGGTTTTCGGACACCGCAATGGCGCGATCGGCCCGCGAGGCCGGCGTGATCGTCCACGCCATCAGCCGGATGTATGTGAAAGCACCGCCGCGATCGGGGCTGATGCTCGGATTTTGCGGGTATCCGCGGCGCACGATCGAGACCGCCGTCGCCCGGCTGGCAAAGGCGATCGGTTGAGCGCGACGCGACGGCCGCGCAAAATAGGCCGCTGCATTTTGACGCGCTGCGACCGCATTGAGCGCCGGCCTCCGTAGACGCGCCGGAAAACCCCGCCTAGAGTGCCGTCAAGTACACCGACGTCCGGGCAACGGCGCGGAACAACGATCCGGCCTTGCCGCCGGCCATCCAGGGAGAAAACCATGAACCACTTTGTACGGCGTCACGCCGCGCTGTTACCTGCTCTCGCCGCGACGCTGGCGCTGGCAGCACCCGCCTCCGCGCAGGAAACCTTCAAGCTCGGCATCGTCACCTTCCTGTCCGGACCCGCGGCCGACAGTTTTGGCGTGCCGGCGCGCAACGGCGGCCAGTTCGTCATCGACCAGTTGAACAAGGGGGCTGCGCCCGCGCCTTACCAGAAGGTCGGGTTCGGCGGCATGAAGATCGAGCCTGTCATCATCGACGAGAATGGCGGCGCCACCAAGCAGGTGCAGGAGATGCGCAACCTGTATCAGCGCGACAATGTCGATGCCGTGCTCGGCTATATCGGCTCCGGCGACTGCCTTGCGGTGGCGCCGATCGCCGAGGAGCTGAAGAAGCTGCTGGTGCTGATGGATTGCGGCACGCCGCGCATTTTCGAGGAATCGAAATACAGTTATGTGTTCCGCACCGCCGCCCATGCCACCATGGATAACGTCGGCCTCATTCGCTACATGAAGGCCAAGAACATCAAGATGGAAACGCTGTCGGCGATCAACCAGGACTATGCCTGGGGCCAGGACAGCCGGGCCGACTTCGTCGCCGCGGCCGGACAGCTTTATCCAGGCGTAAAACTCGAGACCGACCTGCTGCCGAAATTCGGCGCGGGCCAATACGGCACCGAAATCTCCGCATTGGTCGGCGCCGGCTCCGACGTGGTCTATTCCAGCCTGTGGGGCGGCGATCTGCAGGCGTTCATCCTGCAGTCGGTCCCGCGCGGCCTGTCGAAGCGCAGCCAGTTCGTATTCAGCGCCGCCGATCACGTGCTGCCGCCGCTCGGCGACAAGATGCCCGACGGCACCATCATCGGCGCGCGCGGCGCCTACGGGTTGATGTCGCAGAAATCGCCGCTCAACGACTGGTTCTTCAAGGGCTATGAGGGCGTCAACAACGTCTATCCGGTGCAGGCCGCCTATCGCATGACCCAGGCGATCCTCGGATTGAAATCCGCGGTGGAAAAGGCCATGGCTGCCAATGGCGGCAAGAAACCTTCCACCGATGAACTGGTCGCGGCGATGACCGGGCTGGAATGGCAAACGCCGGGCGGGCTGATCCAGATGAAGCTCGCCGACGGCCATCAGGCGATCCAGCCGATCGCCTTCAGCCGTACCAAATACAATCCGGATTCCAAGCGGGTCGATCTGGTCGACATCCAGTATTTCGCCGCCGAATGCGTCAACCCGCCGCCGGGCGTCAAGGCGCTGGACTGGATCAAGGGCGGCATGACCGGGGCGAAGTGCAACTGACGCGTGATCGTTCTGCCTTGAAGCCGCGAGGCCCCCTTCACCTCTCCCCGCAGGGGAGAGGTCGGATCGCATCGTCAGATGCGATCCGGGTGAGAGGCCTATCCGCGAGTCGGAGTGCGTGGAGAGTCCCCTCACCCGGAGCCTTCGCTGCGCTACGGCTTCGACCTCTCCCCTCCGGGGGAGAGGTAAGACGATGAATCTCGTTCTCACCATCATCGTCGACGGCCTGATCGAGGCGTCGTGGCTGTTCATCGTGGCGCTGGGGCTGACGCTGGTGTTCGGCGTGCTGAAAATCCTCAACATCGCGCATGGCAGTTTCTATGCGCTGGGCGCCTATGTCGCGGCAACCGCGGTGACGATGGCCGCGGCGAAAGGGCTGCCGCCCGCGGCAAGTTTCGTCGCCATGCTGCTCGCGGCGGCGTTCGTGGCGTCCGCGGTCGGGCTGATGCTGGAGCGCGGTCTGCTGAAGATGTTTTACGGCCGCGACGAGGTGGTGCTGCTGCTCGTGACCTATGCGGTGTTTCTGCTGCTGGAGGACCTGACAAAACTGGTCTGGGGCGTCAACCCGATCTATGCGACGCAGCCTTACGACCTATTCGGCAATTTCTCCTTCGGCAAACTTTTTTATGTCGGCTATGACCTGGTGCTGATCCCGATCGCTTGTCTGAGCGGGGCTGCGGTGTGGTTCGGCCTGAACCGGACGGTGACCGGCAAGATCGTCTCGGCCGTCATCCACAACGAAGAGATGAGCGCCAGCATGGGCGTGAAGGTGAAGCGCGTCTACGCCTTCGCCTTTGCATTCGGCGTGCTGCTGGCGGCGTTCGCCGGCGCGCTCACCGCGCCGAAGATTTCGGTGCAGCCGGGACTGAGCTCCGACGTCATCATCCTGAGTTTTGCCATCGTGGTGATCGGCGGGCTCGGCAGCGTCGAGGGTGCGGCAGTCGGCGCGGTCCTGGTCGGCCTCGCCCGCGCCACCTCCGTGCATCTGTTGCCCCAGGCCGAACTGTTCATGATCTACCTGATCATGGCGGCGGTGCTGATGTTTCGCCCCGAGGGCCTGTTCCAGCGCGAGACGGCAAGGCGGATCTGATGAGCCGAGGCCTGCATCCCGTCATCATGATCGCCTTGGTGATCGCAGCGGCGCTGTTCGGCCGTGTGCTGCCGACCTGGACGCTGTCGCTGGCGACGGTGGCCGCCTCCAACGCCCTGATCGCGCTCGGCATCGTCGTGCTGGCGCGCACCGGCAATGTGTCGTTCGGGCAAGGCCTGTTCTTCGCCGCCGGCGGCTACGGCGTGGCGCTGATCGCCAACGCCTGGGGCATTACGGATGCGGTGGCGCAGGTCATCATCGGCGCCGTCTGCGGCGGCCTGCTCGGCCTGGTAATCGGCCCGCTGATCGCGCGCTACAGCGGCATCTTCTTCGGCATGCTGACGCTGGCGCTGTCGATGATGCTGTATGGCGCGCTGCTCAAGTCGACCGCGCTCGGCGGCTCCGATGGATTCAATGTCGGCCGTCCCAGCCTGTTCGGCATGGTCTTCAGCGACACGCGCGAGGCGGATTTCATGCTGTATGCGGTGTCGGTGGTCACCACCGGCCTTGCCGGCATCGCCGCGACCATCCTGTTCCGTTCCGAACTCGGTCTTGCCAGCCTCGCGGTCCGTGAAAACAACCTGCGGGTCGAATATCTCGGCCTTTCCGCCAACCGCATTGTCACCATCAATTTCGTGATCGCGGCGGTGTTCGCAGGAGCGAGCGGCGCGCTGGCCTTGATGGCGCAGCGCCACATCGATCCGCAATTCGCCTACTGGACCACGTCGGGCGAATTCGTATTCGTGGCGGTGCTGGCCGGATACCAGAGCGTCGCCGCGGTGTTCGTCGCATCGGTCGCGCTGGAACTGGTACGCTCGTTCTCCAACCTTTATCTCCCCAACACCTGGCAGCTGGTGCTCGGCATCTTCCTGCTCGGCGTCATTCTGTTCCTGCCGCGCGGCATCGGCTCGCTCTGGATCAGGGACCGGCATCACAAGAAAAAAACCGCCGCGCCCGCGCCACTCGCGCCTGAAAAGGGAGCGGTGTCGTGAAGGCGGTGCTTTCCGTGCGCGGGCTGGAAAAACGCTTTGGCGCGGTGGTCGCCGCCGACGCTTTGACGCTCGACATCGTGGCAGGGCAACGCGTGAGCCTGATCGGCGCCAACGGCGCCGGCAAGACCACCTTCGTCAACATGGTGACGGGCTATACAAAGCCCGACAGCGGCGCGATCGCGCTCGACGGGATGGACCTTGCGGGGCGCTCGCCGCGGGACGTAGCTAGGCTCGGCATTTCCAGGTCATTCCAGATTCCGCAATTATTCATCGAGCTCACGGCGTGCGAAAATCTCAGCGTCGCCTTCTCCGGCGCACGCGACCACGCGCTGTCCTTTCATGCGCCGGCGAACGCGCCGGCCCGGCGCGACACCGCGATCGAATTGCTGGCGCGGTTCGGACTTGCCGATCTCGCCGACCGGCCGATCTCGGAACTGGCCGGCGGCGTGCGCAAGCTGATCGACATCGCCATGGCGCTGGTGCGCCGCCCAAAGCTGCTGCTGCTGGATGAGCCGACCTCGGGGGTTTCCGCGGAGGAAAAATTCGCCACTATGGACCGCGTCATCCACGCGGTGGCGCCGGACGCTGCGACCATCGTCTTTGTCGAGCACGACATGGATATTGTCAGCCGCTATGCCGACCGCGTGGTGGCGTTTTACAGCGGCCGGATTCTCGCCGATGGCGATCCGAACGAGGTGTTGAAAGATCCGGAAGTGCGCCGTTACGTCACCGGAGGCGGACGATGAACGCCGCTGCGCCATTACTCGAGATCGACAATCTGGTGGTCGAGATTCAATCGATGCCGGCGCTGCGCGGCTTCTCGATCCATGTCGCCAAGGGCGCCATGGTCAGCCTGGTCGGCCGCAACGGCGCCGGCAAGACCACCTTGATGCGGTCGATCATGGGACATCTCAACCCGGCGCAAGGCGCGATCCGGTTCGACGGCGCCGATCTCGCTGAGCTTCCGCGCCACGCCCGCGCGGCGCTGGGCATCGGCTACATGCCGGAAGACCGCTGCCTGGTGCCGCAGCTCACCGTGGAGGAAAACATCCTGCTGCCGCTGTGGGTGGCAAAACACCTCGACCGCAAGGCGAGGCTGGACTTCGTCTACCAGGTGATCGGCGAACTCGCCGACATGCGCCACCGCAAGGCGCTGCTGCTCAGCGGCGGCCAGCAAAAACTGGTCGCGCTCGGCCGCGCACTCGGCATCGGCACAAAGTGCCTGCTGCTCGACGAGCCGTTCGAGGGCATAGCCCCGGTGCTGTCGGAGCGATTGTCCGAAGTGCTGGCCTCGCTGAAGGGCGGCGATCTCACGCTGCTGATGTCGCAATCCGACATGAATCATTCGCGGGGGCTGATCGACATCGAGTTCACGATCGAGCGTGGGGCGAATGTATGAAGTCGTCATTGCGAGCGAAGCGAAGCAATCCAGAAGCCGCGCCAGAAAGACTGGATTGCTTCGTCGCTTCGCTCCTCGCAATGACGGAGTTGCGATCGCCGTCATCCTGAGGAGCCGCGCGCTTGCGCGGCGTCTCGAAGGATGGACGCAAGCGCTTGTGGCCTATTCTTCGAGGCTCGCCGCGATGCGGCGAGCGCCTCAGGATGACGGTGTGTGCTTGGCCATAAAAGCCGTTTGTTGTACCATTTGCTTCAGAAAATGAGACGATCATGAGCACCCTGACCGTAAACGCCAAAAGACAGGTCACCCTGCCGAAGAATCTTCTGGAGCATTTGGGGGTTCGACCGGGCGAAAAATTGCCGTAACTAAGCTTCCCGGCGGCCGACTTGTGTTGAGCGCTCGCCCTACAGGCAAAATTTCGGATGCTTTCGGCTTGTTGAAAAAGAAGGATGGCCCGTCGCTGTCGATTGACGACATCAACAGGATCGCCGCGGACGGCTGGGCCGGCAAACGCTAATAGCTCGCATGCTTATCACTTTATCATTTACCGCTTCCGGCAGATATTTGCCGCCGGCGCCAAAAAGGCCTGCAACGGCCGCTGATAAAAATAACAGCACTTCCCCGGGAGGACTCTCATGACGATATCGCGACGGCAGTTTGTCGGCGGCGTGGCCGGTGCGGGATTGGCCAGCGTGGCGGCCCCTCGCCTCTCGCTGGCGCAAGGCAGCGGACCGGTCCGCGTCGGCCTGCTCGCGAGGCGTTGGGGATCCTGACCACCAGCTGGTATTCCGCCGAACTCGACAACCCGCTCAACAAGGTTTTCGCGCCGGCCTTCCGCAAGCAGTTCAACTACGACCCGGGCTTCTATGCGGCCGGCACCTATGTCGCGGGCGCGGTGCTGGAAACGGCGCTGAAGGCTACCGGCGGCAAGGCGGAAGACAAGAAGGCCTTCATGGCGGCGATCCGCGGCAGCAACGCCGACACCGTGCGCGGCGTGGTGAAATTCGACGAATTCGGCAATGCGGTCGGCGACGTCTATATCCGAAAAGTGACGCGCAAAGACGGCCGGCTGGTCAATTCGGTGATCAAGACCTATCCCGACGTCAGCCAGTTCTGGACCTACGACAAGGCCGAGTTCCTGAAAAACCCGGTCTACTCGCGCGACTATCCGCCGGCGAAAAACCTGGAGCAGTAGGTCTCAGGACATGATGGTTTTAGATCGAATCGCCGCGACGCTCGGCTCACCTCTCCCCTGCGGGGAGAGGTGAAACGGCAATGCAGTTTTGGATCATCCAGGGTCTCAACAGCCTGTCGCTGGGCGGGCTGTTGTTCCTGCTGTCGTCGGGATTTTCCCTGATCTTCGGGCTGATGCGGCTGGCGAACCTGACGCATGGCGCGTTCTTCATGCTCGGCACTTATTTTGCGGCGATAGCGTTGCGCTCCTTCGACGGCCTCAATCTGTGGGTCACCGCGCTCGGCGCCGGGCTGATCGTCGCAGCCCTCGGCGGGCTGTTCGAGCGGTTGGTGCTGACACGGCTGAAGACCAATCCGCTCGGCCAGGTGCTGGTCACGCTGGGCATGGCGTTCATCATTTCGGACGCGTGCCTCGCGCTGTGGGGCGGCGATTCGATTCCGGTGCCGACGCCGCAGAACCTGCGGGCGCCGACGCGGGTGTTCGGATTTGTGTTTCCAACCTATCGGCTGGTGCTGGTGGGAATAGCCGTCGCTGCCGCGATCGCGCTGTATTTCCTGATGGAGCGCACCCGGCTCGGCGCGATGATCCGCGCCGGCGTCGACGACCGACAGATGGCGCGCGCGGTAGGAATCCCGGTCGCCAATCTGTTCACCACGGTGTTTTGTCTCGGCGCGGGCATTGCGGGTGCCGCCGGCGTGCTAGGCGGGCCGATCCTGTCGGCCTATCCCGGACTCGATGCCGACATGCTGCCGCTGGCGCTGATCGTGGTCATCCTGGGCGGCATCGGCAGCCTGCTCGGCGCATTCGTCGGCAGCTTCATTATCGGCTTCATCTACACGTTCGGCACGGCGCTGTTTCCGGAGCTTGCCTACATCATCCTGTTCCTGCCGATGATCTTCGTCATCGCATTCCGGCCGCAAGGCCTGTTCGGGCGCGCCGGCGCATGAGCAGGATCGCGCTCGCCGTGCTTGCGGCCCTGGCTATCATGCTGCCGTTCGTCGCCGGCGATTTTTACGTCAATCTTTCCAGCCAGGCCCTGATCGCAGCGATCTTTGCGCTGAGCCTTAACCTGCTGGTCGGCTACGGCGGCATGACGTCGCTCGGACACGCATCGTTTCTTGGCGTCGCGGCCTATATTTCCGCGCTGATGACGACGCGGTACGGATTGGGACACGGCCCGGCCGCCATCGTCTCGATCGCGGGAACCACCGCGATGGCGGGCTTGTTCGGCCTGATCGCGCTGCGCGCCACAGGCTTAGGCTTTCTCATGATCACGCTGGCATTGTCGCAGGTGCTGTGGGGCCTTGCCTATCGCATGTCAAACGTGACCAACGGCGACAATGGAATCGCCGGCCTGACCCGGCCGATGCCGCTCGGCATCCCCCTTGAGAGCGCCGCATCGTTCTACTGGTTCGCGCTGGTCGTGGCGGCGCTCGCCTTTGTCATGATGGCGATCTTCGTGCAGTCGTCATTCGGATCGTCATTGAAAGGCGTGCGCGACCAGCCGCGCCGGATGGCCGCGCTCGGCTTCAATCCCTGGATGATAAGGTGGATCACCTTTGTCTACGCCGGCTTCTGGGGTGGCGTGTCGGGATTGCTCTACGTCTATTATCACAAATACATCCACCCCACGTCGCTCTCGATCACCAGTTCAGCCGAAGCCTTGCTCGGCGTCATCGCCGGCGGCTCGGGAACGCTCGGCGGCCCGGTGATCGGCGCGACGCTGGTGCTGCTGCTGAAGAACTATGCCTCGGCTTACATCGAACGCTGGAACATGCTGCTGGGCCTGGTGTTCCTGTTCATCGTGCTGGTGATGCCGACCGGGATCACGCCCGGCCTCTCCAGGCTTGCGGCGCGGCTGCGCGGGGGATCGCGATGACCGCATCTCCTTACGCGCTCGAGATCGTCAACCTGAACAAAGCGTTCGGCGGCCTTCCGGTGACGCAGGACGTGTCGCTCGCGATACGGCCGGGCGAGCGCCGGCTGATTATCGGCCCGAATGGAGCCGGCAAGACCACCTTGTTCAATCAGGTCACCGGCGACCTCCGACCGAATTCCGGACAGATAAAACTGTTCGGCGCCGACATCACGCAACTGGCGCCCCACAAGCGCGCGCATTTCGGGCTGTCGCGAACCTATCAGATCATCACGCTGTTTACCGGGGATACGCTGGAGCACAACGTCATCCTCGGTCTGCTCGGCTTGCGGCCCTCGCGCTGGCAGATGTGGCGGCCGCTGTCTTACTACGGCGAGATGGCAACCGAAGCGAGGCGAACCCTGGATCGAGTCGGGCTGCTGCATCTCGCAACCCATCCGGTATCGGACATCGCCTATGGCGAAAAGCGCCGCGTCGAGCTGGCAATGGCGCTGGCGCAAAAGCCCCGCGTGCTATTGCTGGACGAGCCGCTGGCGGGCCTTTCGAACACCGAACGATCGACGATAAAGTCGCTGATCGCCTCGACCCCGCGCGAGACCACCGTGGTCATGATCGAACATGATATGGATACCGCGCTCGATCTTGCCGAAACGGTGACGCTATTGAACTACGGCCGCGTCATCGTCGACGGCGCGCGGGATGCGGTGATCGCGGACGCGCGGACGCGGGAGGTGTACCTTGGCCCCTGATGCGCTCAGCCTGACCAACCTGCACACCTTTTACGGCGACAGCCATGTCCTGCACGGCGTCAGCTTCGCGTTGCGGCCAGGCGGCGTGCTGGCGCTGCTGGGACGCAATGGCGCCGGCAAGACCACCTGCATCTCGACCATCATCGGCTTCCTAAAGCCCCGGGACGGCGAGATAAAACTGTTCGGCGAACCGATTGGAGGCCTCAGCCCTGAACGCATCTCGCAGCTCGGCATCGGCCTGGTGCCGCAAGGACGCCGCGTCTTTCCATCGCTCACGGTTCGGGAGAATCTCATGGTGGCGCAGCAGCGCGTGAGCACCACCGCAAGACCATGGAATGTCGAGCGGATCTACGAGCTGTTTCCGCGGCTGCGCGAGCGCCACGCGCAATTTGCCGGCACGCTGTCCGGCGGCGAACAGCAGATGCTCGCCATCGGCCGCGCGCTGATGGGCAACCCAAGAGTGCTGCTGCTCGACGAGCCGTCGGAAGGCCTGGCGCCGTTGATCGTCGCCGAAGTCGGCCGCACCATCCGGCGGCTGAAACAGGAAGGGCAATCCATCGTGCTGGTCGAACAGAACCGCAAGCTGGCGCTCGACGTTGCGGACCAGGCCGTGATCCTCAATACCGGGCGCTGCGTGTTCGCGGGCAGTGCTGCGGCGGTGCTGAACAACGAAGCGCTGGTCGCGCAGAATCTCGGCGTCTTCCACGCTCACTAGGGGTCAAACGCAATGAAAATCGGAGTATGCGGAACCGGGCGAATGGGGTCGTCGATTGCACAGCGGCTGATATCGGTCGGACATGACGTCGGCGTGTGGAATCGCGACGCGGCGAAAGCAAAACCGCTGACCGGGGCCGGCGCAAGACCGTTCGCGTCTCCGGCGGAGCTGGTGCAGGGTTGCGACGCCGTCGTCGTGATGCTGCTGAATGACACGGCAACCGAGGCGGTGTACCGCGGGCCGGACGGCATCCTGAAGGCCGAACTCGCCGGCAAGCTGGTGATCGACATGAGCACGGTGCGTCCGGACACCATGATGTCGATCGGCACATCCGTCGCGAGCCAGGGTGCCGCATTCGTGGAATGTCCGGTAGGCGGCAGCACGGCTCCGGCGAAAGAGGGAAAACTGTTCGGCCTTGCCGGCGGCTCGAAGGCGGACGTCGCCAAAGCGATGCCGGTGCTGGAGCAACTCTGCCGCCGCATCGAGCATGTCGGCGAGCTGGGTTCCGGCGCGACGATGAAGCTTGCGGTCAATCTGCCGCTGCTGGTCTACTGGCAGGCGCTGGGCGAAGCCTTGGCCATCTGCAAGCCGCTCAACCTTCCCGCCGACCGGCTGATCGACATCCTGTCCGACACCGCCGGCACGCCGACGGCGATGAAAGGCCGCGGCGCCAGCATCGCGAAGGTGTTGGGCGGGCAGAAGATGGGCGAAACCGCCTTTGCCGTCAGCGCCGCGAAGAAGGACCTGGCTACCGCGATTGCGTTCGCCACATCGATCCATGCCACGCTTCCGGTCACCGCTTCCGCGCTGGCCTGCTTTGAAGAAGCCGAAGCAGCAGGGCTCGGCGACGCCGACGCGACCGCGGTGCCGGTTCGTTGGGCCAAACGATAGAAACTCACATAAAGGTATCACGCTCATGATCATCTCGACCGACGGACAATTTCCAATGCTCGATCGCAAGAACCGCTATGGCCGCACCGCCGCGCGCATCCACGATGCCGACGGCCGCGCACGGCGCCCGTCGTCTGTGACGATCGATATCCACGCCCATATCGTGGTGCCGCAGGCCGCCAAGCTGGCGCAGCCGCATATCGACATCAAAAAGATTCCGCTGGCGCATTTTGCCGACGCCGCGAGCAAGGAAATCAACGCGCAGCAGGAGAAGGACGTCGGCGAGGTGATGACCACCATCGACCGCCGCCTGCGCGACCTCGACAATATGGGCATCGACATCCAGGTCGTAGCTCCGGCGCCGGGCCAGTGCTATTACACCATCGATGCGAAAATCGCCGAGCAGGCGCACCGCCTCGCCAATGACGGCGTCGCTGAATATTGCGCGCGCAAGCCGGATCGCTTTGTGGGCCTCGGCGTCGTGACGCTGCAGGAGCCGGAAATCGCGGCGCGCGAACTCGACTATGTGATGAACAACTTGAAACTGAAGGGCGTCGAGATCCTGACCAATGTCGACGGCCAGGAATTGTCCGACCCGAAATTCCGCGCCTTCTTCGCACGCGCCGAACAACTCGGCGCCTTCATCATGATGCATCCGAACGGATTCACCCATGGCGAGCGCCTGACGCATTTCTATTTCAACAACGTGCTCGGCAATCCGCTCGACACCACGCTGGCGCTGCACAATCTGATCTTCTCAGGCACGCTGGCGCGCTTCCCGGACCTGAAATTGATGGCGGTGCATGGCGGCGGCTATCTTCCCGGCTATTCCGGCCGCATCGACCACGCCTGGGGCGCGCGGCAGGATTCCCATGGCGAGCTGCCGCTGCCGCCGACCACTTATCTCAGGCAAGTCTATCTCGACACCGTGGTGTTCACCTATCACCAGCTCGCCTACATGATCGACGTGTTCGGCCCCGACCGCATCGTGATGGGCACCGACTATCCGTTCGACATGGCGGAGTACAACCCGATCGGCCATATCGCCGGCGTGCACGGCATGGACGAGGCCACGCTGGCGCAGATCGCGGGCGGCAATGCTGCACGGGTGCTGGGGCTCGATGTGTAGAGCGTTCGTTTTAGTTGAAGGCCGTTGCCACAGGCATGGCGCGCTCCCTCTCCCCGCTCTTTTCGCGGGGAGAGGGTTGGGGCCAGGCACTGCACCTGTCCGGATTGAAGCTTCTCGGGTCGGCCATCTAGTCCGACCCGAGAGTCCGGCAACCGCATGAGCGCAGTGCCCGGCCCCTCACCCGTCTCGCATCTGACGATGCGAGACGACCTCTCCCCGCTTTGCGGGGAGAGGTAAGAAAGGTCAATGCGCCGCGCGCATCGCCTTGTACCCCGGCTGCTCGAACGGATGCGACGTCGCAAACGCCGGCAGCTTGAAGCAATGCTCGGCCAATTTCGCCACCGCCGGAAAATCGTCCAGCCCGAGTTTTACATACTGCGCCGTCACCACCTGCCCCGCGATGCAGATATCCGCAAGCCCCGGCTCGGCGCCAAGCGCAAACGGCGCTGCGGGGCGTTGCGCGAGCAGGCGCTCATAGGTCGCAAGCCCCTCGGTGGTCCAGTGCCTGCCCCACTCCTCGATCGCTTTCGCATCGGCGCCGAAGGTTTTGGCGAGATGATTGCGGACGCGGGGCACCGCCAAAGGATGCGAGTCTGCAATGTTCACCAGCGATAGCGACAGCGCCCAGGCGCGTTCCTTGACATCTTTCGGGATCAGCCGCGGTTCCGGCTGAAACGCGTCGAGATAGTCGATGATCGCCAGCGACTGGAAGATCGAATGGCCGTCGTGAATGAATGTCGGCACCACGCGCTCGGCACTCACGGCGGCGTAGTCCGGCTTGAACTGCTCTCCGGACAGGATGTCGATCGGAATTTCCTCGAACGGCAGTCCCTTGAGACGAAGCGCGACGCGGACGCGAAACGAGGCGATCGATCGCCAGAAGCCGTAGACTGTGATGCTCATTGAAGATTATCCAATTTCCACCTGGGCACCTTATCGCCGAGCGCCCCCGGGAGCGAGCCCGGTCCGATACTCCAGCGCAAACGCCGTGGGGGTGTCCGACCCTAGTGCGCTGAATATTCTGCTGGCGGAAAGGATCATGCGCGATTGCGCGACAAATTAACCAGTAGTAGTATTTTTCAACAAGGCTCAATCTGACGAATTACCTGCTCAAAACGCGAATGCGTCCGGGAGGGAATATGTACAAGCTCATTCACAATCTGACAGTCAGCGAGCTGTTCAAGCGCCAGTTACCGGTGTTCGCGGTCGCCTTCGTGATCGCGGAGCTGTTCTATAAATTCCACAGCTTCATCCTGGAAACCGGTGCCTTCCTGATCACGTGGTACGTCCTGGATGCGCTCGTCCAGGGAGTAGTCTCACGCAAGGCGCCGACGCAATAGTTACGGCCCCGCTTCGCGTCGCTGACGGTCAGCGCTCCGCGAACGCCTTCTCCACCACGAACTGCCCCGGCTCGCCGTGGTTGCCTTCGGCGAACCCCTTGCCCGCCAGCAGTGCGCGGGTGTCGTGCACCAGCGCCGGGCTGCCGCAGATCATGACGCGGTCGTGGGCAGGTTCGAGCGGCGCGAGGCCGGCGTCGGCGAACAGTTTGCCTGAGGCGATCAGGTCGGTGATGCGGCCGCGGTTCCTGAACGGGTCGCGCGTCACCGTCGGATAATAGATCAGCTGGTTGCGCACGAGGTCGCCGATCAGTTCGTCCTGCGGCAGTTTTTCGGTGATCATCTCGCCATAGGCCAGTTCGGCGACGCGGCGGCAGCCGTGCAGCAGCACCACTTTCTCGAAACGTTCGTAGGTTTCCGGATCCTTGATCACACTGAGGAAGGGGGCGAGGCCCGTGCCGGTGCCTATCAGATACAGGTTGCGGCCGTCGTCGAGATTGTCGATCACCAGCGTGCCGGTGGCCTTGCGGCTGACGATGATTTCGTCGCCAGCTTTAAGGTGCTGCAGCCGCGAGGTCAGCGGGCCGTCCGGCACCTTGATGGAAAAGAATTCCAGCCGGTCCTCGTAATTGGCGCTGGCGACGCTGTAGGCGCGCAGCAGCGGCTTTTCGCCGACCTTCAAGCCGATCATGGTGAACTCGCCGTTGCGGAAACGGAACGACGGATCGCGGGTGGTGGTGAAGGAGAACAGCGTGTCGGTCCAGTGGTGGACGCTCAGCACGCTTTCCTGGTTGAAGTTGCTCATCTTGCCGGGTCCGTTGTTTGGGCCGATTGCGGAGAGAAGTAGCCCGGATGAGCGCAGCGATATCCGGGACACACGATCCCGCATATCGCTTCGCTCATGCGGGCTACTAACCGGCTCGATTTTGCCCTGAAATCATTTGTATACATTCATTCGTATACAAATGAATAATCCGGCTTGATCCTTTCGTCAAGCCGGGGTCAAGTCGGCACCGAAGGCATTGAAAAGAGGACAAAATCCATGGCCCATGACGCCCCCGCAAGCACCAGCCCCTCAAAACTGGTGATCCGCAATATCGGGCTGCTGCTCTCGGGCATGATCGAGCAGCCAATCCTCGATGCCGACACCATCGTGGCCGAGAACGGCAGGATCACCGCGATCGGCCGGGCCAAGGACATTGACACTTCGGGCGCCACCATCGTCGACGCCAACGGCACCACGGTGACGCCGGGGCTGATCGACAGCCACGTCCATCCCGTTGCCGGCGACTGGACGCCGCGGCAGAACCAGATCGGCTGGATCGACAGTTTTCTCAACGGCGGCGTCACCACCATGATCTCGGCCGGCGAGGTGCACATGCCGGGCCGGCCGCGCGACGTGGTCGGCGTCAAGGCGATGGCGATTTTCGCGCAGCGCGCGTTCGATAATTTTCGCCCCGGCGGTGTCAAGGTGATGGCCGGCGCGCCGGTGATCGAGCCCGGCATGGTCGAGGAAGATTTCAGGGAGATGGCGACGGCCGGCGTGCGATGGCTCGGCGAAGTCGGGCTCGGCGGCGTCAAGGATGGTCCTACCGCGCGGAAAATGGTGGCGTGGGCGCGTAAGTACGGCATGAACAGCACCATCCATACCGGCGGGCCGTCGATTCCCGGCTCCGGCTTGATCGACGCCGACGTGGTGCTGGAGGCCGACACCGACGTGGTCGGCCACATCAATGGCGGCCACACCGCGCTGCCGGACGGCCAGATCCGCTGCATCTGCGAGGGCTGCAAGCGCGGCCTCGAGCTGGTGCACAATGGCAACGAGCGCGCGGCGCTCTATACCTTGCGGATCGCGCGCGAGATGGGCGACCTCGGCCGCGTCATCCTCGGCACCGACGCGCCGGCCGGCTCCGGCGTGCAGCCGCTGGGAATCCTGCGCATGGTGTCGCTGCTGTCGTCGCTCGGCGAGGTCCCTGCTGAAATCGCGTTCTGCTTCGCCACCGGCAACACCGCACGGATGCGCGCGCTGGATTGCGGCATTGTCGAGGTCGGCCGCGCGGCGGATTTTGTCATCATGGACAAGGCGCAGCATTCCGCCGGCACCGACATTCTGCACAGCGTACAGCTTGGCGACCTCCCCGGCATCGGCATGACGATCATCGATGGGCTGGTCCGCACCCAGCGCAGCCGCAACACGCCGCCGGCGACCAGGGTGCCGGAGGTGGTGGGGCATTGATGGGCACCGTCATTCCGGGGCGCGGGCAAAGCCCGCGAACCCGGAATCCAGAGATGTACTGCTCTGGATTCCGGGTTCGCGCCGAAGAGGCGCGCCCCGGAATGACGGAGAGTTTGATTGAAATGAGGCTCACATGACCACACCGCTCGATCCTGTTATCGCCCAGATCATTCCACTGCTGCCGCTGCGCGATCCCACAGTCATGACGCCGCAGAGCGCGCGCGATGCGCTGCGCGCGCTCGCCGCATCTCGCGCGGCCATACCGCCGCCGCCGGTCGCGAGCGCGATCGATACCGAGGTGAAGGGTGCTGCCGGAAAGCTTGCCGCGCGGGTTTATCGCGTTTCGGACCAACAGTCGCCGACCGTGATGTTCTTCCACGGCGGCGGCTGGGTCGCCGGCGATCTGGAAACCCACGACCGGCAGGCGCGCCTGCTCGCCATCGAGACCGGCGCAGTGGTCGTCTCGGTCGATTACCGCCGGCCGCCGGAAACGCGCTTTCCCGGTGCGTTCGAGGACGGTTTTGCCGCCGTGCGCGACGTGATCGCGCGCATCGTCGAATTCGGCGGAGATAGCACGCGCCTCGGAGTCGCCGGCGACAGCGCCGGCGGCAATCTGGCCGCGACGGTGGCGATCGCCTGCCGCGACGCGGGGTACGAACTAGCCGCGCAGTTGCTTGTCTATCCGGTGACCGATGTCGCTGGAAACTACGCCGACGCAGCAGAGAACGCGCGCTTTCCTTCGCGCGCGGAAAACGCCGAAGGCTATTTTCTGTCGCGCGCGGTGATGGAGTGGTTCGCCGGACATTATCTCGAAGATGCCAAGCACGGCACCGACTGGCGCGTGTCGCCATTGCGCGCGAAAAGTCTCGCGGGACTCGCACCGGCGGTGGTTTGCACGGCGTGGTTCGATCCGCTGCGCGACGAGGGCAAGGCATATGCCGACGCGCTCGCCGCCGCAGGCGTCGAGACGAAATACCATGATGGCCTCAGCCTGATCCACGGCTATTTCGGCCTCGGCGAAGCTTCGGAGACGGCGCGCTTGGAGGCGCAACGCGCGCGCGCCCATTTCAAGGCGATGCTGGAGCGGGGAGTTTAACCGTTCCCCGGACGCAGCGCAGCGCGTAGCCCTTGCGGAGCGGTGCGCTGCAGAGCCGGGGTCCCGGTTACTCGCGGCTCAAAGAACCGGGGTCCCGGTTCTGCGAAGCGGCATGAAGAATGCCGCATCGCGCCCGGGACACGCCATCAATCGCGCTTGAAGCGGTAATTAAATCGGTCGCCATCCGCCGTAACCAGGCCCGCCGTCGGCGTCGGAAAATGGATCGGCAGAATTAACGTATCGGTCTCCGCAACCGACGATAAAAACTTGCGCCGCGATACCGCCGCCTGCTTGCCGTCCCAGTCGACCCGCGGCGACCAGTCAGGCTCCCGGCACTGGATGATGTGGTGCATCATATCGCCGGTGACCACCGCGCGCTGGCCGCGGGAAAAGATGTTGACGCAGCAATGGCAGGGCGAGTGCCCCGGCGTCGGCGTCAGCGTGATGGTGTCGTCGAGCGCGTAATCGTCATCCACCAGCAGCGCCTGGCCGGCTTCGACGATCGGCAGGCAGTTGTCGCGAAACACCTTGCCGGGCGGATTGGCGCCGCGCGCGTATTCCGCTTCCCAGACCGCGTATTCCTTGTTGTGAAACACGTATTTCGCATTAGGGAAGGTCGGCACCCAGCGCCCGTCGCGCAGGATGGTGTTCCAGCCGGTGTGGTCGATATGAAGATGTGTGCAGAAGACGTAGTCGACCTGCGCGTAGCCAATACCGAGCGCCAGGAATTCGTTGCGCCAGCGCTCCTTGCCGGGGAAATCGAACGGCGGCGGATGGCCCTTGTCCTCGCCGGTGCAGGTATCGACCAGGATGGTGTGGCGCGGCGTCCGCACCACAAAGGTCTGGTAGGTGATGACCATCAGCCCCAGGCTTAAGTCGAACACCTCCGGCTCCATCGACGGCAGATGATGCCTGAATACCGCCTCGTCATAGGCCGGGAAGAAATCCTGCGGCCGCCGCCACGGGCCTTCACGTTCGATCACCGCGTCGATGGTGATGTCGCCGATACGGAGCTGTTTCATTTGTTGTTCCTCCCAAAAGAACCTGACATCGTCATTGCGAGCGAAGCGAAGCAATCCAGAGGTCACAAAGCAAGGCTGGATTGCTTCGTCGCAAGAGCTCCTCGCAATGACGAGGTGCCGACCGTCATCCTGAGGTTCGAGCGAAGCGAGCCTCGAAGGATGGTCGCGAGTGCCTATGGCTCATCCTTCGAGACGCCGCGCAAGAGCGCGGCTCCTCAGGATGACGGTTGAGCTTGTGTCAGCGCAATTTGCTCAATAGCGCCACCAGCGTCTCGCGCTCCTTGGCATCCAGCGGCGCCAGCGTCTCGCGGGTGATCGCGAGCGCGTTTGGCGCGGCTTTCTCGGCGAGTTGCTGGCCGGCGCGGGTGAGGCTGACCAGCAGGCGGCGGCCGTCTTCGGGGTCGGCGCTGGTTTCGGTCAGGCCGCGGGCGGTGAGGCGGTCGATCACGCCCTTGATGGTGGCGACGTCCATCGCCGTCAGCCGGCCGAGCGCGTTCTGCGAGCACGGTCCGGTCTCGGTGAGTTTGGCCAGCGCCGCCCATTGCGTCGGCGTGAGATTAATGCCGATTTCGCGCGCGAAGATGGTGGCGTGGCGCTGCCAGACCTGGCGCAGGATGAAGCCGATCTGCTCCTCGAGCACGTAAGGAGGCCGTTGCGGCTTTGCGCTGCGTTTCGGCTGGACGCTTCTGGTCATGTGCCCCCGCCCCTACAGCGCCAGATGCGCGTCGCGGATGTCCGGCCGCGCATCCAGTTCGGCCATGGTGCCAGAAAAACAGATACGGCCGCGCTCGACGATGTAGGCGCGGTCGCAGATCAGTTTTGCAAAGTGAAAATTCTGCTCGGAGACGACGATACTGACGCCCTCCTGCTTCATGGTCAGGATGGCGCCGACCATCTGCTCGACGATCTTCGGCGACAGTCCTTCCGACGGCTCGTCCAAGAGCACCAGCGACGGGTTTCCCATCAGGGTCCGTGCGATGGTCAGCATCTGCTGCTCGCCGCCGCTCATGCGCCCGCCCGGGCGACCCCGCATTTCGGCGAGATTCGGAAACAGCGTGAACAGCTTTTCGCGTGTCCAGTGCGGCGCGCCGGGCCGCGCCGGCTGACGGCCGACCTCGAGATTTTCGTCGACCGTCAGGTCGGTAAAAATGCGGCGCTCTTCCGGTACATAGCCGAGCCCGCCGCGCACGATCGCGTGGGTCGGCTGGTCCGAAACATCCCTGCCCTCGAACATGATGCGGCCGCTGCGCTGCGCGACCAGCCCGACGATGGAGCGGAAGGTGGTGGATTTGCCGGCGCCGTTGCGCCCGAGCAATGCGACCACCTCGCCGTCGCCGACCTCGAGCGCGATGTCGAACAGGATGTGCGCAGGGCCATAATGGCTGTTGAGATCGTGCACACTGAGCTTCATGCCGACGCTCCCTCGCGGTGACGCGCGTCGTACACCAGACCCTCGCCGAGATAGATGGCGCGGACCTGCGGGTTGCGCCGGACTTCCTCGGGCGAACCTTCGGCGATCAGGGTGCCGCGGTTGAGCACCAGGATGCGGTCGGCGTGCTCGAACACCACGTCCATGTCGTGCTCGGTAAACAGCACGCCGATCGACTGCTCGCGGGCGATGGTTGCGGTCAGCCGCATCAGCTCGATGCGCTCGCGCGGCGCCATGCCGGCGGTCGGCTCGTCCATCAGCAGCAGTTTCGGCTGATTGGCGAGCGCAATCGCAAGCTCGAGCCGCTTGAGGTCGCCGTAGGCAAGCTCGCCGCAGGGGCGCTCCGCGTAACCGCTCATGCCGACCAGTTCGAGCAGGCGGCCGGCTTCGTCGCGCGCGAATTTCGGCGTCGAATGCCACATGTCGAACAGCGCGCGGCGATGCGACACCAGCGCGACCTGGACGTTTTCGCGCACCGTCATGGTCGGAAATGTCGCGGTGATCTGGAACGTGCGCCCGACCCCGAGCCGCCAGATCGCGCGCGGCTTCTGGCCGGTGATGTCCTCGCCGAGCAGGCTGACGCGCCCGGAGTCGGGAATGTTCTGGCCGTTGAGCATGTCGAAGCACGTGCTTTTTCCCGCGCCATTGGGCCCGATCAGCGCGAGGATTTCGCCGGCCCGCAACGAAAACGAAACGCCGCGCACGGCATGGACGCCGCCATAGGATTTGGTCAGGCCTTCGACCGACAGCAATGTAGAGGCCATGCTCATTCGGCGGTCTCGATCCGGGATGACAGGAGTGCCGGCTTTGCCGATTTGGATCGGCGATTGCGGATGGTCTGCAGCATGCCGACGATGCCCTTGGGAAACGCGACCACGATCAGGACGATGACGCCGCCGAGCACCAGCTTGGACAGGTCGGTCTGGCTCACCAGCCAGATGTTCAGCGCCTTGTAGACGATGGCGCCGACCACAGCACCGGACACCGTCTCGACGCCGCCGAGCAGCACCATCACCAGCGCGTCGACCGAAAGCGAGATGCCAAGACTGTCGGGAAACACGCTGCCTTTCAGATACGCAAACAGCGCGCCGGCAATACCCGCGGCAGTGCCGGCGATCACGAACGCCGTCCACTGGATGCGCTTGCCGTCGATGCCGATCGCCTCGCTGCGCAACAGCGAATCCCGCGTCGCGCGCAGGGCGTAGCCGAACGGGGAGAATACGATAAGGCGAAGGGCCGCGACGACGAGCGCGGCGATGCCGAGCGACAGCCAGTAAAAGCTCGCGGGCCCCGCTGCCCATTTCTCCGGCCAGACCCCCAAAATGCCGTTGTCGCCGCCGGTGACGCCGACCCACTGGAACGCGATCGACCACACGATCTGCGCAAACGCCAGCGTCAGCATCGCGAAATAGACACCGGACAGTTGCACCGCGAAGAATCCGAATACCGCGGCACCGAGCAGCCCGAGCAGCGGGCCGAGCAACAGGCAGGCGATCATCGGCAGGCCGGCCGCCTTGGCGAGGAAGGCGACGCCGTAGGCGCCGAGCCCGAAATAGGCCGCATGGCCGAACGAAGCGAGGCCGCCGACCGACATCAGGAAATGCAGGCTGGCGGCGAAGATCACATAGATCGCAATTTCGGAGCCGACCGTGAGCGCATAGTTGCCGCCGACCAGCGGAAGCGCCGCCGCCGCGGCCAGCACGACCATCGACGCAAAGCGTTCGTTCGACGTCAGCGGCGCCCAGGGATTGACGGTCAGTCCGGGGGTGCGGCGCGCCGGCGCTTCCGGCTTGCCGAACAGGCCCCATGGCCGCACGATCAGCACCGCGGCCATCACCAGAAACACCAGGATGATGGAGATCTTCGGAAAGATCAGGATGCCGAACGCATTCAATTCCGATACCAGCACCGCGGCAACGAAGGCGCCGATGATGCTGCCGAGGCCGCCGATCACCACCACCACGAACACGTCGACGATGATGCGCAGGTCAAGCGCGTGGTGCACGGCATCGCGCGGAATCTGCAGCGCGCCGCCGAGGGCGGCGAGGAAAACGCCGAGCGCGAACACGCTGGTGAACAGCCATTTCTGATTGACGCCGAGCGCTGCCACCATGTCGCGGTCCTGCGTCGCGGCGCGGACCAGCACGCCCCAGCGGGTGCGCTGGAACAGCAGCCACAGGATTCCCAGCACGATTGGGCTAAGCGCGATCAGGAACAGGTCGTAGGTCGGAATATTCTGGCCGAAGAAATTGACCGCGCCGCGAAATCCCGGCGCGCGGCGGCCGAGCAGATCGTCCGGCCCCCAGATCAGCACCACCAGGTCCTCGACCATCAGGGTCAGGCCGAAGGTCGCCAGCAGCTGGAACAATTCCGGTGAATGATAGATCCGCCGCAGCAGCACCATCTCGACCAGCACGCCGACCACAGCGACGATCAACGACGCAACGACGATGCCGCCCCAAAATCCCAGCGCGCCGGAAAATCGCTCGGTCAGCGTGAACGCAACGTAAGCGCCGAGCATGTAGAAGGCGCCGTGGGCGAAGTTGACGATCCGCGTGACGCCGAAAATGATCGACAGCCCTGAGGCGACCAGAAACAGCGACGCCGCGCTGGCAAGGCCGGTCAGGAACTGGACGAAGTAGAAAGCCATCACCCGTCATTCCGGGGCGCGAGCCCTTGCGAGCGAACCCGGAATCCATAGCCCCTGCAGGGAGTATGGATTCCGGGCCTGCGCCAAGAGGCGCATCCCGGAATGACGATGTTGATGTGGCGCGACTTTATCAAACACTCAGTCCTTCGGGCGCAGCTTGTCGACTTCGGCGTCGCTCGGCAGATAGTCTGCGCCCTTGCGATAGACCGACTCCACCATGACGCCCTTGCCGTCCTTCAGCGCGGTCTTGCCGACATAGGCGCCGAGCGTCGACTGGTGATCGATCTTGCGGAAGGTGATCTCGCCGAATGGCGAGGGCATCGACAATCCTTCGGTCGCGGCGATCAGCTTTTCCGGGTCGATCGAATTCGCCTTGGTGAGGATCGCAGCCGCAGCCTTGATGGTCTGATAGCCGACGATGGAGCCGAGCCGCGGGTAGTCGTTGAACTTGCCCTGATACGCTTTGAGGAACGCGTCGTGCTCCGGCGTCTTGATCGCGTACCAGGGATAGCCGGTGACGATCCAGCCTTCGGGCGTCTCCTCCTTGAGCGGATCGAGATATTCCGGCTCGCCGGTGAGGAAGCTCACCACCGCGCGGCCCTTGAACAGGCCGCGGGTATTGCCCTCGCGGACCAGTTTTACCAGATCGGCACCGAAGGTGACGTTGAGGATCGCTTCCGGGTTGGCGGCGGCGACGGCCTGCACCACCGGACCGGCGTCGATCTTGCCCTGCGGCGGCCACTGCTCGTCGACCCACTGGATGTCCGGCCGCTTTTCCGACATCAGCTTCTTGAACACCGCGACCGCGGACTGGCCGTATTCATAATTCGGCGCAATCGTCGCCCAGCGTTTTGCCGGCAGTTTTGCCGCCTCCTCCACCAGCATCGCCGCCTGCATGTAATTGGAGGGGCGCAGGCGGAAAGTGTAGCGGTTGCCCTTGGACCAGGTGATGGCGTCGGTCAGAGGCTCGGCGGCGAGGAAGAACACTTTTTTCTGGTTGGCGAAATCGCTGACGGCAAGACCGATGTTGGACAGGAACGTACCCGTCAGCATCGCCACGTTCTCGCTCGACACCAGCTCATTGGCGGCGGTCGTCGCGTCGGCGGGCTTGCCGCCGTCATCCTTGGAGACGACGACCAGCTTCTTGCCGTTGATGCCGCCGGCGGCGTTGATTTCCTCGAGCGCGAGCTGCCAGCCCTTGCGATAGGGCTCGGTGAAGGCGGGCAGCAGCGAATAGCTGTTGATTTCGCCGATTTTTATCTCGCTCTGCGCAAGAGCGGACTGCGCCATGCCGCCGAGAACGACGCCCAGCGCCGCGCCCAAAAATTTGCTTCGTTGCATCCCAAAACCTCCACTGTTGAAGAGAAAATTATCGTAAACCGTCTTCACCTTTTACCTCGGCAATCGTCAGACCGCCGACGCGGGGCAGCGGCCTGCCGCTGTCGGTGACCGCCACCGCCACCATGATTTCATTGGCGCGCGGCGCATCGTTGATCTGCACCTCCATGCCGTCGAAATGGCTGCGCACGAACGCCGCATCCTTGTGTCCGAGCGGGATATCGAGCGTGGTGCCCGGCCCGCTGCGTTTCTTCGACGACGGGATCAGCGCCGCACCCTTGCCCAGCACCTTGCGCACCGGCGCGCCCATTTTTGGATGCAGGATCGCGGCTGCGTGCTCCAGCTCGCCGTTCTCGCCGACCGCCGCCGCCTTGCCGTAGCTTTGCGCCGTTGCGCCGTCGATGCCCAGCGCCGCTACAGCTTTCTTCGAGAGCAATTCGCCGAGTTCCTCGCCGATCGCGATCAATGGGCTGAGGTCCTCGACATACTGGCCGGCGAACGGATTTTCGATCACCGCGATGGCCGCGGCGCGGCGGGTCGGCGGCGACACCGTCCTTCCCATCTCCATCCGCGTCTCTTCGACGACGGTAACGATCTTGCGAATGACCGCGCTCATGCTCTCACGCTTTCCCTTATCAACTGGCGCGACTCCGCCGCAGATATTGCCCTCTGAACAACGATGCGTGTTTCGCCATGCAATCGCAATGCCGCACTTTCGATCAATCCTTGCCCAAGCAGCACGCGTGCTTTGTCCGCCCCCGCCTCCAGCGCTTCCTCAATCTCGTAGTGTGACAAATCCCCGACTTCGCGCGTGACAAGACGCGCGCCGAGATCGCTATCGGGCTGCAGATCGTGCGCCGGACAGCGGAGAACCGCGGGATGTCCGGGCAAATCGACGGCATTGCCGATAATGGTGGCCGCGGCGTCGGCCTGCGCCGCGGTCCGCGCCAGCACGGTAACCGCATCGGCGATGCCAAGCGAAAAACTGCGGCCGTGCCGCCCGCTGGTGGCGATGCCGCGCGTTGGATCGTCGACCTCGATAATCGTGGTTTGCATCAGGCCGGGCTGATCCGGCCGATCCACCAGCCCCACGGTGAAGTGCTCGCCTTCGCCAAGATGCAGTGCGATGTCGCCGCCGTTGTTGACATAGCCTCGCTCAAGCTGTGCCGCATCCACCATCGCGCCAAGGATTTCCTCGGCGACGGCGCCCGCGACCGCCGCCATCGGCGTGATAAAATGGTCCGCGGCATATGGCGCGACCGCGGCATGCATGCGGCGCGCGACCTCGCCTCGCAGCCTGCAACGCGCGGGGTCCGCCGCTTTGCGCAACTCCGCTAGTTCCTCGCAAAGTTCATCGAGCAGCCCGGTGAAGCGCCGCGCCGCTGCATCATGGGCCGCGCGAACGTTCGCCTCGCTCCCCCACGCCTCCACGATCAGGTCGATCGGACCGTCCTGCAGATGCAGACGCCTGCCGTCTGCCAGAAACCCGATTTGTGGAAGTCTCGTCATGCGCGCGATCCCGGCACGGGCTGTTGCGTCATTTGACGGAGTTCCGCGCTGTCCTTCAATGACGCCAACGGCCGCACGTGGTCCATATGGCCGCCCAGCGCCGCATAGTCCGACAGCTTTAGCGTGAATTCGATTGGCGCCACCAGCGCCGGGGTCGGCACGTAACCGAAGGCGCCGGCCGGCAGGCGCGTGACGTCGACCATGAAGGTGATGCCGCCGCCGGGCCAGACATAGACCGGCGCACCGCCGGAGGTCACCCGCGTCAGCGCGTCCTTCACCGAGCGCGTCAGCCGCACCGGATTTTCCGTGACCCCGGACCGCAGCGAGCCGCCCGCCCCGCCCATGAACAGCACCGTGCACAGCGCCGGCTCGCAGTTTTCCTGGATGCGCTCGACCGACAGCCGGAGATCGGCCGGCATTTCCTTCTCCACCGGTTTCAGCGCCGCATCGAGTTCGAAATAGGCGGCGTGCTCGCCGGTGGTGCTGACCATCAGCATGGTCATTCCGGGCCGCGCTTCCTTCGGATCGAACGGCCCCAGCACCGACAACGGATCGGAAATCCTGGTGCCGCCCCAGCCGGTGCCGGGTTCGGCGACCTGGAAATAGCGCCCGGGCGTGGAGCGGCGGCCTTTCATCTTGATCCCGGTGTCGGGGATATCGAGCAGCTTTCCGGCCTGGTGCTCCGACAGCACGCCGGTGATGTGATCGTCCACCACCACGACCTCGTCGACCTTGCCGTGCCATTGCTTGGCGAACATGCCAATGGTCGCCGAGCCGCAGCCGACCCGCATCCGCTCCTCAGGCACGCCGTTGACGATCGGCGGATAGCCGGCCTGCACCACCACCGTGGCGCCGCCGTCGATGGTGAGTTCGACCGGCTTGCAGTTCGACAGGTCCATCAGCGCGTCGCAGGTGACGCGGCCTTCCTTCTTGGAGCCGCCGGTCAGATGATGCACGCCGCCCAGCGACAGCATCTGCGAGCCGTATTCGCCTGTGGTGACGTGGCCGACCGCCTCGCCTTGCACGCGGACGATCGCGGTCTCCGGGCCAAGATAACGGTCGGTGTCGATTTTTACCTTGACCCCGCAATAACTAAAAATGCCTTCGGTCACTACCGTGACCATGTCGACGCCGTCCACTTCCGAAGACACGATGAAGGGTGCGGGCTTGTAGTCGGGATAGGTGGTGCCGGCGCCGATGGCGGTCACAAACACGTTCGGCTCGTGCACGATCTTGCCGTCCCAGTCGCCGCCGGCCTGAAACGGCACCAGCCGTCCGCCATGGGATACCGTGCGCTCCAGCACCACATGCGGATCGACCCGCACCAACTCGCCATTGTGATTGGCGTAGCGGTCGCAGGCGCCGGCAGCGCCCGGCTTGATGTAGCACATCACCGGGCAAGCATCGCAGCGGATCTTGTCGGCGTTGGCGGCGGCGGTCGTGTCGGGCAGCATGAACAGGCTCACAAGCGATCAGCAAATCCTCGGGCACTTTGTTCGTATACGAACGATCCTGCGCGCAGACCCGAAAGCTGTCAAGCGCCGTTGCATCCGAAAATCGCCGCTGCCGGTAAAAAAGCAAGCTGCCTCATGGTTCGTCATTCCGGGGCGCGCGTCTTCGCGCGAACCCGGAATCCAGCACCGTGCACTGCTTCTGGATTTCGGGTTCGCTCGCAAGAGCTCGCGCCCCGGAATGACGGAGGCATGCAACGGCCGGCTTGCACGTTTGTATGCAAACGGTATCCTCAGATCATGATCCGCCTGACTGTCAACGGCAGAAGCCATGACATCGACGCCGCGCCTGACACCGCGCTGCTTTATGTGCTGCGCAACGATCTCGAACTGAACGGGCCGAAATACGGCTGCGGGCTCGGCGAATGCGGCACCTGCACCGTGCTGATCGACGGCGTGGCGGCGCGCTCTTGCGTGATCCCGATCGACGGCTGTACCGGCCGCGACATCCTGACGCTGGAAGGGCTCGGCTCGCGCGAGCGTCCCGACCCGGTGCAGGCTGCCTTCATCCAGGAACAGGCCGCGCAATGCGGCTACTGCCTCAACGGCATGATCATGAGCATCAAGGCGCTGCTGATGCGCACCCCTCGCCCCTCCGAGACCGAGGTGCTCGAAGCGTTGCGCTACAATCTGTGCCGGTGCGGCGCGCATATTGAAATCATGCGCGCGGCGATGCGAGCGGCGGGTCATCTCGCAGAGGCGCAGGGTTGATGGCGGAAATTCTGCCCGGATCGTTGTCCGTCGTTCGCCCGGATGCGTCCCGTGAAGGCGCATTCGAAACCTTTATCAAGATATCCGCTGACGGCACGGTCACCGCCTTTAACGGCCATGTCGATCTCGGCACCGGCATCCGCACCGCGCTCGGCCAGATCGTCGCCGAAGAACTCGATGTGTCGTTTGCGCGGGTGATCGTGGTGCTTGGCGATACCTCGCGCGTGCCCAACCAGGGCGCCACCATCGCCAGCGAAACCATCCAGATCACGGCGGTGCCGCTGCGCAAGGCCGCGGCGCAAGCGCGGCACTTTTTGCTGGCGCGGGCCGCGGCTCGGTTAGAACTCCCCGTAGATGACCTCTCGGTGGAAGACGGCCTGATCCGCGGCCGCGACAACCGCAGCATCAGCTATGGCGAGTTGATCGCTGGCGACAGCATCCGGCTAGAGCTAGCCGAGGACGTGGAGGTGAAGGCCGTCGACGCCTACACCATCGTCGGGCAGTCGGTGCCGCGCGTCGATGTTCCGGCCAAGGCGACCGGCGAACTGGTTTATGTGCACGATATGCGCGTGCCGGGCATGCTGCACGGCCGCGTGGTGCGCCCGCCCTATGCCGGCGTCGATGCCGGCGATTTCGTCGGCACCAGCCTGCTCGCAGTCGATGAAGCTTCGGTGCGCGATATTCCGGGATTGGTGGCGGTGGTCCGGATCGGAGATTTCGTGGGCCTAGTCGCCGAGCGCGAGGAAAACGCCGTCAAGGCTGCCGCGCAGCTTAAAGTGACCTGGAAGCCGACGCCGACGCTGCCGAACCTGAAAAACATCGAAACCGCGCTGCGCGCCAATCCATCGACGCCGCGCGTGCTGATCGACAAGGGCGATGTCGATGCCGCCATCGCCGCCGCCGACAGGCCGATGCAGCGGACCTATGTCTGGCCCTACCAGATGCACGGCTCGATCGGCCCGTCCTGCGCTGTCGCGGATGTTCGCGACGATGCCGTTCGGGTGTGGTCCGGCACGCAGAACCCACACCCTCTGCGCGCCGATATCGCGATATTGCTGCAGCGGCCCGACGCCGAGATCGACGTGATCCGGATGGAAGCCGCCGGCTGCTACGGCCGCAACTGCGCCGACGACGTTTCCGCCGACGCCGTGCTGCTGTCGCGCGCGGTCGGCGGTCCGGTCCGCGTGCAGCTGACGCGCGAGCAGGAACACGCGTGGGAGCCGAAGGGCACCGCGCAACTGATGGACGTCAATGGCGGCCTGAATGCCGACGGCAGCGTCGCGGCCTATGATTTTGCGACGCGCTATCCATCCAACGGCGCGCCGACGCTGGCGCTGCTACTGACCGGCATGATTCCGCCGGTGCCCGATGTCTTTCACATGGGCGACCGCACCGCGATTCCGCCTTATGACTACGATGCCATGCGCGTGGTCGCGCATGACATGCCGCCGATCGTGCGGGCCTCGTGGCTGCGCGGCGTCTCGGCGCTGCCCAATACCTTTGCGCACGAATCCTATATCGATGAGCTCGCGACCGAAGCCGGCGTCGATCCGATCGAATATCGCCTGCGATATCTGAAAGACCCGCGCGCGGTCGATCTGGTAAAGGCGGTCGCGCAACGCGCCGAATGGACGCCTCGCCCGGTCTGGAAGGAGCCGCTCGCCGAAGGCGACATCGTGCGCGGACGCGGCATTGCCTATGCGCTCTACGTCCACGGACCGTTCCCCGGCAAACCAGCGGCGTGGTCGGCGTGGATTGCCGACGTCGCCGTCAACAAGGCGACCGGCGATGTCAGCGTGACGCGCGTTGTAGCGGGGCAGGATTCCGGCTTGATGATCAATCCGGACGGCGTGCGCCATCAGATCCAGGGCAATGTCATCCAGTCCGCCAGCCGCGCGCTGATGGAAGAGGTGTCGTTCGACCGCACCTCAGTGATCAGCCGGGAATGGGGCGCCTACCCGATCATCAAATTCCCCGACATTCCGAAGATCGACGTCTTGATGCTGCCGCGACAGGACCAGCCGCCGATGGGCGTCGGCGAATCCGCGTCCGTCCCGAGCGCCGCGGCCATCGCCAATGCGATTTTCGATGCCACCGGGGTGCGCTTTCGCGAATTGCCGTTCACGCCGGAACGCATTCTTGCGGGATTGCGCGGCGGACAGCCGGCAGCACCAACCGCATTGCCGGCAGCGGCGCCCACGCCTGCGAAGCCGGCCTCACGCACGCATCAAAATCCGTTTGCCAAGCCGCTCGGCGCATTTGCAAGCGCGGCTGCGATGGCTGCCGCGATGGTCAGCATTGCCACGCTGGCGCTGCCGTGGCGGTCGATCGCGCCGATCGCGCGGCCGGACCCATCGGCGTATTCGGCGGCGACGATCGCGAAGGGCGAGCTGCTCGCGGCGCTCGGCGATTGCGCGGTGTGCCACACCCAGGCGAACGGCGCGATCAACGCCGGCGGCCGCGCCATCGAGACGCCGTTCGGCATCATCTACTCGACCAACATCACGCCTGACATCGAGACCGGTATCGGCGCGTGGTCCTATCCCGCCTTCGAGCGCGCCATGCGCCAAGGCATCCACCGCGACGGGAAACATCTTTATCCGGCGTTTCCCTATAACCACTATGCCAAGACCACCGACGCCGATCTGCAGGCGCTGTATGCCTACCTGATGGCGCAGCCGGCAGTGAGGTCCGTCTCGCCCGAGACCAAACTCGCGTTCCCGTTCAACCTGCGTCCACTGATGGCGGGATGGAATGCGCTGTTTCACAGCAGCGCGACGTTTGCACCGAATGCCGCGAAATCCGCGGCGTGGAATTGCGGCGCTTATCTCGTCGAAGGCCTCGGCCATTGCGGCGCCTGCCATTCGCCGCGCAACGCGCTCGGCGCGGAAAAGGCCGAGGCTTATCTCGCCGGCGGATTTGCCGAAGGGTGGGAAGCGCCGCCGCTGACGTCGTTGTCGCAGGCGCCGATCCCCTGGAGCGAGGATGAGCTGTTCGCTTACTTACGCACCGGCGAGTTGCGTTTTCATGGGGTCGCCGCGGGCCCGATGGCGCCGGTGGTGAAAGAACTGACCGCGCTGCCGGACGACGACATCCGCGCCATGGCGGTCTATCTCGGCTCGTTCAACGAGAAGCCGATCGGCAAGGCGGACCAGGATGCGCTGGCCGCCAGCCTCGAAACGTCAACCAGCACGCGCACCGTTGCGGCATCTTCTGTCGGCGCGCGCCTCTATGACGGCGCCTGCGCGGTCTGCCACAAGGTCGGCGGCGCGCCGCTGTTCGGCTCCCGGCCCTCGCTGGCACTGAACAGCAACCTGCACAGCGCCGTGCCGGACAACCTGATCCAGGTCATCCTGCACGGCATCGCCGCGCCGGCGTCGAGCGATCTGGGCTACATGCCCGGATTCAAGGACAGTTTTAACGATCGGCAGATCGCAGAACTCGTGTCATACCTCAGGCGGCAGTTCGCCCCGGACAAGCCGCCCTGGACCGGTGTGGACGCCGCGATCGGCCGGGCGAGGCAGGCGAAACTGCGCTGAATCGCAGCCCAGTTCTGCCGGACCGGGCACTGGTTGCCGGCCCGCCGACACGATATGGTTCCAGCCATGGCAGTCACAGACATCGCGACGCGGACCTACAATCACGGCTGGCGGCTCGATCCGATCGTGCGCAGCCTGCTCGATACCGATTTCTACAAGCTGCTGATGCTGCAGATGATCCGGGAGTTCTATCCGGACGACCACGTCACCTTCTCCGTCATCAACCGCAGCCGCAATGTCCGTCTCGCCGAAGTCATCGACGAGGGCGAGTTGCGCGCCCAGCTCGATCATGCCCGCAGCATCCGCTTTTCCAAGAAGGAGCTGATCTGGCTCGCCGGTAATACGTTCTACGGCAAGACCCAGATGTTCTCGCCGGATTTTATTAACTGGCTCGCCGCGTTCCGCCTGCCCGAATACGAGCTGCACAAGGTCGACGGCCAGTACGAACTGCATTTCCACGGGCCATGGACGCACACCACCATGTGGGAAATTCCGGCGCTCGCCATTCTCAACGAGTTGCGTTCGCGCCAGGTCACCAAGGGACAGGGCCGCTTCGAACTCGACGTGCTCTATGCCCGCGCCAAGGCAAAACTGTGGAGCAAGGTCGAGCGGCTGCGCAAGCTGGATGGTCTGCGCCTGTCGGACTTCGGCACGCGGCGGCGGCACGGTTTTCTGTGGCAGCGCTGGTGCGTCGAAGCCGTCAAGGAAGGGCTCGGTCCCGCCTTCACCGGAACGTCCAACGTGCTGCTGGCGATGGACAGCGATCTCGAAGCCATCGGCACCAACGCGCATGAACTGCCGATGGTCGCCGCGGCGCTGGCCAAGGACGACAAGGAATTGCGCTGGGCGCCGTATCGCATTCTCGATCAGTGGCGCCATACCTACGGCGGAAATCTGCTGATCGCGCTCCCCGATGCGTTCGGCACCAAGGCATTTTTGCGCGACGCGCCGGAATGGGTGGCCGACTGGACCGGTTTCCGCCCCGACAGCGCGCCGCCGATCGCGGCGGGCGAAGAAATCATCAAATGGTGGAAGCAGAAGGGCCGCGAGCCCAGAGAGAAACTTCTGGTCTTCTCCGACGGCATGGATGTGGGATCGATCGAGGAGACCTGGCGCCATTTCGCCGGCCGGGTCCGGATCAGCTTCGGCTGGGGTACCAACCTCACCAACGATTTCGTCGGATGCGCGCCGGACGGCTCCGCCGACCTCGATCCGATCTCGATCGTCTGCAAGGTCACGGCCGTCAACGGCCGGCCGGCGGTAAAACTGTCGGACAATCCGGAAAAGGCGACCGGCAGTCCGGCCGAAGTCGAGCGCTATCTGCGCGTGTTCGGCAACGCCGGGCGCGTCCGCACCGCGGTGCATGTGTGAAGCTCCACCTCTCCCCGCAGGGGAGAGGTCGGATTGCATCGTCAGATGCAATCCGGGTGAGGGGCCGCCACGAGTCCTGAGTGCGGGGAAGCGCCCCTCACCCGCCGCGCATCTGACGATGCGCGTCGACCTCTCCCCTGCGGGGAGAGGTGAAGAAAACCGCGTCAACCTGACTCATCACTCTTCAGGGATGCGGATTTCGTGGGGGATGCGCCGCAATCACTTCCTCGTTGACGTCGGCACCCCAACCCGGCCGCGTGGGCACGATCAGTTCGCCGTTCTCAATAGTCGGCGGATGCGAGACCAGATCGTCCTTCCACGGCACGTCGTCGATGTCGATTTCCATGATGGAGAAATTGGGCATGGCCGCGCAGAGATGGGCGCTCATCAGTGTAGACATATGGCCATAAAAATTGTGCGGCGCGCAGTTTATCTCATAGGCTTCCGCCATGGCGGCGATCTTGAGCGACTCGACGAGACCGTTCCAGGGCACGTCGATGATCGCGACATCGACCGAACGGTTCTCGAAGTAGGGGCGGAACTGGCGGCGGCCGAACAAGGATTTGCAGGAGGCAACCGGCATCGGCGCCCGGTCGCGGATCAGGCGCAGACCTTCCGGGTCGTAGCTGTCGATCTCCAGCCATGACAGGTCATAGGGCTCGCAGGCGCGCGCGACCTTGATGTAGCCTTCGGTCTTGAAGTTGAAATTGGTGTCGAGATGGATGCCGATGTCCGCACCGGCGCCCTGCCGGAAGGCCGCGAGGCAATCGGTAATGGCGGCAAGCGTCGCGCGGTCGGCGTTAAGCTCGGGATGGCCCGGGCCGCGCGCAAAACCCGGTTGATGCATGCCGGGCGGATCGAGGTCGAAGCGAAAGATGTTGGTCTTGAGCGCCTTGAAACCAGAGTCCTTCACATGCTTGCCGAGCTTGACCACATCGTCGAGCGAGCGCACCGGCTCGACGCCCATCACGGCCGCGTTGTTGAGTTGATAGCTACCGCAATGCGACCAATACAGCGGCAGCCGGTCGCGCACCGGGCCGCCGAACAGCGCATAGACCGGCACGCCCAGCGCCTTCGCCTTGACGTCGAGCAGCGCGTTCTCGATCGCCGCCATCGCCTGCTGGTTGATGCCGCCCGGCGCCTGACGCGTCACGGCATAATAGGTCGAAGTGATCCGTTCGATCGGCCGAGGATCCATGCCGATCAGGCTCTGCGCCAGCCGGCGGATCACAGCCGTCAAGCCCGCGCTGCCATAGCTTTCGTTGTATTCGGACCAGCCGACGATGCCGTCGTCGGTGGTGATCTTGAGAAACGAAAAGTCGCGCCAGCCGGCGTCGCAGTGCAAATCCTCGATCCTGACAATTTTCATTGGTGTTCCTTTTCAGTCAAAGCCATAATATCCATCCGGAGAAGCGATACAAATCATGACTGCCGACACACCTCCCCGACCGGAACGCCCTGCTGAAGTTGGAACGGTTTTCGACGCCATCGTGGTCGGCGCGGGCTTTGCCGGGATGTACATGCTGCATCGCCTGCGCGGACTTGGCTTTTCGGCGCGGGTGTTCGAGGCCGGCGGTGGCGTCGGGGGCACCTGGTACTGGAACCGGTATCCCGGCGCGCGCTGCGACGTCGAGAGCATGCAGTACTCGTTCTCCTTTTCGGAGGAGTTGGACCAGGAGTGGAACTGGTCGGAGAAATACGCACCGCAAGGCGAAATCCTCACCTACGCCAACCATGTCGCCGACCGCTTCGATCTTCGCCGTCACATCGTGTTCGACACCCGCGTGACTGCGGCTACGTTCGATGAAAACGCAAATTGCTGGCAGATCGAGACCGACCGCGGCGATAGAGTGCGCGCAAAATTCTGCATCATGGCGGTCGGCTGCCTGTCGGCGCCGAACCGCCCGAATTTTGCGGGCATCGAGGATTTTCGCGGACCGGTCTATCACACCGGCGAATGGCCGCATCAGGGTGTCGACTTCACCGGCCTGCGGGTCGGCGTCATCGGTACCGGCTCCTCGGCGATCCAGTCGATTCCGATCATCGCGCAGCAGGCCGCAGCTCTCACGGTGTTCCAGCGCACGGCGACCTGGTCGGTGCCGGCCTGGAACGAAGAGCTGACGCCGGAATATCTGCAGGCGGCCAAGGCCAATTATCCGGCGCTCCGCGCCAAGGCGCGCGGCCGCCCGACCGGCTTCTATTTTCCGTTCAACATCAAGCCGGCGCTGGAAGCGAGCCCCGAAGACCGTGACAGACAGTATGAGGAAGCCTGGCTGCGTGGCGGCCTGCCCTTTCTCGGTGCCTACGGCGATCTTCTGTTCGAGAAAGCCGCCAATGACACCATCGCCGATTTCGCACGCGCCAAGATCCGCGGCATTGTGAAGGATCCGGCCACCGCCGATCTGCTGTGTCCGGACAACGTGTTCGGTTGCAAACGCCTCTGCGTCGATACCGGCTACTTCGAGACCTACAACTTGCCTCATGTGAAGCTGGTCGACGTCTCGAAAACGCCGATCGAGCGTTTCAGCGCCGGTGGCATCGAGGTCAACGGCGTCGAATATCCTTTGGATGCCGTGGTCTGCGCCACCGGCTTTGCCGCCATGACGGGATCCTTTGACAAGATCCGCATCGCCGGCCGCAATGGCCTGACGCTTGCGGAGAAATGGCGGGCGGGCCCCCGCGCCTATCTCGGCATTGCTTCCGCAGGCTTCCCCAATCTGTTCCTGATCACCGGCCCCGGCAGCCCTTCCGTGCTGGCCAGCATGATCCAGGCGATCGAGCAGCATGTCGATTGGCTGGCCGACTGCATGGCCCACATGCGGGACGTCGGGGCAACCAGCATCGAACCGATCCTCGAGGATGAGGACGCCTGGGTCGAGCATGTCACCGACGTATCGACGGTCTCGCTGCGGTCGACCTGCAGCTCCTGGTATGTCGGCACTAACATACCCGGCCGGCCGCGCGTGTTCATGCCCTACATCGGAGGCTTCCCGGTCTATGTGCAGAAATGCAACGAGGTGATGAGCGGCGGCTTCGAAGGCTTTGTGCTGGAAGGCGCGGCGGACCGCAACGCGGAACCCCAGGTGCGCTATACGGAACGCTGGCGGGTGCCGATCGATATCGAGGTCATTTCACCGGCAGCCGTCGCCGCCAGGCGTGTCCCGGTGGTGTGAGCTGCGATCCGCTACTTATTGCTGAGGCATTGTTGGGCTGGTAATTTTTTGCGCCGATCAAGGCGAACAAGGAAGCACACATGAGGCGGCGCGACTTTCTCACCATCGTTGGCGGCACCGCGGCGCTCGCGCCGTTGGCTGCGGGCGCGCAGCAGTCGCCGATTCGCCGTCTCGGCGCCCTTTTCGTCTTAGGCGAGGACCACCCGGAGGTGCCCTCATTCGTCGGCGCGCTCAAGGAAGGACTTCGGAACCACGGGTGGATCGAAGGCCAGACCATTCACATGGAGTTTCGCTTCTGCCGAAGCGACCCAAAGCTGGTCCAGCGCTACACCGATGAACTGGTCGGTCTCAAACCAGACATCATCTTTGCCCAGGGCGTGGTCGGAGCAGCCGCCATGAAGCAAGCCACCCAGACAATTCCGGTTGTTTTTGTGCAGGTGCAAGACCCTGTCGGCGGCGGGTTCGTCACGAACCTGGCGCGCCCGGAGGGCAATCTCACCGGCTTCACCAACTTCGAATACTCGATCGTCGGCAAATGGCTGCAACTGCTCAAGGATGTGTCCCCCGTTTCCCGGGTGATGCCCATGATCAACCCGGACAACCGCCCGCGTTGGAGTGGCTACACCGCAGCGTTTGAGAAGTATGCCCCGGCTTTGGGGATCAAGCCGCAAATGGCCGGCATCCACAGCGAGGGCGACATCGAGCGGGAAATCGCTGGGTTTGCCGAGCAGCCCAATGGCGGATTGGTGGTGCTGCCCGATGCCACGGCTGGCGTGCACATGAAACTCATCATCAGCCTTGCAGAGCGTCATCGCCTGCCCGCGATGTACTCCTATGGCTTCTATGCCCGGGCTGGTGGCCTGATCGCCTACAGCGACAGCGCATCCGGTCAGTTCCGGAGCGCGGCTTCGTATATCGACCGGGTCCTGCGGGGAGCCAAGATAGGCGAGCTTCCGATTCAAGCCACGGATCGGTTCGAGACTGTGATCAACATGAAGACGGCTGCCAAATTGGGTATCACGATCCCACCCACACTCCTCGCCACTGCCGATGAACTCATCGAGTGAAACGACGCGATGGCGCTACTGGCACACCATGTCATCTGTTGAGATGGTGAAATCGCGCGCACCGGAGTAAGGTTCGGTGAAAAGCGCGAGGGGGAAGCCATGCATGGCCCGCAATCAATCCGGCCGACCCAGGATTTTTCCACCGAACCGGAGCGTGCCGACGGCGCGGACCACATCGCGCGGGATTGCGCGGGGCTGAATTTTTACGAGATAGATCGTGGCTTGCGCGATCTGCTGCCGCTTTATCTCGGCGACGCCGATCACCGGCAGCTGGCGCCGCATTTCCACCGGCTGGGTCACCTCGCCGGCGGCCGGCTCGACGAGCTGGCGCGGATCGCCGACAAGAATCCGCCGGTGCTTCATGCGCGCGATCGCTTCGGCCGCGACGAGGACTGGATCGACTATCATCCCGCCTATCGCGAAATGGAGAGCATTGCCTTCGGCGACTTCCAGTTCCACGCCATGAGTCACGGCGGCGCGCTTGGGAGCAGCCAGCCGCTGCCTGCCGTCGCCAAATATGCCCTGCAGTATCTGTTCGTGCAGGCCGAGTTCGGGCTGATGTGTCCGATCAGCGTTACCGACACCTCGATTTATCTCATTCGCAAGTTCGCAAGTGCGGAGCTCAAGGACTATCTGCTGCCAAAAATGCTTTCAGGCGAGCTTGCGACGCTGTGGAAGGGCACGCAGTTCATGACCGAACGTTCGGGCGGCTCCGACGTCGGCGCGATCGAGACGGTTGCGCGGCTGCAGGACGGCGTGTGGCGGCTCACCGGAGAGAAATGGTTTTGCTCGCACGCCGATGCCGACGTGGCGCTGCTGCTGGCGCGCCCCGAGGGAGCGCCGCCCGGCACCAAGGGACTGGCGCTGTTCGCCTTGCCGCGGCGGCTGAAGGACGGCCGGCGCAATTCCTACAAGATCGTGCGGCTCAAGGACAAGCTCGGCACCCGCTCGATGGCGTCGGGCGAAATTCGCCTGGAAGGCGCGCTCGCCTATCTCGTCGGCGATCCGGATCGCGGCCTCAAGCAGATGATGGAGCAGGTCAATTTATCGAGACTCTCGCATGGCGTCCGCGCCGCGGCGATGATGCGGCGTTGCGTGAACGAGGCGATGATATCGGCGCAGACGCGCACAGCCTTCGGCGAGACGATCGTCAACTATCCCCTGCTGCGCCGCCAGCTCCTGAAACTCATCGTGCCGGCCGAGCAGGCGCTGTCGATGATGCTGTTTGCCGCAAGCGCGATGGACCAGTCCAATGCCGGGTCCACCGACGCGCAAAGTCTGCTCCGCATCCTGACGCCGCTGCTGAAATTCCGCGCCTGCCGCGACAACATTCCCGTCGCCACCGGCGCGATGGAGGTCCGCGGCGGCAACGGTTACATCGAGGAGTGGGTGCATGCCCGCCTGGTCCGCGACGCGCACATCGGCGTGCTCTGGGAAGGCACCAGCAACATCAATGCGCTCGATATCATCCAGCGCGCGGTGGGGAAAAGCGGCGCGCACCGGATTCTGGGCGCCGCGCTGAAGCGCCGGCTCGATGAAGCGGCAAGCCTGCCGAAGGGTTTTCGGGATCGCCTGACGCTCGCATTGGAAAGAGCGCTCGCATTCGCGGAACGGGTGGCGGCCGAACCGGACGCCGACGCAACCGCGCGGCTTGCCGCCAGCGCGCTTTATCACGCAACCTCCGCCATATTGCTGGCCTGGGAAGGCAGCCAGCCCGGCGTCGACGCGCGCCGGGCGCTTCTTGCACGATTTGTTCTGGAACACCGGCTGGCGGCGCGGGACCCGCTGGCGCCCGCAGATGACGATTGGGAACGCGATTCCATCGATATCGTCCTTGGGGAGGAGCCGAGCTCGCCAGCGCGAGTTGCCACCCTCCTCGATTCTTAATAACAACAATGCAAAGCCGCGGCGGGATCGTCGATCGATCTTCTGTCTCGCGGAATAAAGAACGGTGAGGTTACGTCCATGGAAGCTCAGATCAATGCCGCGTCCCGCCCGGCCGGCAAATGGTCGCCGCCGCCTGAGGCAAGCGAACTCGTCAAGAACATTCATGCGATGCTGCATCCGCGCAACATCGTGCTGGTCGGCGCCACCGACAAGCCGGGCAACTACGCCGAGCGGATCTGGACCAACCTGATCAAGTACAAATACGAAGGCGGGCTTTATCCGGTCAATTCGAAGCGCGAGACGATCTGGGGCGTTCCCTGCTACAAGGATTTTGTCAGCCTGCCGGACAGGCCCGATCACGTGCTGGTGCTGGTGCCGGCGCGTTTCGCGGTTCAGGTCATCCGCGATGCGGCGGCGGCTGGCGCACGCTCCGCCACCATCGTCACCTCGGGCTTCAGCGAATTGCAGGACGAGGACAGCCAGAAACTCGCCGCCGAGCTTCAACGAGCGGTCCGTGAGACCGGCATGGCGGTCACCGGCCCGAACTGCCTCGGCAATCTCAGCGCCGGCGAGAAACTGTTCACCAACATCGACGACCGCATCGTCACGATGGAAGCAGGTTCGGTGGCGATCGCCGGTCAATCCGGCGCCATCGTGATGGCGATCCGCCAGGCACTGGAGGATCGCGGCGTCGGCGTCGGTTACATGGTGACCACCGGAAACGAGGCCGGCCTCGAGACGCCGGACCTGATGGCCTATTTCGCCGCCGATCCCTCTATCCGCGTCATCGTGGTCTATCTCGAAGGCGTGCGTAACACCAAGGTTTTCCGCGCAGCCTGCAAAGCCGCGCGCGCCGCCGGCAAGCCGGTGATCGCATTGAAGCTCGGTTCGTCCGAAGGCGGACGCGCCGCGGCGATGGCGCATACCGGCGCGCTCGCCGGCTCGATCGAAACATTCGATGCCATCTCGACCCGCGAAGGCGTCGTCCGTGTACGGGGGCTGGATGAACTGATCGAAACCACCGAATGTTTCGTCCACGCCGATCCGCCGAAAGCCGCGCGGCTCGCCGCGGTGACCTTGTCGGGCGGCAAGCGCGGTCTTCTGCTCGACGCATTCTCGTCGGCGGGCATGAATTTCAGCCCCCTCAGCAAGGATGCCAGCGACAAGCTGGCAAAAATGCTCGGCCCCGGCAGCATCGTCGGCAATCCGCTCGACGCTGGCTTTGCGGCCGTCGTCGATCCCTCGGTCTACATGCAGTCGATCAAGGTCATGATCGACGACCCCGATACCGACATCGTCATCATCGATTCGGAACTGCCGAAGGCGCCGCATGAAGTGCGCGAGCGCAATTTGCGCATCGTCAACGAGATGGCCGGAGCCGCCAGCAAGCCCGTGGTCTATATCAGCACCATGTCGATCGGTTTTACGGAATTCACCAAGGGGCTGCGCAAGTCGCTGCCGCATATCGCCGTCATGCAAGGGCTGGATCGGGCGGTGGGTGCGATCAAGGCGTTGATCGACTATGCCTTGCTGCGCAAGGAAGTACCTGATGTGGTCTCGAGCTCAAGCGCATCGGCGCGCGCGACGCTGGAGAAGACGCTGAAGAACGCCAAGGGCGCGGCGCTCGACGAGGTCGCGTCGAAGAAGCTGCTGAAGGCTTACGGCATTCCGGTGTCGAAGGAAGAGATCGCGCAGGATGCGGCGGGCGCCGTCAGAATCGCCAAAAAAATCGGCTTTCCCGTGGTCGCCAAGGTTGTCAGCGCGGACATCCTGCACAAGTCCGACATTGGCGGCGTGGTGCTGAATCTGGGCAGCGCCGCGGAGGTCAAAAAAGCCTTCAACGACATTACCGCGCGAGTGAAGAAGCTGAAGAACAAGCCGAAGCTCGAGGGCATCCTGATCGCGCAGCAGGTCAAGGCTGACCTAGAGTTGGTCGTCGGCGCGTCGCTCGATGCCGAGATGGGGCCGGTCGTGTTGTTCGGAACCGGCGGCGTCGATATCGAGCTCATGAAGGACGTCGCCTTGGCCGGCGCTCCGCTGGATGCTGCAGAAGCAAGAGAACTGATCGGACGGACCAAAGCGGGCGTGAAGCTGAAAGGCTATCGCGGCAAGCCGGCGCTGCATGAGGCTTCCGTGGTGAAAGCCATCGTCGGCCTGTCCAATTTGATGGCCGACGCCGGCACCCGCATCGCCTCGATCGACGTCAATCCATTTCTCATCAATACCAGGACCGGCGTTGCCGTCGATGGACTGATCGTCCTCAACAACGCCGCCGCCAAACGCGCGACGGAGCATTAAAATATCTCGCCGCAGGCCCGTCCATGCCATTACTCGCCGGCTGCGACGTGCGGCTTGATCTCACCTTGTTGTTATCGACGTGCGAGCAATAATGAAAAACGCCTCATCACTTGAAAATCCCGCTTTTAGCAACCGGGCACGGTACTGACTGAAGTCGTCATCGTTAAGGATGATGATCGGACCATCCGGGACGATCACTTTTCTATTGCCCTGCGAGATCACAACTTGAGTTCTCTTGGAATCGCAATTCGAAATCGTCGTGAAATTATAGTCGGTTCTTTCTCGACGAAAGAAATAAGTCGGCCCGACGTCGGCGCCCAACGTAAACGTATCAATCTTTATGTTAGCCGGTATCTCCGTCTTGCGAGTTTCATTGCTTCGTGATGTTCGTCCGGTTTCAGCAGCCAGTTCAGCAATTTCCTCAGCCGTGAGAATTCCGCCGAGCCCGGACGCATGGATTCGCTCTTTCAAGCTCGAAATAGATTGGGATACATTGCAGTGTTTGAGCGGGTGCGACTGAACCAGGCCACTTCCAACATGATACTGCAATCCAATGTCAAGAGCCGGCCAACTAACAGTGCGCAAATCGCGGGCCGCGACGTAGCCGGCAGATTTGCCCTGGCGGACCTCTCGCATGTCCTTACCACCAATAGACACGATTTCATGCACCTCGACGATTCGTCCTGATGCAATCTCGGCTGGGTGAGAGGGTAACAAACTGGTTGCAGGATCTGCCGGTGTTTCGGGAACTAGTGTGGGAAACTTAAATGCGGTCTTTTGAAGGGTTATCGCAAACTGCCCCTTCTCATACCGCTCCTCGAAGGCTTGCCAGGAATAGCTTTTCTTCCCAATTCCATCATGCGGCAGATAGTACAACGGCATTGAAACAAAGGTGTGCGTGTTCCACACGTAGACCAGCTTTCCTCCGTCCACCGTCGCGTCAAGCACCAACACAGAGGTGCCGCGGGGTAGATAGATGAGTCGATGCCCTCTTTCACTCAGGTTGCTCGCAGCCGATATCGGAACATGGGAGCCCACGGTAACGCCGCCAATAAGCACCGCAAACGCTGTAACTGCAATCCTGTTGCGACATCCAGAAGACTGCGAGTCGTGAAAAAAATGAACCGGGTCTTGTGGATGCAGACAAAGAAACCACCTGCCCGATTGTGCATGAGATTCAGAGTTGAGGACGAAAAAAATCCAGCATACGGCCGCTGCAAGCCTCCGGAGTTTTTTTGCATTGAATCGAATCATCATTTTGCTCGTCGTCACAACTCATGGGGTCGAACTAGCTCGTCGCCTTGCAAGAAACAGTCCACGATCACTCTGGATTCAACAGGCGCATTTAGCCGCAATCAATAGGTGTACTGAGTAATTTTCAAAAAAGTTCTTTCGGTGTAGCTTTTATGCTGCGAAGAACGGCGCCCGGTTTTTCGATCCCTTGTATTGGTGTAACGCATCCTGCAAGTCGCAGTTCAAACGCACTGCGTACGCGCTGAGCAGCGAGCTAGGTAAACGCTCGCAACGCACTGTTGTACGTGTATTCTTGAGAGGACGCCGGATTAAACTCGGAACCATCTTCGTAAGTCAGCCGGGGCATTCCATGTTCATCCCGGAGAAGCTTGCCAACCTCCTCGACCATCAGTGCCTGGCTGACAGGTTTTTTGTCGAGAAAGATTTGCCGCACCAGGCTGAAATCGATTGAGTTCGCGATCATCTCGCTCAATTCGGCAAGTTCTTCCTTTAGAGAGTTGTACGACTTTCGCCCTAATTCTTTATCTTCGGGTGGGGAATCGGCCCTCACCAGAGCGATGCGAGCTGCCAAAAGCTCGCCGGTCGCGCTGGGCGTCATAATAACGCCTCCTATCACCCTCCGGCCTGCGCTGAAATTCGATAGAGCCACAACTTCCAACGCGGATCCCTCGTCCAGATTGCCAATCAGGTACAACTTCGATGCCAAGCTGACAGCAAATCCGGTCGAAACTCTCGGGATATTGAAGCGATCTCTCGTGACGTTCCGGTATGTAACCGGTGCATTGACTGACCAGCTGCCGGACAGCTTGGTATGAGACTTGAAAATGAAGTCAGGATCCTTTCCGTATCGATAAGTCACAAAATGCGATACGGGTTCCTCGGCTCGATCCTTCTTCGGCAGGAAGACTGTCTGCCCGATGCCAAAAACGGAGTTCTGAGGTAACGCGAGACTGTCATTCATGAGAGCAACAAGCGCTAACGCTGCTCCGGACGACCGCGCCGCTCGCTTGCCGGGATAGCGAAGAATATAACGGTCTCGAAATTTTCCGTCCGGCGACATTTGCTCAAAATACTGATCGCAATAGCGTCCAAAATCCTCCAAATTGTCATCGAGATGCGCAAAAACCTCGTCTTTTTCATTGCGGAGGAAGCCAATAAGATAGACAAGCATTATATTGCTGTCAGGTCGTCGGAATTTGAAAGGCTTATCAGTTTGTTTGATAAAGCGGGTGATGAGATCATGCGAGGGAACATAGCCGTCCCGGGCATAAGAAAGCATCAGCTCTTCAATTCGTTGCGGTGACAGGGCGCCTTCCTTTCTTGCCGTTACCTGAGCCAGCGTCTTCCGAAGTTGAATCGTCCTTTCAGCCGGGATTTCCCAGGCCCGATTAAATTGCCCCTCAGCAATAACTGGATCGATCGGCAACATTTTTTCAACTCGCAACCGCAAGGTCGGAAACCCAAAGTATATACGCATTGCATACGCAATGCGTATATACTTCATATTATCTTCAAAAATCGACGCGGACCAACAAAAAACGCAACTTTTCATGTCTTTTCAGATAGTTATGAAATTCGCCAGGTTTCGATGAACGCCAAAAACGGCGTCGTCCTCGGTAGGCCGATCCAACCTGTCGGGAAAATCCAGGCATTCGAACCATCGAGGCTAGACGGCTCATGTATCCAGGCACTCACGCCAAGCGCAGGGCCGACCAGCCCGCCTTCATCATGGCGCAAACCGGCGAAGCGGTCAGCTATGCCGAACTTGAGGCACGCACCAACCGGCTGGCGCATTTCCTGCGCATCCGCGGCCTGAAACGCCTCGACCACTATTCGATCTTCATGGAGAATAACGCACGCTACATCGAGTGCTGCGGCGCGGGCGAGCGCGCCGGGCTTTATTACACATGCATCAATTCGTTCCTGACGCCGGATGAACTGGCCTACATCGTCGACAACAGCGAATCCAGGGTGTTGATCTTTTCGGAAAGCAAGCGCGCGGTCGCGCTGGAGGCGCTGCGTCAGTGCCCGAAGATCGAGGTCAGCCTGGTTGCGGACGGGCCGGGCGACGGGATGCGCATCCTCAATCTCGACGAGGCGACATCGGACTTTCCCGACACGCCGATTCCGGACGAATCCTGCGGCACGGCAATGCTGTATTCGTCGGGCACCACAGGCCGGCCCAAGGGCATCATCCGCCCGCTGGTCGAACGGCCGCCGTCGCAACAACTGGCGCTGTTCGACTTCCTGCAAAAGCTGTGGCGCTATCGCGAGGGCCTGGTGTACCTGTCGCCCGCGCCGCTCTATCACTCGGCGCCGCAGGCGGCGGTCAATCTCGTGATCCGCAATGGCGGCACCGCCATCATCATGGAAAGCTTCGATCCGGAGCGCTATCTGCAGCTGGTCGAAAAATACCGGCCGACCCATAGCCAGCTGGTGCCGACGATGTTCTCGCGCATGCTGAAGCTGCCGGAAGCGGTGCGCTCGCGCTACGACCTGTCGTCGCTCGAAGTTGCCATCCACGCGGCAGCGCCCTGCCCGCCGCAGGTCAAGGAACAGATGATCGCCTGGTGGGGACCGATCATCCACGAATATTACGGCGCGACCGAGGGGCTGGGTTTTGCCGCCTGCGACAGCGCCGAATGGCTGGCGCATCGCGGCACCGTCGGCAAGGTCATGCTTGGCGACCTGCATGTGCTGGACGAGGACATGCAGCCCTGTCCCAAGGGCACTTCCGGCACACTCTGGTTCAAGACCGCGACGCCGTTTGAATATTTCAACGATCCGGCGCGAACGGCCGAGGCGCGAACGCCGGATGGATCGATGAGCACGGTCGGCGATGTCGGTTACGTCGACGAGGATGGTTTCCTTTATCTCACCGACCGCGCCACCTTTATGGTCGTGTGCGGCGGCGTCAACATCTATCCGCAGGAATGCGAAAACCTGCTGATCACGCATCCCAAGGTCGCCGATGCCGCGGTGTTCGGCGTGCCGAACGAAGATCTCGGCGAGGAAGTGAAGGCCGTGGTGCAGGCGATGCCCGGCGTCGCAACCGATTCCGCTCTGGCCGATGAATTGCTGGCCTTCTGCGCAAGACATCTGTCGCGCCAGAAGTGCCCGCGCTCCATCGACTTCGAAGCCGAGCTTCCCCGCCTGCCTACCGGCAAACTCTACAAGCGCGTGCTGCGTGACCGCTATTGGGGCGACCGCAAGAGCAGGATTATTTGAAAACGAAAGTCTCAGCGAGGCGCACGCCAGCCTCCGAGCACAATCATGCCGTGACTCCGGTCAGGCCGGATCACGACGCTGGCGCGATTGCCGCCGTGCTGTCCCCGCCCGAAGCTTAGCGGCGGCAAGACGCCGGTCGGAAAGTCGCGCAGCGTCTCCAGCGCCGCGACGAGCCCGGCGCGGCTGGCGCGGGCGCCCATCCGCTTGAGCCCCTCTACGAGGACGGCCGTGGCCGCGGTCGCGAGCGGCGGTATCGTCATTGCAGTTGGTTCGCGGCCTCGCGGATCGGCCGGCGATACTGGGAGCACCAGCCGCAACCGCTCATCGGTCGCGGCGCCAAGCGTCACGGCTTCCGCCGGGCCGGCGAGCATCAAGTCGCCTCGCCGGCCGGCAAGCTGCGCGGCGAGGCGACTGAGATCGACACCCGGCAGCGCGAGAACGGCATCGGGGGCCGGTTCGATCGCGGGCGGAAGCAGCGCGGCCAGATCTTCGGCACTCGTGCGGCGCACGACCGTGGCGCCGTTGCGGCTCGCCTGATCGGCAACGGCGTCGGCTGCACTTCCCTCCGGCCCGATGATGGCGAGCCGAAGCGAATGCGGCGTCTCGCTTGCGAGTTGGTCGACCAGCACCCGCATCTGGTCCTCGACCGGCGCGAGCAGATAGAAGCGATTTGCCGCTGGTTGCGCCGGCGTCGGCGCCACCGGCCCGATCACCGGCACATCCGCCGTATCCTCCCCCGCCTCGATCGGCAGCATGGTCGCGACCAAAGCGAAGACCTGGTCGCTTGCCGCGAAACCGCGCAACGCCGCGGCGACATCGTCACCGGCATCCGCAGTGATGACGCGCAAGCGGCGGCCGTAGATCGGTCCCGCAGCCGCGAACGCGGTTTCGAGGCCTGCGCGCATCGCCAGGCCCCACGCCGCCTGTGCTCCGGACAGCGGCAGCACGGCGCCGACGCGGATTTCATCGGCGGCGATACCCGGATCGAGATCGCGCTCGGTCCCGACAATGCGAAGATAATCGAACAGCGCCGTGACTTGTGTCGGCGTCAGCTGGAAACGCGGCATGCCCGCAAGCGGACGTCCGGCGGGATCGATCCCTTCGGCCAAGGCACGCGCCAGCGCGGCTTCATCGTATCCTGGTCGGCCCCGCAACCCCGGCGATGCATCGCGCGGCGCGGCCAATGCCGTCCAGGCGATCGAGGGAATCCCGACGCCGCCTTCGCGCGCACCCGCGCCATCCGGCCCATGACAGCCGGCGCAACGCCGCACGCCCGGCGGCAGCGGCGTATTGGTTCCGGGAAATGTCGCGATGACTTCGGCTGCTGCGCCACCGCGCGCGTAGATGCGCCGGCCGGATGCCGTCCGGTCGTCCGCGACGGCCTCGAGCGCCGTTGCTGCGGCGAGCGCGCAAAAAGTAATCGCAAGCGCGCGGCGCATCCCCTCATTTGGCCGTTTGCAAAGCCAGCACGGCACGCGCGATGGCGGCCGGCTCCGCCATCGCGAATATCTTGGTCCAGACTCCGGTTTCGACATTGCCGAGGATCAACACCGTGCTGTGGTCGAGCGGGTCGGTGGTATAGCCGGCCAGCCGTCGCAGCAAAGGATCGATCTCAGGCGGCGCGCCGGTCAGAAAATACCAGCCGGGCTTGACGTCGAAATTATCGGCGAACTTCTTCAGTTCGGCCGGCTGATCGCGCTCCGGATCGACCGACAGCGAGATCATATTGATGGAGCGGCCGACCTTGTCGCCCAGCAGCCCCTGGACCCGCGCCAAATTCGCCGTGACCATCGGGCAGGTGTCCTTGCAATTGGTCAGGATGAAATTGATCAGCACGATCTTGCCGCGCAACAGATCGTCGAAGAAATGCACCGGCCTGTCGTCCTGCGTGAGCAGCAGCGGATTCTGCATATAGGCCCGCGCGGCGCTCGCGGAGTCGGCTTTGGCCCCCGGTCCCGCGGCGGCGACCAGCGCCTCGCGAACGGCCTTGGGGTCGTTGCCGTCGACATGGGTCCAGCCGCCGATCTTGTCGTTACGGACCAGCACCAGCGGGGTGTGGTCGACGGGATTGGCAAGCGGCTGGCCGAGCTTGTCGAGCAGCTTGCCGATATCCGGCAGTGCGCCGGTGACGAAGGTCCAGCCGGGTCCGGGCTCGAATTGCGCGCCGAACGCCTTCAGCTTCGCCGGCGTGTCGGTCGCGGGATCGATCGAGATCGAGATCAGGTCGATGTCCTTGCCGATCCGCGCGCCGAGTTCCTGCTGCACCATGCGGAAGTTGGCCGTCAGCATCGGGCAGAAGGTGGTGCAGGACGTATAGATGAAATTGATCGCGACGGTTTTGCCGCGCATGAGGTCGCTGTGGAAGCGCAGGCGCTTGCCGTTCTGATCGAGCACCGGCACGTCCGGCACCGCGGTAGCCGGCTGCTTTGCGGATTGTTGCGCGGCCCCGGGATGCATGTGCTTCGCGTCGTGAGCCCGGCCCGGCGCCATCGCAAGCAATGCGATTGCGAGCCCGACGGCGATTTCGGTCCTCATGCAACACTCCTTTGTTCTGCGCCCGGCTGCCGCGGTTGGCGGCGCCGCTGCCAGAACCGCGCATCGGGCCAGCGCCGCTCCATGGCGTAATAATGATCGCGCTGCTCGAGATAGAAAAGCCAGCCGGTCTCGCGCCGTGCTGCTTCTGCGGCGAGCGCATCGCCGTCGCCTTGCAGCACCCGCGCCGCCGCCGCAGCGCCCTCAAGCCCGCTTTCCATCGCCACCAGAATTCCTTCCGACG
>CAVPZO010000012.1:0-61591 GCA_963710045.1 uncultured Alphaproteobacteria bacterium | reverse complement strand
CATCCGTCCCTGCTGCCGCGTCATCGCGGCATCGCCGCGATCGAATGGACGATCCGGGAGGGCGATCCGATCGCCGGCGGCACGGTGTATCACCTCGCTGACCGCATGGACGCCGGCGCCATCGCCGCGCAGGAATGGTGTTTTGTCCGGAAGGGCGAGACGGCGCGAGAGCTATGGGAGCGCGCGCTGGCGCCGCTCGGCCAAAAGCTGCTCGCTGAGGTGATCGACTACGCAAAAACGCACAAAACGCTGCCCGCCAAGCCGCAGGACGAGCAATTCGCCACCAAGGCGCCTGCCCTGTCCCATTGACGGTGCTGCGGTTTACCGATTGATCAGAAACTGGTCATCGGATGGAACCAAAACCCGTTGAATTTATTTGCCTTTCGGTGGAACGATTTTGTTTGCCGCATCGCAGCAAAGTTTGGACACATTGTGCGTCGATAAGCGGCCCTATCACACACATCGGGGATATGATTCCATGCGCCTTGATCGCATCCGTACTATCTTTGTTCGCTCGATTTTTGCCGCAGCGGTTTGCGTTGCCGCCGCCCCAGCTTTCGCTGACAGTCCGTATGACGGGCTTTGGAACGTGACCATCGTCACCAAAACGGGATCGTGCGAGCCCTCGGCCCGCTATCCTCTGACCGTCACCGATGGTAAGGTTTCCGCCGCCGGTGCAAGCGTTTCCGGCAGCGTCGGACGGGAAGGCAATGTTCGCGTTTCCATCGCCGGTGCTCATGCAAACGGCCAGCTCAGTGGCAACGGCGGATCGGGGAAGTGGAATGGTGCGTCTGGCGGTATTCCATGCAGCGGCCGATGGGAAGCGTCACGTCAATAAAAGCTGCCGTGTCGCGAAGCCTCCCGGGCGCCTCCCGCGGCTGATCATTGCGGCCGCTACGCTGGGTGCGGCTGTTACATTTACCTCCATCAGTTACGCCCAATCCGGACCGTTCGCCGGATTGGCGGGCGTATGGTCCGGCGGCGGCACCCTGACGCTCGACGACGGATCGACCGAACGCATCCGCTGCCGCGCCACCTACGCCGTCGGCAGCGGCGGCAATGGCCTGAACCAGAGCCTGACCTGCGCCAGCGACAGCTACAGGTTCAATCTCTCGAGCAATGTCGTGGCCAGCGGCGGATCGCTCGCCGGAACATGGAGCGAATCCAGCCGAGGCGTGAGCGGAAGCCTTGAGGGGCGCGGCGCCAACGGCAATTTTCAGGTCATCGCCAGCGCGCCGGGATTTACCGCGAACATTTCGCTGAAGACGACGGGCAACAAGCAGTCCGTGGTGATCAGGGCCGAAAGCCAGTTCCGGGGCGCGTCGATTTCGCTGTCGCGCTCGTAATTCAAAAAGCTCTGCCGCGTTCCGCGGCGCGGCCCGCCCTCAGCTCTGCGGTTTCGATTTCGCCAGCTGACTGGCCGTTTCCTTCATGGTTTTGGCGATCAGCAGCGCCTGCTCCTTGTTAAGCGCGAAATCCTGCACGCCTTTCTTGGTGGTCAGTGAAAGGATCAGGATATCGGGCTGGTTTTCCGGCCAGCCGGTGGCGAAGGCGGTGACGAAGTCTGCCGAGGTCGATCGCTGGGTCATCTGTCTGTCCTGAATTGTTTGGGCTATTACGCCGGCACGAATGCCGTGACTTCGATCTCGACCTTTGCCCGCGCATCGACCAGGCCGGAAATGTAGAGCAATGTCGAGGACGGGAAGTTGCGGCCGAACGTTTCCTTCCATGCCGCACCAATCCCGGCGCCCGCTGCTTCGTATTCGCTCTTGCTGGTCAAATACCAGGTCAGGCGAACGATATGCTCGGGGCCGGCGCCGGCCTCGCCGAGCAGCTTGACGATGCGTTTCAGCGCGGTACCGACCTGCCCGGCCATGTCGCTTTGATACTCGCCCTTTTCATCGCCGCCGGTCTGGCCGGCAAGCACGATCCATTTGCCGGGGCCGTCGACCACGACGCCATGGGAAAAGCCGCGAGGTTTCGACCATTCGGCCGGCTGCAACACAAGCATGAGAAGGCTCTCCAAAAATGAATTCCGGCAGCGCCGGAGCAATCGGTCTTTAACACCGATCGGGTCAATGATCCCACATCGAATTTGCAAAACGCATCGCAGCATCAGCAGTTTTGCGCATTGCAAAACGACGCCGTGTCGCCGATAGAGCGTCGCTCCTTCCTGCCCCGATGTTGCGAGCGCCACAACAACGCAAACCCGGACTACCCGTTGACCGATCGAACGCCTTCCAAACCAAGAGCCGCGCTATGGATGGCCGGCTGGCTCACGCTGATGCTGATCGTCGCCGTCGCCGGCCGCGAGGCCACGCGCGAGTTGAACGTTTTTCAGATCATGGAGCTGCGTTCGATCCTCGGTTTCTTGATGCTGTATCCTCTGGTTCACATCAACGGCGGGCTGGCGGCGATGAAGACGTCGCGTCCGCTTCAGCATGTCGGACGCAACCTCATCCACTACGCGGCGCAGCTTGGCTGGTTTTTCGCGTTGACCCTGATTCCGCTGGGTCAGGTGGTCTCGATCGAATTCACCATGCCGATCTGGACCGCGATCCTGGCCGCGAGCTTCCTGGGCGAACGCATGAACGCTGCGAAGGTTTTGGCAATCGTGCTGGGGCTTCTCGGCGTCGCCATCATCGTTCGCCCGGGTACCTCCGAGATCAATCCCGGCCAGTTGATCGCGCTGGGGGCCGCCGTCGGCTTCGGCATCTCGATTGCGATGGTGAAATCCCTGACGCGAACCGAACCAACGCTGCGCATTCTGTTCTGGATGATCGTCGTTCAGGGCGCCGCCGGATTTTTCCCATCGCTCTACGTTTGGCAATGGCCATCGGCCTATGTTTGGGGCTGGATCGCGGTGATCGCGTTCTGCGGCACGTTTTCGCATTATTGCATGGCGCGGGCGATGCTTTACGCCGACGCCACCGTCGTGGTGCCGATGGATTTCCTGCGGGTGCCGCTGACGGCCGCGGCGGGCTGGCTGCTCTACTCCGAGCAGCTAGACGTGTTCACCGTGCTCGGCGCGGCCCTGATCCTGACCGGGAACCTGTTGAACCTCAGAAGCTCCGACCCGCAGCCAGCACGGGTTGGAACCTGAATCGCGACCGACCTGCGGTTTCCGGCCCTCCTCGGCTATCAACCGCCGGCGCCTGCCCAAATGTGCCGCAAGGCTATTTTTTCTGGCGCGCAGTGTGGCTTTTTCGTGTAGGCTGAAGGACATGTTGCCAGCGACGGTTTTCGATTCCAGGGGATCGCATATGCGCTACGTCATCGTTTTCCTTTCTCTCATTTGCATCTTGTTTTCCGCCGATGCGGCCAGGGCCGACAAGCGCGTCGCCTTCGTCGTCGGCAACGGCGCTTACAAGAATGTCCAGCCGCTTCCCAACCCGTCGATCGACGCAAAGTCGATGGCGAGCGTGCTGCGCAATGTCGGCTTCGAAGTGGTCGAGGGCACCAACCTCACCCGCGACAAGATGACCGAGCGGCTGCTGGAATTCGGCAAGAAGGCGCAAGGCGCCGACGTTGCGCTGTTCTTCTATGCGGGTCACGGCATCGCCATCAGCGGCACCAACTATCTGCTGCCGATCGATGCCGACATCAAATCCGAAATGGATGTCAAACTGGGCGCCGCGATCAATATCGACCTGACGCTCGACCAGACCATGGGCGACGCCAAGGTCAAGCTGGTGTTCCTCGACGCCTGCCGCGACAATCCGTTCGCAGCCAAGATCAAGTCGAATGCCGCCACCCGCAGCGTCAATGTGCAGACCGGGCTCGCCGAAATGAAATCCGGTGAAGGCACCCTGATCGCGTTCGCGACCGGCCCTGGGCAGACCGCGCTTGACGGCCAGGAAGGCACCAACAGCCCGTTCACCCGCGCGCTGATAGCGAATATCGCCAAACCCGGCGTCGAAATCCAGCAGGCCATGACCCAGGTCCGCGCCCAGGTCAACGAGGAGACCAGCAAAGGCCAGCTTCCCTGGGGCCACACCAACCTGATCGGTTCGGTGTACCTGAACGGCGCTCCGCCCGCTGGCGCTGCTGCGGTAGCAGCCTTGAACACGCCGGCGGCTGCCTCGGCTTCCGGCGGATCCGACATCGAACTTGAGTTCTGGCGCTCGATCAAGGAATCCAACAAACCCGAAGAGCTCAACGCCTATCTCACCAACTACCCGAACGGGCAGTTCAAGTCGCTCGCGCTTGCCCGGATCGCGTCGTTGCAGGACGGCCCGAGCACGACGACCCGCAATCTGACCACCGGCATCGATCCCGCAACCTTCAAGGATGAAGCAAGTCAGGTGACCGAGGATCAGATCGGGCTCGACAAGGGCCAGCGCCGCGACGTGCAGCGCCGGCTGACCGGGCTCGGCTTCGACACAAAGGTGACCGGCAAGTTCGACGAGTCCACGCGATCCGTCATCACCCGGTGGCAGGCCGCCCGGGGCTATCCGAAATCGGGCTACCTCAACAAGCTGCAGCACAAGGCCCTGCTCACCGAAATCGTTGCGACCACGCAAACCAGTTCCCGGGACGATTCGGAGGAAAAACCGAGACGGCGGCGTAGCGGAGGCGGTGGAGGCGGCGGCGGTCAATATCGCGGCGGTGGCCCCAATCCCGGCGCCTTCATCGGCGGCGTAGTCGGCGGAATATTCCGCTAGCATCCGAACCGCAAACATTTGGCCTATAGTAAAAAGCCCGGTCCCTGCCGGGCTTTTCGTTCAGGGCACCGCCGTAACGGACCCGATCGGTGTCGCGTAATTATGAGGTTTCTGCAACGCCTCCCGATGGCGTACGCGATGTCGCCCAGTCGGTGCAGGGCGTCGCAGAAACCTCATAATTGTGCGGCGTATCGGGAATGGTTCTACTGAGCCATATTCCCTGCTCTCAAGGTCGCGAGGCTGGTCATGAGGCGACGCGAGTTCATCACGATGCTGGGTGGCGCGGCGGCTATTCACCCGCTCATAGCGCGCGCGCAGCAGCCCGAGCGGCTGCGCCGCATCGGCATCCTCCTGCCCGCAGCCGCGGACGATACGGAACATCAGACCCGCGTCGGCGCGTTCCTGCAAGCTTTGGCGCTATTGGGCTGGACCATCGGCCGCAACGTGCGCATCGACACCCGCTGGGCCACGACCGATGCCGTCGAGATTCGCAGGCACGCGGCGGAATTGGCCGCGCTCGCGCCCGACGTCATCCTGGCCCCTGCCGCCACGACCGTGGGGCCGTTGCTGCAGGCGACCCGCACCGTGCCGATTGTGTTCCCGGCCGTCGTCGATCCGGTCGGCGCCGGTTTCGTCGACAGCCTGGCGCGGCCGGGCGGCAACGCCACCGGTTTCATGAATTTCGAATACAGCCTGAGCGGGAAATGGCTTGAGCTGCTCAAGCAGATCGCGCCGGGCGTGACGCGAGTAGCGGTTCTTCGGAATGCCGCCACAGCCTCCGGCCCAGGCCAGTTCGGCGTCATCCAGGGCGTGGCGGCCTCGCTCAGGGTGGAGGTAAACCCGGTCAATATGCGCGACGCCGGGGAGATCGACCGCACTGTCGCGGCCTTCGCGCACTCCCCGAACGGCGGTCTGATCGTGACAGCGAGCCCGTTGGCGCAGCTTCATCGCGATTTGATCGTCACGCTTGCGGCCCGGCACAAACTGCCCGCGGTCTACTTCGAACGCGCCTTTGTCGCCACCGGCGGCCTGATCTCCTACGGGCCCGATTACGTCGACCAGTACCGGAAGGCCGCCGGCTACGTCGACCGCATCCTCAAGGGCGAGAAGCCGGCGGACCTGCCGGTGCAGGCTCCGAGCAGGTACGAACTGGCGATCAACCTCAAGACCGCAAGGGCGCTCGGCCTCACCATCCCGGAGACCGTGCTCGCCCGCGCCGACGAGGTGATCGAGTAGATTGCTCACTCCCCTATCCGCGGACTCGCTCCCGCGGAGCGGGTTAGTGCAATACTACTTGTCCGGCCGTGTTCCAAAATGCCGCTGCCTTTATGCCGTCGATAGCGTAAAGGCATCACTGTTCGCAGCGGGTGAGCGGCAAAAAGATTGGGCAACATGCGAATTGGCGTTCGGCTTGCGATCTCCGGCCTGGTGCTTGCGTCGATCGTCGTGACGGCGGTCGGCGCCAACGTGCTGTGGTTCAGGACCGCGGAGCGAACCAGCAGGATGCTTGCCGCCACCATCAACTCGCAGATCGTATCCGCCGTCGCCACCCAGCTCACCACCATCGCCGCCGAAGCGCGATCCGCGCACACCGCGATCCGCACCCTGTTCCTGCAGAACGTTCTTGAAACCCGCGAAGCGGACAAGCGTGAATTCGTCTTCCTGTCGCAACTGCAATCGCAGCCGGCGATTTCGTGGGTGGCGTTCGGCTGGCCCGACGATGCGTTCTTCGCCGCCCACAAGCTCGGCGATTCCGGCATCGAGATGATGGAAATCGATCTGGTCGAGGGCAAGGTCAAGCGCCGGGTCGATCAATACGAAACCATCATGGGCGACATCCAGTTCGAGAGCCGCAGGTTCGAGGACACCGCCTACTCCGTGCTCAAGCAGGAATGGTACCAGGAGGGCATCAAGGCTGAAAATCCGCGCTGGTTCAATGTCACCGATCACCCGATCGGGCCCCGCCCCTCGATCGCCTTTGCCGGCCCGATCGACGTCTATGCAAAGCGCGAAGGCGTTCTTGCGGTGTTCATCGAATACACAAGGCTGTCGCGGTTTCTGTCGCAGCTTGCGGTCGGAAAATCCGGCGCCGCGTTCATCCTGGAGCGCGACGGCAGCACCATCGCCGCACCCGATCCGGACGCCGATGAAATCCACCCGCAGCGATCCGATCAGCCGCTGTTGCCGGTTGCACACGCCGCGCTCAAGCAGGCCGGAGGCAGCTATGACAGCGACGGATCAGCCGCCCGCCAGATCCGTCTGGCCGCCGGCGGCGCGGACTACGAAGTCACCCTGACGCCGCTTGCCTTTCCCGGATGGACGCTTGCCACCGTCATTCCGGAAGCCGAGTTTCTCGGCCCGGTCAGGGCGACGATACGCCAATTGTTGATGGGTCTCGTGCTCCTGATCGTCGCCGCCAGCCTGCTGTCGGCATGGCTTGCGCAACGCGTTGTCGCAGCACCTCTGATCAAGGTGACCGGCGAACTCAGGCACGTCCAGCGTTTCGAGCTTGACCGGGTGCGGCGGCACCCCTCGCGGCTCACCGAACTTGAAACATTGTCCAGCGCGATCGCGGACATGGCCGGCGGTCTCGCCGCATTCCGGAAATACATCCCGGCGGATCTGGTGCGAAACCTCCTCAGCGAAGGCGTCGAGCCGCGTCCGGGCGGCTCGATCCGGCCGATGACGGTGATGTTCGCCGATATTGCCGGCTTTACCGGCCTTTCGGAACGGTTGGGGGACCGCATCATCCCGCTGCTCTCGAGTTATCTCGACCTGGTATCGGGCGAGGTCAACGCGCACGGCGGCACCATCGACAAGTTCATCGGCGACGCCGTCATGGCCTTCTGGGGGGCGCCGGCGGCCACGCCGGATCATGCCGTCAAGGCCTGTGGCGCGGCGCTGGCGTGCCAAAGGGCCGTTCGCGATTCCGGACCGGCCGATGATCAGGACCGTCCGCTCAAGATGCGCATCGGGATCAATTCCGGCGACATGCTGGTCGGCAATATCGGATCCGAAGTCCGGCTGAACTACACCGTGATCGGCGATGCCGTGAATATCGCCAGCCGGCTGGAGGGCGCCAGCAAGGAATACGGCACCGAAATCATCATCGGCGAGGAAACAAGGCGTCTGGCGGGCCCAAGCATTCACGTCCGCGAACTCGATCGGCTGACGGTCTATGGGCGCTCCGGCGGCCTGCAGATCTACGAATTGCTGGCGATGGCCGAGAATGGATCGGCCGCTCCCCGCTGGGTGGGATTGTACGAAGCCGGTCTCGCCAGCTATCGCGCGCGCGATTTCGCCGCCGCGATGGATTGCTTCGAACAGGCGCTGACCGAGCGCGGCGACGATCCGCCGTCACGCATCATGATCGAGCGCTGCCGCCAGTTTCTCAAGACGCCGCCGGGCGAGGACTGGCAGGCGACCAATGCGATGCAGGTGAAATAGATGTCCAAACCGCGCCGGCTACTTGCCCGCCGCCTTTCGCAAGGCGTCATTGATGCGGTCCTGCCAGCCCGGACCGCCTTCCTGAAAATGTTCGAGAACGTCCTGGTCGATCCGCAATGAAACCAGCTCCTTCACGCTGGGAAGGGCTGTCTTCTTCGGCGGAGCTTCCGGCACCTTCGTGGTGGTCTTCTTGAACGCCGCCTCGGCCTCGGTGCGGGCGTCGTTCAAGGTGCGCGGTCGTCTCGGTTGATCCGGCATGGCTCAAATCCCCTCGAATAATGCCGTCGACAGATAGCGCTCGGCGAAGGACGGTACGATCGCCAGAATGGTCTTGCCGGCATTTTCAGGCCGCTTGCCGATCTGCAGCGCGGCGGCGATGGCGGCGCCCGACGAGATGCCGCCGGGAATGCCCTCGATGCGCGCCAGCGCACGGGACATGTCGATCGCGGCAGCACTGTTGATCTTGACGATCTCGTCGATCACGGAAGCGTCCAGCACGTCGGAAATGAAGCCTGCGCCGATGCCCTGAATCTTGTGCGGCGAATGCGTGCCGCCCGACAGCACCGGGCTTTCCTCCGGCTCGACGGCGACAACCCGCAATGAAGGCTTGCGCGGCTTCAGCACCTGGCCGACGCCGGTGATGGTGCCGCCGGTGCCGACGCCGGCGACGAAGACGTCGAGTTTACCACCGGTGTCGTTCCAGATTTCCTCCGCGGTGGTGCGGCGGTGAATGTCGGGATTGGCGAGGTTCTTGAACTGCTGCGGCATCACCGCATTCGGTGTAGTCCGCACCAGTTCTTCGGCGGTGGCGATCGAGCCCTTCATGCCCTGCGCCGCCGGCGTCAGGATGATCTCGGCGCCGAGAAACGCCAGCATCTTGCGCCGCTCGATCGACATCGATTCCGGCATCACCAGTTTCAGCCGATAGCCGCGCGACGCCGCAACGAAGGCCAGCGCGATCCCGGTATTGCCCGATGTCGGCTCGATCAGCACGGTGTCGGCGTTGATAATACCGGCCTTCTCCATCGCGATGATCATCGCCGCCCCGATACGATCCTTCACGCTTGCCGCGGGATTGAAATATTCCAGTTTGGCGAGAATCGTTGCGTTCACCTCGTGCTGCTGCGGCAATCTGCGCAAGCGCACGATCGGCGTGTCGCCGATTGCATCGACAATGCTGTCGAAAACCCGGCCGCGGCCGGGTTGGTGCGTTGCGCTGGCGGCTAATGGCGCATCCATGATAAATCCTTTTGGGACAAAACTGCGTGAAATTAGAACGCCTTCGCCGCTAGATTGCGCCGAAGCCCCCGCGCTTGCAACTGTCGACCATGCGGGCGTTGCGCTGCATCGCAAAAATCCGTGAAATCGTAAAACGAACGCATTTGTGTTGCGACATCGTCAAACAAATCATTGTATGTTGCAGACAGGTCATAGCCCGAGGAGGTCACGATGCCAGCGATTGCTGAGGTCCTGTCGACCAGCGTGCCTCCCGCGCCGCGTGGCAGCGATCTGCCGGTTTGCCTGGTTTGCAACGATTCAATGGTAGCTGCCGAAGCGTCGGCGTTCCTGTCCGATAACGTCGTCAGCTATCTCTGGTCATGCGACACCTGCGGTTACGGTTTTGTAACCAAGCATTCGCTGAACCGGTTTGTGTGTAACTAGCATTCAAGAAAATTTTAGCGCGGTGTGATGTCGCCACGTGCCCAATCGGCGCGAGTGCGCTCGCGGAACTGCGTGAAATTGCCTTGCGTAATTGCTTCGCGAATGCCGCGCATCAAAGCTTGGTAGTACGCGATATTGATTTCCGACAGCAGCATCGCGCCCAGCGTCTCGCCCGACTTCACAAGATGGTGCAGATAGGCCCGCGCGCAGGTGCGAGCGGAAGGCCATGCGCTTTCCTCGTCCAGTGGACGCGGATCGTCCGCATGCCGGGCATTCTGCAGGTTGACCGGACCGAACCGTGTGAACGCCATGCCGTGGCGTCCGTTCCGGGTCGGCATCACGCAATCGAACATGTCGATGCCGCGCGCCACGGCCTCCAGAATGTCTTGCGGCGTGCCGACCCCCATCAGATAGCGCGGCCGATCCGACGGGAGGATCGGCGCGACCTCCTCGATCATGGCGAGCATCACCGCCTGCGGTTCGCCCACCGCGAGGCCGCCGATGGCGTAGCCGTGAAAACCGGTATCGACCATGCCGCGCGCGCTGGCCCGCCGAAGCTCCGGCACATCGCCGCCCTGCGCAATGCCGAACAGCATATATCCGGAAGGCGCGCTCTCGAACGCGCGCTTGCTGCGCTCGCCCCAGCGCAGCGACAGCTGCATGGCGCGTTCGATGTCGCCGCGCTCGGCCGGCAGCCGCACGCATTCGTCGAGCTGCATGGCGATATCAGCACCCAACAGCCGCTGCACCTCGATGGATCGCTCCGGCGACAATTCATAACTTGTGCCGTCGATGTGCGAGCGGAAGGTCACCGCGTGCTCGCTCAGCTTGCGCAGCTGCGCCAGCGACATCACCTGGAAGCCGCCGGAATCCGTCAGCATCGGGCCATTCCAGCCGGTGAACCTCTGCAGGCCGCCGAGCGCGGCGATGCGTTCGGCTCCCGGCCGCAGCATCAAATGATAGGTATTGCCCAGCACGATGTCGGCGCCGGCATCGCGCACCTCGCGCCAGTGCATGCCCTTCATGGCGCCTGCGGTGCCGACCGGCATGAAGGCCGGCGTCCGCACCACGCCATGGGGCGTGGTCAGGCGTCCGTTGCGCGCGGCGCCGTCGGAGTTCAGAATCTCGAAATAATTGGCAAGGCTCATGCCAGCGCTTATTGCGTGACCTTGAGTCGGTTTCAACCTCGTTGAAGCGTTTTGCTGTTTTCTCTTGATGGGTAATTCTGTCCAAAAACCATTGACGCCGATCCAAACTGTCCATAAAGGTTCCCGCGCCATGATGACGACCACGAAATGCACCACGAAAACCGCAAAGCCTTATCGGGCTTCGGGAGACGTGCGCGCGTAGTCGAACGATCGCATGATCTGAACCGAGGCCCCGCCTGAAAAGGTTTGGGGCTTTTTTTATTGCCCGATGGAGACCACCGTGAAGACCGATCCCGTACTTGCCATTGCAGGCGCCACCGGCGCCGTCGGCGCCGAATTCATCGCCACTCTGGAAAAGCGCCGATTTCCGCTTGGGAAATTAAAGGCGCTGGCGAGCGCGCGCTCGGCAGGCAAAACGCTCGACTTCCGCGGGCAAAAGGTCGTCATCGAGGAATTGACCGAGCGGTCGTTCGAAGGCGTCGACATCGCGCTGTTCTCGGCGGGAGGCGGCATTTCCAGGAAATTCGCGCCGATCGCGGTGAGTGCCGGCGCCGTCGTCATCGACAATTCGTCGGCCTTCCGCATGGATCCGAACGTGCCGCTGGTGATCCCGGAGATCAACGCGCGGCGCATCAGGGAGCACAAGGGAATCATCGCGAATCCGAATTGCTCCACGATTACCGCGCTGGTCCCGTTGTGGCCGATCCACAGCAGGAACCGCATCAGGCGCGTGATCCTGTCGGCCTATCAGGCTGCAAGCGGTGCCGGCGCAGCCGCGATGGAAGAACTGGTCGAATCGACCCGCGCCTATCTCGCCGGCCAAGCCTATCAGCCCAAGGTGCTGCCGCTTCCCTATGCCTTCAATTTGTTCAACCACAACTCGGCGATCGACCCCGCGACCGGCTACAATGACGAAGAGACCAAGGTGATCAACGAGACCAGAAAGATTTTCGAAGACGACAGGATCGCGGTCGGCGTGACCTGCGTGCGGGTGCCGGTGCTGCGCGCCCACAGCGAGGCGATCACCTTCGAGTGCGAGAATCCGATCAGCGAGGACGAGGTGCGCGCGATCCTCAGCGATGCGCCGGGGGTAAGAATCGTCGACGACCGGGTGAAGAACTATTTCCCGATGCCGTGCGACGCGTCCGGCCAGGATGACGTACTGGTGGGGCGCATCCGCCGCGATCTGAGCGATCCGTCAGGTCATTCCATCGCGATGTTCGTGGCGGCGGATCAACTGCTCAAAGGCGCGGCGTTGAACGCCGTGCAGATCGCGGAACTGCTGCCCTAGCGCCGAGCTGTAGCCCGGATGAGCGCAGCGATATCCGGGAAGCCCCGGATTGCTGCAGCGCTGTCCCGGATATCGCTGCGCTCATCCGGGCTACAGGTTAGCGAGCTTCGCCTCCGGCGCGAAACAGCAGACAGGCATCGCCGTAGGAGTAAAACCGGTAACCGCCGGCGATCGCATGCGCATAGGCCGCTTGCATGGCGTCGATCCCGGAAAAGGCCGACACCAGCATGAACAGCGTCGAGCGCGGCAGATGGAAATTGGTCATGAGGATATCGACGGCGCGAAAGCGATAGCCCGGCGTAATGAAGATCGCGGTCTCGCCGGTGAAAGGTCCTATCGTGCCATCTTCGGTGGCCGCGCTTTCCAGCAGCCGCAGCGACGTGGTGCCGACCGCGACGATCCGTCCGCCCTTGGCGCGCGCGCCGTTCAACGCATCCGCGGTCTCGCGTGAGATGGTGCCCCACTCGGAATGCATCTTGTGCGCGGCGGTGTCCTCGACCTTGACCGGCAGAAATGTCCCCGCCCCCACATGCAGCGTTACCCGGTGAATGTCGACGCCCCGCTCGCGCAGCGCCGCTTCGAGCGCAGGTGTAAAATGCAGCCCGGCGGTAGGTGCGGCGACTGCGCCTTCGTTGGCCGCGAACATGGTCTGGTAGTCGGCGACATCGCGCTCATCCGGCGTTCGTTTCGAGGCGATATAGGGCGGCAGCGGCGGCGCACCCAGATCCGCGATGGCCTGATCGAGCGCCGGCCCGTGAAACGAAAACGACAGCGTGATCTCGCCATCCTCGCCCTTGTGCTCGACCTGCGCATCGAGATGACCGAGCAGGCATACTTTTCCTTCATTGCCGAAGCGGACGATATCGCCCGGAGCCAGTTTCTTCGCCGGTTTGACCAGGGCCTGCCAGCGCGAACCGTCGAGGCGTTTGATCAGCGTCGCCTCGATCTTCGGCTCGGTGTCGCGGCCGATGCGGCGGCCGGTAAGCTGCGCCGCGATCACCTTGGTGTCGTTGACCACCAGCTGATCGCCGGGCTGTAGCAATTGCGGAAGATCGGCAACGGTTTGATCCCGCAACCCCGCACCGGGCTGCAGCACCAGCATCCGCGCGGAATCGCGCGGGCTGGCCGGCCGCAGCGCGATGCTAGCGGCGGGAAGTTCGAAGTCGAACAGATCGGTGCGCATGCGTTGAACCCGTCATTGCGAGGAGCACTTGCGACGAAGCAATCCAGTCATTCTGCGTTGCTTCTGGATTGCTTCGCTGCGCTCGCAATGACGGCTAGGCCGCGTCCGCAGCCATCCGCGCCTTGATGATCTTGTCGGGATCCTTCACCGGCTCGCCGCGCTTGATCTTGTCGACGTTTTCCATGCCCGAGGTGACCTTGCCCCACACCGTGTACTGGTTGTTGAGGAAGGCGGCGTCGTCGAAGCAGATGAAGAACTGGCTGTCGCCGGAATCCGGGCTCGCGGCGCGCGCCATCGACGTGGTGCCGCGCACATGCGGCTCCTTGTTGAACTCGGCCTTGAGTTTCTTGCCGGAACCGCCGGTGCCGGTGCCCTGCGGACATCCGGTCTGCGCCATGAAGCCGTCGATGACGCGATGGAACACGATGCCGTCGTAAAAGCCTTCGCGCACCAGTTCCTTGATCCGCGCGACGTGGCCCGGCGCGAGATCGGGCCGCATCTCGATGGTGACGGTGCCTCTGGGTGGTTTCGAGGATCAAAGTATTGTCGTTGTCAGCCATGCTCTCTTCTCTGCGGGTTTGGGTGGAGGTTTGCGATTTGGGAATCGAACCGGATGGCGAAGGGCCGGCCGGCAACGGCGCCGCCCATGCCTTCCGTAAATGGCATCGGCGTGCAGCGTTGCAACGTCTCCATGACCGCGATGCGATACAGCAACCGGTCATTATCGGTGGCCTTTTCCGATTCATAGGTGATCTTCGGGCGGCCGAGGATGTTCCCGTCGCGGGTGAAACTCACGATCACGGTAATCTCGACGTCCGGATTGGCGCGCGACGGCGGGCGGCGGCTTCCAGCACGTTCGCAGCCTGGCGAACGCTTCCTTGATGTTATCGACTTGCCCCGGCTCGGCCTGCGCCGTTGCAATCGAGGTCGTCAAAAGCAGTGTCGCCGCAAACCTCATCAGGTGTTTGCAGGTCCGCGCCACCGTTTCTCACTTGATGTCGGATGCGACCTGCACCTTCACCATCTTGTCCGGGTCCGGCACCGGTTCGCCGCGCTTGATCTTGTCCGCCACGTCCATGCCGGACACGACTTCGCCGATCACGGTGTACTTCCCGTTCAGGAACGAACCGTCCGCGAACATGATGAAAAACTGCGAGTTCGCCGAATCGTTGCTCGCGGAACGCGCCATGCCGACGATACCGCGCTTGAACGGCACGTTGGAGAATTCGGCCTTCAGGTTCGGATGTGTCGAGCCTCCTGTGCCGTTGTAGTTCTTGCCGTCGCCGGTCTGCGCCATGAAGCCGTCGATGACGCGGTGGAACGGCACGTTGTTGTAATAGCCTTCGCGCGCCAGCTGCTTGATACGGTCGGCGTGCTGCGGCGCGAGGTCGGTCCGCAGCTTGATGACGATGCGGCCCTTGGTGGTGTCGATGACGACAGCATTCGCCTTGTCGAGATTGGCGGGCAGCGGCTGCGCAAAAGCGGGAGCCGCGCACACCAGCGCGGCGAGCAGGCTAAGAATTCGGATCATGAAAACTCCAGGGAGCAAGGCCGGCTAGCCGGCGAATTTGGTCTTCAGGCTGGCCGCGACCGCTTCGGGAACGAAGGCCGAGACGTCGCCGCCCATGGCCGCGATTTGACGCACCAGTGTGGCGGTGATCGGGCGGACATCCGGCGAGGCCGGAACGAACACGGTTTGCACTTCCGGCGCCATGGCCTCGTTCATGCCCGCAAGTTGCATCTCGTAATCGAGGTCGGTGCCGTCGCGCAGGCCGCGAATCATGATGGTCGCGCCGTTCTTCTGCGCCGCGGCGACGGTCAGATTGTCGTAAGTCGTGCAATCGAACGCGCAGCCCGCCGCCGACGCAACCGGGGCAAAAATCGCCTCGACCATGTCCAGCCGCTCCTCGGTCGAAAACAGCGGCTTTTTGCCGGGATGGACCCCGATTGCGACAACCAGCCGGTCGCACAGGCCGACCGCATGCCGGACGACATCGAGATGGCCGTTGGTGACGGGGTCGAAAGAGCCGGGATACAGGGCAATGCGGGGCATAAACCCCTCTACCCCGCCCCGCGAAAGCCCGCAAGCAGATGGTTCCAGCCGGAGGCCGCAACGGCCAACCTTTTATTTTCCAAGCCCTTTCGAACCATTGCCGGGGTCGCGGGCGTCTCCTATGCAGGCCGGCGATTGTTTCGTCCCGGGATGGGCGACGAAACAAATCTCCGGGGCGACGAAACCATATTCCGGGTTCGCGAAGACAGGCTGAAACGGACGCTGGGTATCAGGTTGGTTAACAAAACGACGGGGCCGCCAAGGCCCATGACAGGGGACCGTCATGATCAAGGCACTTTCCGCAATCGCTATCGCGGCATTCATCGCAGCCGCTCTTACCGTTCTTCCCGGCTTCGCCCCGCAGGTGGAAGCCAGCGTGCCGGTGGCGTTGGCCAAGGCCGACCGGCTCGATATCCGGACCGCCGGACGCGACTGCTCGCAGCAGGCATGGCCGAACATTGAAGCCTCCTGCCTCCGCGTCGCCGGGCTCCAAGATGCTGGTTCGCGAAGCCCGCCTGGTGACCGCGGACCGCCGCTAATCCGCAACCTTTTCCTACCCCGGCATGCCCGCCGGACCTCCAAGCCCACAGAGCCGCCGGCATCGTCCGGCGGCTTCTGATTCCGGCGCCAGCCCGAAACAGAAATGCGATGGCAATTTGCGGCAAGCCGTCGCAGACTGCCCTTCGCGTCCTGTCAGGCTGGCGCGATACAACGGGGGCTCCAGTGACCGCGATTCCCGCCGCTCCTTCGCCCCACTCACCCGCCCTTCCCCTGACAGCGACCATCGGCGCGCTCGGCGTCGTCTATGGCGACATCGGCACCAGCCCGCTCTACGCGCTGAAGGAAGCCGCCAAGGCCGCCACCCACCATGGCGGCGGGCAGCTCACGCCCGAGGCGATCCTTGGCGTGGTGTCGCTGATCCTGTGGGCGCTGATCCTGATCATTTCCATGAAATATGCGTTGCTGATCCTGCGCGCGGACAATCGCGGCGAAGGCGGCATCGTCGCGCTGCTGGCGCTGCTGTCCGCCCGTAACGCCAAGGCCGGCACCTGGCGCGCCAAACTGCTGATCGTCGGACTGATCGGCGCGGCGCTGCTCTACGGCGATGGCGCCATCACGCCGGCGATATCGGTGCTGTCGGCGATGGAAGGCCTGAAGGTCGATGCGCCGTGGCTGTCGCCGGTCGTGGTGCCGCTGACGGTCGTCATCCTGATCGGGCTTTTCCTGGTGCAGAAGAAGGGCGCGGGCTTTATCGGCGGGATATTCGGGCCGGTGATGCTGGCGTGGTTCGTGGTGATTGCCCTGCTCGGCATCCACGGCATCGTCCAGTCGCCGGGGGTGCTCGCCGCGGTAAGCCCGCTCTATGCCTTCAATTTCCTGATCCACCAGAATTTCCACATCAGCTTCGCCATCCTCGGCGCCGCCTTTCTCGCGGTGACCGGCGGCGAGGCGATGTATGCCGACATGGGGCATTTCGGCCGGGTGCCGATCCGGCTGGCGTGGTTCGCAATCGCCCTTCCCGCTTTGGTGCTGAATTACTTCGGCCAGGCGGCGCTGCTGATCGTCGATCCGACCGCGGTCAACAATCCGTTCTATCAGCTTGCGCCGGACTGGCTGCATTACCCGCTGGTCGCGTTCGCGACGTTGGCGGCCGTGATTGCGTCGCAGGCGATCATTTCCGGCGTGTTTTCATTGACGCAGCAGGCGATCCAGCTCGGCTTCCTGCCGCGCATGCAGATCAAGCACACCACCAGCCATTCGATGGGCCAGATCTATGTGCCGCTGGTGAACTGGCTGCTGGCGGCGGCGACGCTCGGTGCGGTGATCGGCTTCGGCACCTCCGATGCGCTGGCCGGCGCCTATGGCATCGCGGTGTCGCTGCTGATGGCGATCACCACGCTGCTGGCGGCGCTGGTGGCGCTGCAGTGGGGCTATCACCCCGATCGATCGTGATCCCGGTCAACGGCTTCTTCTTCGTGATCGACTGCATCTTCTTCGCGGCGAATTCGACAAAATTCCTCGAAGGCGGCTGGTTTCCGCTGGTGCTGGCCGGAGCAATTGCATTCCTGATGCTGACCTGGCGCAGCGGTGTCAAACTGGTGGAGCAGGCCCGCGGCAAGCTGCGTCAGTCGGAAGACGATCTGATCGAGACAGCGATCGAAAAATGCGATTCAAGGCTGCCGGGAACCGCGATGTTTCTCGCTTCCTCGCGCAATGGGGTCCCGCTCGCGCTGACGCAATTCGTCAAGCATAACCACGTTCTGCACCGGCGCGTGGTGCTGGTCACCGTCCTGATCGAGGAAGCGCCGCGAATTGCGGATGCAGACCGGGCCGAGATCGTCGAAGTGGTCGAAGGCATCACCCGGGTGATCCTGCACTATGGCTTCATGCAGTTTCCCAGGATCGGCGAAGGACTGAGGCTCGCCTGCGAACAGGGCAAACTGCCCGGGATCAATCTTGCCGACATCACCTATTATGTCGGCCGGGAAACCATCGTCCCGAGCGACGCCGTCGCCGGCATGGCGGTGTGGCGGGAAACCATATTCGCATTCCTGCAGCGCAACGCCTATGGCTCAGCTGCATTCTTCGGCGTGCCCGCGACACAGGTGGTGGAGTTCGGGACGGAGATCGAGATTTAAGCTCTTCGTCATTCCGGGATGCGCCTCTTGGCGCAGGCCCGGAATCCATAACCACGGGCTTCGCGTTCAGCATCCATGCGCTAGCACAGGGAGTATGGATTCCGGGCTCGCGCTACGCGCGCCCCGGAATGACGGTGTCGCCTACCCCCCATTCCCGTTCTCTTCCTCGCCGATGTGCTCGACCGAGACCACGTGCTCGTCCTCGGCGGTATCGAACACGATCACGCCTTGTGTCGAGCGGCCGGCGATGCGGATGCCTTCGACCGGGCAGCGGATCAGCTGGCCCTTGTCGGTGACCAGCATGATCTGGTCGGAGTCCTCGACCGGGAACGACGCCACCAGCTTGCCGTTGCGGTCGTTCACCGACATCGCCACGATGCCCTTGCCGCCGCGGCCGGTGGTGCGGTACTCGAACGACGACGAGCGCTTGCCGTAGCCGTTCTCGCTGATGGTCAGCACGAACTGCTCGCTCGCGGACATCTCGACATAACGCTGTTCGCCGAGTTCGATGGCGCCGGAGGCGTCCTCGCTGTCGGTCCCCGCCTCCTCTTCGACGCCGCCGCGGCGCACCGCATTGGCGCGGCGCAGATAAGCCGCCCGTTCCTCGGCATCGGCGTCCATGTGGCGCAGGATGGTCAGCGAAATCAGCTTGTCGGCTTCAGGCAACGCAATGCCGCGCACGCCCATCGAAGTGCGCCCCGTGAACACGCGCACATCGGTGACCGGGAAGCGGATGCACTGGCCGCCGGCGGCGGTCAGCAGCACGTCGTCATGCTCGGTGCAGATCTGCACGTCGACGATCGCCTCGTCGTCATCGAGCTTCATCGCGATGATGCCGGAGCGGCGGACGTCGACGAAGTCGGACAGCTTGTTGCGGCGGACATTGCCGCCGGTGGTGGCGAACATCACGTCGAGATTGGCCCAGGAGGATTCATCCTCGGGCAGCGGCATGATGGTGGTGATGCGCTCGCCCTGCTCCAGCGGCAGGATGTTGATCAGCGCCTTGCCGCGGCCGTTCGGCGGCGCCACCGGCAGCCGCCAGACCTTTTCCTTGTAGACCTGGCCGCGCGAGGAGAAGAACAGCACCGGGGTATGGGTCGAGGCCACGAACAGCCGGCTGACAAAGTCCTCTTCGCGGGTCTGCATGCCGGAGCGGCCCTTGCCGCCGCGCTTCTGGGCGCGATAGGTCGACAGCGGCACCCGCTTGACGTAGCCGGCATGCGACACGGTCACCACCATGTCCTCGCGCTGGATCAGGTCCTCGTCCTCGACCTCGTTCTCCTGGTCGATGATCACGGTCTTGCGCGGCGTGGCGAATTCGGATTTTATCGCGGACAATTCGGTCTTGATGATGCTCTGGATGCGCGCGCGCGAGCGCAGTATGTCGAGATAGTCGGCGATCTCCAGCTGCGAGCTTGTCGAGCTCTTCGGAAATTTCCTCGCGCCCAAGCGCGGTCAGCCGCTGCAGGCGCAGATCGAGAATGGCCTTGGCCTGCTCCATCGACAGCCGCGCGGTGCCGTCTTCGGCGAGACGATGACGGGGATCGTCGATTAGCGTGATCATCGCCGCCACGTCCTTGGCCGGCCAGTCGCGCGACATCAGGGTTTCCCGCGCGGTGTTGGGATCCGGCGAGGTGCGGATCACGCGAATGATCTCGTCGATATTGGCGACCGCAATGGCAAGGCCGACCAGGATATGGGCGCGGTCGCGCGCCTTGTTGAGCAGGAATTTGGTGCGCCGCGACACCACCTGTTCGCGGAAGGCGATGAACAGCGTCAAGCAAGTCCTTCAGGTTCATCACCTGCGGACGGCCGGCGTCGAGCGCCACCACGTTGGCGCTGAAATTGGATTGCAGCGGCGTGAACTTGTAGAGCTGGTTCAACACCACCTCGGGCACCGCGTCGCGCTTGAGTTCGATCACGACGCGAAAACCGTCGCGGTCGGATTCGTCGCGCAGGTCGGAAATGCCTTCGATCTTCTTGTCGCGCACCAGCTCGGCGATGCGCTCGACCATGGTGGCCTTGTTCACCTGGTACGGAATTTCGGAAATGATGATCGCTTCGCGATCCTTGCGGGCCGGCTCGATCGACACCTTGCCGCGCATCACGATCGAGCCGCGGCCGAGGTGGTAGGCCGAGCGGATACCCTGGCGGCCGAGAATGATGCCGCCGGTCGGGAAATCCGGTCCGGGGATGATGTTGATGAGGTCGTCGATGCCGAGCGCGGGATCGTCGATCAGCGCGACGCAGGCGTCGATCACCTCGCCGAGATTGTGCGGCGGAATGTTGGTGGCCATGCCGACGGCGATGCCGCCGGCGCCGTTGACCAGCAGGTTGGGAAATTTTGCCGGCAGAACCCGCGGTTCCTGCTCGGAATTGTCGTAGTTGCCCTGGAAATCGACGGTATCCTTGTCGATGTCGTCGATCAGCGACTGCGCGATCTTGGTCAGGCGGGATTCGGTGTAACGCATCGCGGCGGCCATATCGCCGTCCACCGAGCCGAAATTGCCCTGCCCGTCGATCAGCGGCACGCGCATGGAGAAATCCTGCGCCATCCGCACCATCGCGTCATAGACCGACTGATCGCCGTGGGGATGGTATTTACCGATGACGTCGCCGACGGTGCGCGCCGATTTGCGGTACGGCTTGTTCCACTCGAAACCGTTCTCATACATTGCGTAGAGAATCCGGCGATGCACCGGCTTCAATCCGTCACGCGCATCCGGCAACGCGCGCGCCACGATCACGCTCATGGCGTAATCGAGGTAGGAGCGTTTCATCTCGTCGAGGATCGAAACGGGACGAATATCGGAGGGAGCCGGCGGCTCTCCGGGCTTGGTGTCTTCAGTGTCAGACAAAGGGGGAATCCGGTCAGTTTTCGCTTGGAATCATATAGCGTATCGGGGGCGCGAAAAACCACCCTGAGCCGTCCCTGGCGTGAGCGGTTTTTCCCTTCGTTTTTCCAAATACTTAGGAGCCGTTAGTGGCCGAAAATAACGGCGTGCATGATCCGCCCGGGAACCAGCGTAAACGCGCCTGCGATCACCAGCGCGCCGACGAATATCGAGGTCATGGTCCAGCGGTGCGCATTGACCTTGTGCCGGCGCGCCCGCCAGACCCCGAGCGGAAGCATCACCAGCGTGAAGATCGACAGCAGATGGATCGGGCTCCACGGGCCCCACAGCCTGATGTGATTGATCCAGAACGCGCTGATGGCCACGAACGCCATCAGCAAAACCCAGACCCAGCCCAGCGTGCGGTGAGGCAACGTTCCCTTCGGCGCGGCCAGCTGCACGCGCCAAGCACGAACGCCGCCATGGCGGCGAAAGCGTGCAGCGGGATCGCAGGCGCAGCGTCGAGCAGCGGCGCAAGGCTCATGGGCGCGGTCCTGACATGCCGTCTGTGTCCCGGGCAAAGTGCGCATTCTTATGCCGCTCCGCAGAGCCAGCACCGTTCCGATGCCGGCATCCGATTACGGTCCCGGCACTGCCATCGGACCGCGCCGTTAAGCACGGCGCGCCGCGCTTCGCCCGACCTACGCAGCCTTCTCAGAACGGAATATCGTCGTCCATGTCGCTGTTGCGGGCTCCGGCGCCGGCCGCCACCGCGCGGCGCGGCGCGCCACCCGAGGGACCGCCCGACCCGAAATCTCCGCCGGAATCATCGGACCCGAAACTCCGCCGCCGCCGCTGCGGCTATCCAGCATGGTCAGCGTGGAGTTGAAATTCTGCAGCACCGACTTCGGTCGAGTATCGCTCGACGTTGCTTTGATCGGTCCATTTCCGCGTCTGCAGCTGGCCCTCGATGTAAACCTTGGCGCCCTTCTTCAGATATTGCTCGGCGATCTTGCACAGCCCTTCGCTGAAAATCACCACGCGATGCCACTCGGTCTTTTCCTTGCGTTCGCCGCTGTTCTTGTCGCGCCAGGTCTCCGAGGTCGCGATCCGCAAATTGGCGATCGGCCGCCCATCCTGGGTCCGCTTGATTTCCGGATCGGCGCCCAGATTGCCAATCAGAATGACCTTGTTGACCGAACCCGCCATCTCAAACTCTCCATCACCAGTACTTGCCTGAATTCACCCTACGCCTTCGCCCTCGCGGCTGCGCGGGGCTGCGCGTAGTTGTCCACGCCCCAATATGGGTGGTCCCCGGGCATTTTACATTGTTCCCTTTTTGTTCTATCATTCCAGCTGCCGCGAGGCAAGGATTTTTCGGTCCGATTCGCCATTTCGAAACCCGAGCAACCCAAGCCGCAACAAACCGTTGATGGCGTCCACGCAGCACTGGAAATCGCGCTCTCGTTCTTCCTACGTTCCGAGTACTCCATCCATATGGCGGCAAGTCGCGGATAGCGGGCGACGCGCCCACATTGCGGCGCGCCCGAAGCGTCTGGAAATGCCGATCATGGACGAAATTCTAAGGGCAAAACGTCAGCAGACCGGTTCGGCGATGCGCGCCATCACCATCCGCGGCGCGCGCGAGCACAATCTGAAAAACGTCGATGTGGAAATTCCGCGCGACAGGCTGGTGGTGTTCACCGGCCTGTCCGGCTCGGGAAAATCCTCGCTCGCCTTCGACACCATCTATGCCGAAGGTCAGCGGCGCTATGTGGAATCGCTGTCCGCCTATGCCCGCCAGTTCCTGGAGATGATGCAGAAGCCGGATGTCGACCAGATCGACGGCCTGTCGCCGGCGATTTCCATCGAGCAGAAGACCACCTCGAAAAATCCGCGCTCGACCGTCGGCACCGTCACCGAGATCTACGACTACATGCGGCTGCTGTGGGCGCGGGTCGGCGTGCCCTATTCGCCCGCCACGGGCCTGCCGATCGAGAGCCAGATCGTGTCGCAGATGGTCGATCGCGTGCTGGCGCTCCCCGAGGGCACGCGGCTGTATCTGCTGGCGCCGGTGGTGCGCGGCCGCAAGGGCGAGTACCGCAAGGAGCTGGCGGAGTATCTCAAGAAGGGATTCCAGCGCGTCAAGATCGACGGCACGTTCCACGAACTCGCGGAAGCGCCGGTGCTGGACAAGAAGTTTCCGCACGACATCGACGTGGTGGTCGACCGCATCGTGGTGCGGCCGGATATCGGCCAGCGGCTGGCGGAGAGTTTTGAGACGGCGCTGAAGCTGGCGGAAGGGCTGGCCGTCATCGAATATGCGGATGCGCCTCCGGCGGCAGCCGCTGATGCGCAGGAAGTCCCCGACAGAGAAAACTGCCAAAATCCACGACAAGAGCGGCCCGGAGCGGATCCTGTTCTCGGAAAAATTCGCCTGCCCGGTGTCCGGCTTCACCATCCCGGAAATCGAGCCGCGGCTGTTCTCCTTCAACAACCCCTATGGCGCCTGCCCGGAATGCGGCGGGCTCGGCGTCGAGCAGCACATCGACGAAGAGTTGGTGATTCCCGACAAGGAACTGACGCTGCGCAAGGGCGCGATCGCGCCGTGGGCAAAATCCTCCTCGCCCTATTACATCCAGACCCTGACCGCGCTCGGCAAATTCTACAAGTTCACGCTCGAGACCAAATGGAAGGACCTGCCGAAGAAAACGCAGGCCGCGATCCTGCACGGTTCCGGCGACGACGAGATCAAGTTTTCCTATGAAGACGGCGTGCGCTCCTACGACACCAAGAAGCCGTTCGAGGGCGTCATCACCAATATCGACCGCCGCTACCGCGAGACCGAGAGCGAGTGGGCGCGTGAGGAACTGGCAAAATATTTCTCCGATGTGCCCTGCGCGGGCTGCAACGGCTATCGGCTGAAGCAGGAGGCGCTGTGCGTCAAAATCGGCGGCAAGCACATCGGCGAGATCAGCGAGCTGTCGGTACGCCGCGCCGGCGAATGGTTCGAGACCGTGCCGAAGGCGCTCAACGCACAGCAGAACGAGATCGCCGCGCGGGTGCTGAAGGAAATCCGCGAGCGGCTGTCGTTCCTGCTCGACGTCGGCCTGAATTATCTGACCCTGGCCCGCGCCTCCGGCACCCTGTCCGGCGGCGAAAGCCAGCGTATCCGTCTAGCCTCGCAGATCGGCTCGGGCCTCACCGGCGTGCTCTATGTGCTGGACGAGCCCTCGATCGGCCTGCACCAGCGCGACAACGCGCGGCTGCTCGAAACGCTGAAGCGGCTGCGCGACCTCGGCAATACCGTGATCGTGGTCGAGCACGACGAGGACGCCATCCGGCTTGCCGACCATGTGCTCGATATCGGCCCCGGCGCCGGCATGCATGGCGGCCACATCGTCGCGCAGGGCACGCCCGCCGACGTCATGAACAATCCGGCGTCGCTGACCGGCAAATACCTCACCGGCGAACTGGCGGTGGAAATTCCGGAGCGGCGGCCGCCGAACCATCGCCGTACCATCAAGGTGATCAACGCCCGCGGCAACAATCTGAAAAACGTCTCGGCGGAAATTCCGCTCGGCCTGTTCACCTGCGTCACCGGCGTTTCCGGCGGCGGCAAGTCGACGCTGCTGATCGACACGCTCTACAAGGCGATCGCGCGAAAACTCAACAACGCCAGCGAGGGCGCCGCACCGCACGACCGCATCGAGGGGCTGGAGCATATCGACAAGATCATCGACATCGACCAGTCGCCGATCGGCCGCACCCCGCGCTCCAATCCGGCGACCTACACCGGCGCGTTCACGCCGATCCGCGAATGGTTCGCCGGGCTGCCCGAAGCCAAGGCGCGCGGCTACGAGCCCGGCCGGTTCTCGTTCAACGTCAAAGGCGGCCGCTGCGAGGCCTGCCAGGGCGACGGCGTCATCAAGATCGAGATGCACTTTCTGCCGGACGTCTACGTCACCTGCGACGTCTGCAAGGGCAAGCGCTACAACCGCGAGACGCTGGAGGTGCTGTTCAAGGGCAAGTCGATCGCCGATGTGCTCGACATGACCGTCGAGGAAGCCGCCGACTTCTTCAAGGCGGTGCCGCGGGTGCGCGAAACGTTCAAAACGCTGCACCGCGTCGGTCTCGACTACATCCATGTCGGCCAGCAGGCCACGACGCTGTCTGGCGGCGAAGCGCAGCGTGTGAAGCTGGCGAAGGAGCTGTCAAAGCGCGCCACCGGCCGCACGCTGTACATCCTCGACGAGCCGACCACGGGGCTGCATTTCCATGACGTGAAAAAACTGCTCGAGGTGCTGCACGAACTGGTGGCACAGGGCAACACCGTGGTGGTGATCGAGCACAATCTCGAGGTGATCAAAACCGCCGACTGGGTGATCGACCTCGGCCCCGAAGGCGGCGACGGCGGCGGCGAAATCGTCGCCTGGGGCCCGCCCGAGGACATCGTCAAGGCGCCGAGGAGTTACACGGGGAAGTTTCTGGAGCCGGTGCTGGCGAGGGGCGCGGGCGGGAAGCGGAGGAAGAGCGGGGCGAGTGAGGCGGCGGAATGAGGTGGACAATAATCGATCGCTTCAAACGGGAGTCACTACGCGTACAAAGCCAATACTTTGGCGCAATTCACTAAGCATTCTTCTCGCGTCATCTAGGCGTGAATCGGTTGCTAAGTCGCGCGTTAGTACCTCACTTAACCACGCTGATTTTGGCTTCTTAGAAATATCGCGGCATAATCCTTCTAACTCTCCTTCGCGATTTATTATTAGCCCCCTCAATTTGCAGCTTTCATAAACTCTATCAAACGATTGAACAATTGTCGCGTTGCCAAAACCTCTGTAGCCATCTTCCTTTATGCGTTCCCACGGGGCCGCTTCTTGGACCAACGTAGCTATTTGCTTTCGCTTGGCTGCGGAGATTTGCGTTTCGCCCTGAATTTCGTCAGCAATTTTTCGTAATTCACTAGCCGCCTCTCGCCCGCTAATTAAGGGTTTACGCTGGTTAACATGCCTGACTATGGTCTTAACGTCAAGTTCAACTGCATTTCGGCTTCCACCCAGCGTCTCAAAAAGAGTAAGAAATTTTTCTGGTTCTGCTAAAATATCAATGTCGACAATCACACATACTGGAAGATCTAATAATTTTAGAGCTGACACTATGCTCACAATCTTGTCCTTCCCTCCCACCTGATAAAACCTCAGATCTGGAAGCCGGTCTTCGGTAATATTTGCATCGACTAGCGCGCGAAAGAACCTGACGTCGGATTCTCCTTCGCAGATGATCGCGAGCTCATGAAAAAGCGATGACAAAACATCCGACGTTCTAAGTAGTGGATCAGTCCATAACGTGGTTACCTGCGACGCTTTAAGAAGCTTGGGGGTCGTTGCGTTCTTAATTCGATCCAGGCGAATAACCACTACGCGGTCGTTCGAGCTGTCTAGCAAGCCTCGAACTACTTCATCGCTATGGGTTGCCAGCCAAATTTGTGTCTCTGGCGCCGTATCTTTGGTTATTAACTCCGCCAGCTTCCTTGCCTGGGGGTGATGCAAAAATGCTTCCGGCTCATCCAACAAGACAAGATTTTTTGGATGCACTTTTAAACTTAACAGTACGGCAGCAAAGCTACGCATACCGTCACCTTGCTGTCGCAATGTTGGAAGCTTTGAAATCCACGACATGTAATCTCTGAAAGACTGAAAATCAGGATGTTCATCTTCGGTTACGTGCAGAGTTATCCTCTCGCCGACTGTCCGATTTACAACAAGAAAAAGTCCAAAGGCTTTTCGAAAAGCCGCGCTCAGTTCGTTTTCTGCTTCTGTTTCGACGTCCAACCACTGGATCGGGTCGGATGGAGATCTATCCGTCCAATCCTCACGACGTGATGAATTGCCGAGCGACAAGCGATCTCCGGCACCTAACCGAGAGTAAAACAGGTTGCTAACGTAGCTCCCTCGAAAGGATTTTTTTAGGTCCTCTTGAATCTTGCTGAGTTCGTATTCATTTCTGCCTATTAATACCACCCCTGCTCGCCGACTTTTAAGTGAACGGCTTTCGATAAACTCTTTGAACTGATCTGCCGTACCTCGGGCCTCAACTTTGATATCTTTTACGATGGGACCTAGCCTATACCCGCCGGAAATGTATTGATCTATACCGCGTAGAACCGAACTTTTCCCAACATTGTTTGGTCCGGTGAGAATTACGATGCTATTTCTTTGAACATCAATGGCGGTGCCATCGGAAAACGTAATCTGACTAACAGCAACCGAGGGTTGTCTTACAGCTTCTTGTGCTGCAGTGCTTCGAAACCAACTTAAGCGCAACATTTTCCAGTAGGAATTTTCTGACACGAACAGGCAACCTCCAAGCACGTAGTAGATACACACAAATCAAATGGCATTCCTTGGAAACGAGCAAGTAGTAGAAGTAGTATTATTAATGGCCGAAGTTGGCAACGCGTGCCCTTAGATTATCCGCTTCCTTACCCCCCACCATACCGCTGATACTTCACCACCCTGTTCTTCTTCTTCACCAGCCCCTTCCCCTCGCAATTCTTGCACTTCTGCTTCTTCTTGACGTTGGGGCCTTTTTCATTGGCCATAGTGGTCTCCGATGCCGGTCCGCGGTTCCCGATTGCTATCCTGCGCATAAACCGGCGAAGATGTCGCCATGACCTTTGCCCGTTTCAAGAAAGCCATCCGCACGCTGTATGAGGGCGCGACGCCACGCGGGGTACGGTTCCGCTATGCGCTGCTGGCGTTCGATATAGTCACGGTGCTGTTCATTGTCGCGACCTCGTTCCTGCCTGCCAGCCAGGTCGTCGAAACGCTCGACATCCTGTTCGGCGCCGTGATTCTCGCTGATTTTGCGGCGCGGCTGTTCGTCAGCCCGCATCGGCTGCGCGAATTCACCCGGCTCTCGACCTGGACCGACATAGTTGCGATCGTCTCATTCCTGGCGCCGCTGGCGGGAGAAGCCGGCGGCTTCCTCCGCATCCTGCGAACGCTGCGGCTGCTGCGCAACGTGCAAATGCTGGAGCGGCTGCGCGCCGACAGCGATTTCTTCCGGCGCAACGAGGAAGTGGTGTTCGCCGTCACCAACCTTGCGGTGTTCATCTTCGTGATGACCGCGATCGTCTACGAAACCCAGAAGTTTCGCAACGACCAGATCGTCAACTACGCCGACGCGCTGTATTTCACCGTCACCGCGCTGACGACCACCGGCTTCGGCGACATCACTTTGCCCGGCACGACCGGCCGTATGATCACCGTCGTGATCATGATTTTCGGCGTGACGCTGTTCTTCAACCTCGCCCGCGCGCTGCTGACCCCGAACAAGGTGCGGTTTTCCTGCCCGGACTGCGGCCTGCAGCGCCACGACAGCGACGCCGTGCATTGCAAGGCGTGCGGCAAGCTGTTGAACATTCCGGATGAAGGCTTGGCGTAGCATGCCCTCCGCCACCTATATTCTCTTCCACGCCGCCATTCTCGCCGAGCAGCAGGTGATCTGCAGCTACGGCGGCCGTCATCGCGAACTTTGCCCGCTTGTTCTCGGCACCAACAAGAAGGGCGAGGAAGCCGTGCTGGCGTGGCAATTTGCCGGCGAGGTCAGCGAGGGCAAGCTGCCGGCTGGCGGGACCTGGAAGTGCCTTCGGCTTGCCAATGTCCGCAATGCGCGCAGCCGTGCCGGGCCCTGGTACGAGGGCCAGTCGCACAGGTCCGAACAAACCTGTGTGACGAACGTTGACCTCGATATCAACATTCACGTGCGCAAGAGGCGACCGCCATGACCGTCCGCGACAACGCCGCCCTCTCCCGCTTCGAACTCGACGTCGAGGGCGCGGTGGCGTTTGCGAATTATCGCCGCGTGCCGGGCACGGTCATCATCACCCACACCGAGACGCCGCGGGCGTTACGCGGCCGCGGCATTGCGTCGGAGCTGGTGCAGGGCGCGCTGGAGTTGATCCGCGCCGATGGCAACAAGGTCGTCGCCGGCTGCGGCTTTGTGGTGGATTATTTGCGCAGGCATCCGGAGTTTTCGGATCTTACGCGGTAAATCATGTGCGGCTAACCACGAACTCGTCATGCCCGCGCTTGTCGGGGGCATCCACGTCTTTCTTCTCCGTTGCAAAAGTACGACGTGGATGGCCGGGACAAGCCCGGCCATGACGGCCGACGTTTCTATCTCCGTTCACGAACTTGTGAATGTATACCTATCCCCGCCCTTTCCCGTGCGCTTATGATCCTCGCATCCTGTCCGGTGAAGGGCGCTTCTCGAGGGCACTCCGAAGTGGGACAGAGCGAAAGCTGGCCGGAGGGGCAACCCGAAGGTTGATGCGGCGCCTGCGGCTGTGGTTTGCACCCACAGACCCGGGGGGCCTTGGGTAACCGTCCGTGCCCACTACGGGGCGCTGCCTTAAGTGGCTGGACGAGACAGGTGAAGGGTGGGGAAACCTGCCTGGATGGCGAGCTTGCTCGCGCCTGCGCTCGGAAGAACCGGTCCCAGGGACGAAGAAGTCGCCGCGGCGGGACGCTGAGAGGCGTTGCCGTGTGCCTCTGTTTCCCGGCAATCCGGGAAACAAGCCGCGGCCGTTACCAAAGGTGCGCCTTTCGGCGTCCCGTCACCCCTCACTTGGGGGTGAGACCAAAGCAAAACTCGGGCTCACGGGAGTCGCGAGAATGCGGAAGGCTGGCTGTTTGAATTTGTAGATAGAATTGCGGGTCACGTTGCTACACGTGCTGCGTCATTGCGAGAAGCGAAGCCACGAAGCAATCCAGTCTTTCTTTGCGGTCTCTGGATTGCTTCGCGGAGCCTGTCATCGGGCCGGCGAAGCCGGACCCGTTGGCTCGCAATGACGGGAAAGCGCCTCAAACAATTCTGATCGACATATCCGGCAGGCCCTCGATCTTGCACAACAGTACGTCGCTCTTCACCACCGGGCCGACATGCGTTTTTTAAGTCTATTTTGCCGGAGGGTTTTGGTCGATCGGCTCCATGCCAGTGCTCTTGATTGCCGCGGCGCCGACATTGCTTCTCACCAGATCGATCAGCGCCTGCGCCGATGGCTTTTCCTTGGTAGCGGTGGCAATGGCGGCGGAATACACCGTATATCGTTGAATCGACGGCGGCAGCGGGCCGACCAGCACCACGCCTTTGACCGGCAGTATCTCGCTGATCTGGTGAATTGCCAGCTCAGCTTCCCCGCTGGCGACGCGTTCGGCCGCCGCGCCGCCGGGTACCAGGACGGCTTTCTGTCTGATCTCGGCGCCGATGCCGAGCCTGTCGATCAGGCCCGCCACATAGATCCCGCTGGTGCCGCCCGATGCCGGATCGATATAGGCAACGCCCCTTGCCGCCAGCAGCGCCTGCTTGAAAGCGTCTACGCTGCCGATGTCGGGTTTCGCCGCACCTTCCCGCACCGCCACACCGACGCCGACCTTGGCAAGATCGACGCCGACGCCGGCGATCTTGCCGGACTTACCGAGCGTATCGAGCGCGGCCGGCGACGCGATCACCAGATCGAACAACTCGCCCGCTTCGATGCGTTTGGTAATGTTGCCGACCGTGTCGTTTTCCCATTTGATGTCGCGGCCGGATGCCTGAAACTCCGGAATGACCGCCAGCAGTACTTGCTTGAAAGCGCCGGCGGTGAGGACCTTGAGCGTCTCTGCCTGCGCCGCGCCCGGCAATGCGATCGCGATCACGATCGCGAGGGCCAGCCCGGCGGATTTAAGCTTCGTCATGATCGCTCGTTCCAGTGCAATCATTTTCCAACCCCTACTCCTGTCGAATATTCCGGGTTTGGCGACCAATAGCATGTTCGTCGTCGATCGCAGCAAAAGGCCCGCACGAATGCGGGCCCTTTCCGGTCCGTAGCCTGAAAAATGCAACCTAGTGCTTGATCTCCGGCGGCAGCTTGCCGCCATTGGCGGCGAGTTTTGTCATCACCTGCTTGTGCAGCCAGATGTTCATGCTCGCGGAATTGTTGCTGTCGCCGGTGTAACCGAGCTCCTTGGCAAGCTCTTTGCGCGCGGTGAAGCTGGAATTGATATCGAGCGCCTTCATCAGGTCGACGATCGAGGTGCGCCATGCCAGCTTTTCGCCCTTGGCGGCGACCGCCTTGTCGAGGATCGGCGCGACGTCGACGGTTTGCGCCGCTGCGGCCGCCGGCCCGCCGCCCCCGGAGGTGCCACCGCTAGCGGTGGGCGTGGCACCCGGTGCCGCGGCATCGGCCTTGGTGCCGAAAATCGCGCTCATGATTTTTCCGAAAATGCTCATCGTATCGCTCCCTGTGAACTTGAAGACTGTTTGAACGTCCCGCGTGGCGCTTCGTTCAGTTCCGACAGCACCGGATCGGATCGAAGCGACCTTAGCCCCGCGCGCAAGCCTTGCCAATGCGGATGGGGATACCTGTCCGGTCGCCTCGAGGCGAGCCGACATCCGCACGGACACCTCGGCATCATCACCGAACCGTGAGCAACGATTTCAATGGATTGGCGCTAGCATCGCGGTTCAGTTCGCGGCATGGCCTGTTCGGTTTCCTTCGCGTCTGGCCCGATCGCGATCGTTTTGTCCAAGGCAAGCGCGCGCCTCGTTAGGCGCGGTGAATTTGCCGCAGCGATCAGGGAGACAACAATGGCCACTCCATATCCCGGCAATGCCACGCCACTCGTGCCGGCCGCGCCCGACGTCGCGGCGGCGCCCGTCATCCGAACCATCGGGATGTCGGATCTGGGCGCCGCCCTTCGTCTCGGCTGGGAGGATTTCAAGGCGGTGCCAAGCCACGCCATCATCCTCTGCATCATATATCCCGTGCTGGGACTGGTGCTGGCACGACTGGCGCTGGGTTATTCGGTGCTGCCGCTGCTGTTTCCGCTCGCGGCAGGTTTTGCCCTGCTCGGCCCGTTCGCGGCGCTGGGCCTCTACGAATTGAGCTATCGGCGCGAACGCGGCGAAGAGGCGTCGGCCTGGCATGCGACCGAAGTGCTGCGCTCGCCGTCATTCGGCGCCATGCTCGGGCTCGGAACGCTGCTGCTGGCGCTGTTCGTGATCTGGGTCGCTACCGCGCAGGCCATTTACGTGGCGACCTTCGGCTATGAAGCGGCGGCCGGGATTCCGGACTTCGCCAACCGCGTGCTGACGACATCTCAAGGATGGTGGCTGATCGTGGTGGGCTGCGGCGTCGGCTTCCTGTTCGCCGTGGTGGCGCTCTGCATCAGCGTGGTTTCGTTCCCCCTGATGCTCGATCGCCACGCCAGCGCCGCCGATGCCATGCTGACCTCGCTGCAGGCGGTCGCGCGCAATCCTGTGCCGATGGCGGCATGGGGTCTGATCGTCGCGGTGCTGCTGGTGCTCGGCTCGCTGCCGTTCTTCCTCGGCCTTGCCATCGTGATCCCGCTGCTGGGCCACGCCACCTGGCACCTTTATCGCAAGGTGATCGAGCCGGTCACTGTCTCGCACGCGCCTCCCCCGTTGAAGAAAATTCAACGCTCTGCGGCGGACTTTCCGTCATCGCTGTTTCAGTGGCGCCGCAAGGATTAGTTGATCGCCGCTATGCCGAATTGACGCTTTCCGCCGGTTTCGCCTAGGCGAAGCCGGCGGTTGATTGTTGAGCGGCGGTTTGGCATGCAGGCGCCATGTTCGATGCGGTTGTATTCGCCGGCGGGGGTAACCGCTGTTACTGGCAGGGCGGTTTCTATGAGGCGGCGGCGCCGCGGCTGAGGCTGGCGCCGAAGCTGGTGGTGGGCGCCAGCGCAGGCGCCTTCGCCGCGACCTATTCGCTGCTCGGCGTCGGGCCGCAAGCGCGCAGCCGGGTGTATGACGGCTGCGGGCCGCATTTGAAGAATTTCGATGTTGCGGCCTGGCGCCGCGGCGAGCCACTCTGCCCGGTCGGCCCGCTGTATAACGAACTGCTTGCTCAGACCATCGACGATGCCGCACTGGCCCGGCTCAACGCCATCACCGATCTGCGGATCGCGCTGACGCGGATGCCGCGCGGCGTGCCGCCGCTCGTCGGCGCGATGCTGGGCATCGGCGCGTATCAGCTTGAGAAACATCTGCTGCGTCCGGGCATCCCCGCTTCGGCCACGCGCTTGGCTTTCGCGCCGAATTCGTCTCGGCGCGAACGCTTGCCGATGCGCGGGAGATGCATGACGTGCTGATAGCGAGCAGCGGCGTACCGCCTTTCATGCCGGTGACCCTCGTGAACGGAATGCCGGCGTTCGACGGCGGCCTGGTCGATAACGTCCCGGTCGAACCGCTGGAGCCGGTCGAATCCGCTGGTGGCCGGACGCTGGTGCTGTTGACACGCCTCTACAAGAACATGCCTGATGTCGCTGGCCGCTCCTAAGTGCAGCCGTCGCGCAAAATCGATCTGTCGCAATTCGACATCACCAACCCCGATGGCATCCGCGCCGCCTACGAACTGGGCGTGAAAGATGGCAATGCGTTCGCGGCGTCGCTGGGCCGCTGAGCTGGGACACCGAGCCTTGTTTTGGCCGCGGTTGGCCACGACATTTCATCTGCCGGGGCAACCTTTTCATCCGCGAGCCGTTTTCGCGGCGGACTCATGATGAATTATCGGCTCTTCTTCAGTTCATTTGCGGCTGGCGCACTTGTTATCGCAGCCGTATCGGCGGCCGATGCGGCGTCGTGTGGCGGGAGCTTCGAGAGCTGGCTGAACGACTTCAAAACCGAAGCCGCCGCCAGGGGCGTCTCCCAGAGCGCGATCGCAGCCGGACTGAGCGGCGTCACCCCCGATCAGGGCGTGCTGTCCAAGGATCGCGGACAGCGTATCTTCAGTCAGAGCTTTGAGGAATTTTCCGGCCGCATGATTCCGCCCCGGCTCGGTCCCGGCTCAAACAAGCTGAAGCAATACGGTTCGGCGCTGTCGCGTATCGAAGCGCAGTATGGCGTGCCCGGCGAGGTGCTGGTCGCGATCTGGGGGCTGGAAACCGACTACGGCGTCAACACCGGAAAATTCTCGACCATCCGCTCGCTCGCAACGCTGGCCTGGGATTGCCGGCGCACGGAACTGTTCCGCGCCGAATTAATGGACGCCTTGCGCATCGTCGAGCGCGGCGACCTCAGTCCGTCCGATATGCGCGGCGCCTGGGCCGGTGAACTCGGCCAGACCCAGTTCATGCCGTCGTCCTGGATCAAGTTTGCCGTGGATTTCGACGGCAATGGCCGCCGCGACCTGCTGCGTAGCGCGCCGGACGTACTGGCGTCGACGGCGAATTATCTGGCCGGTTACGGCTGGCAGCGCGGCAAGGATTTTGAGCCCGGCAGCGCCAATTTCGCCGTGATCCAGCAATGGAACAAGAGCGAGGTGTATGCCAAGACCATCGCCGCGTTCGCCGGCCAGTTGGCCCGCGCGCCTTAGGGGCCGATCGGCTGAGCGACCGGCCCCTCGCGCTTTCTTACTTCGCCATGCCGGCGTGCATCGCCTTGCTGAGATGTGCCGCGCACGCGCCCATCTTGCCGTTGAGCATGGCATCCTGGGCCTGCGCGATTTCCTTTTGCGCGGTCATCTTGCCTGCGCCGTCGGCCATAGCTTCGATCATGGATTCGGTTTTGGTCAAGTTTTCACTGCTGCAGCCTCCCATTTTCGCCGCAAAAGCGGGCGGGACTGCGAGGATCAAGGCGGCCATTGCGGCCGCAGCGAGTAACTTATTGCTCATGTTACTTTCCTGTTCGAACAGATCCAGCATCATTGCCGGATTCTGTAGAACGGATTGTTTGCTATCGCGGATAAGTTGCGGAATGAATTTCGCGCGAGAAAAATGTGATCGACGCGTGGCGCAAACGTGGCATGCGTCCGACACGGTTTTGATTACAAGCCCGCAATGAAATTAGTGACCGGTCGCGCCGAGCGCATTGACGTTGAAGTTCACGTCGAGCGAACCGGCCTTCTCAAACTGCAGCGTCGCCTTGAACGAATCGCCTTGCTTGAGCGTCTGCTTGAGATCCATGAACATCAGGTGATAGCCGCCTGATTTCAGTTCGACCGTCTCGCCCGGCTTGATCTCAAGGCCGTTGGGTAACGGCCGCATCTTCATCACACCGTCGCTCATCGACATCTCGTGAATCTCGACACGATCCATAGCATCGGACTTTGCGCCGACGAAACGATCGGCCGAGGTGCCATTGTTGGTGATCTTCAAATAGCCGCCGGCGATTTTGGCGCCGCGCGGCGTCGCCCGCGTCCATGGTGACGTCACGGTGAGATTGCCGAGTTTGAATGTCGCGCTGCCGGACATCGCGCCTTGCGCGCCGCGATCCGTCTGCACCTGGGCGATCGTCGTCGAGGGGATCGCGATGAGGCCGAGCATCGCGACCGTAATGCGCAGAAGAGATCGGCTAAGGCTGCGGTGATGGGTCATGGAGTCCTCAAATTGAAAAGCGTCCGCCCGCCCTCGCTGCTGCGCTGATGCCATGCGGACCGGGGCACGTCCATGGACGATATTGCCGCGCAGTTATTTACGATCTGCATTGGCATGGGAACACGGATTAGAGCACAATATGAACTAGAGTTCATATCTAAGTGGTCGAATGCGAATCGCGCATATCGAGTTGGCTGGCGGGCTCACTATTTCTCTCCGGAACTCGTTGGGAACTTCAGAATATTCGGCACGAAACGGCTTTAACCGCTCTTAGGCTTCCTCACAGCCGGTATATGGCAAGCTGATGAATCGTCTGACGCTTTATGATGATTCCAGCTGTTCGCCGCAGCCGTTGCCGTCAGGATTCAGTCAAGGCGAAATGTTAATCATTCCTTGCCTAAGCCATGCGTTCTCTACTTAGCTGCATCGCACCATTGGAACTGCTGCACTGCAAGTGCATGCCCTATATTCGGCTCAACGATGAAGCTTTCTCCAAGAGCTGAATTGGCAATACAAGGAGACTACCCATGTTGCTCTCGCTCATCCGCATGATCCAGGCGTTTCGGGACTATCAGCGCAATGTCAGCGAACTGTCCCAGCTTAGCGATCGCGAACTGGCCGATATCGGCCTTGATCGCTCGGACATCCCGCGCGTTGCAGCCGGTTCCTACAACGGCTGATACCCTCGGCTGACACCGACTACGGATAACGCCCGCCTCGTTGCGGGCGTTGTCGTATCCGGACCGCGCAATGCGATTCCACTTTGCCTGAAAACGCGCTACCCCTGCGCGATGACAGGCACCCAGTTTTCCGCCGAACCCGTTCACATCATCGGCGCCGGCCTTGCCGGCTCGGAAGCCGCGTGGCAAGTCGCCAATGCCGGCGTTCGCGTGGTACTGCACGAGATGCGCCCCCATCGGATGACCGAGGCGCACCGCACCGACGGCCTCGCCGAACTGGTCTGCTCCAATTCGTTCCGTTCCGACGATGCCGCCAATAACGCGGTCGGGCTGCTGCATGCCGAAATGCGCCGCTTAGGCTCGCTGATCATGCGCGCCGCCGACGCCAACCAGGTGCCCGCAGGTGGCGCGCTGGCGGTCGACCGCGACGGATTTTCCGGCGCCGTCACCAGGGCTTTCAGGACCACCCCGGAATCGAGATCCGTCGCGCTGAAATCGATGGCCTGCCGCCCGCGGACTGGCGCAATGTCATCGTTGCGACCGGTCCCCTCACCTCGGCGCCGCTGGCGGATGCGATCCGCGACTTGACGGATGAAAACGCGCTGGCGTTCTTCGATGCAATTGCGCCGATCGTGCACAAGGATTCCATCGACATGTCGGTGGCGTGGTTTCAGTCGCGCTACGACAAGGTCGGTCCCGGCGGCACCGGCGCCGACTACATCAATTGCCCGATGACTAAAGAGCAATACGACGCCTTCGTCGATGCGCTGCTGGCGGGCGAGAAGACCGACTTCAAGGAGTGGGAAACCAATACGCCGTACTTCGATGGGTGCCTGCCGATCGAAGTGATGGCGGAGCGCGGCCGCGAAACGCTGCGCCACGGCCCGATGAAGCCGGTCGGGCTCACCAATCCGAACGATCCAACCGTGAAAGCCCATGCCATCGTCCAGCTGCGCCAGGACAACAAGCTTGGCACGCTCTACAACATGGTCGGCTTCCAGACCAAGCTGAAGTACGGCCCGCAGCAGCAGATCTTTCGCAGCATCCCCGGACTTGAGAACGCGGAGTTCGCACGGCTCGGCGGGCTGCATCGCAATACGTTCCTGAATTCGCCAAAACTGCTCGATGGACAATTGCGGTTGCGAGCGCAGCCGCGACTGCGCTTCGCCGGGCAGATGACGGGATGCGAAGGCTATGTGGAATCCGCCAGCATTGGCCTGATTGCCGGATTGTATGCCGCGGCCGACGCGCGATCAGCAGTCATTGGCGCCGCCGCCGCCGACCACGGCGCTGGGCTCGCTGCTCGGCCATATCACCGGCGGCCATATCGAAACCATCGACGCCGGGCCGCGCTCGTTCCAGCCGATGAACATCAATTTCGGGCTGTTTCCGCCGCTGGCCAGTCCGCCGACCCGAAAGCCCGACGGCACACGGCTGCGCGGCAACGAGAAGACCGTCGCCAGGAAACAGGCGCTGAGCGCCCGCGCGCTGGCCGATCTCGATCGCTGGATCGCCGACCATTTGCGCGTGCCGGCGGCGGCGTGACGTATCGTAGGACGCTGGTTGAGCGAAGCGAACCCAGTCACAAGCATGCGTGTGCGTGAATTGTTGGGTCTCGGCTTCGCTGCAACCCGTCCTACGAGGACTCCTCTGGTCTCGCGAAGCGCGAGGCGCCACAGCGTCCACAATGTCCGCAACCGCGCGCTGGCGCGCGGCGTGAACGTGTTGCTATCCGCTCGCGACATGCGCTTGAGATCGCGGCGCAGCAACGCCAGCGGCAAGAACAGCGGGCGGACCTCTGGCGGCGCGCTCGCCAGCAACTCGAACGCCGTCTTCAGATGCCCGCGCGCCTCGCCGATGAGCTGATCCAGCGCCGCGCGCAATTGCGGCGTTTCCTTGCCCGCAAATACCTCTTCCATGCTGCTGCCGTGGCTCTCCAGCAATTGCAGCGGCATGAACAACTGCCGCCGCGCCGCATCGACCGGCAATGCCGCGATCACGCGCGTAAGACCTTGGGCCAACCCGGCATGACGCGCCAGATGATCTGTCGCCTCGGATTGCTGCCCCAGGACGCGCGCGCCGAGCGTGAACATCGCCGACGAGGTGTCGTGGACGTAGGCTTCCAGCGCCGCCAAGCTCGGCATCGGATCGTTGTAGAGATCGAACTGGTGTTCATCGATCAGGCGCGACAGCGGCTCGACCGGGAGGCCGTAACTTCGTATCGCCAGCAGCAATTCGGCAGCAACCGGATTGCCTTCGACACCGCCATGCCCCGCGCCCGCCAGCATATCGGTCCACCATTGCAGACGGATTTCGCCGGGCAACGGTTGACTTACCTGATCGCGCACGCGCGATATCTCGACGTTAAAGGCGTACAGCGCCAGCAGCGCGCGGCGCTTGTCGGCGCTGACAAACAACGTCGATGCATAGCGCTCGAAATCGTGTGACCGTACCTGCTCGGCACAGAACGCCGCGGAGTCCGTCCATTGCCGCGCTCATGGCACCGCGATAAGGGCGGCGGCAACGCGCCGTCGCTCGCCGATCATGATGTTGTAGGTGCGAATCGCAGGTCCGGTCTGCATGGTATCGATTACGACGCTCGACCTTACGTAAGCGTTCGCGAAGCCACGATGGCGGGATCCAGACCTCGTTGCCGGTGCCGACGATCAACGTGTCGATATTGGCCGCATTCGCAATCACCCGCTGCAGCGTCACTTCATTGATGTCATCGGGCCTGGTGACCGGCCAGGCCCAGACCGCATCGGGCAGACACAGCAAAGAGCCGCGATGCGACATCTCGGCGAAAGCAAAGCCACCATTGCCATAGGCCTCGATCGGCGCCGATCTCGGAAGATGCGGAGCGTCCGAGGAAGATGGCATGCTATTGCTTCGACGGTTTTACCGGCTTGCCTTCCGGCGCGTCGGCCCGGTTGGTGCCGACGCCGAGATAGATCAAGATCGGTGCGGCGATGAAGATCGAAGTGTAGGTGCCGACCAGCACCACGCCGAATATCATCACAGCGGTGAAGCTGTGGATGGCGTGACCGCCGAACATGAACAACGCCAGCAGCGCCAGAGTTACGGTGAAGTGGGTGATGATCGAGCGCGACAGCGTCGAATTGATCGATTCGTTGAGCAATTCCGGCATCGGCATTTTCTTGTAACGCCGCAGCATTTCGCGGATGCGGTCGTAGATCACGACGGTATCGTTGAGCGAATAGCCCAAAATCGTCAGCAGCGCCGCGATACTGGTGAGATCGAAATCGACCTGGCTGATCGACATGAAGCCGATGGTGAGTACGATGTCGTGCACGTTGGCGATCATGGCGCCGAGCGCGAATTGCCATTCGAACCGGAACCAGAGGTAGATCAGGATCGCGAAGATCGCCAGCATCAGGCCGAGCATGCCATAGGCCAAAAGCTCGCTGGAGACGCGCGGGCCCACCACTTCGACGCGGCGATATTCGACGCTGTCGCCAAGCGCGCCGCGCACTTTCTGAACCGCCGCCTGCTGCGCCGCGTCGCCGCCGGGTTGCTCGGCGACGCGGATCAGCACGTCGGCAGGACCGCCGAACTGCTGCAGCTGCACGTCGCCGAGGCTGAGGCCGCCGAGCGTCGCGCGCATGGCCGCTATATCGGCGGCTCCGGACTTGGACTGCACTTCCAGCAGCGTGCCGCCCTTGAAGTCGATGCCGAAATTCAACCCATGGGTGAAGAACAGCGTGATCGCGACGATCGAGAGCAAGGCCGAGATCGGAAAGCTGATGCGGCGGAAGCGCGTGAAATCGAAATGCGTGTCGTCCGGCACGATGCGCAGCGGCGGCAGCAGATCGAGCACGGCAACAACCGTCAGCACGGCAATCAGAACAGCGAGCCCTATGAGAACCAGATTTGTCACTAAAGGCTCCGCATTCTTCAGATCGGCACGGTTTGCGGCCGCTTCCATCGCACCCAGCCCGCGACGATCAGGCGGGTCAGCGTAAACGCGGTGAAAACCGTGGTGATGATGCCGATGCCGAGCGTCACGGCAAAGCCGCGCACCGGACCGGTGCCGATGTAGAACAGCACCGCGGCGGCGATGAAGGTGGTGATGTTGGAATCCAGGATAGTCGACAGCGCGCGCTTGAAGCCGGCGTCGATCGCGGAAATCGCGTTGCGGCCGCCGCGCAATTCCTCGCGGATGCGCTCGTAGATCAGCACGTTGGAATCCACCGCGATGCCGACCGTCAGCACGATGCCGGCGATGCCGGGCAGCGTCAGCGTCGCGTTCAACAACGACAATATCCCGAAAATCATCGCGACGTTGATGGCGACCGCGATGTTGGCGAACACGCCGAACAGCCGGTAGGTCAGCAGCATGAACACGATGACCAGAATCGAGCCGACATAGGCGGCAAGTTCGCCCTTCTCGATCGAGTCCTGCCCGAGCCCGGGCCCGACCGTGCGCTCCTCGACAATCGTCAACGGCGCCGGCAGCGCGCCGGCGCGGAGCAGCAGCGCAAGTTCGTTGGCGGCCTGTACGGTAAAGCTACCGGAAATCTGCCCGGAGCCGCCGGTGATCGGCTCGCGGATCACGGGCGCGGAGATCACCTCGTTATCGAGCACGATGGCGAAGGGTTGCCCGACATTCTCGATCGTCGCCTGCGCGAACTTGCGCGACCCTGAGGTGTTGAAGCGGAAGCTGACGATCGGTTCGTTGGTGCGCTGGTCGAAGCCAGGCTGCGCGTCGGTGAGATCGCCGCCGGACACCAGGACCTGCTTCTTGATGACGTAGGGCACCTTCGGCGTCTGTGCGCTCATCAGGATTTCGGAATCCGGCGGCACCCTGCCCTGCGTGGCCTGATCCGGCGGCACCGTGCTGTCGACCATCCGGAATTCCATCTTGGCGGTCTTGCCGAGGATGATCTTGAGCTGGCTTGGATCCTGCAATCCCGGTACCTGCACCAGGATGCGGTCGACGCCCTGGCGCTGGATCAACGGCTCGACGGTGCCGAGTTCGTTGACGCGGCGTTCGACGATCTGGATCGATTGCTCGATGGTTTGCCGGACGCGGTCGGTGATCGCGGCCTGCGGAATGGTGAGGCGAATCAGCCCGCCGCCGGCGTCGCTGACGTCAAGGCTGCGCTGGCCAGAGGAGCCGAGCAAACCGCCGAGCGGCTGCGACAATTCGCGTAGCTTGGTCAGCGCGTTCGGCAGGTCGGTTTCCTTGTACCCGGACCTCGACGCGTCGCCACGCAGGGAGCAGGCCGGTGTAACCGATCTTGGCTTCGCGCAACGTACGGCGCACATCGTCGCGCATCTGATCGAGCTTGTCCTTTTTTACCGCAGCAGAATCGATCTCGAGCAGCAAATGCGAGCCGCCCTGCAAATCGAGGCCCAGCACCAGATGGCGCTGCGCCCATTTCGGCCAGGTTTTCACCTTGGCTTCCGGGAAGAAATTCGGAACGGCGAAAAGGCACACCACCAGCGCGATCACGATGATCGAAAGCGCCTTCCAGCGCGAGAAATACAGCATCGACTTGATCCGTCCTGAAGATTGCGGCGGCCGAAAAACTCAGCTCGCGGACGTTTCGTCCTTGACGGTTTCGGCCTTTTCCTTGGCCGGCTCGCCCTTGGCGCGCACGCCCGAAATCATCTGCCGCATCTGCCGCACCCGCACGCCGTCCGAGATCTCGAATTCGATCTGGTCGTCATCCACCACTTTTGTCACTTTGCCGACGAGGCCGCCTGACGTGACAACCGTGTCGCCGCGGCGGATATTCTTCACCAGTTCGGCGTGGTCCTTCACCTTCTTCTGCTGCGGCCGCAGAATCAGGAAGTACATGATGACAAAAATCAGCGCGAACGGCAGCAGCGACATCAACATGCTGTTGGTGTCGCCGGCGCCGGCGGCCTGGGCAAACGCAGGGGTAATCAGCATTCGGATGGTCCTCGTAAATGGTATGAACCGGCGTGCACATATGCTTCTGCCGGTATAGCGCAAATTTGCGCGGACTATAGCGGCCGCGGCCCAATTGCAACGCTACGCAGCCCTTCTCATTTGGGCCGCTTGCGGCCTCTCGCACGGCCCGATATGGGTGCATCGGTCAGGAACTCACAACATGTCAAAAAAGCCCCGAAAACCCGCTCCGCGCACGGCCTCGAAGGCCGCCTCGCCGAAATCGCTGAATGCCGCGACAAAACGTCCATTGCCGCCGTCCAATCATGACATGGAGGAAAGAATTGCGCGCGCGCTGGAGGCCATCGCGGCCGGCCTGTCCGCCGCATCGCCCAAAGCCTCCAGTGCCGATGCGATGGCGAGCGCGGATGCTTTCATCTGGCACCCCAATGGACGGCTCGCCCCGGTGCCTCACGTCAACCGCGTCGATCTCGGCCTGCTCAAGGGCATCGACCGGATGCGCGACATCCTGCTCGAGAATACCGAGCGCTTCGCCAACGGCTTTCCTGCCAACAACGCGCTGTTGTGGGGCGCGCGCGGCATGGGTAAATCGTCGCTGGTCAAGGCCGCGCACGCCAGCATCAATACCAATCGCAAGCCGGCCGATCGCCTGAAACTGATCGAGATCCACCGCGAGGATATCGAGACGCTGCCGGCGCTGATGACGCTGCTGCGGACCGTCGCCGTTCCACTTCATCGTGTTCTGCGACGATCTTTCGTTCGACGGCAATGACGCATCCTACAAGTCGCTCAAGGCTGTGCTGGAAGGCGGTATCGAAGGCCGCCCCGACAATGTGATCCTGTACGCGACTTCGAACCGCCGCCATTTGTTGCCGCGCGACATGATGGAGAACGAGCGATCGACCGCGATCAATCCCGGCGAAGCGGTCGAAGAGAAAGTGTCGCTGTCCGACCGGTTCGGATTATGGCTCGGCTTTCACCGCTGCAGCCAGGACGAATATCTTGCGATGGTAAAGGGTTATTGCGGCCACTTCGGCATCAAGCTCGATGAAGCCGAGCTTGAGCGCGAAGCGCTGGAATGGTCGACCACCCGCGGCTCGCGCTCCGGCCGCGTCGCCTGGCAGTTCACGCAGGAGTTGGCGGGACGATTGGGCGTGCGGATCAAGGGAATGTAGGCGCTTCGGCGTCATTGCGAGGCGTAGCGACGACGTAATCCAATCTTACTCTGCACAGCGCCTTCACTGCTTCGCCGCGTCAGCATTACTGTTAGCGAATGGAATGAGTACCAGTCCGAGTACCGCCACGCCCGCAAGCAGCGCCCACGCTTCATTGACGCTGGTGGCGAGCGCGGCCTGCTCGATCAGTGAAGCAGCGGCCGATACATCGGGCGGAAGCCGATCGAGGCCGATCGCTTGTGCCGCCTTAATGTCACCCGCGATCAGGCGTTGGCGGATGGCTTCAGCATGTCCGCTGGTGCGACCGTAGAGGATGGTATCGATCAGCGCGATACCGACCGCGCCGCCGAGGTTTCGCATCATATTGAACAGGCCGCTGGCGTCGGGGACCTGCTTGTGCGGCAACGTCTCCAGCGCAAGCCGGGTCGGCGGCAGCAGGCAAAACATCGCCGCGAAGCCGCGTAGAACCTGGGGCCAGAACATCTCATCATAGTCGGCGACGCGGCTTTCGAACGCGCTCAAGCCCAGTCCAATTGCGAACAAGCTGAATCCGAACGCCGACAGCCAGCGCGAATCCAGCCTGCTTTCCAGCGCGCCGGCGATCGGCGCGGCCACCAGTTGTGCCGCGCCCGTCACCAGCATGATCGAGCCGATCTGCAGCGCGTCGTGCTGCCGGACATAGGCGAGAAAGACCGGCATCAAATAGACTGCGCCGAACAATCCGACGCCGAGGCAAAAACTCAGCGCGCAGCCGACCGAAAATGGTCGCACTTTGAAAAGTGAGATCTCCACCACCCGCTGCACTGCCTTCCGCGTCCTGATGATGAAGAGGACCGTGGCGGCCGTGCACAGCGCAAACAGACCAAAACAGACGGCGGAGAACCAGCCGGATTGCGGCGCCTGTTTCAAACCGATCTCCAGGCTCGCCAATGCCACGACCATCAGCGCGACGGAAATTGCGTCGAAATTCTTCAACTGGTTTAGGCGAGGTCTGCCACGCGGCAACAGGAATGGTGTCGCGATGACCGCGATGACGCCGGGGACGACGTTGACCAGAAACAGCCACGGCCACGAATAATGGTGCGTGATCCAGCCGCCGACGACCGGGCCCACGGTCGGCGCAAGCACGGCCACGATGCCGGCCATGGTGCCCGCGATCGGATGGGAGCGCGCCGGAAACAACAGAAAGATGCCTGAGAATACCGCCGGGATAAGCATCCCTCCCGAAAAACCCTGAAAGATACGGAAGGTAATGAGAGACGCGAAGTTGCCGCTGAAGGCGCAGCCGATAGATGTCAGCGTGAATACGAAGGTGGCGATAACGAACAGCCATCGCAGCGTCAGGACGCGCGTGAGCCACCCCGTCAACGGAATGGCAATCACCTCGGCGATCAAATAGGCGGTTTGAATCCAGCTCATCGCATCCGGCGATATCGCCAGCGCATTCTGGATCGTCGGCAGCGACGTCGCCACCACCTGAATGTCCAGGATCGCCATGAACATGCCGAGGCACATCAGGGTGAAGCCGAACCAAGTGGCAACCCGTGCCTGGGTGGTCCTCCAGATTAATGTTGCGCTGGTAGGCGCGGTGTTCGGCATGTCAGTGGATCGCGAGAACCGGGCTGGGAATTAGGATGGCCGGCAATGGATGGCCTGGAGATGATTGAAAGCTGTGCCGGACGAAATAGCCGACCAAGGTGACAATGTACACCTCTCGATCACGTCCAGCGCGTCATGGCCGGGCTCGTCCCGGCCATCCACGTCTTCGTTTCTCGCAAGCGCTCAAGACGTGGATGCCCGGGACGAGCCCGGGCATGACGGAGATGAGGTGTCGATGAAACGAACCTTCCGGTCCGCCTTACGCCCCGTTCAGGAACTGCAGCGGGTCGACCGGCGACGATCCCTTGCGGATCTCGAAATGGAGTTGCGGCGATCCCACCTCGCCGGACTGACCCGACTTGGCGATGATCTGGCCGCGCTTGATGGTTTCGCCGCGCTTCACCATCAACTCACTCGCATGGGCATAGGCGGTGACGTAACCGTTGGAGTGCCGGACCAGGATCAGGTTGCCGTAACCCTTCAGTTCGTTTCCGGAATAGGCAACGACGCCATCTTCGGCGGCCTTGATCGGCGTACCCTCGGGCACCGCGACGTTGATGCCGTCGTTGGATTTGCCGTTGGTCTTGGCGCCGTAGCCGGTGACCACGCGGCCGCGCACCGGCCAGCGGAACGTCGGCAACGCGCCGGTGGCTTCTGCAGTCTTGACCGGAGTTTCGGTAACAGCAGCGGCAGCTTCGGGCGTCGTCGTCGCCTGGGCAAGCCGCGCCTTTTCCTTCGGAGCCTCAGGAGTAAGCGCGGCCATCTTGGTCGCAGGTGCCGCCACTGCGCCGGGCTGAGCACCAGCAACCTGCGCCGGCGGCGCAGCGGCGGCTGATTTCGCGCCGGGCACGTTGATCTTCTGACCGAGCTTCAGCTTGGCATTGGGATCGAGGCTGTTGACCTTCGCCAGTTCTGCAACCGGCACGCGATTGCGGTGCGCGATGCTCATCAGGGTGTCGCCGCGATTGACGACATGCACGCTCGGCGGCGCGCTCGCGGGCGCCGCGGCATTGGCGGCCTTCGGCGGCGCCAGCACGGGAGCCGCAGCGGTCGCGGCCTGATGCGGAATGATCAGCTGCTGGCCGGGCTGCAACGCGCGCGGGCCCTTGTAGCCATTGGCCTGCAGGATCGCGGCGGACGAAACATTGTAGCGGCGCGACAGCGTTTCCAGTGTATCGCTGGTGCCGACGATAATGGTGGTGCCGGTTTCGCGCCCCGGCGCACGGGTCGCGGCGATCGAACGCGGCGCGACGCTGCCGGTGGTCTCGATCGGCTGACGGCTCGGCGGAGAATAGGATGCGAGCCCGCGCCCTCCCCCGGATACGCCGGCGCTGGCGGTCGGATACGACTGTGGTGTAGCAATCGGCGGCGGCAACGCCGACGACTGATATTGCGACTGCGGGCGCGCATATTGTGGCAACTCGCGGCGCTCGACCTGAGGCGCGGGAACCGAGGCGGTGGTTTCCGGCTGCGGGGAAAATGGATTGGAGAAGGAGTTTTGCGACAGCCGGGTCTGCGTGTCGGCGCTGCATCCGGCAAAAGCAAACGACATCAGCGCCAGCGCCGCGACTTGCGGAGCGCGGCGCGAGCAAAGCAACTCGACGACACGGGGCATGGTTACTCACTCGTACGCAACAAATTACTGAATTGAGTAAACACCTCCTGAGTAAACAACCCTTTAAGGTTACCTCAACCCCCTCATGGTGAGGAGCGCGCACTTGCGCGCGTCTCGAACCATGAGAGCCCGCGGCCATCCTTCGAGACGCGGCCAAGAGGCCGCTCCTCAGGATGAGGCTTCGAGGGTGCCGTCGAGGAAAGCCTACAACTCCTGGGCAATGCCGGGCAGCGCCGGCACAAAGCGCACGTCGACCAGCGCCTTGCGCTCCAGGCCTGCATCCGTTCTGACGATCCGGACCAAGGTCTGGGTGCCGTGATGCGGGCCGACTGGCGCGATCAGGATGCCGCCAGTCTCGAGCCGCCCGGTCAGCGCATCGGGAACCTCCACCATCGCCGCGGTGACGATGATGCGGTCGAACTGGCCGGCGCCGCCCGCGATATCGAAGCCATCCCCGAGCAGCACCTCGACGTTATCGCAGTGCAGCTGCTTGAGCCGCTTGCGGGCGGTGTCCGCCAGGGTGCGGAAGCGTTCGATGGTCACGACCTGCCCGCAAAGCTTAGACAGGATCGCGGCCTGGTAGCCAGAACCGGTGCCGATCTCCAGCACGCGGTGCTCGCCCCGCAACTGCAGTTGTTCGGTCATGTAGGCCACCACGAATGGCTGGCTGATGGTCTGTCCGCAGGCGATGCCGAGGGCGGTGTCGTCATAAGCGTGCCGGCGATCCGAAGACTCGACGAAGACATCACGAGGGATCGCCTCCATGGCGCGCAGCACCGACTGATCGCTGATCCCGCGCCGCCGCAGGGTGAGCTGAAACATCATCTTTTCCGGCGGCGGTTTTTCGGCTGTTGGCATGGCAGTCTCGCAAAGGCGGATACGGCAGCTTAACCTGCGCGGCGTGCTTAAGCCGACCAATATGAACAAGCGCTGTTAAGGAAAGATTCCATTCGGAACTTTTTGGTTCCACGAGCGGAACCCGGTTTGCAGTACGGCGTTATCGACCCGGAATCATCCCCTGCAGCCTCGCAACGGCGCGAGATCAACCGCTTTCCACCCCGTTTGCTCACGCAAACGGGACGACGCGGACATTGCGCTATCCAGCGTTATTTGCGAACTTGACCGGGGACACTTCTGATTTGGGTATTGGGCTAAGGAATACCACCATGACTGCATCGCGGCCGCCGGGCGGCTCAGTGTTCCTCGTTGAGGACGAGGTCATGATCAGGATGATGGTGGCGGACATGCTGGACGAACTCGGTTACACCGTCGCCGCCGAAGCCGGCGAGATCAACGAGGCGATCAAGCTGGCGCAATCGACCGAATTCGACATCGCCATTCTCGACGTCAACGTCAACGGCAAGGTGATTTCGCCGGTCGCCGAGCTGATCAAGGCCCGCAACCGACCCTTCATTTTCGCCACCGGATACGGCTCGCAGGGCCTGCCGGAAGAATATCGCGACCGCCCCGCGCTGCAGAAGCCGTTCCAGATCGAGACCCTCGGCAAGATGATCGAAGGCGCGCTCAAGGGCGCGACGGTTTAAGCGAATGACTAAGTCGTGCCGGCGAACGCCGGGACCCATATGCCGTGTCGCTTAAGTTGAAGCTTGGTGCCCGATCGGATGTGGAGAAACGCTTCCCTATCGCTGACGCCAGGGGTTATTGGTCCCGGCGTTCGCCGGGACGACGTTGAGAAATCTACTTCAGCGTCGCCGTCAGCGCTTCCGAAAACTCCTCGTCGGTGCGGTCCAGCCGCAGCGGCGTCACCGAGACATAGCGTGCCGCAAGCGCTGCGAGATCGGTGCCCTCCGCCGGTGTGTCGATCATCGCCGCGCGCTCGAAGCCGATCCAGAAGTAAGGGTTGCCGCGGCCGTCACGGCGCTGGTCGACTTTGAGAAATCCCAGATTACGCTTGCCCTGCCGCGTCACCTTGACGCCCAAGACGTCGTCGGGGGCGACGGCCGGGAAATTGACGTTGATGACGGTATTCTTGGGCACGCCGGCATCGATCACCTTGCGCAGGATTGGCGGTCCGAATTTCAGCGCGGTATCCCACAACGGCGCGTTGCGGGTTTCCATCGAAAATTCCTGGCTCAGCGCGAACGAGGGAATGCCGAGAATGGTGCCTTCCAGCGCGCCGGCGATGGTGCCGGAATAGACCACATCCTCGGCGACGTTGCGGCCTTTGTTGACGCCGGACAGCACCAGATCCGGACCCTTCTCGCCGAGGATGTGGCGCGAGCCCATGATGACACAATCGGTCGGCGTGCCCCGCACCGCGAAGTGACGCGGGCCGACTTCGCGCAATCGCAGCGGATCGTTCAGCGACAGCGAATGCGAAACGCCGGATTGATCGAGCTCCGGCGCCACCACCCAGACATCGTCAGACAGCGCGCGCGCGATCTCTTCGACGATCTTCAGGCCCGGGGCGTGGATGCCGTCGTCGTTGGTACAAAGAATCCGCATCCCACTCACATGCCTTTTCGATCAATTCACGTCGCCAGACGCCGTCTTTATCCGCCTATTGCCGTAGAGGCAAACTCCGGCAAATAAGCTCGAAACGTTTGCGGCGTCAGCTCGCCGCATGCGCACCAACGGTACTGGGGCGGCGCACGACGATGTGATATCAATCATTGCAACGTCGCTGGCTCATGGCGGAGGACGTAATGAGGCGGAGGGATTTTGTCGCGTTGCTCGGCAGTGCCGCGACGTCCTTGATTTTCGGCCGCCCGCCACCCGCGCGCAGCAGCCAAAAATGCCGGTGATCGGATATCTCGGCGCGGAATCGGCAGACCGGTTTGCAAGCCGCCTGCGCGCGTTTCACGACGGCCTTGCCGCGGCTGGTTTCACCGAGGGCCGCAACGTGACGATCGAATACCGATGGGCGGAAGGCAACAACGAACGGCTGCCGGCGCTCGCAGCAGAATTAGCCCGTCATCCTGTGAGCGTGCTGGCGGCGCCGGGAAGTGTAGCGTCAGCGCTAGCGGCCCAGGCTGCGACTCAAACCATCCCGATCGTTTTCGAAACCGGCGCCGATCCGGTCGTCACGGGGCTGGTCGTCAGTCTAAGGCAACCCGGTGGCAACATCACCGGCGTGACGTCGCTGAACGCGGCCGTGGGTGCGAAGCGGCTCGAATTGCTGCACGAACTCGCTCCCACCGCCAAAACCTTTGCGCTACTGGTCAATCCCAGCAATCCGAAAAACGCCGAAGCGACGACCAACGACTTGCAGGCAGCGGCCCGCACCCTCGGTTGCAATCTTCAGGTGTTGAATGCCAGTACCGAAGCTGAGTTCGATCCGGCCTTTGCGGCGTTAGCCGAGCGGAAGACCGGCGGGCTGGTGTTTGCCAACGAGACATTCTTCGCAAGCCGCAGCGAACAACTCGCCGCGCTTACGCTGCGTCATCGGGTGCCCGCCGTCCATCAGTCGCGGGAATTCGTTTCGGCAGGCGGTCTGCTGAGTTACGGTGGAAGCTTCCGGCAATCCCACAGCCAAGCCGGCGCTTATGTGGGACGGATTCTGAAAGGCGAGAAGCCGGGTGAGCTGCCGGTTGTGCAGGTCACAACGGTCGAGCTGACTGTCAATCTGAAGACTGCCAAAGCGCTGGGCGTCAATGTGCCGCTGGCGCTGCTTGGCCGCGCCGACGAGGTCATCGAGTAACGCAGCCCGCGTTCAGCGGATGAACCGGGGAGGCCGATGCAGACGCAGATCCTAATCGGCAGGCATCTTCTGCGGCTGCGGATCGCTGTGGATTTGTTCGCCGCGCCGCAGTTGTTTTGCGGTCACGAAGCGGGCGCCGACCAGTTCGCCCCGGCGCCAGGCCCGAAGGCAGACGCGGACGACCGAGCCGCACGACGTGAATGACAGGCCGAACAGTTTGGGCACCGCCAGCGCGCCGACATCGAGGCAGACGCCGCTCTCGGAGATATCGACAATGAAACATTCGATCCAGGGCGCGTCCGGCGCTGGAATGATGAATCCCGGCCGCCGAACCTCGATCCGTTGGTGCCTGCGCTCGCCGAGGTCTTTGCGGTGTCTCGCCATCCTGGCTCCCCCATCGGAATACCGTAGAGCGAAGTTCTTGAGCCCCGGTTATCGAGAGAAGTTAACAGTGGGTGTAGTGGAACCCGGATCCGGTTCCATAATTGCGCCCGCGGCGATCAACAACGACGTGAGAGTTACTTTTTACAACCTGACCTTGCTTGCCGCTTCAATCGAAGAAGAAGCGCCAGATCAGGACCGCGTACCAGGCGAACATGCCTGCGACGAGGCTGATCGCGAGCGCCATCAATAATTCCATCGGGACGGCTGGGCGTTTGAGGCGGCGTTCTCTCATGGCCGGATAACCATCCGGCGATGCGATCCGTTCCGCTTCAAAGTGGGACCGCCGGACTTCTTACAAACCGGCGGCCCCGTGTCTCGCAATTGAAATCGTGGCCGGAATTGCGGCTTCGCCGGTCACTCTGCGCGACCTGATGACCGTAGACGCCTGCTCCGCACGAGCAACGTGATCCCGGTTTTAACCTAACCGGTCAACCTTACCGGGGCCTCCGTCAGTGCGAGAAGCGAGGCGACGACGCATTCCAGTCTGCGGCGCGGTCTAACCTTTCTTGATCACCTTCACGCCGCCCATAAAGGACTGCAGCACATCGGGCACGGCGATCGAGCCGTCTTCCTGCTGATAAGTCTCCATCACCGCGATCAGCGCGCGGCCCACCGCGGTGCCGGAGCCGTTCAGGGTGTGCACGAAGCGCGGCTTGCCGTCGCTGCCGCGATAGCGCGCGTCCATGCGCCGCGCCTGGAAATCGCCGCACACCGAGCAGCTTGAGATTTCGCGGTAGGCGCCGCCCTCGCCCTGCCCCGGCATCCAAACCTCGATGTCGTAGGTTTTTTGCGCGGAGAATCCCATGTCGCCGGCGCAGAGCGTCATCACCCGGTAATGCAGATCGAGCCGGCGCAGCACTTCCTCGGCGCTGGACAGCATGCGCTCAAGTTCGTCCTTGCTGTTTTCGGGCGTGGTGATCGAGACCAGTTCGACCTTTGCAAATTGATGCTGCCGGATCATGCCACGGGTGTCGCGCCCCGCAGCTCCCGCCTCGGCGCGAAAGCACGGTGTCAGCGCGGTGAGACGCATTGGCAGTTCTTTTTCGTCCAGGATGGATTCTCGGACGAGGTTTGTGAGAGGGACCTCGGCGGTTGGGATGAGCCAGCGGCGAGCTTTGATGGAATGCTGCAAAGCCTTCAAAGCGAATTGACGCCCAAAAATATCTAAGGCCCTTGTGAATTGACCGACTGTAACATTCTCATTGCTCTCATAGAATTTTACGATTTCTTCTTCCGAGAGGGTTTTAATCGTTGGCATTGGCCAACCGTATTCGGCATTTAGATAATTGTGAAATATCTCGCTCCTCACTTCCTTAGACAGAGCGTCTATTTCCCTGTCTGACAGAAGTTGAATGGACAAAGCTGAAAACTGATCTTCTTCAAACTTCGGTAGTTGGCCTGTGCCGAACATCACTTCGTCGCGCACCAGCAGAGGCGGATTGACTTCCGTGTAACCGTGCTCGTTGGTGTGCACGTCGAGCATGAACTGCCCGATCGCCCGCTCCAGTCGCGCGAGGCCTTTCTTCAGCACGACAAAGCGTGCGCCGGACAATTTGGCAGCCGCCTCGAAATCCATGAATCCGAGCGCACCGCCGAGATCGTCGTGTGGTTTCGGATTGAATGCGTAGTTGCGGATCTTGCCGAAGACATGGCGCTGCACATTGCCATGCTCATCGACCCCCTCCGGCACGTCCTCAAGCGGCAGGTTCGGAATCGCCGCCAATTCCTTGGCAAGCTCTTCGTCCGCCGCCTTTGCTGCCGCCTCAAGCTCCGGCATCGTCGTCTTCAGCTCGGCAACCTCCGCCATCAGCTTCGCGGCACGCGCGTCATCCTTTGCCTTCTTGGCGTCGCCGATTTCCTTCGATGCGGAATTGCGCCGCGCCTGCGCCTGCTCCGACGCCAGAATCGCCGCGCGGCGCTTCTCGTCGATCGCCAGCAGCGACGCCGACAACGGCTCCAGCCCGCGCCGCTTCAGCGCTGCGTCGAAGGCCGTTGGATTGTCGCGGATTGATTTGATGTCGTGCATGGCGAAATTCCCGTCATGGCCGGACTTGTCCCGGCCATCCACGTCTTAGCTGCACGGTCTGTAAAAGACGTGGATGCCCGGGACAAGCCCGGGCATGACGAATTGGACGGTATCGCGCTAACGAAGACGCTCGATGAGCGCCAATATGCCGATCCCGGCGGCGACTATTCCGCCCAAGCGCACCGTCAAGCGCAGCGTCTGGGTCTCCATCGCTGCCTGTAAGGCATCGATCCTTCCCCCCAGCCTCACCTCCAGGGAATTGATCGCTGCCTGCAGGTCCTGCTTGGTCACCAGTTCGGTCATGATGAATTCGCGCGCCGCCTCGGCGTGGCCTTCCGCCTGAGGGTTGGGAATGCCGGCTTCCCGTAATCGCTTGGCATAGCCCAATGTATCAAACGCCCAAGCCACGGTCATCTCCCGGATGACGTGATTTAAGCATCCAGAGGGACGGCTCTACCACAACCGGCGGCTGAAAAAGCAGATTTTTTGCGAAGCCCTACTCCGCCGGCTTAGGATCAGGCGGCGTCGCGGATGGCGCCACGCCGGCCGCCTTCGCCGCCGCCCTTTTCTCCACCATTTGCACGGCAATGATCGAGCCTTCGTACAGCAACATCAAGGGCAGCGCGAGCGAGGCCTGACTGATGACGTCGGGCGGCGTCAGGACGGCTGCGATGATGAAGGCGACGACGATGAAATAGCGGCGTTTTTCGCGCAGCTGTTTTGCGGTGATGATGCCGATCCGTCCCAGCAGCGTCAGGATCACCGGCAGCTGGAACGCGACGCCGAACGCGAAGATCAGCGACATCATCAGCGACAGATATTCGCCGACCTTCGGCAGTAGCTGAATCTGCGCGGTTTCCGCGCCACCCATCTGCTGCATGCCGAGCGAGAACCGCACCAGCATCGGCAGCACCACGAAATACACCAGCATCGATCCCAGCACGAAGAAGAACGGCGTCGCGATCAGATAGGGCAGAAATGCGCCGCGCTCGTGCTTGTAGAGACCGGGCGCCACGAACTTGTAGATTTGCGCTGCGACGATCGGAAACGAGATGAATGCGGCGCCGAACAGCGCCAGCTTTAACTGGGTAAGGAAGTATTCCAAGAGCGCGGTGTAGATGAACTTCGAATTTTCCGGACCGGCGATCCAGACGAACGGCCACACCAGCACATTGTAGATTTGCTTGGCGAAGAAGAAGCAGAAGATGAAGGCCAGGCCGAAGGCCAGCAGCGCCTTGATCAGCCGCGAGCGCAGCTCGATCAGGTGATCCATCAGCGGCGCTTTGCTGGCCTCGATATCCTCGTCGCTCATGACGCTTTGGCGTCCTTGAGAATGTCCGGGTTTTCAACCGGAGCGGGCTGCTCGGCCGGGGGCGTTTCGTGCGGCGCGGCGTGGACTTCCCGCGTGATCGCCAGCGGCTCGCTGGCAAGCGTATGGGCATCGGCCTCGGTAAACGTTTCCGGGATCGGCGCTTCCGGCGTGGTCGGGATGAGCGGCGGCTCGATCGCAGGCTTATCGATATTGTCGATCTTCAGAGCGTCGCCGACGTCCTTTTGCAGCGAGGTCATGATGTTGTCGCTGCCAAAGCCAGTGGCAGCCTCCTTGACCTCGTCGAAGGTCTTCTTGAGGTCGGCCATTTCGGCCTCGCGCATCGCCTCCTGGAACTGGCCCTGGAATTCGCCGGCCATCTTGCGCGCCTTGCCCATCCATTGCCCGACCATGCGCAACACGCCCGGCAGTTCTTTCGGGCCGATGGCGATCAGCGCGACAACCGCGATGACGACCAGTTCACTCCACCCGATGTCAAACATGAGAAATTCCGCTTACGCGAGGCGAACTTAACCGCTATGGCGCGTTATGGTGTCGTCCCGCAGCGTTTGCCGCCAAACCGTCACCGGTTTGCCGCAGGTTCTCCGCATCCGGCCGGATGCGGGGCATCCTGTTGATATCAAACGACCTTGCTGCCGACATCCGACCGCGCGGCGGTGGGCGCAGGAGCATTGTGGTCGATGGTCTTCACGGGCTCGGTGGACTTCTCCGCAGTCTTCTCGTCGTCCTGCATGCCCTTCTTGAAGGCCTTGATGCCCTGCGCCACGTCGCCCATCAGATCGGAAATCTTGCCGCGGCCGAACAACAGCAGGACGACCGCGATCACGACGATCCAGTGCCAAATGCTAAGCGAACCCATCCTGCAACCCTCCAAACATGCGGCCGGCAATGCGGCCTCTATTTGTCCCGGAAGGTAGGCTGAGGAGGTGTCAAAAACAAGGACTTACGCCTTGTCATATCGCCTATGGCGTGGCGCATTGCCGCTATTGTTAACCCGCGGCGGAAGGCGGCCGAATGTCAGTCGCCGCCGTCTTTTTCCGGCTCGACGGCCGGCGCCAGCGCCAGTTCCAGATCGCCGATGTCGAGCGGATCCTCGTCATCGCGCAACGCCGGATCGTCCGAAGGTGCTGGAACACTGAACCCGGACGGCAGCCGCGAGTCCAACAAGCCCGTTCCCTTCAGCTCTTCCAGACCCGGCAGATCGCCGAGCGCCTCAAGGCTGAATTGCGACAGAAAAGCTTCGGTGGTGCCGAACGTTAGCGGCCGTCCCGGGGTCTTGCGGCGGCCGCGCGGCCGCACCCAGCCGGTTTCCAAAAGCACGTCCAGCGTTCCCTTGGAAGTGATCACGCCCCGGATGTCCTCGATCTCCGCGCGCGTGACCGGCTGGTGATAGGCGATGATCGCGAGCATCTCGATCGCCGCGCGCGACAGCCGCCGCGTTTCCGTGCTTTCCCGCGTCATCAGCCACGACAGATCGCCGGCGGTCCGAAAAGTCCATTTGTTGGCGACGCGAACCAGATTGACCCCGCGCGAGGCGTAGTCGGCCTGCAACTGCGCCAGCGCCACCTTGATGTCGACGCCGTCCGGCATCCGCTTGGCGAGCGCGGCCTGATCGAGCGGCTCGGTGGAAGCAAACAGCAGCGCTTCCAGCAAGCGCAGTTCCTCGGGCCGCGCTTGCGGATCGTCGGAACGGTCGTCGGCTTCCGCGATGCGCTTTTCCGCCAGGCTTGCCATGGCTCGGTCTCCTTGTTCCAATTATTCCGGCAACGTGTCCGGCGCGGCATAAGCGTCGGACATCGGTTGCGGCGGACGCTTGCGAAAATACAGCGGCGCGAACGCTTGCTTCTGATGCAACTCGACCTCGCCCTCGCGCACCATTTCCAGCGCCGCGGCAAAGCTGGACGCGAAAACGGTGGCCTTCTGCGAGGGATCGACGACGTAGTTGAGGAGGTATTCGTCGAGACGGCTCCAGTCCTCGGCCATCCCGACCAGACGCTCGAGCGACGCGCGCGCCTCGGTCAGCGACCAGACCGTGCGTTTCGCCAGATGCACATTGGCCAGCACCCGCTGCTGACGCTGCGCTGCATAGGCTGTAAGCAGATCGAACAGTGTGGCCGTGAATCGGGGATGCCGGATCTCGGCGATGGATTCCGGATCGCCGCGCGGAAAAATGTCGCGCTGCAATTGCGGACGGTTCATCAGCCGGTTCGACGCTTCGCGAATGGCCTCGAGCCGGCGTAAGCGATTGGCCAGCGCGGTCGCCATTTCCTCGGCGCTCGGACCGTCCGGCGTCGCGGGTTCAGGCAGCAGCAGCCGCGATTTGAGGAACGCCAGCCAGGCCGCCATCACCAGATAATCGGCGGCAAGCTCCAGGCGAATCTTTCGCGCGGCCTCGATGAAGATTAAATACTGGTCGGCCAGCGCCAGAATCGAGATCTTGTGCAGATCAACCTTCTGCTGCCGCGCCAGTGCCAGCAGCAAATCGAGCGGGCCTTCATAGCCCTCGACATCGACCACCAGCGATGGCTCGTTGTCGGCGAGTTCGGCTGGCCGTCCGGTTTCAAATGACAGAATTTCCGCGCTCATGCGCTAACCCCTGCACGACCTACCAATTCATCCAATTCAGCCCGCGCCGCCACGCGATCGAATGGCTGCGGGGGTTTTCGTGACGCCAGTGCACGCTTGGCACGCTCCAGTGCCCTGCCCGAAAACACCGGGGTCTCCCGCGCGACCGCGCGCATTTCCTCGAGATTGCCGTTGCAGTGCAGAATCATGTCGCATCCGGCTGAAAGGGTCGCCCGGGTCCGCTCGGCGATCGACCCCGCCAACGCGTTCATGGACACGTCATCACTCATCAACAAACCCTGGAACCCGATACTGCCGCGAATCACCTGTTCGATGATTGTCGCAGAAGTCGTCGCCGGTTGGGCAGGATCAAGCGCGCTAAACACAACATGTGCGGTCATGGCCATCGGCAGGTCCGCCAGCGGTTGAAACGCCGCAAAATCGGTGCGTTCGAGTTCCGCCCGGGGGGTATCAACCACCGGAAGCCTGAAATGGGTATCCGCGGTCGCCCGCCCGTGCCCGGGAATATGCTTCAGAACGGGCAATACGCCGCCCTGTTCCAATCCTTCCGTCACCGCCCGAGCGATCGCCGCAACCTTGCCGGGCTCGGTTCCATAGGCGCGGTTGCCGATCACGGCGTCGGCGCCAGCGACGGGAACGTCCGCCAGCGGCAGGCAATTGACGGTCACGCCGAGGTCGATCAGATCGGCCGCAATAAGCCGGGCGCTCAACCGGGCTGCCGTCAGGCCGAGCTCGCGGTCGATGTCGTACAGAGTTCCGAACACCGCGCCCGGCGGATAGACCGGCCACTGCGGCGGCCCGAACCGCTGGACCCGCCCGCCCTCTTGGTCGATCAGGACGGGTGAGTTGGGGTCGTCAACGCTCTTTCGTAATTCAGCCACCAGTGCAGTGACTTGCGCTGGTGAATCAATGTTACGCTTGAACAAAATAAAGCCCCAGGGCCGCGCCCCGCGCATAAAATCGCGCTCGTCGGCGGTCAAGGTGAAGCCGGACACCCCGGTGATAAATGCGCGCGTGTTCATGGCGCGGATTAGACCGCGCTCAGGCCGGGGGTCAAGGAAACCGCCGCGAATTCCTTTGGATGGCTAGTTCTTTTGCACCACGCACTGCCCGCCGGCAGTTTTCAGATTGCCGCAGACCTGGGCGGCTTCTTCAGGCGAACCGAATGGGCCGACCATGGCGCGGTAATAAACGCCCTTGTCACCGAGATCGGCGCGCTTGATCAGCGGCGCGCGCGATCCGAGCACCGACGGGAACTTGCCCTGCAGCGCCCTGTAGGAGGCCTGCGCGTCGGATTCGCTGCGCTGCGACGAGACCTGGACCACATAGCTTCCCCCGCTGCTAGGCGGGGGCTGGGTGGGCGTGGTGGCCGCAACGCGGTTTCGGGTATCTGCGGGCGCGGATGGGGCGCCCTGCGGCGACAGCGACAGGGGCGCATTGGCCGATGCGTTGGCGTTAGCCGGTGACGGTGCCGGGGCCCGCGCAGCGGCTGGTGAAGGAACCGGGCGCGGTGTGGCCGCGGGCTTGGGCGCCGGCGTTGCCGCGACATCGGCCGGATCGCCTTTCACCGCGAGGGTCCTGATCTTGCGCGGTTCGTCGCCCGCCAGCGTGCCATTGGCCGCAGGAGCGGCAGGCGGCTTGGCCGGCGCCACGATCGCCGCCGTCGGCGGATTGGTGTTCTGGTTCAGCGGTGGAAACACCTGGCGCGGACCGGCATTGACGTCGACCGGCGCTTCCTCGCGCGGAACGATCTTCTCGGCGCCGCCCGGCGTCATGCGGTCAGGTACCTTGGCGACGCCCTCTCCGGACGGTGCCGGCACGACTTTGGTCGGACCGGCGTCGGCCCTGATGATCGGCGGCTCGCCGCTGCGCGGCGACCCCATATAGGTGCGATAGGCAAACGCGCCGCCGGTGCCGACGACCGCCAGCGCAAGCACGGCGACGACGGTTATCATGCCGCCGCGGCGCGGCTTCTCGCTTTCTTCTGCCTCTTCACCATAGCCGTCCTGATAGGCATAGGGATCGGCGTCCTGCTGCTGCGCGTGATAGGTCCCGGGATCGGGCTGGCCGTAGAGCGCATCGTCATAGCGTGCGGGATCGGCCTGGGAATGCGGATCGGCGTCGGCGGCGAACGGCGGCGCCTCATGGTACTCCGGCTCGGCAGGCGGATGCGCCGCGGCATAACGCCGAAGCGGATGCACCGAGGTGTCGAAATCCAGTTGCGGGGCAGCTTCCTGCTGGGCGGCACGCTGCATCCATGGCGGCGGACCGGCTGGAGGGCCTTCGTCGATTTCCGGTTCCGGCTCCGCCTGGTGATAGGGATCGGTTTCGCGCGGCGGCATCGGCTGATTGGCACGGCCAAAATTGGAAAATGGGTCGGTTTGCCCGATCAGCCGCGCCAGTTCGGCCAAGGGGTCGCCTTCGCCTTTGGCCGGCGCGTGCTGAGACCCGCGATCATGGTCATCGTCCGCGGTAGACGATTTGTCCTGGTATCGATCAGCCATCGTGATGATGCGTCCCCTTCGGGAAAGCCGCCAACCCGCCCTTACAAACGAACCAGCCGCTGCCAATTAGCTGCCCTCACAGAATCCCCATGCGAGCGCAGTATCCCCTTGCCTATCGCATCTCGTCTGGTGCGTGGACGCCGAGAATGGCGAGGCCCGATGCCAGAACCGAGACGACGCCCTGAACCAATGCCAGTCGCGCCTTTGTGATCTCTGCATCATTATTGATAATGAAGCGTAAATAGGGCAAATCCCGCCCCCTGGTCCACAGCGCGTGAAATTCGCTGGCGAGATCATAGAGATAAAAAGCGATTCGGTGCGGTTCATGTGCGACCGCCGCCGCCTCGATGATGCGGGGGTACAGCGCCAGCCGCCGCACCAGGTCCAGCTCCGCCGCGTCGGTCAACCGCTCCACCGCCGCGTCGGCGAGGAACGCCGCCCGCGCCGCAGCGTCCTCCGGCAGGTCCGGGATCATCTCGCGGGCATTTCGGAACACCGAGTGACCGCGGGCGTGGCCGTACTGCACGTAAAATACCGGGTTCTCGCGTGACTGCTCGATCACCTTGGCAAGGTCGAAATCCAGCACCGCGTCGTTCTTGCGGTAGAGCATCATGAAGCGCACCGCGTCGTAGCCGACCTCGTCGACCACCTCGCGCAGCGTGACGAAGTCGCCGGAGCGTTTTGACATTTTCGACCGGCTCGCCGTTGCGCAGCAATTTGACGAGCTGGACGATTTTCACGTCCAGCGTCGCCTTGCCTGACGTGACCGCCTTGATCGCCGCCTGCACGCGCTTGATGTAACCCCCATGGTCCGCGCCCCAGACATCGATCATCTCGTGAAAGCCGCGATCGAATTTGTTCCTGTGGTAGGCGATATCGGCGGCGAAATAGGTATAGGAGCCGTCGGACTTCAGCAGCGGCCGATCGACGTCGTCGCCATAAGCAGTCGCGCGGAACAGCGTTTGTTCGCGGTCCTCATAATCCTCGACCGGCCCGCCCTTCGGCGGCGGCAGCCGGCCTTCATAAACGTCGCCTTTGGAACGAAGATAGTCGACCGTCTCGGCAACACGGTTGTTGCCGGTTTCGATCAGCGAGCGTTCGGAGAAAAACACATCGTGCTTGATGCTGAGCGCGGCGAGATCGCCCTTGATCTCTTCCATCATCATCGCGATGGCTTTCGCGCGCACGATCGGAAGCCATTCGGCCTCGCTCATCTTCAACAACGCCTCGCCATGCTCGGCAGCAAGCGCCTGCCCGACCGGTTTTAGATAATCGCCGGGATACAGCCCTTCCGGAATTTCGCCGATATTTTCGCCGAGCGCCTCGCGGTAGCGCAGGAATGCCGACCGCGCGAGCACGTCGACCTGCGCGCCGGCATCGTTGATGTAATATTCGCGGGTAACGTCGTAACCCGCTAACGCCAGCAGGCTCGCCAGCGCATCGCCGAACACGGCGCCGCGGCAGTGGCCGACATGCATCGGTCCGGTCGGATTTGCCGAGACGTATTCGACATTGACCTTTTCGCTCGCGCCGACGCCGCTGCGTCCGTAGGCATCGCCCTCGCGCAAAACGGTGCGCAGTGCGTCCGCCCAGACGTGTGCCTTCAGGGTGAGATTGATGAAACCGGGACCGGCGACATCGACCTTTTCGATCAAATCGTCCGCGCGAAGTTTCGCAGCGATCTGCTCGGCGAGATCGCGTGGTTTTGCCTTGGCCTCCTTGGACAGCACCATCGCGGCGTTGGTCGCCATGTCGCCATGCGCGGCATCGCGGGGCGGTTCGACCACCACGCGCGACAGGTCGGCGTTCGGCCATCCGCCCTCAGCCGCGAGCGCGCCGCAAGCGGCATGGACGCGCGCGAGCACGTTGGCGAACAGATGCTGCGAGGGAGCCGAACTGGCCATGTTCTAGGTTAAAACCGCGATTGTGCCGGATTGGATGAGAGCCGCCGCCTAACGCAAATCCGGGGTCGAGTCAAAAAGCCGCTGGTGCTCGGTCAGTCCGAAGCGGTCAGTCGTCCCGGCGATGAAACTGCCCATCCGGGGCTTTGCTACTACACAAAGAAAATCACCGTCCAATCTTTGCGCGCTTATCGCTTCGCCTTTAGCCCGATCTCGACCAGCCGGCGGATGGCTTCAGGGCGATCCAACTCGACATCCTGAAGTGCGATCCACTCGTCGATGGAGCGGATTTCGGACTTGGTCCAATCAGGATTGGGGCTCGCTGCTAATGCCTTTTGCGCCATCCCTCTTGCTGCGGCTACGGAGGCGGTGATCTTGGCCAACGTGCTTTCCTTCATAGGTCTTCGCCTCCTTGGCCGGTCTCTCGCCCGAAGCTACCGCAACCCACGGGCGCGCGAAAGCCGCTCCGTTCCCAGCAATGCGCCATTCGGCAACATGGCCAATTCTCGTGACGAAGGGCCGATATGAAGCGTCTTACGTAACCGGTTCACACTCAGGGCGGCCACCCGCCATTTCACGATGTGAGAATACGCCAGCGTCAAAGCTACCACTTGATTTCCTGCCGCGACCGACGACAATGACGTCGCGCCAGCAATTCCGGTACCCAAGCTCTAAACAAGACGGGGCAAACCCGCTCAGCGACGGCAACACCAGTGCTGCGCGGGAGGGGTGCCGATATGGCGGTATGTTCATGCGCCGGCTGCAATGCCTGCCCTGCGAGCAATTCACCCTGCTCCACGCCGAAATCGCCATCGCCGCTGGAAGACCGGAAACACCGACAAATAATCGCCGAAACAACGTGTTGC
>CAVPZO010000011.1:0-70899 GCA_963710045.1 uncultured Alphaproteobacteria bacterium | reverse complement strand
GGGGCCTTTCGTTTTGAAAAACGGCACGAGTCAGGCGGGTGCGATTATTTGCTTGCGATTTGAAACCTTTCGCGCCGATGTGTATTTATACACCTTGTGTTGACAACGTACACACAAGTGTGTATTTCACACCACGAAATCGCAGGACGTAATAAAAATTCTGAAATCAGATGGTTGGGAGCAAGTTGGCCAGAAGGGAAGTCACGTCCAGTTCAAGCATCCGACGAAGAAAGGCCGCGTTACCGTCCCTCATCCTCAGAAAGATGTCCCTATCGGAACGCTACGAAGCATCGAAAGGCAAGCGTCTCTAAAACTTAAATGACCGATATCAAGATAGAGCCGCAGCGGCTCGCGCCTACCGGAGAAATGACAATGCGACAGTATATCGCCCTAATTCACAAAGACGCTGACAGCGACTACGGCGTTTCTTTTCCAGATCTTCCTGGCGTTATCAGCGCAGGTAGTAATCTGGACGAAGCCCGAGCTATGGCGACTGAAGCCCTAGCCTTTCATCTTGAAGGCTTGGCCCAAGATGGAGAAGCCGCGCCCGAACCTTCTTCGTTAGAGGATATTATGGCGAACGCAGAAAACCGAGATGGCGTCGCCGTCCTAATCGCCGCACCGGCTGCGGAAATTAAGAGTGTTCGGATCAACGTGACGATGCCAGCGGACGTGCTTGACCAGATCGACCAATACGCGAAGCGAGAAGGATTCACTCGCTCGGGTTTTCTTGCCCAAGCGGCAAAGAAGGCGATAGCGGCTTAACTGGCACTGCGTTCGCAACGCCCGTGCCAACTCAAGCCGCCAAGTCCTATAGCTACAGGAACTTGGTCAGGCTCAGTTGCGACAGCATCGCGGTGGTCTGATACGAGGCCTGCAGCGCGGTCTGCAGTGCCAGGATCTGGCTTGCGACCTGCTCCGGCGCGACGCTCTCGGCCCCATCCACGATATTCTGCAGCATGGCCTGGGTCTGCTTCTGCCGCGCGGTGGCGTCTTTCATCGTGGTTTGCGCGATCGAAAAATCGGTCTGGATATCCTGGATGGTCTGCTGGCCCGGCTGCGCGGTGAGGTTTTGCGTCACGCGCAGGTTCAATGCCGCGACCTGCGCGGCCGCGTTCGGACCCGTTGACGTGACCGCAGCGAGCACCGCGACCGACTGCAGCTGGTTGCGGATGGCCTGCTCGTTGGCGCGCGCGCCGTATTGAACGGTGACCGACGCATCGATCCGCGCGAGCGACGTTGCCCGCGCGGAGCCTGCGCCGGCCTCGCCGGTGTACCAGAATACGGTGTTCGCCGCCGTGCCGCTGGTGAGCGAGGTTGCGGTTGCGAACGGCGATGTGGCGACACGCTGCGGCGGATCGGCGAAGAAATTGTTCGACGCGGCGACGGCGGAGGCCGCGACCAGCGAGGTGTTGGCGAGCGTGCCGATCGCGGTGTTCAGCGCCGCGTTCAGGTTGGCCGATGTCGCCGCCGGCGTCGCGCCGATCGCAAAGCCGCCTGATGGCACAGGCGTCGCATTCGACGCCGTGAGTTGAATGGTTTCGGTGCTGCCGTCCGGCAGATTGAATTTGAAGCTGATCTGCTCGCCGTTGCCGGGATTGGCGCCGAGCGCGATCGACACCGCCGCCGGCGATCCCGTCGGCCCTGTTACCGTGGCGCCGGTCAGCGACGAGGAGACCGAATTCAGCTTCAGGCCGAACACGGTGGCAGGCGTTTCTTCGGCAATCGAAATCGGCATCGTGGCCGGTGCGGAAATCGTCAACCGGCCGAGGCCGCTGCCGAGATCGGCCTGCCGGCGTTCCGAGATCACCTGCTTTAACCCGGCCTGCGCGCCGCTGCCGTTCAGGATGGTATCGGCGTCGGCGACAGCGGGCGTATCGATGGCGGCGCCGGAAAAGATGTAGCGGTCGCCGGATTGCGTGTTGAGGATTCCCAGCATCGATCCGAGCTGGGCGACCGCATTCTGCTGGGCGATGGTTTGTCCGGCGCCGTTCAGCGCCTGCGGGCCGGCAGAGGCGGCGTTCTGCACCTGACCGCCGATGTTCACCAGCGCCTGCAGCGCGGTGTTGGCGACGCTGATGGTGGTGTTGATCTTGGTCATGGTGTCGGCGAAGGCGGAAATATTGGAGAGTTGCGCGCGGGCGGCGATCGCGAATCCCTCGTTGACGCCCATGCCGGCATAGGTCGTCGCCTTCTTGCCGGTGGTAAGCTGCGACGACAGCGTGGTGAGCTGATCGTTGAGATTGCGCACCGACTGTCCGAGGACGGTGCTGCCATAGCCGATGCTGTTGATCGCCATCGCTCGAACCTCAGGTCTGGATCTGCAGCAGGTTGGTCATCATGCTCTGCACCACGCTCATCACATGCGCATTCGCCGCGTAGGAATTCTGCAGCGCGATCAGGTTGGCCATTTCGGTGTCGATGCTGACGCCGGCGCTCGACTTGAATTTCTGCTGCAGCGTGGAGACGACGACGTCCTGACCCTGCTGCAGCTGCGTTGCGGTTGACGAGGCGTTGCCTTGCAGGCTGAGGAATTGCTGCATGAAGCCGCCGATGGTGCCCTTGAACGGCGTCGCGTTGGAGCCGAGCCCGGTTTGCGGCGAGTAAAACAAGCTGCCCGACGTGAGCTGCGAATAGATGAAATCCGCGCGCGTGGTATCGCCCGATGGCGTCACCGGCGAGGTATTGTAGACGGTGAGTTTCGACGGATCGCCGAGCAGCGCGGCATTGACGGTGATGCGGCCCGCAAGACCGGTCATCTGCGAGCCGCCGGCGGTGATCCTGCCGGTGTAGGGCGACCCCGCGTCGGTGAACAACGGCAGTTGCGCCACACCGTTCGCCAGCGACGTGGCGGTCTTGGTGGTGGAGGCCGCGTTGACGGTGGCGGCAGCGGTATTGTCATCCACCACGCGCAACGTCGCGCCCGACGGATTGGAGAACTGCAGATGCGCGCCGCCGAGTGCGGTATTTAACTGCGCCACGACGAACGCCATGCTGCCGATAAAATTGAGACCGATCACCTGGTCGTTCGGATCGGCGGTTGCCGTGTTCGGCAGCGGCAATGCCGCGGGATCGTCGACGCGCAGGATGGTGACCTGGTGCTTGGTGTTGGTCGCGGTGTCGGTGTAGGTCAGGGTGATGCTGTTGCCGGGCTGCATGCCGGCGAGATCGAGATCGAACCCCGCCGGCGGCCCCGTGACCGCAGTGCCGGGCTTTGTGATGTCGGACACCGAGCTTGCCAGCGCCGCGGCCAGTTGATCGACCTGCGCCTGGGCCTGCACCAGCGTCTTGTCGCGCAGTTTCAGATCCGCCGCGATCTGTCCGGAGCCGATCGCGTTGTTGGCGATCATGTCGAAATTGCCGCCGTTCGGCAGCTTTAAAGTGAGCGCGCCCACGCCGGACAGCGCCGGATTGCTGTTCCACAGCGAATTGGCGTCCAGCGTTCCCGGTGAATTGAACGACAGCACCGACGCCTGACTGCCGCCGACCAGCTGGATGCCGGAGTTGGTGAAGATGGTCGCCTGGTTGGTGTTGTCGGTGACGACGCGGATGTCCATCAGCTGCGCCAGCTGGTTGATGGCGTTGTCGCGCTGATCCATCAGGGACGCGGCGGCAGGATCGGTCGGGCTCATGCCCTGCAGCCGCATGTTGAGTTGCGCGATCTGGTTCATCGCGACATTGGCCTGGCCGACGGAAATGCCGATATCCTGCTCGACATTGGAGCGCAGCGTCTGGATGCCCCGCGTGGTGGCGTTGAGTTGCTGCGCCAGCGATTGCGCCGCCGTCAGAACGGCCGATTGCGCCGAGCTTGAGCCGGAGCTTGCCGACAGCGACTGCAACGCGCTGGTCAAATTACTGAAGGCGCTTTCCAGCGTGCCGGCGTCGCCGGGCGTGCCGTAGACGTTTTGCAACTGGCTCAGGATGTTGGCGATCTGGTCGGCATAGGCGCCGCCGGAAGTTTCGGTGCGCAGTTGCGACTGGATGTATTGATCGAGCTGGCGGTTGACGCCATCGACGCGCACGCTGGTGCTGCCGCCGCTGTAGATTTCGCTCTGATTGACGCCGCGGCTGACATAGCCCGGCGTCTGCGCGTTGGCGACATTGGACGATACGATCGCCAGCGCGGCCTGGTTGGCGCGCAGGCCTGCCATCGCGGTGGAGAGGGCTGAACTCAAACTCATATCGATGGCCCGTCTTTAAGTCAGATCACAACTCTAGTGCCCCGGGCGCAGCGCAGCGCTCTTGCGGTGCGCTGCAGAACCGGGGTCCCGGTTCTGCGAAGCGGCACTTCGCGCCGCATCGCGCCCGGGACACGGAAACTATTTCTAACGCACTTACCCATCAGCGCAGCACGTTCAAGAGATCCTGAACCATGCTGTTGGCGGTGGTGATGACCTTGGTATTGGCCGAATAGGCCTGCTGGGTCACGATCAGTTTGGTGAACTCGTCGGCGATGTCGGTGTTGGATCCTTCCAGCGACGAACCGCTGATGGTTCCGGAGGAGCCGGCGATCGCAGGTCCCGACTGATCGGTCACCGCATACGCGCCGCCATCGAGCGACTTGAGGTAGTTGGTGCCGTTGAAGTGCGACAATGTGACGGAAGCCAGATTGATGTTCTGCCCGTTGGAGAACGTTCCGATCACCAGGCCCGAGTTGCTGATGGCGACCGATTGCAGCTGACCGGCGGGATATCCGTTCTGGGAAATCGCATTGATGGTCGCGGTGCCGCCGGTGGTCGCATACTGCGTCAGCCCGCTGGCGCCGATGCTGACGGAAACGTTGCCGAGCGTCTGGCCGCCGACCGCCACGCCGGTGAGCGTGATCGAGGGCGAAGTCGGACTGGTCAGCTTTCCATTGGTGCCGAACGTGAAGTTGGTGCCGGCATTGACCCACGCCACGGCGGCGCCGGTCGCGGTGGGGTCCTTCTGATAGAACAGATTCCAGGTGTCGACATGGGCGCCGCCAAGCGCGGCGCTATCGGTCTTGGCCCAGCGCAGCTGCAGGTTCACCGGCGTGCCGGATGCATCGTAAGCCGTGACCGCGCCGCCGCTGATCGACTCATTCTGAAAGACGCCGACGTCATTGCCGACGACCGTGCCGGTGCCCGCCACCGTCGGATTGACGCTGAAGTCGGCGGTGTTGAGTCCACCGGCGGCGGTGATGGTGCCGGCCGTCGCGGTGCTGGCAGCCGCCGTCGCCGGCGTGGCCGGAAGGTTGAGGCCATATTGAATCGTCGTGGTCGCCTGCGCCGGCACAAAGCTGTTCTGGAATTGCAGCACCTGCGGCACGTTGCCGAGCGGATTGCCGGTTTTGGAATCGACCGCGACGCCCATCAGAAAATATCCGGCGCCGTTGACGAGATTGCCGTTGGCATTGACCTGAAAGTCGCCGCGGCGCGTGTAATTCGTCACCCCGGTGAACACCGGTGCGTTGTCGACGGTGCCGCTCGACCTCTGCACCGAGAAGAAGCCGTCGCCGTTGACAGCCATGAAGGTGCCGACGCTGGAGGCCGACACCGTCCCCTGCGACGAGATCGTCTGCCGGGCGTAAGCGGTGACGCCGCCCGCGACCTGGCGATCCGCGCTGGTCGCATCCGGCACGAGGTCAACGAAGGAGGTGTTGATGCCCTTGAAGCCCGTGGTCTGCGCGTTGGCGATGTTGCCGGAAATGTTCTGGAGGGCGAAGGACTGCGCCTGCAAGCCGCCAACCGAAGTATTGAGCGCGTCGAAGATACCCATAACGTCGTCTCCAAATTCGTGTCCGGCGCGCATCAAGGCACGGCCGTGATCAAGCCAGACGTCGCAAGCGGCGTGCCAATCCGGATAATGCAATAAGTTCAACGGCATAAAACAAAGGCCCCGGCCGGACGACCGGGGCACAATTGCCTAGCAGGGAAATTATTGCCGGGAGAACGGTACCGGCGCGTCATTGCCGCGCTTGACCGCGTCAAGCCCGCGCATCACGCAGCTGCGCCTCGCGCCCTACTCCGGTTTGAGGCCGGCGGCGCGGACCACCTTGCCCCATTTTTCGGTTTCGTCCGAGATCAGTCTGCCGAACGCGGCGGGCGAGCCCGGCAGCGGCTCGCCGCCGATGGCGGCAAGCCGTGCCTTCACGCCGGCATCGGCGATGGCCGCATTGATTTCCTTGTTGAGCTTGCCGATGATTTCACCTGATGTGTTCTTGGGCGCACTGAGGCCATACCACTGGCTTGCTTCGTAACCCGGCACGAAATCCGCCACCGTCGGCAGCTCCGGCAGCACTTCGGCGCGCACGGCCGATGTCACCGCGAGCGCGCGCAGCTTGCCGGTCCTGATGTAATCGGTGGTGCCTGGCGCCGTGGCGAACAGCACCTGCACATCGCCGCCCAGCAGATCCGTCAGCGCGGGACCCTGGCCGCGATACGGGATATGGACCAGGTTGACGCCGGCCATCATCTTGAACAGTTCGCCCGCCATGTGCGGCGCGCTGCCATTGCCGGCCGATGCCATGTTGATCTTTCCGGGATTGGCCCTGGCATAGCCGATGAACTCGGGAACCGTTTTGGCCGGGACCGACGGATTGAGCAGGATGACCATCGGCACGCGGATGATGCCGGCGACCGGTGCGGTGTCGCGAATGAAGTTGAAATTCAGCTTCTCATACAGCGAGGCGTTGACCGCGTTGGGCACGGCGGCAAGCAGCAGCGTATATCCGTCGGGAGCCGCGTTCACGACCGCCTCGGTGCCGATATTGCCGCCGGCGCCCGCGCGATTCTCGATGACGAAGGACTGGCCCAGCCGATCCGCAAGCCACTGACCGATCAGCCGCGCCGTGATGTCGACCCCGCCGCCGGCGGCAAACCCGGCGACGATGCGCACCGGCCGCGTCGGATAATTATCCGCCGATGCACGCCGCGGAAAGGCTGGAGCGGCGACAACGGCCGCGGCGAATCCAAGGAATTTGCGTCGGAGAAGTTTCATGCCGCGCCCCTTTTGTGACGTCGAAGCTATCGCAGCCGGCCTTTCTTGCCAAACAGGCGCGAACAATGACACGGTGCGGCCATGGCGTTCCCCTGGCCCTCGCATGCGATGCCGGAATCTCATCAACAGCGTCGCATCGGCATCGTGCTCGTCATCGCCGCGGCGGTCGCCTGGAGCACCGCGCCGTTGTTCACCCGTCTGCTTCAGTTCGATTCATGGACGATATTGTTCTGGCGAGGCCTGTTTGGCGGCGGCTTCATCGCGGCGTTCCTGATTTTCACGCAAGGCCAAGCGGGCTTGCGCGAATTGACCGGGATGAGAGCAAACGGATGGCTTGTTGCCTGCCTCTCCACGCTGGCCATGGTGACGTTTATCCCGGCATTGCAGCTGACCAGCGTGGCGAATGTCGCGATCATTATCGCCGCGCAGCCATTTGCCGCCGCCGCGCTGGCATGGATATGGTTTCGAGAAACCGCTCGGTTGCGAACCTTGCTGGCCGCCCTGGTGGCGCTTGGCGGCGTCGCCATCATTGTCAGCGGTGCTGCGGGCGGCTCCGATATCAGAGGGATTGGTCTCGCCTGCCTGATGATGTTTGCAATCGCGGCCACGACGGTGGCGATCCGCAGGCACCGCGAGACCTCGATGGTGGCCGCGGCGGCCATGTCGAATTTCCTGGGCAGCCTGGTCAGCATCCCGTTCGCCCACAGTATCGCTTCGGTCGGTGCCATCGACGTCGCAATTCTTGCGACCTTCGGGCTGTTACAGGTAGGCTTGGGCCTCACCTTGTTTGCGCTGGGCTCGCGGCTGTTGCCATCCGGGCAGGCATCCTTGATCGCTACGCTGGAAACACCGCTGATGCCGTTTTGGGTATGGCTGGCGTTTCAGGAAGTTCCGGCCTTCCGTGCGCTTGCCGGCGGCGCGCTGGTGATGGCAGCGGTCGTCGCGGACATCATCGGGGATAACCGCGCGCGCCGCGGAACGGAGCGATAGTGGCCCCGCCAATCGCCCAAGAGAGGGTTTTAGCAATGGATATCGGCTTTCACCCTGTCGAGGGCCGCGTCGTGCGGATGGAACCGCTGATGCCTGAGCACAAGGAGGAAATTCGGGCAGCGATCGATTGCGACCCCGCGTCGTGGTCGATCATGCTCGTCAACCCGGTAGGCGCCGGTTTCGAACAATACTGGTCGGCGAGCTGCGGCGCGCCTCTGACCGAGCGGTTGCCCTACGCGATTCGCCGCTTGTCGGACGGCCGCGTGGTCGGGACGTCGACGTACTTCATGGCCTCGGCAAGGCACGATGGCGTGGAGATCGGGGCGACATTCCTGTGTCCCGATGTGCGTGCGAGCGCGGTCAACCCTGAATTAAAAATTCTGATGCTGAGCCATGCCTTCGACTCCGGCGCGGTTCGCGTGCAGTTCAAGGTCGACATGCGCAACAAGCGCAGCCAGGCGGCGGTCGCAAAGTTGGGCGCAGTCAGGGAGGGAGTACTGCGGCGCGACACGCGAACATGGACCGGACATATCCGCGACACCGTCGTCTTCTCGATCCTCGATAGTGAATGGCCGGCCGTCAGGCTCAGGCTGGAGCAACGCCTTGCGGAGCTGACGCGGTAGTCCGTAGCTCGTAGGGCGGATTAGCCAACGGGTCGCGCGAACGCGCGCCCGATGATAAACTCCGCGTAATCCGCCAGGCGGCGCAATACGCTTGGCTATTGCGCCCTACGCCCTAGCTCGCCTGCGGCGCCGCCGGTTTGAACACCAGCGCAAAGCCGTCCATGCAGTAGCGCAGTCCGGTCGGCTTCGGGCCGTCGTTGAAGACGTGGCCGAGATGGCCGCCGCAGCGGCGGCAATGGATTTCGGTGCGGACCATGCCCATGCTGCGGTCCTTGGTCTCGCCGACGGCGTTGTCCAGCGGCTTCCAGAAGCTCGGCCAGCCGGTGCCGCTCTCGAATTTGGTGTCGGAGGAAAACAGCGGCAGGTCGCAGCCGGCGCAGGCGAAGATGCCCTTGCGGTGTTCCTTCAGCAGCGGGCTCGAATACGGACGCTCGGTGCCGTGCTTGCGCAGGATGTCATATTGCTGCGGCGTCAGCTGCGCGCGCCATTCGGCGTCGGTCTTTTCGATCTCGAATTTTTCCGCGGCCTCCGCCGGCGACATGCGCAGCCAGCGGAACGCGGCCAATCCGAACAGGCTGGCGACGGAGGCGAGCAGGATGCGGCGGTCGAGCATGGGGGTCTCCGTGGGGATGCAATACGTTGCCTGTAAATACGGCGCGTTACGGCGGAAGTTACATGCTTATAACCGAAATTCGCTCACTTTGTTGCGAGGTGGCCTAGCCTCTCCCCGCGAAAGAGCGGGGCGAGGTTAAGGGTCCGCGCCTTCGCTTGCCGGTGGAGTTTCCGGCCTTGCAGGCCCCCTCCCCGGCGGCGGCCGCTTGCGCGGCGGCCGGGTGCCGGCCTGGCGGTTGGCTGCGGCCAGCCGCGCCTCGCGGATGCTCTCCCTCGCCCGTGCGCCTTCGCGGTAGCGCGCCAGCGCGCCCGCTGCCGCGGAGCTTCCGCGCTCCCACATTGCAACCGCCTGGCCGACAATCCGCCCGGTGCGGCCCCCCGCCCACACCAGTTCGAACGGCGAGAACAGCCGCCAGCGTTCGTCGCCCCACAGGATGCTGCGCGCGATCAACTGCCCGGCCATCGCCGTGGTGGCCAATCCCTGCCGTCCAAAACCGCTGGCGACCCACAGGCCTTTGCGCAATTGCCCGATCTGCGGCATGCCATGCACGGTCTGGCCGACGGTGCCGGTGAAAACCTCCGCGATCTCCGCTTTTCCCAGCTGGGGAAAAATCGTGCCGATGCGGCGCTGAATGCGCGACTTAAAGCGCTGCGGCCGCGCGGCCCATGTCGTCTCCGGGCTCGACCACATCAGCCGGTCGCCCTCGACAATGCGGAAATGGTCGATGCCGTCGGTATCGGTCACCGAGCCCTGGAACGTCATCGCCTCGCTCAGGCGTTCGCCGAGCGGCGCGGTCACCGCCGCGTAGCGCCACACCGGCAGCAGCGTTTCCGACAGCCGCCGCAAGGGGGTGCCGAGATGGATGTTGCCGGCGAGCACGATATGCGACGCGCGCAGGCGCGCCTGCGGCGTGACGATGCGCTTGCGGATCCCCGATGCATCGATGGAGACCGCCGGCGTGTCCTCGAAGATGCGCGCGCCGGCCTGTTTCGCCAGCGCCGCCAGGCCGTGAACGTATTTGCGGCCGTCGATCTGGAACGCTCTCGGATAATACACGCCGTGGAAATAGCGCCGGGTTTTCAGCTCGGCGCGCACGCGGTCGACCTGCCAGCCCTCGGCCTCGGTATCGAAATCCTCGGCCAGCATCTGCAGCCGGCTGATCAACGTATCGCCGACGTCGACATTGGAGACTTCCAGCGCGCCTTCGCTGTAAGCGCTGAACGGGATCAGGGTCGCCGCGGCGCGGACGTAGTCGGCGCCCTGCTTCGACAGCGCCCACAATTCGCGGCTATCCTCAAAACCGATCCGCGCAATGAGATCGCCGAGCGGGATGCCAAAGCCCGGCATCACCGTGCCGAGCTGATGGCCGGAGGCATTCCAGCCGACATGGCGGCCTTCGAGCACCGCGACGCTGGCCCCCAGCCGTGCCGCCTCGCGCGCCACCGTGAGGCCGGCAAGGCCGGCGCCGACGACGCAGATATCGACGTCGAGATCGAAGGTCAGCCGCACGCGTTCCGGCACGGCTTCGACCGAAGCCGTGGCGTCATGTCCATTGGTCGCACTTGTGGAAGGATCGTCCATTGCTTTTACTTACGGACCGTTTCCGCGCTTGTCACCTTGTCCTGCCGGCAAAGTCTGTACATTAATCGGACCCGAACCGAATCGAGATCGCGCCATGCGCCGTTTGATGCTGCTGCGTCACGCCAAGACCGAAAACGACGCGCCCAGCGGCAAGGATCAGGACCGCCGCCTCGATGACCGCGGCCGGCTTGACGCCGCCGAGATCGGCCGCTGGATGGCGGGGCATCCGCCGTTTCCCGATTCCGTGCTGGTTTCGACGGCGGTGCGGTCGCAGCAGACCTGGGATATCGTCTGGGATGCGATGTCGCGCGCGGCACCGCAGCCGAAGGTGGAACTGCTTGCCGAGCTTTATGCCGCCGACCCCTCATTGCTGCTGCAGGTGGTCCATAGCGCCGCCGCCGAAGACCCGCAGCGGCTGCTGCTGGTTGGGCACAATCCCGGCCTGCACGAACTGGCGTTCGTTTTGACCGGCAGCGGCAACGCCGCGGCGCGCGCGGTGCTGGCCGACAACCTGCCGACCTCCGGACTGATCGTGCTCGACTTCGACATCGACGACTGGCGCGACGTCGCGTTCCGCGGCGGCCGGCTCGAGCTGTTCGTCAGCCCGAAACTGTTGAAGGCGGCGTCGGGGGGCTAGCGTTTTTCGTCATTGCCGGGCTTGACCCGGCAATCCATCCTATTCGAAAAGATTCTTATGAAGATGGATGGATGCGCGGGTCAAGCCCGCGCATGACGGCGGAAAATGGTGTTAAGCTGATCCGGCACATGGAGGACTTGCGATGTTCAAATCCATTCTGGTCCCGATCGATCTGGCCGACACCGACCTGGCAAAACCCGCCATCGCCACCGCAGCGACGCTGTCGCAGAGCTGGGGCGGCTCGGTGCGGCTGCTCAACGTGCTGCCGATGACGCCGGTGATGCTGGCGGAATATGTGCCGGCGGATTTCGACGTGCAGCAGCGCGCCTCCTCCGAGGAGGCGCTGGTCATCGTCGCCCGTGAATCCGGCATCGAAGCTGCGCGGATTTCCAGCGTGGTGCGCCAGGGCGGCATCTATCACGAGATCCTCGAAGAGGCCGCCGCCATCAAGGCCGACCTCATCGTCATGACCTCGCACCGCCCGGCGATGCGCACCTATTTCCTCGGCTCCAACGCCGGCCACGTGGTGCGCTACGCCAAGTGTTCGGTGCTGGTGGTAAGGCACTGACTTGCGTCGTCCCCGCGCAGGCGGGGACCCATACGCCGTGTCGCCGATGTTCAGGATCGGCGTTGCATCGTCCTTTCAATCACAAACGCCAGGGGTGATGGGTCCCCGCCTTCGCGGGGAAGACCATTGCTTACGGCAACAACTCCTCCGGCAACTTATCGAACGTATATCGCTGCGGCCGGTTGCGCCGGACAAAACCGCCGATCTGCCACCAGAACAGTGCGGCGAAGCCGACCAGGAACAGCGCGCCGGCCCATTCGCCGGTGGAGAGCGCGCGGATCAGAAGCGCGCCGATCGCCACCGCGACGATGGCCAGCACGGCGACGGCGGCGTGATGGAGCACCGGCCGCAATCCGCCGACAAGCTCGGCCGTGCTCCCCGCCTGCTTCAGCCGCCGGTGCAGCTCCGTGATGAAGGCGCGATAATCGCGGTCCTGCGGCGCCATCAAGGTGACGGTGGTCCAGGTCGTGGAAAGCAGAACGATGCGCGCACCGCTGACATGGTAGATGTCGGCGCGAAACCGCTGCTGCTGCATCGACACCGGCCGGTACGACAGCCGGACCGCGGCGATATCGGTGTAAGGCCACAGCCCCGATCTGCCGGAGATGTGCCAGGCCAGGCGATCCTCGGTCAGTTCGAAGCGATGCGCCGAGCCGATCAACGACGCCTTGTAGACATAAGTATCCACAACAGGTTCACTTTCAGCGCGGCATGCACGCCCACAGACAGGCAATCGTCGCGAGCGCGCCGAGCGCGGTGCGCACCGCGTGCAGCATACCCCATTTCACGATCAGCGCCCGCGTTTGCGGCCCGGCCTTGTCAGGCGCGGTTGCCAGCAGCGCATCGTTGGTAGGTTTGATCACCAGCAAAGTCCATGGCCACGGAGCGATCATCGCGACCGCACCAATCAGGAAACCGGCCAACGACGTTTGCCACCATGCGATCAATCCGAGCACGCAACCGATCAGCGCGATCGACGCCTGCATCGCAGCACCGCGCTTGTAGGAAGGTTTCCATTCGGCGAGCAGCGCGCGGTCGTCGAGCGAGAGCCTTGCGGGCTGCTCCGCCACATTCACATACACGGCGGCGCCGGTGAAAACCGCGGCGACGGTCAGCGCGAGAATCCCGAACATCATGGCGTACGCCCTCGCAAAACAGCAGGGAAACGGCCGCGTCGGCTTGCGCGGCGGGCGGGCTTCATCTTACAACGGCCCATGGCCGAGACGACCTATTTTCCGCGCCGCCTCATCCTTGCCGCGGCCCTGATCTCCGGCATGCTGCTGGCGCTCGCCGTGCACATGCTGGGCGCCCGCTACGGCCTCGATCTCGGCCGGTTGTGGCGGTCCGACACCGGCGAATTCATGCCGGCGGGTGCCGCGGTGGCGTGGTGGCTGATCGCGACGGTGGCATTCGTCGGCGGCTATTTCACGGCCGGCCTGATGCAGAGCGCGGTGTCGGGGCAAATTCCGCAGCGGATGCGGCAGTTTTTGATCGCGGTCGGCGTGTTGGTGCTGGCCGGCGCCGGCCAGGCGGCTTCCGCGCCGAGCCCGATCCCGACCATTTCCGGCGTGCTGGCCGGCCTTGCCGCGCTGTGCCTTGGTGCGGTGATGGCGTTCTGCGGCGCGCATTTTGCGTTGCGCAAGGCGTGAGGAAAAGTCGCGTGAGCGCGTAGGGCGCAATAGCGCAGCGTATTGCGCCGTCCGGCGGATTACGCTGCGCTAATCCGCCCTACCGCATGCTGTCAGACCTGGGGATCGCCGCGATGAGCGCTGGTGTGACATTGTCCGGCGGCCGCGTCTGCCTGCGCCGATGGCGTGACGCGGATCGGGAGGCGTTTGCCGCGATGAATTCCGATCCGCGCGTGATGGAATTCTTCGCAAGTCCCCTCGATCGCGTTGACAGCGATGCGATGGCCGATCGCATTGAAAAGCATTTTGGCGACCACGGCTTTGGCCTGTGGGCCATCGAGGTCCCCGGTGGTGCCCCCTTTATCGGATTTGCCGGACTGACATGGGCGCGATTCGACGCGGCTTTCACGCCTTGCGTGGAAGTCGGCTGGCGTCTGGCCTTCGAGCATTGGGGACACGGCTATGCAACGGAGGCGGCCCGATTGGCGCTGGACTACGGGTTTGCAACGCTCGGGTTCTCCGAAATCGTATCCTTCACATCCGCGGCCAACCACCGCTCCCGCGCCGTGATGCAACGGCTTGGCATGCGCCGCGATCCTGCCGAGGATTTCGACTATCCTTCGTTTCCGGAAGATCATCCGCTGCGAAGGCATGTGCTGTACCGGCTCGGCGCGGATTCATATGCCGGCATGCGCTGATTCCGGACGCTATCCCGCCAGCAAGCGTAGCCCGCATGAGCGCAGCGACATGCGGGGTGGTCGTCCCGCACGTCGCTGCGCTCATGCGGGCTACGGTGCTGCCACTACCCCGCCAGCCCCGGCACCAGCTCCCCGCCGGTCTCGACCTTGAGCGAGGAGCCCTTGAAATCATCGCCGACCGGCTGCACGCGGCCGCCGAGATGCTTTGCCAGAAAGGATTCGGTGACGGCGTAGAACGCCATCCGGTTTTCCGGCCGCGCGAAACCGTGGCCCTCATCGGCGAAGGTGATGTAGGTGACCGGCACGCCGCGTTTCTTCAGCGCCGTTACCATCTGCTCGGATTCCGCCGCCACCACCCGCACGTCCTGCATGCCCTGCGCGATCAGGATCGGGCGCACCGCGCGGTCGATATGGGTGAGCGGCGAGCGCTCGGTCAGGAAGGCGCGGCCGGCTTCGGTGGCGGGATCGGCGAGGCGGTTCTTCCAGATGCTGAACCACGGGCCCCAATAAGGCGGGATCGTCGCCATGAAGGTGATGAGATTGGAAATGCCGAAGATGTCGACGATGCAGGCGAACACCTCGGGCGTTCTGGTAGCCGCGGTCAGCGCGGAGTAGCCGCCATAGCTTGCACCGTAGAATCCGACGCGTTTCGGGTCGGCGTACCCCTGCCCGACCGCCCAGTCGACCGCGTCGATCAGGTCGTCGTGCATCTTGCCGCCCCATTCCTTGTCGGCCGCGGTGACGAAAGCTTTGCCGAATCCGGTGGAGCCGCGGTAGTTGACGCTGAGCACCGCATAGCCGCGGTTGGCCAGCCACTGGTGGGTGGAATTGAAGCCCCAGACGTCGCGCAAATACGGCCCGCCATGGATCAGCAGCACCATCGGCAATCTGCCGGCGCCTGGCTCCACAGCCGGCAGCGTCAGATAGCCGTTGAGGCGAAGCCCGTCGCGCGCCGGAATGACCACCGGCTGCATCTTCTGCAACGCTACGCCTTCGAGCGCCTTGCGCTGCCTGAACAGACTGCGCACTTTGCGGGTCTGGCGATCGAGCAGCACGTATTCGCCGCTCTCGGTGTCGCGCTCGTAAAACACCGTCGCAAACCGGTTGTCGGCGCTGCGATCGATGATCTCGACGTCGCCGGGGCCGTAGCTGGCGAGATCCTCCAGATCCTGCTCCGCACCGGGATCGACCGCATGCCAGCGCACCCGATCCCGGTTGGCGCGGGCCGCGAGCGGGATGCGTTGATTGAAATCGAGGTCGACGTGATTGATGTCGGCCTCATCGTCGTGTGCGAGCAAGGTTCCTTTGCGGGTCGCCATGTCGATGGCGAGCAGCGCGGCCTTGTCGCGGCCGCGGGTGTCGAGCACATACAGCGTGTTGCCGTCGGCGCTGAAATCCAGCGCCTTGGAGCTGTCGAGATCGCCGATCGGCACGGTCAGGAAGTGTTCCCAGCTGCCGTCGGGGCGGCGCACCACGTTTTCGGCGCTGCCGTCCGCCGCAAAGCGCACGCCGAGACGCAACTGGAAATCACTGTCGGTGATGTACCACGCAAATTCGTTGTTCTCGAACAGCATCTGGGTGGCGCCGGTGACGATGTTGACCCGGAACAGGTCGAAGTAGCGCTTGTCGCGCGCGTTGTGCTTGAACAGCATCTCGTCGGGAAATTTGCGGTCGGATTCCTGCCAATAGGCCTTGACCCCGCGTTGCGGCGTCAGCGGCACGATGGCGCCGCCGACGATATCGACGCTGGAGGCGCGCCAGTTCTCGTCGCCGTCGCGCTCCTGGAAAAAAACCAGATGGCGGTTGGTGTGCGCCCAGCGATAAAAAGTCGACAGGTTGCGGTCGGCGGCGTGCGTCACCGCGCGCGCGGCGCCGGGATCGGCCAGCGGCGCCACAAACAGATTGCGCACCCCATTGACCGGCGCCAGCCAGGCCAGGGTCTGGCCGTCGGGGCTGACCCGCACGGCGCCGATATCGGGATTATCGAAGAAAACCTTTCGCGCGACCAGACCGGTTTCCGCAGCCGCGGCGCGGCCCAAGCTCGCGAACGGCAGCGCGGTGAAGGCCGCAGTGCCGCGCAGGAAATCGCGGCGGCCGATCGGGATCACGGGCATGCGGACCTCCCCGGGCGAGCGCTCTCCATGGCGGCAATGCGCCCGGGCGCTCTTGCGGCGAGATTAGCTTCGGCAAGGGTGTTCTGCAATCAACCTTCACCACGAGTCGTCCCCGCGCAGGCGGGGACCCATAACCCCTGGCGGTTATGATTGCAGATGGACGATGCAACGTCGTTCCTGAACATCAACGACACGGCGTATGGGTCCCCGCGTTCGCGGGGACGACGCAGAAAATGTAGCAGCGCTTCCCCCTCGCAACAGCGAAACGGACGCGCTAAACTGCGATCCATGAAAGCCTATTTCGAGCAGCGCGCCGCCCATAACCGCTGGGCCAATGCCCGGCTCTACGAGGCGGCGTTGTCCTTAAGCGAGGCCGACTACCGGCGCGATGTCGGCGCGTTCTTCAAGAGCATGCACGGCACGCTCAATCATCTGCTGCTGACCGACCGGCTGTGGCTGAAGCGGCTGACCGGCGAAGGCGAGCATCCGAACCAGCTCAACACCATTATTTACGACGACCGCTACGCGCTGGCATCGGCACGTGCCGACGAGGACGACCGGATCGTTTCGTACGTCGCTTCGCTCGACGAGGCCGCGCTCGACGGGCTGCTAAAATACGCGACGACGTCCGGCAAGGAGTTTGAACAGAAGCGTTGCGATATTCTCGCGCATCTGTTCAACCACCAGACCCATCACCGCGGCCAGGCCCACACCGTCCTGTCGCTCTGCGGCCGCGAGCCGCCCCAGCTCGATTTGCTGCTGATGCAACGCGGCGGCGCGGCGCCGGACCTGCGGGCGATGGCGAAACGGGAATGACGTCCTGCGTGCCCCGGACGCAGCGCAGCGCCATAAGCGCGTTTACGCGCGTCTTCGACGCGCTATGGCACTTGCGAAGCGGTGCGCTGCAGAGCCGGGGCCGTTACGAGCGCTGCCTTTGGTACGGTCCCGGTTCTGCGAAGCAGCGCTACGCGCTGCATCGCGCCCGGGACACGTGGCCGCATAATCGGAAATTCCGGCCTCGCCCGCGATCATTCCGCACGCCGGACGGAGTGCTTCCTTAACCTTCCTTGCCGCAGACTGCTCCGATGGATGATACAATCCAAATTCGCTGTTCCCGGTGCAATTCCAGTTTCCGGGATCGCGCACGGCGAATCCGCAGCGGCTACACGCGGGAATGTCCCCGCTGCAACGTGCTGATCTTCTTCGAAAGCGAATCCCACGACGAACACATCAGGCGCGCGCTGAAAGCGGCTCACAAGATGCGGCGGCTCGTTGCCGAAGCGGAAGGCGTCAAGCCCGCCAAGGAAGCTGCAGCCTGGGACCGGACGTCGTAGCAACGGCGCAATTTTGTCACGCAGCGTTTAGAACTCGTCATTGCGAGCGAAGCGAAGCAATCCAGAGGCCACAGCAAGGACTGGATTGCTTCGTCGCTTCGCTCCTCGCAATGACGAAAGCCCCCAGCCCCTCGAAAGCTCAATTATTCCCTGCCCTCACCAACCGGCCGGCCGAACAGGCCTTCAAACAGATTGGGCCGCGGCTCCTCGCGTTCGAAGGCGAGTTCGGGCCTGGCAGACTGCTCCTGCTCTTCGATCGGCCGCTCACGCCGGACGATGATCACCGATCTTGCCTTGCGCTCGCGCTCGGCCGCCCGCTTCTCGCGCTCTATCCGGCGCCGTTCCGCGCGCCGCTGCTCCCGTTCGGCGTTGCGCGCCTCGGATTCTTTTTGCTCGATCTGCCTGGGTTCACTCTGCCGAACCGGCTCCATTTGTCTTGGCGCATCAGCATGCAGCACGGGTTGTTCCACGGGCCTTGGCGCATCGGCCTGCCGCACCGGTTGCTCCGCTTGCCTGGACGTATCGATCTGGCGGATCGGCTCGGTGACCTTCGCTTGATTTTCCCTGGCGGCTTCCACGGCGGGTTTTGGCGTCTCGGCGGCCTGAACTTGCGGTGCCGGGTCGGGAGGCGATTGGATTGCCGGCAACGGATCGGCCCGGGGCACGGGAACCGCCTTCGCGTCCGTTACCTGCACGGCAGCGGGCACCGGTTCCGAACGCGCGGCGCGCTCGATCCTGCTCGGCCCGGCCGGCGTATCCTTGATGGCGGTTTTGGTGAGCAGTATCCCGCCGCCGAACCCGAACGCCAGCGCGCCGACCACGGTTCCCACCCCGAGCAGATATGAGTTCATGGAAAAGCGCATCGGTGCCTCCTGTTGGCTCAAGAGACGAACGCCCGAATCGCAAAAGATGTTCCGGCTTGCATGATTTTCCCGCGCCGAAAATTCAGGCAGCGGTTGGAACACAAAACGCCGCGCGATTTCCCGCACGGCGATCTCGTGTCCCGGGCGCGATGCAGCACGAAGTGCTGCTTCGCAGAACCGCGACCGTTACGGACACCGCGCTCTGTTACGGCCCCGGCTCTGCAGCGCACCGCTTCGCAAGTGCCGTAGCGCGTCGAAGACGCGCGTAAACGCGCTTATGGCGCTGCGCTGCGTCCGGGGCACGAGCTTTAGCTCGCGGCCCTGAGGTTGACCTTGCCTTCGGCCAGCGCGGTGAGCTTCTGGTCGGTGGCTTTTTCCTCGTCCAGCGTTTTCTGCAGCAAGCCGGCGCAATCGTTGCGGCCGAGTTGCCTCGCCCATGCGATCAGGCTGCCGTAGCGCGCGATCTCGTAATGCTCGGCGGCTTGCGCCGCGTTGATCAATGCGGCGTCGAGCACCGTCTTGTCGGCGACTTCGCCGGCGGTCTCGTCGGCTTCCTTGATGATGCCGTCGATCGCCGGGCACGTCACCGCCTTGATCTCGGCGCCATGCATCTGGAACACCTGCTCCAACCGCTGCACCTGGATTTTGGTCTCCTCGAGGTGCGTGAGAAAGCCCTGCTTCAGTTCCTTGTCGGTGGCCTTGTCGGCCATCTTCGGCAACGCCTTCACCAACTGCTTCTCGGCATAATAGATGTCCTGCAGCTGGTGCACGAACAGGTCGTTCATGGTTTTGATGTCTTTGGTGAAGAGGCCCATGTTCGGGTTCCTTGAGGTTTCGTGGAACAACTCCGCGACGCCAACTTGCGATGACGAAACCGGGATGTTCAGTTACGGATGCCTCGCTAACCGGCCAACGCAGATGTTGTTCCTCGCAAAATCGACGCTGGCGGCAATGGAACATCGGCGGTTTCCACCTATATGAAACAGGATCGAATCGCGCCTCCTGCGCGTTATGAACGGCGTGTCACAAACGCCCGCGCATACACTTAAAGGCTCGATGTCAAGGGCTGCACAGCGCGGCGTTTTTGTCTTAAGGACTTCCATCGGAAGCGATCGGGCAGCCGTTTGCCCTCCATCGGCTTCCACCTTGTTGCCGCCCCGCCGGGAGGACGAATGCATCGAGTGCTGACCGCGCTGCGGCGTGGCTTTAACCAGTGGATCGGCTGGAAACGGCTCGGGATCGCCGCGAGCCTGCTCATCATCGGCATCGCGATCACCACGCTGGTCCGCACCCTGAAGGGCGTGGACATCGGCGTGATCCTGGTTGCGCTGGCGGAGAAGCCGCTGCTGCAGATCGGGCTGGCGGCGCTGTGCGTGGTCGGCGCGTTCTGCACGCTGACGTTCTACGATTTCTTTGCGCTGCGGACCACCGGCAAGAAACACGTGCCCTACCGGATCGCGGCGCTGTCGAGTTTCACCAGCTACAGCATCGGCCACAATGTAGGCGCCACCGTGTTCACCGGCGGCGCCATCCGTTTCCGGATTTATTCGGACTACGGGCTGAACGCCATCGACGTGGCAAAAATCTGTTTTCTTTCCGGGCTGACCTTCTGGCTCGGCAACCTGTTCATGCTCGGGCTCGGCATGTCCTGGCATCCGGAGGCGGCCAGCGCCATCGACCTGCTGCCGCCGTCCGTCAACCGGCTGATCGCGCTGGGCTGCCTCGCCGGCATCGCCGCCTATCTGGTGTGGATTTCCACCGGCCAGGGCCGCCGCCAGCTCGGGCAGCACGGCTGGAAGGTGGTGCTGCCGTCGGCGCGGCTAACCTTCCTGCAGATCCTGATCGGCGTGGTCGATCTCGCATTTTGCGCGCTGGCGTTCTATCTGCTGATGCCGGTGCACCCCGACATCGATTTCGTCTCGGTGGCGGTGGTGTTCATCCTGGCGACGCTGCTCGGCTTCGCCAGCCACGCGCCGGGCAGTCTCGGCGTATTCGACGCCGCGGTGCTGGTGGCGCTGCCGCAGTTCAGCCGCGAACACCTGGTCGCGACGCTGTTGATGTATCGGGTGCTGTATTTCGTGATCCCGTTCATGCTCGCGATCACGATCTTAGGGATGCGCGAGCTGTGGCTCAATGTGGTGAAGCCGTGGCAGGAGGGGCGCAAGGCGGAGGAGGCTGAGGCCGTTTCCACCACTCCGATTGCACAGCCGGTGAAGCGGCGGGCGCGAGGGTGAGTCCCGTCCCCGTAGCCCGGGTGTAGCGCAGCGAAACCCGGGACCATCGCTGCATCATTCCCGGATTGCGCTTCGCTCCATCCGGGCTACGAACGCGTATGCCCCCAGGCCTCGTCCCAGTCCTGCCCCGCCGCATCGACGACGCGGCCGTCGGCTTCGAAGAACTTGTTGGGGACCTGGAAGATCGCCAGCATCAGCCCGCCCTGCGGACACCACGCGACGTGGCGGCTGCCCTGCTCGCGCCAGATGAATTCGCCGGCCTTGCATTCGATGCCCTGCGCCGGGCCTTCCTTGTCGACCAGGCTGCCCTCGAGCACGTAGGTCTGCTCGATGTTGACATGCTCGTGGTCGGGCAGCACTGCGCCTGGCGCAAACCGCATCAGCGCGGTCATCAGGCCGGTGCTGCGGTCGAACAGCAGCGTCTTGGCCTCGCAGCCGGGAAAGCGGGTCTTCTGCCACTCCATGCTCTCGGGCCGGACGATGTGGGAATGGGTGTCGGCGGTCTGCGGCGTCACGGCGTCCATGCTGCTGCTCCGTTGCAATGAAGGCGAAACGATCATAGCAGTTTTGGGTGCGCCCGCCACCCGTCGCGGGGACGACAGGAGAGGCAAAAATCCAATGAGCAATGGCACGCTGGCGTTGCTGATCCATGGCGGCACCGACAACTGGTCGCCGGAACGATGGAAGCGCCGGTTCGACGCCGTGTGCCGGGATCGGCCGGTGGTCCTGCTGCCCGATGCGAATCTCGATCCGGCCGAGGTCCGCTACGCCGCGGTCTGGAAGCCGCGCGCGGGCGAACTGGCCGCGTTTGCGAACCTGCGCGTGATTTTCAATCTGGGCGCCGGGGTCGATGCGCTGATTTCCGATGCGTCGTTGCCGAAACTGCCGATCGTCCGCGTCGCGGTCGACGATCTCACCAGGCGGATGACCGAATATGTGGTGCTGCACGTGCTGGCGCATCATCGCGGGGAAATCTACCTGCGCGCCTCGCAGCGTGAAAAACGCTGGGAGCCGAAATACCAGTGGCCGGCCGGCGCCATTTCGGTCGGCATCATGGGCCTCGGCAACCTCGGATCGGATGCCGCCGAAGCGCTGAAAATTCTCGGCTTCAAGGTGTCGGGCTGGAGCCGGCTTGCGAAACACGTCCCGGGTGTGACCTGCTTTCACGGCAAGGATGGACTGGAGCCGTTTCTGAACCAGACCAACATCCTGGTCTGCCTGCTGCCGCTGACCGCGGAGACGCGGCACATCCTCAATCGAAACCTGTTGTCGATGCTCGACCGAAATAGTCCGCTCGGCGCGCCGGTGCTGATCAATGCCGGGCGCGGCGGACTGCAAAACGAAGCCGAGCTTCTGGAATGCCTGAATGACGGCACGCTGGGCGCTGCGACGCTGGACGTATTCGAGACCGAGCCCTTGCCGCCGGACAGCCCGTTCTGGACCCATCCAAACGTGCTGCTGACGCCGCATAACGCCGCCGATACCGACCCCGACGCGATATCGAAATACGTGGCGGCGCAGATCGAACGGTTTGAAGCCGGACAGGCACTGGAAAACGTCGTCGATCTCACGCGAGGGTATTGAGCGGCGCGTGCCAAACATTCAGCCGTCATCCTGAGGAGCGGCGTCTTCGCCGCGTCTCGAAGGATAGCCGCAGGCGCTTGTGGCCCATCCTTCGAGGCTCGCCCAAGAGGGCGAGCACCTCAGGATGACGGCGGTGTTAACCTCGCGAGCTAGATATCCAGCCCCGTCATGAATTCGTGGCGGGTCGAGGCGTTGTCGCGGAATACGCCCAGCATCCGGCTGGTGACCAGCGTGACGCCGTGCTTGTGCACCCCGCGCGTCGTCATGCAGCCATGGGTGGCCTTGATGACGACGGCGACGCCCTCCGGCTGCAGCACCTTGTCGATCACGTCGGCGATCTGCGTGGTCAGGCGCTCCTGGATTTGCAGGCGTTTGGCATAGGCGTCGACGACGCGGGCGAGCTTGGATATTCCGACCACGCGGCCCTTCGGCAGGTATCCGACATGGGCAAATCCGGTGATCGGCGCCAGATGGTGCTCGCAAAACGACTCGAACGGGATGTCGCGCAGCGTGACGATCTCATCGTAGCCGCCGGTTTCGTCGAAGGTCCGCCGCAGCAGCGCTTCCGGGTCTTCGCCATAGCCCTTGAACCACTCCTTGTAGGCGCGCGCCACCCTGGCGGGCGTATCCTTCAGGCCCTGGCGATCCGGATCGTCCCCCGCCCACGACAACAGGGTTCGCACCGCCTGTTCGGCCTGGGTTTTCGACGGCTTGAGCTTATGGACCTTGCCCATCTGGAATTCACTTTCGCCAACATACGGAACGCCGCGGGAGGCTACCATGTTCGCAAGCCGGGCGGATAGGCGCGACAACGCGCCGCCAATCGGAACAAGGGGCGCCCCGATCATTTTGTACGCCGATCGAGAAAATAGGGTAGCGTGAGCCGGAACGCGGGAATTGGAGGATGACGCTATGTTGCAGCCCAAATTGGAAGTGCCGGCCGAGTTGCGCGATTTGACCGAAAAGGCCATCGACCAGACCGAGCAGGCGTTTCGGATGTTCTTTGACGCCGCGAGCAAGTCGATCGCGGCGGTGCCCGGCCCGACGGCGTCGATATCGAAGCAGGCGCTATCCTTCACCGAACAAAATATGAAGGCGGCGTTCGAACACGCGCGCAAGCTGGCGCAGGCAACCGACTTTCAGCAGGCCATGCAAATCCAGTCGGAGTTCCTGAGAAGCCAGTTCACCAATGCCGGCGAACACATGCGGCAAATGACCAGCGGCGTCATGTCGGGAGACGCTTTCGGCGGAAAGAAGTAGAGAAGCGTTCCGTGTCCCGGGCGCGATGCAGTCCGTAGGGCGGATTAGCGCAGCGTAATCCGCCTCTTCAACCATACGGCGCAATACGCTTCGCTATTGCGCCCTACACGCCGGGCACGTTGCCGCTTTATTCCCGCAGCGCCGCCGCGGATACCTTTGCCAGCGCCTGGCTCAATTCGTGAATTTCGTACGGCTTCTTGAGAATCTGGAAGCCCAGCGAGACCTTGCGCAGCGTATCGCTGTATCCGGTCGCCAGCAGGATCGGCAGCCGCGGGAATTTTCCGCGAATGGCCTGCGCCAGCGCCAGCCCGTCCATCTTGCCCGGCATGACGATGTCGCTGAAAACCAGATCGATCGCAGCCCCCTCGATTGCGGCCAAAGCCTGTTCGGCATTGGGAACCCACCGCACCGCGTAGCCCAATTGCTCAAGCAGTCCGGCGGTTGCCGTGGCCACGTCCGGGTTATCCTCGACCAGAAGGATGGTGCCGCTGCCGGAAGACGCAGGGCCGGGATGCCCGTCGGATACGATTCCGGCGCTGTCGCGCGGCAGCGAGATCGTGACGGTGGTTCCCTTGCCCAGTTCGCTGCAGAGCGCGACAAGACCGCCGGCCTGATAGGCAAAGCCGTGCACCTGGGACAATCCGAGGCCGGTACCCTTGCCGACCGCCTTGGTCGTAAAGAACGGGTCGAACACTTTCTCCACAATGTCGGGCGGGATGCCGGCGCCGCTATCCGAAACGCGGATCGCCACGAAGTCTCCGTTGTTCACTTCATCGTCCAGCCTGACATTCTCGGCGCTGATCCTGATCGCGCCGCCATCGGGCATGGCATCCCTTGCGTTGATGACAAGGTTGATCAGAGCGGTTTCAAGTTCGGCGATGTCGACCTTGACCGGCCACACATCGGCTTTGACGTCGGTCGTGAGTTGAACGGCGCCGCCGACGCCCATGTTGAGAACCTCGCGCACGGCGTCGATCCGTTCGCTCAAGCGGATGGTCTGCGGATTGACGTTCTGCCGCCGGGCGAAGCTCAGCAGCTGGCTGGTCAGGGAAGCTCCCCGCTTTGCCGCCGATTCGATGGCTTGAACGGCGCGCCGGGATTTCTCGTCGCCGGCGTATTTCTTCAAGACCTGGGCGCTGCCGCCGATCACCATCAGAAGGTTGTTGAAGTCGTGGGCGACGCCGCCGGTCAATTGGCCGAGGGCATCGAGCTTCTGCGATTCCGCGAGTTGTTTCTGGATTCGCTCCAGCTTAAGCGCGGACTCGCGCCGCTCGGTAATGTCCCGCGTGATCTTGGCAAAACCGATAAGCCTGCCGTCCTCCTTGATCGGATCGATGACGACGCTGGCCCAAAAAAAAGTGCCGTCCTTGCGGACGCGCCAGCCTTCCTCTTCGTAGCGGCCGTGCTCCCTGGCGATGCCGAGCGCGCGCGCAGGCTTGCCGTTGGCCTGGTCGGCGGGCGTGTAAAACCGCGAAAAATGCTGCCCGACGATCTCCTCCGGCCTGTAGCCCTTGATGCGCTGCCCGCCGATATTCCAGTTGGTCACGACCCCGTTGGGGTCGAGCATATAAATGGCGTAGTCGGCGACTCCCTCGACCAGCAGCCGGAAACTGCGCTCGCTCTCGAAAAGATCCTGCTCTTGCTTAAGCCTGGCCATCTGCATCCGAACCGGGAGAAACGCTTCTGCGGCAAAACGGTTCCACAAAAAGTTTACGCCCCCGACGAGGGGGGCGCGGCCAGATACTGTTTGATTTTCAACCACTTTACAAGCGTGCGTTTGCGACCGCCGCGGCTGCGTGCCGCGAACGCAGCGCAGCGCGGCGCGGCGCGGGGTCAACCCAGCTTCATGGGCCGGCCTGCCGTCTCGACGGGCTCCTGTCCGATCCGCTCGTATTCCGCGATGACCTGCGCGCCGACCAGCAAGACCAATGCGCCGATCTCGACGCTCAACATCACCACGATCGCCGTGGTGAGCGAACCATAGACGACCTGAATCTGCGACATCGTCGTGTAGTACCACGCCAGCATATGACGCATCACTTCCCAAAGCACCGTCGCCGTGGCGCCGCCGATCAGCGCGTGACGGAACGATAATTGCCCCACCGGCATGACGAAATAGATCGCGGTGAGCAGCAGCAGCTCGCCGGCGACTCCGAGCAGATACAGCAGGAAAATAGAGAGCTGGTCCAGCGAGTGCGGTTGCCCGAACACGGTGACGCTCCGCGTGCCGATCGACTGCAGCACTCCCGCCAGAACGGTGACGATGAGCAGACCGACACCGAGAAAAAGAATGAACAGGTAGGGCATGGCCGCGGAAACCATGAAATGCCGCCGCTTGATCTTGACGCGATGAAAGAAGATCACCGACATCGCATTCTCAAGAATTGTAAAAGCCAGGGCGCTGAAGAACAGCATGGTGACCAGCAGGACGCCCCCGATCACCTCCTTATTCTGGAGAAATTTCCGGACTTCGTCGACCAGCGCCGTCGACTGTCCCGGGACGACGAATTCCAGATATTCGGCAAGTGTCAAAAGCAGCCGGTCTTCCGGCACGACGTGAGAGAGCGCCAGCAGAATGAGGATCAGCAGGGGTATCAGCGACAACAGCGTGTAATACGCGACCGCCCCTGCAAGCAGGACGCCTTGATTGGCGCGAAACTGCTTTGCGACGGCGAGGGCAAAGCTGCCCGGGGCTGCGAGTATTTTTTTGGCAGTCCGGCCGGGGAGTTTCATGAAAATGGAACCGTTTCGAGTGCGCGTGGTTGGCTGTCTGAACTCTGCACCTCAAAAGGATTGGAGTCTCGTCCAGCAAGGTACGCATGATCCGCCAGCCATTCAAAGCGCGCAGTTCCGAAGAGCTCATGGCGTTGCTGAGCGCGATGGCAACTGCGGTTCTCGCAGTCATCATTGTCACGATGCTCTATTTCGGCCGCGAGATCATCATTCCGATCGCGATGGCGATATTGCTGAGTTTCGTGCTGGGGCCCTTGGTCGGACTGCTGCAGCGCATCCGCGTCCCGCGCGGGCTGGCCGTCGTCAGCGTCGTGATCTTCGCTTTCGCCGTTATTTTCGCCACCGGCAGTCTTCTTGCCTCCCAGCTGACCCAGCTCGCCGGCGACTTGCCGCGCTATCAATCCACGATAACGGAGAAAATTCAGTCGTTTCGCGAGACAACGGCGGGCCGGGGAACGCTGGAGCGGGCTTCCGGCATGCTGAAGGACCTCAGCAAGGAACTGGACAAGCCAAAGGACGCGCAATCCGCGGCGGGCCTGGTTCCATCGCTGGGTCCGAAGACCGCAGCGCCCCCCTCCCCGGTGCCCGTAGAGGTACGCCTGCCCGATCCCGGCGCCCTGGAGAACTTGCGATCGTTGATTTCGCCGCTGCTGCATCCGCTGGCCACGACCGGCATCATTGTCATTTTCGTGATCTTCATCTTGCTGCAACGGGAGGACCTCCGAAACCGGTTGATACGGCTCGCGGGGTCGCATGACCTGCAGCGGACCACCGCGGCAATCGACGACGCAGCGGCGCGCCTGAGCCGGCTTTTCCTGATCCAGCTGCTTTTGAACGGAGCTTTCGGACTGGTTATCGGCATCGGCCTTGCGCTTATCGGCGTCCCCAGCGCCATTCTTTGGGGGATCCTGGCGGGCGTGCTGCGCTTCGTTCCTTACATCGGCGCAGCGATCGCTGCCTTGTTTCCCCTCGCGCTGGCAGTCGCCGTCGATCCCGGCTGGTCGATGCTGCTCTGGACCATCGCACTGTTCATCGTGGTGGAGCCGATCGTAGGCCATGTCATCGAGCCGATGGTTTATGGACAGAGCACCGGGCTATCCCCGATCGCCGTGGTCGCCTCGGCCACATTCTGGACCGCGCTTTGGGGCCCGATCGGTCTCGTCCTGGCCACGCCGCTGACGGTGTGCCTCGTTGTGCTGGGCCGTCATGTCGAGCGGCTGGAATTCCTTGACATCATGCTGGGCGACAGGCCGGCTCTTTCGCCGCCGGAAATCTTTTATCAGAGGATGCTTGCCGGTGACCCGACCGAGGCCTCCGAAAAGGCGGAAGAGTTTCTGAAGGAGCGATCGCTTTCGTCCTACTACGATGAAGTCGCCCTGAAGGGATTGCAGCTTGCCCATGCCGATGCCGAGCGCGGTGCGCTTAACACCGAGCGCCTGACCAAGATCAGGGACGCCGTCGGCGAATTCGCCAGTAATCTTTCGGAGCAGGAAGACCGCGTTCCGCCGCTGGCGAACGCGACCGCGGATGCCGAGGCAAGTTCCGCCGTTGAGAGCGTCGCACCGGATGCCCCTTATGAGAACTTGCCGATCCTGGACAAGCAGGAGCTGCCGGCTGACTGGCAAGGCGAGCACCCCGTTCTATGCGTGGCAGGGCGCAGCCTGATCGACGAGGCAGCCGCGATCATGCTCGGTCAACTTTCGACCGCTCACGGCCTGTCGGCGCGCGTCGAGCCCGCGGAAGCGCTCTCTACCGCCAATATTTTCCGGCTTGAGACGGCCGGCGTTGCAATCGTCTGTCTGGTCTATCTGGACGCAAGCGGCCCGGCCCACATGCGTTACTCTGTTCGGCGTCTGCGGCGTAAATTGCCGAAGGCTGTGATTGTCCTGGTCTGCCCGGCGCCCGAAATGGATTTTGCGTCCCTGCAACAACTCGGCGATGGAGCAAAAGCCGATCTGACCGCCGCGAGCTTGGGCGAAGCCGTCCAATCATGCATCGAGGCCGCGGGGCGAGAATGCACTCGCCTCGCTGCGCCGAAGGACGGTCAGCTTCCGGCAATCACAGCCGCGTAGCTTCGTTCATTCATGCGTCCAAGGTGCGGATTACCGGTTACTTGGGTAGTCGCGTCAGGAGAGGCCGGTCCTCAACGGCGACGGGCTAAGCCGCCGCCGCCTCATTGATCGCCGACATGACCGACGACGTTGCGGTCTGGTGTATCATGTGACCGTTTCCCGGCACGCGATGCATCCTGCTCTGGCGAACTTCTTCGTGAAGACGACCGGATTGCTGATCGGTATCGATCAGCAGGTCATCGACGCCGGCAATAATGATCACCGGCATCTTCAGATTTCCGTACTCTCCGCTTTCAGCAAGTGCGTTTGGTATCATGAGGGCGGACTCTGCCGCGCTCGCATGAATCTGAGACGGCCGAACCGCCATTTCTTTCGGGAAACCGTCAAATTTCGCCGGGACCGACCTCGGGCCGAATATCACTTTCAGCAACAGCGGCCAGACCATCCTGCTCACCAGCGGAGACACGGTGTAGCTCAGCACGTCTCCGAAACCCGGAACAGCCGGGGCAGACATCGCCAGGAAGTCTGCCCGCGGGGTAGGAAAGTAATAGCCGGACGCAAGAACGAGTGCCTCGACGAATTGCGGATGCTTCAGTGCAAGCGACACTGCGACCGACGCGCCCCATGAATGTCCGAGCACGAGCGCGCTCGGCACGCCAAGCTGCTGCAGCGCTTCGAAAAACAGTTCAGCCTGTGCTTGCGGCGTCCAGACAACGTTCCGGGGACGATCGCTGTGCCCGTATCCCGGGCGGTCGAACACGATGACCCGGTAATTTTCGGCAGCCAGTTCGATCAGGCCGCTGGATTCGAAATCCTGAATCATGCTGCCATTGCCATGGAAAAGCACCAACGGCCGGCCCGCGCCGCGCTCCACGTAGTGGATCCTGACGCCATTCACCTCGATGAACCGCCCGATCGGCGGATTGTCACGTTCTGCCTTTTTGGCAAGCTGCCGATTAAGGATGGCCGAAGCAGCTAACGCGCCGGCTATGACCCCCGCGGCCGCATAAGGCCTGGCCTTGATGGCCGATAGCGATTTCCTGAATATTGATGGGGAACTGGTGCGTGGCATGTGCATGATCCAAAAAGCGCATGCACGATCACCCGGAGTTTCTGAGAAATGTTGCAGCGGAGGACGAACAGCCTGGAGAGCTATTCGTTCCCGTCCAGGAAAGGGAAGGAACCCCTCTTATTTCCGCCCCATCTTTGCCGTCAAACGCCTCATGATCCGAAGCCGCCTCACTTACCCCATCATCCGCGGCGCGCTGCTGTTCGCAGCGCTGGCCGCCGTGCCCGCGCAGGCGCAACCCGCGGCGCCCGCCCCGGTGCAGATTACCCCCGCCCCGGTCCCGCAAACCGTTACCGACGGCTCGATGCAGATCTCCTGGGAGGTGCGCAACCGCTTCCGGCTGTTTCGCGAGGAGCGCGATTTCCTGCAGCACGTCGAGAGCATGCGCAGCGGCAGCGTGCTGGCTTCCGAGCAGAAGCTGGAGGCAGCCAGCGACGGCCGCGGCTGGGCGCGCAACACCGTGGGCCGGCTCTGCATCGATCTTGCCGGGCGCGTCAGCGAGCCCTGCAACCGCGACAATGTGCGTGAAAGCTACCTGACGCCGAGCGAGCATCCGGTCACCGTTCGCCTCACCGGCGCGATTCCGGTCGGCGCCACCTGCGCCTGGACCTTCGACGACGGCGACGGACCGCCGCGGCAACAGACCTTCGACTGCAACGAGCCGATCAATTTCCGCGCCCGCTACGGCAAGCCGACGGCGGCCAGCGTCGACGTATCCTCCGGCCCCGACGCGCCGCTGCGCGTCGCAACCGAGATCACCGTGCGCGATATCTTCATCGCAGGCCTCGGCGATTCCATCGCGTCAGGCGAAGGCAATCCGGATCGGCAGATCGCGTTGTCGGACGAAGGGTTCTGCTTCCGCTCCTATCTCGGCAGCGCGGCCGCGCAATATTACCGGCCGAGCCGCGCCGGTTACAAGGGCGGCCGCGCCTGCGAGGCGCCCGACACGCTGGCGAACTGGCAGCGCCAGAGCGCGCTGTGGTTCAACTCGGCCTGCCACCGCTCGCTCTACAGCTACCAGACCCGAACTGCGCTGGCGCTCGCCGTGCAGTATCCGCACATCGCGGTGACCTACCTGCCGCTGGCCTGCACCGGCGCCACCATCGCCGACGGCCTGTTTGCCGCGCAACGCGCCCGCGAATGCCTGCCGGCGAAAAACGCCGCCAGCTGCGCCGGCACCGTGAACGCGCAGCTCGCCGAATTGCGCGAGGCCGTTGCCGCCGCGAAAAAGCGCCAGCCCGATCGCAAGCTCGATCTGGTGCTGCTGTCGATCGGCGCCAACGACATCGACTTTTCGGGACTGGTCGCCGACGTCATTGTCGACAACGCTACCGAGCGGACGCTGTTTCGCCAGAGCGGCGTGATCGGATCGGTGCAGGATTCGCGCGCGGCGCTGGCGCGCGAGCTGCCGCAAGGGTTCGGCAAGCTGCGCGAGGCGCTAAGGCCGCTGGTCGGCGACCTCCAGCGCGTCGTCTTTGTCTCTTATGCCAATCCGACGCTAGGCAACGGCACGCCCTGCCCCGGCGGCCGCGCCGGTTTCGATATTCATCCCTCCTTCAATGCCGACCCGCAGCGGCTCAACAGCGTATCCAGCTACGTGCAGAACGAATTCCTGCCGCAGCTGAAGGCCATCGTGACCTGCGGCGGCGGCGTGCTGTGCCGCGATCCGGCGCGCGACCGCATGACCTTCGTCGATGGCCATCAGCAAGCGTTCGCCGAGCACGGCTTCTGCGCCCGCGCGCAAACCGATCCGGAATTCGATCGCGCATGTTTCTCTCCGCAGGGCGAGAGTTTCGATCCGGATATCGTTTCGGCGGCGGCGCAGCCGATGCTGTGCGGCCGCAGCGCCGGCGACTACCGCGCCTATCTGCCGCGCGCGCGCTGGATCCGCGACGCCAATGACAGCTATTTTGGCGCGATGACCTATCCGCAGGCGCTGCCGTCGTCGAGTCAGCCCGCCGATATCCACGACGCCACCTGGGGCGTGCTCTCCGCGGTCTATGGCGGCGCGGTGCACCCCACCGCCGAAGGCCACGCCGCGATGGCAGATGCCGCGGTGCCCGCGGCGGCGGCGGTGCTGCGGCTGGATGCGGCGGAGGCTGAGGTGACCTATCGGCCGCTGGAGCCGGCGGCGGGCCTGCCGGAGCAGCGGTAGGCTCGTGTCCCGGGCGCGATGCAGCGCGCAGCTCTTGCGAAGCGCTGCTTCGCAGAACCGGGACCCCGGTTACCGCACGAACACCGGGACCCCGGCCCTGCAGCGCACCGCTTCGCAAGAGCTGCGCGCTGCGCTGCGTCCGGGGCACGAGTGCGCAGGACTCGGATTCCTCCCTGCCCCGCGCTATATCAACCCCTGTCGTTATGTGTGTGGAGTTTGCGGCATGGCTGATCGCCCGCGCGATCTGGCGGAGCGGATGTCACGACGGCGCAAGCCGGATGACGGTTTTACGCGCGAGACCTTTACCCTGCCGCGGCTCGCGGCGCGGGCTCGCGCGCGCGCCTTTCTCGACCGCTTTCCCGCGGCCGGCTACATGAGCAAGGTCGAGAGCTGGCGCGAACTGCCGGACGGCCAGATCGAATTCACCATGCGGCGGCTGCCCAGCGCGGATTGAACGAGCCCGCCACACACACCGCCGTCATCCTGAGGAGCGCGCCCTTGCGCGCGTCTCGAAGGATGGCCGCATGCGCTCGTGGCCCATCCTTCGAGGCTCGCTTCGCTCGCACCTCAGGATGACGGCGGAGTGTGCAGCGGCGGCTGTTCTCAATGGCCGTTCATCTAGATGAAATTTTAGCAAACCCTGCAGTTCCCCCGGTTCCCGCGCAACCAACGAAAAGCGGACGCGTTGTTACCGCGTGTTGGAATTCCAGGAGGACCCACATGAGAAAGGCAGCAATCACCTTGGCGACTGTCGCGGCGCTGGGCGCTGCGGCTATTGCGGCGCCGACCCCGGCCGAAGCGCGCCGCTTCGGCCCGGCGCTGGGCTTCGGCATCGCCGCGGGCCTGATCGGAGCCGGCCTCGCGGCCAGCACCTATCCCGCTTACGCCTACGGCCCGGGCTATGGCTATTACGGTCCCGGGTACGGCTATTACGGCCCGCGCTATTATCGCCCGGCCTATTATGGCGGCCCCTACGCCTACTACGGCGGACCGCGCTACTATCGCCACCGCTACTGGCGCCACCGGCACTGGTAGGACGCGATGACAAAAAGCCCGGGCCATGGTCCGGGCTTTTTGTATTGCCGTCATTCCGGGGCGCGAGCCCTTGCGAGCGAACCCGGAATCCAGAACAGATTGCTGGATTCCGGGTTCGTCGCCATCGGGCCGCGCTTCGCGACGACCCGTTGGCGACGCCCCGGAATGACGAGCGGCTTTCCACGATGCTCCCTGCCCACTTTTGTGCCACTCCGCCCGCCGGCATTTCTGCTATCATCGCGCAGAAACAAAAGGCGAGGAAGCCGATGCGCCGGGGATTGCAATCTGTCGGTATCGATCGAGCCGCGCACGCACTTGCCGGCGCCTGTTGGCTGGCCGCTATTTCGTTTGCCGGGGCCGCGCTGGCCGCCGAACAACTTTTTGTCAGCGACCGCATCGCGCTGCCCGGCGAATATCCTTCCGGCATCGAGGGCCCTGCGGTGGATGCCAGGGGCAATCTCTATGTGGTCAATTTCAAACAGAAGGGCACGATCGGAATTCTGAAACCCGGCGCGCCGAAATCCGAATTGTACGCGCCCCTGCCCGATGGCAGCGTCGGCAACGGCATTCGTTTCGACCTGCAAGGCCGGATGTATGTCGCCGACTTTCCGAAACACATCATTCACGTGTTCGACGCAGGCTCCACGACGGCGCAGACATATTTTCCGGCGCCGACCAGTACCGAGGGCAACCCCGCCTTCAATCAGCCCAACGATCTGGCGATCGCGCGCGACGGCACGCTGTACGCCAGCGATCCCAACCGCGATGGCACCGGCCGCATCTGGAGAATTACGCGGGGATCCGATGGCAAGGTCACCGGCAAGATCATGACGTCGTCGTCGCCGCGGCCGCAGGGCAAGACCAACGGCCTCGACTTAAGTCCCGACAACAAGACACTCTATGTCAGCGAATCGCGCGTCAACGGCCCCCCCGGGATGCCGCCGAAGGCGAAGGCCGCGGTCTACGCCTATCGGATTGACGACCTCAAGCTCGCCGACGAAAAGAAGCCCGCCGAGTTTGCCAAATTCGACGTCGACGGCCTGCGCGTCGATACCGACAGTCGAATCTTCGTCGCGCGTCCCGACACCGGCGTGGTCGCCATTATCGTGCCGCCGGGCAGCGTGGGCGCTGCGCATGCTGACGTCCCAACCAGGGGCTCCGCCCCCACCAACCTGACCTTCGGCGGCGCCGACGGGCGGGAGGTCTATGTCACGCAGTCCCAAGGCGGCTTCATCGAACGCTTCCGCACCGACCGCCCGGGCCGCGAGCCCTGTCTGCAGACACCCGCGCCCCCGGATTGCAGAGCGATCGCGCAGTAGCTGTAGCCGTGTTCTATTGCTTGGGCGCCGGCGCGGTCACCGGCGCCGCGCTTTTCTTCGTCGCAACCGGCGCCTTCGGCGCAGCAACCGGCGGCTTGATCGCCGCCGCCTGGGCGGGGAGATATTTTGCGATCACCGCCGGATCGAGCGTGGCGATCTCGGTGTCGGGCAGCCGGTGCCAGACCTCATCCTTGCCGAACAGCGCGAACCCCATATAGCCGCGCATGGTCAGCGTCTGCCCGTCGGGGCTCAGCGTCATCTTCGCCTTGTAGATCTTGCCGTCGCGCGGATCGAGCACGTTGCCGTTCTCGTATTTCAATCCGTCGCGCTTCATGTCGCGGATGAAGGACAGCCCGAGCCAGGGCAAATTCTTGCGGTCGTCGGTGCATTTGGTGCAGAGCACGTTGGGATCGTCGCCGGGTTTCAGAAACATCTTGGCGATCGCGCCCTCGAACATGCTGCCGTCTTTATCCACCACCAGGAACCAGCCGTCCGGCTTGCCGTCCTCGATCTTCTGCCACAGCCCGGCGGCGGAGGGGCCGGGTTGCGCGGCGGCGGGCGCGACGGCGGTCTGCGCCGCGGCAGGCATCAACCCCGCGGCAACCGCCGCAATAGCAACGCTGAGAGCTATTCGAACGCCACGCATAAAATCACTTACCGCAAGCTTCATGAGACTGATCCAAATCCTTATTTTCGCAACCGGCGAACTACATGGAACCCATACTATGTCGATTTTGCGGGAGTGGGAAATGGCGATCCGCCGCATGGGATACCTCATTCCGAGGCGCCGCGCGCTTGCGCGGCGTCTCGAAGGACGGCCGCGTGCTCATGGTTCGGGACGCGCAGCTTTGCTGCGTCCTCACCATAGGGAAGCATCGCTCTGGTCATCGGCAAAACCGGTGTCATAATCCCCAGCCCCATCCATACGGAACGAACCATGGCATCACGGCAGCGAATGAGGAACGCCATCGCCACGGCGCTCGGCGGCGCGTTACTGCTGCTGCTCGGCGCGCCCGCCTCCGCCCAAGACGCCGGCAACTATCCCAACCGGCCGGTGATGATGATCGTGCCGTTCGCGCCGGGCGGCGCTTCGGATTTCGTCGCCCGCACCATCCAGGCCGGGGTCGGCGAGATCCTCGGCCAGCAGATCGTGGTCGACAACCGCACCGGCGCAGCCGGCATGATCGGCACCGAGGTCGCGGCGCGTGCGGCGCCGGACGGCTACACGGCGTTTCTCGGCAATATCGGCACGCTGTCGATCAACCCCGGCGTCTACACAAACATGCGCATCAAGCCGGATCAGGATCTTGCCCCCGTCACGATGTGCGCCGACACGCCGAGCATCCTGATCACCCGGCAAAACTTCCCGGCCGGCACGGTGGGTGAGCTGATCGCCCATGTGAAGGCGAACCAGGGCAAGGTCACCTTCGCCACCCCCGGCAGCAGCACGCTGAACCGGCTGGAGATGGAGGTGTTCAAGAAAGATGCCGGGCTCGACATGGTGCACGTGCCCTACAAGGGCGGCGCCGGCCCCGCGGTGCAGGACATCCTCGGCGGACATGTCGACATCATGTTCACCACCATCTCCTCGGCGATGGCGTTCGTGAAGGACAACAAGGTCAAGGCGCTTGCCGTCACCACCCGCGAGCGAATGGCCGAGCTGCCCAATGTGCCGACCATGCATGAACTCGGATGGAAGAATCTGGTGACCTCGTCGTGGCAGGGCGTGCTGGTGCCAACAGGCACGCCGCGCCCCATTGTCGACAAACTGCACGCCGCGATCGTCAAGGTGCTGGCGGACCCCGCGATCCAGGCCCGCATGCGCAACGTCGGCGCGATCGCGGTGGCCAGCAAGTCTCCGGAAGAGTTCAAGGCTTATATGGACGCCGAGACCGCGAAGTGGACCAGGGTGATCCGGGACAACGGACTGCAACCGGATTGAAGTGGCCCGTAGCCCGGGTGAGCGCAGCGACACCCGGGTCGGCGTACGTGTTGGAACGGTGACCCCGGATGTCGTTTCGCTCATCCGGGCTACAAAAAAAGGAAATGCCGGCGTGCAACAGGTCGAAGTCGCGGTGATCGGAACCGGCTGGTGCGGCGGCATACGAGCGGAAACGCTGGCGCGTTCCGCGCTGGTCGACAGGCTGCACATCTGCGAAATCCGGCCCGACCGCCTCGCCGAGGTGAAGGCGCTGACCAACGCGGCGACCGCGACATCAGACTATCAGGACATCGTCAACAACGACCGCATCACGGTGGTCTATATTTCGACCACCCCGGAATCCAATCATTATCCGATCGCGCGGGATTGCCTGAAGGCCGGCAAGCACGTGCTGCTGGAAAAGCCGATCGCGCTCGAACTGTTCGAGGCGGATGAGCTGATCGAGATCGCGCGGCGCGGCCATCTCAAATTCACCATCGGCTACTCGCAGCGTTTCAATCCCCGCCTCGCCTACGCCAAAAAGAAGATCGCGGACGGCACGCTCGGAAAACCGGTGTCGGTGATGGTGAGCCGGCATCTGTCGCGTGGCTTGGGAAAAAAAATCGCAAGCCGCGGCCGGCTATCGCCGGCAGCGATGGAGTTGACGCACGATCTGGATTTTGTCTTTTGGCTGCTCGAGCCGGCAAGACCGGTCAAAATCTATTCGCAAGGCGCCTACGGCTATATGAAAGACGTCAACGGCTCCTATGACATCATGTGGAGCACGGTGACCATGGACAATGGCGTGCTGGTGTCGATCGGCGGCGGCTGGAACCTGCCGCCGAGCTACCCGAACTACTGCGCCACCACGATCGAGATCACCGGCACCGAAGGCTCGCTGTTTCTCGACGACACCCAGCGCGCCAACTGGCTCAACACCATGCAGGACGGCACGCAATATCCGATGTCGACCATGCCGGGCGAATGGGTCGACCATGTCTATGCCGGGCAGATGGCGCCGGAGACCCTGCACTTCCTCGAATGCGTGCTGCGCGACACTCAGCCTATGGTGTCGCCGGAAAGCGCGCGGGCGGTAATGGAGACCTATCTCGCCGCGGATCTGTCCGCCGAATCCGGCGAGCCCGTCACCCTGCCGCTCAACAACCAGGCGCTGTCGGCGGTGCAGGATCTGTACAGGAAATTCCGTACGCCGGTGGTGCTCGGATAGCTGCGGCGCGCCGGATATTTTGATAATGGTAGCGAGCGTAGCCCGCATGAGCGCAGCGACATGCGGGGTGGCCTTCCCGCATATCGCTGAGTTTATCATCGGGCGCGCATTCGCGCGACCCGTTGGCTCATGCGGGCTACGATACTGGCGTCTGGAGGAGGAGCCGATGTCTGTCATTCGACTGGCTTTGTTCTGTGCACTGGTCGGGCTGTTGCCGGGTGCGGCCAGCGGCCAGCCTGCGGCATCGCAGGCTGAATGGATCGGCGCGCTGCGCCAGGGCGGGCACGTGATCGTTTTCCGCCACGGCGCGACCCATCCGGATCAGGCCGACACCGACCCTCTCAATCCGGGCAATGTCGCCAAGCAGCGCCAGCTCAATGACGAGGGCCGCGCGCTGGCAAAATCGATCGGCGAGTTGATGCGCAAACTCGGGATTCCCGTGGGGCAGGTTCAAACCAGCATGTTCCAGCGCGCCGTCGACACCGGCACACTGCTGGGCTTCGGCGACGTCAAAACCTCGCCCGATATTTCCGAAGGCGGTCTGGTGGTCAGTCCGAACGAGAACAACCGGCGCGCGGCGGTCTTTCGCAAGCTCGCCGGCGTGCCGCCGACGGCCGGCAGCAACGTGGTGATCGTGTCGCACAAGCCGAATATCATGGATGCGTTCGGCAAGGACTGGTTCGACGTCCGCGAAGGCGAGGCATCGGTGTTCAGGCCGGATGGCAATGGCGGTCACCGGCTGATTGTCCGCATCCAGGCCAGCGAGTGGAGCAAGCTGGCGCAAACGTCGAAGTGATGCCGGTTGTGCAACCGCTCAGCGCCGGCCCGCGGGGTGATCGAATGAGGCGGCGGGAATTCACTGCCGGGTTGTTGCTTGCCGCGGCGCCGTGGCCGGCGCGGGCGCAGCAGCGCCCGCCCAAGACCCGGATCGCAATTTTCCATCCGGCCATTCCGGTGAGCCTGCTGACCGAAACCGGCGGCGGAAGCGAGCGTAGCCCGTAGGGCGGATTAGCGAAGCGTAATCCGCCGGTCACCGGCAAGACGGCGCAATACGCTTCGCTATTGCGCCCTACGCTTCAGCGGCCAGATCAGTAGCCCGCATGAGCGCAGCGATATGCGGGACAACGCAGAAAACCCGCTATAACCTGCAGGTAGCCCGTAGCCCGCATGAGCGCAGCGATATGCGGGACGGCCACCCCGCATGTCGCTGCGCTCATGCGGGCTACTGATCTGGCCGCTCTCCAAAATCTGCTCCGCCTTCGCGGACATCCCCGGCCCAATCCTCCGGCAAGATGCCCTTCCGCACATAGCGGTGGAATGATGAATGCGGCCAGTCACATACACGCGACACAAGACCATGTTTGACGGGATTGAAATGAATGTAGTCGACGTGCCGCGCGAAGTCGTTTTCATCGCGAATGGTGTGCTCCCAAAATCGCCTTTGCCAAAGCGCGAGACCGCCATTCGCATTGCGCTTCAACCTGGTTCCGGCATCGATCAGTGCTGCGCTGAAATGCCCTTTGATCCGCCGCCAGCGTCCTGAAAAATCCGCATCATCCGGCGGCAATGCGAAGATGGCATGCAGGTGATCGGGAAGAATTTCGATCGCATCGATTGTAAACGGTCGCTCGCGACGGGCTATGTGAAAAGCGTCGCGCAACTCGCCGACGTGATCGACCAGCGCCGTTGAACGTCGGTCCGACAACGTTACCGTAAAGAAATATGTCCCGCCGGGCAGGAAGTTTCGCCGATACCGGACCATGGTCGTTTGTTGTCCCGGATGTCGCTTCGCCGATCTCCAGTTACAATATACGCTGCCGGGAGAAAATCCCTTCCCCAAGGCGGGTGGGCGCGTAGCCCGCATGAGCGCAGCGATATGCGGGACAACGCAGAAAACCCGCTATAACCTGTAGGCAGCCCGTAGCCCGCATGAGCGCAGCGATATGCGGGACCGCCGACCCGCATGTCGCTGCGCTCATGCGGGCTACGGTGCTTTTTGCGCCGGCGGCGGTGGAAGGTCCGCCCGGTCGAGAATATCAGCGGCCCGGTCCTGCTGGTGTCCGGCACCGACGACCAGATGTGGCCGTCATCCGATCTCGCCGACATTGCGATGCGCCGGCTCGAATCGAAGAATTTCAAGTTTCCGTTCCGGCATTTGAAATACCAGGATGCGGGTCATCTCATCCTGTTGCCGTTCGGGCCGCGGACGACGCACGTCATCGGCTTCAAGGCCGAAGGTTTTGGCGGCATGCTGTATAGCCAAGGCGGCACGCCGAAGGCCGACGCCGAGGCCGGTGCCGATGCGTGGCGCCAGATGCTGGAATTCCTTCAAGCCGCCGCGAAGAACCGCAGATAGACGCCCGTAGCCCGCATGAGCGCAGCGATATGCGGGACGGCCGACCCGCATGTCGCTGCGCTCATGCGGGCTACGGTGCTGCACGACGAGCGCGTGCTGCCCGCTACAACAATCCGTTTCTGCGCGGTTGCCGGCACTTCCGATTTACTGCTTCTCGAGCTTTGTGACGGTCCTGGTGCCGCCGGTTTCGCTGACGGATAGTATGACTTTGTCGCCGGCATGCACCGTATTCAGGATGCCGCTTTGCACCTTGAATTGTTCGGTGGCGGTATTCGCTCCCACGGTGCCGCTTTGCGCCGGTTGAATTGCGATCGTTCCGTTGATCCGATCGATGGTGGTAACCGTCCCGGTAATCGTCTGCTGGGCCAACGCCACCGAACTGGCGGCCGTAAGAATGAAAACAGCCAGAACCGTCTTTGCCAGTCTCATCAAAACCTCCCGGCTTTGGAGAAGTCCGCGATAAGCCGGAATCGGCGGATTTGTTCCCCCTCGTGGTGGCCATAACCGAACGACGGAGTTCCCGATCAGGAACTGATGGGCGCCACGCTGCGCCCGGGCAAGAGACATCGCGGTCGCTTTGCCCATGGGGGCGGCGCCGTTAGCGGCACGCTGGATCACGGTCCGATCGCGGCCTTGTGTTTGTCGATGGAATGATGGTCATACTGCAATAGCTCGGCCGTGCGATGCGTTTCGATTGAAGACCCGGCTGTGCGGAGAACAGCTTTGCTTTTTTTCGTCACCGATGGCGCGGCGGTTGCACCCGTCCCATGTCAGCGCTCCGGGCTCGACGCCCAGGCAGACAGGGAGAACACCATGCAACAACTTTTCAAACTGAGCGCGGCGCCGATGGCAGGGCTGTTGGCGATGGCGTTGGCCGCGGTCGCGACGCCGGCGTCGGCGGGGCCCAACGAGTACTGCCGTCAGGACGTCACATCCGGCATGCGCTCCTGCAGTTTCGCAACGATGGAGCAATGTCAGGCGATGTCGTCCGGCCGCGGCGGCACCTGCTACCGCGATCCGTTCCTGCCCCAGGCCGGCCCAACCGGCGCCTACGCCTACGCGCCGCTGCATGGCGGCAAACGCGCAAAGGGGCCGGCCGCGAAGCACTGAAGCAAGCTGCTTCCGTGCTGATGGCCAGAACAGCGCTGCCGTCATGCTGAGGCGCTCGCCGCTTTCGGCGAGCAGCGAAGCGTAGCCCGCATGAGCGCAGCGATATGCGGGTGTGGCGTCCCCGCATATCGCTGCGCTCATGCGGGCTACGGCTGGCTATGGCTGGCTATTGGGACTTGCACCACTCGCCGGACTTCCTTCCGCCGAGAACCTTGCCCTGCGCGGGCGGCGTTTGTTTTTTCAGCCGGTCGCGTTCGATGCAGAGCCCGTCGATCTTGTCGAGCATCCGTTGCAGCAAGGCGTCGGCCGAGCCCGTGGGGATGCCGGCCCGCTGCAGCTGCAGGATTTCCTTGCGCTGGCGCACGACCTGGGCACGCATCCGCTCGATCTCACCCCGGATGGTTTCAAGCTGCATGGCGCTCTCGCTCCGCCAGCGCCGCTTCGATCTGCCGGCGGACCGTCACGGTCGGCCGCCCTTCCCGTTCCAGCAGCCGAAGCCTGTTCCACAGCCTGATGATTTCGCGTTCCGTTGCCGGGTCCATGGTCTGCTCCGTCGACGGCCAGACTAGAACGAAACAAGAACGAAAATCAAGCCGCTACGGCTAGGGTGTCCGTCAGGCGGAACGCCCGAAAGCTTGAGATGGGTGTCACGACGATCTCCAGACGCGTCATTTGCCGGCCGGTGTACCGACCGCCATCATGTACAGCGCGACCGTGGTCTGCTGATTTAGCGCGAGCAAATCCTGAACAACGAAATCGTCGAATGCTCCCAATGGACAGCATCGCAGCGCCGTCGCGTTTGTTTCCTGCAAAAGAGCCTCGCATAGATGGCCCGCCTCAAGCAGCGCGAAGCGATATCCGCGGGCGCCATACTTTGTTGCGATGACGCTGATATTCGCCGTGAACAGCACCAGCCACGCGGGCCCGGTCAGCTGCCTGTAGATCAGACGCTCGGCGAGATCGGCGGAAAGCTGTGTCAGTTCTGAAAAGCCGCCGCGCTTCCATTCGTAAATTCTGCCGCCGGGATACGATATCAGGGAAACTCCGACTGCCCCGAGGTTTCCGGCAGACGGGGTTGGCGTACGATCGAACTGATCGCGGCAATAAACCCGGCAAACCAGATCCTCGATTTGCTGCAGCGGAATTGGTGACGGGGCGAAGTCGCGGCAACTGGGTGCGCGGGCAGTGGTTCCTGCCGGGCGCGCCGGCCGATAGACAGGGCTCTCGCCGGCGTAGGTTCCGTACGGCCCCCAAGAAGTGGCGCGGTGAATTTTCAGTATCAGATCCACGGCCTGTTCCGGCCCGGCGTTCATCAGAACAGCTCCTTTTCCATGACGGTGTTATCAAGCTCGATCCCGCTTGGGCGCCAGCGCGACAGCGGAAGCGGTTCACCTGCTTTCGGGAAATCGACAGCCTGCGCGGACCAGGCTCTCACCACGAATATGTTGCGCGAATGCAGCAAGCTGTCCGAGATCAAGACGGTGGTTGGATCGTAGTGCGATATGATCCGGTCCCACCGCACTGAACTGCGGAGGTCGTCGGGTTGCATCGCTGCGACGTCGAGGTCCGGCAGCCTGGCCAGCGTTCCGGTTTGCTCCCTGGCCGCAAACATGGTCGCCGCGTTGTTGATGGCGCCGCTGACTGCGGCATTGAAACTGCAGCCTGCGGCTGCGCCGGCCGCTCCGGCCCGCGTCGCGCAATCCCTGAGCAAGGCGATCACCACCGGCGCCAGGGATGATTCGCCGCACAGATACAGCGAAAGCTCGATATCTTCACCGAGCAAGCCGGCTGCCTTCGCCGGCGCGACGTCGCTCACGGGAATCTCTGTCAAAAACCGCTTGAACCAGCATCTCGTGACGATGTCGCGTTCGACAAGTTCCAGCAAGGCATTCTCCGTGGCTCCCGTCACCGAGTTGAACGCAGCGGTAGCGCTCGACGATTGCGGGAACAGCCGGTTATGCTCCGCCAGCGCCCGGTCCGTTCCCAGACAATCGGCGGGGACTGCGATCAGCGCGTTGTCACGGACGCGCCGGGTGTTGATCCAGAAAATCGGCACGCGCTCGTCGTAGGCGCGATATGGAAAGCCTTGTGCGTCGAACTGTTCGTCGAGGTAGCAGGCATAGGCGCTGCGATGCAGCGTGAGGCTTGCGCCGATGTCGATGCCTCTGGCAAGATACGCCAGCCGCCGTGTATGGTTCGTCACCAGCCGTTCAATGGTTTCGAACGTCGCTTTTGTCCTTGCCGAAGCCAGGGACGCGCCGACCCCGCCGCCCAGACTGCCCCGGTCGAGCAGACTGCTTTCCGACGCACAGACAGCCAGGGTTCGTGGACGGGCATCGACCCTCGAGTATCCACCTGACCGCTCCGACGATCTCACCCACCAGATCATCCGCGCAGGATATGTGCCCGTGAAACAGCTCGCCGCCGATGCTGCAGGATTCACAGAGCCGCAGCGCGTGCTGCTCGTAGGATACGGTGCCTTCAAGCATATCCATGACGATCGTCTGTTCCGGCGGGTGCCGGGGCTGGTCGGCCTCCCGCATGAACTGCAAGGCCTGTACCGCCCTGGTGACGTGCGCGCACATCTCGTCGGGGAAAACGATGCTGTGGCCTGATCTCCAGCGGTAGCGAAGCGAAGGAAGGTTGGCGAGCATCGCCATGGCAAAGCAACGCGGGCATGCTTTCGATCCATCGCCGCAGCGCGGTCCAAGTATGATTCGCCGGCCATAGACCAGCACCGGGGTTATCGGCTTGTGGCATCCGCCCAGCAGGTAATCGAAGAATTGCTGAATCCTGCCGGTGCAGATCAGATAAACATGCGCGGGAGCCTCATCGACGTCCTTTGCTTCGTCCCATTTCCGGTCGCCAATCCCTGGATGATCGGAAATCAGCGTTGCTTCACCCCAGTCCGATACGGGCCGGCGCTGGATGGCAGCCTGCTCCATCGATTGGAGAAATTGCGAATTTCCGGCTTCGTCAGTCCATAGATTTACTTCAAGTATCCGGCGATCGCGATCGAATATCAAACCTGCGCACGTTGTTCGCTCCCGCTCAGGAAGGCGTCTTTTGTAAAGAACAAGCCGCACGATCGATCCACAATCGCCGAGAAGCGGTCGGCGACGTCCGGATATGATTTAAGAATCAGTCCGAGCGTCTCTTTCAAATCGCTGCGCGTGCGCAGGTTGCCGGACGCGTCCACATAATCGAAGGAAACCCGGTAGGGATCGTCGATGCCCAGAATTTCCCTGATGCCGTAACTGGAAGGGTCGTTCCAGAGCGGCGAACCACGCTCGACGCTGAATGTACCGACCGTGGTGAAATCCAGATCGTCCTTGCAATCGCGGATGAGCTGGACGGTGTCGATGGCTTCCTGGGCGGTTTCGCCGGGAAACCCGATAAAGAACATCCATCCGGTTTGAAGTCCCGCGCTTCGGCACAGCGACAGGTATTCCCGCGCGCGGGCAAGCTCGACGCCCTTTTTCATCAGCCCCATCACCCGCGGGCTGCCGGTTTCCATTCCATTGATCAGCAGCCGGCAACCGGAGTTGTACAGCATCTTCAGGAAATCGAGATCGGTGGTGTATCGCTCGACCCTGCACTCGGCCATCCAGGTCGGCGCGGTCAATTTGCCCTGCAGCTTCAGTTCGTCGAACAGTTTCGCAAAAAACCGGATCTTGGTGGCAGGGAGAGCTTCGTCGACGAAATAGAAACAACGGCCGCCTCGCGCGGCAATGTCCACGATGGATTTTCGAATGACATCGTTCCGGCCCGGCGAATATCCCTGGCCGTATCCTTCATGATGCGTGCAGAATGCGCACTTGCCCCAATAACAGCCTTTCGATGTCAGCAGCGGATAGATCACCTCAGGCGTGGGATAGGCGTCTTCCAGCCCCTCGAAGTCCGGAGCCGCGTGCACGGCAGGCCGCGCGCGTATATTGTTTTTATAGAGGATATGTTTGCGATCGTTTGTGTATACGACGTTTTCCGACAGGAAGGTAAAATCGCCGCTTTCCAGGCCGTCGAGCACCGACAGAAGCGTCAGTTCGCCTTCGTAGGGAATGCCGTAGTCGAGATCCGTCCAGAAGCTGAGATCCTTGTTTGCTTCATGAAGAATGTGGGTGAACCCGCTTCCGCCGATGATCAGTTTTCCGTTCCAGCCGAGGCTTCGGATCAATTGCGCCAGCAGCAGGCAAACCGGCAGCTGCTCCAGATAGGAGCAGCTAAATCCGATTGCGCCGTAGCCTGTCAGATCGATCGCGCGCAATTCCCGGCTTAAAAACCGGGAGAGCACGCCAGGCTCCCAGCCTTTCAGCAACGCAGGCCAGCTCTCATACGCGTCCGGCAATAGTTGTTCGCGCGCGCCGAGGGCGCGGGAAATGCCGCTTTCGACCTGCTCCGACCATGACAGTATGGCGTTGGCGTCACCCAAAAGTTTTCGGCAGTCTTCGGCGTAGATGCGCTGCTCGCGCATGGCCGCATAGGCGACCGGTCCCCACGCCTTTATGATTGAAACCTGGCCGAGCTGGCCTTCGCTCAAAAGGTGGGCCGGGAGAGAGTCGAACGCCTCACCCGTCCACACGCATTTTCGATACCGGACGTCCAGATCGATGCAATCGACCCGGTGTTGCGATGATGATTCAATGAATCCCTTCAACAACCACGGCGCCAGATAAGGCATCCGGGGATACCCGCGCGGCGGATACAGGATCAGAAGTCGTATGTTGCTCTCCTGAAAACTCAAACGGAGGCGAACGCCAGGCTATTTTTTCGAATTACTTTCAGCCAATGCCTGCGCTGCCTTGGCAAAATCCTTTTCGACGTTGGCGTCCACGGAAGATTTGGCCGCGGCCTGCAGCAGATCGCGCGCCGCTTTGGCGAAAGCGGACTGCGCCCCGCCTTTTCCGACGCTGGGGTCCGAGCTGCACTGGAATAGCGCCACGGAAGCGCGGTCGAAATCCGCGGCCAACTTGCCGCCGGCTTCTTGCGAACCCTGGATCAGCGCCCGCGCCGCTCTGCCAAAATCGGCTTCGAGCGCGGCAATGTTCGCAGCATGCCCGTCGTGCGTGAGTTTGGTCAGCAACTCATGCGCTGCACGTCCCAATTCAATTTCCCGGTCTTCGGCTTTGCCGCCGGGATCTTTTCCACCGGCTAGCGCTTTGACTAAATCGGCAAATTTAGAGAACGACGGTCCTGTCGGCATCGCACACCCCCCTGGAAAATGATTATCGTCAAAAACGAGCGAAGATTGACGTCTCCACCTTCACTTGTAAAGTCCGGAATCGCCTGGAGCCCGCTGATCCGAGCCGCACATTCAGCGTTGCCGCGCCTGCAAGTCGTGCAATAAGCAGTTGGTTTTTTGACGCAGCCCTCCAGCAAATCCGGTCGAACGATGCGCCTGCTATTTGCGATCCTGGCAACGCTGCTGACGAGTCCGGGTTGGGCCGCCGAACCCGTCATCAAGGATGGCGGCACCATCCAGCTTGCCGGGATGACGTACAGGCTCGACGGCATCGATGCTCCGGAGCTTGACCAGATCTGCGTCGACGATAGCGCCGATCCCTGGGCATGCGGCGTGGAAGCCCGCGACCGGCTAGCCGGACTGATCGGCAAGCGCGACGTTCGCTGCCGGGATGTTGGCGCGGACCCGACCTATGGCAAAAGGCGCATCGGCATTTGCAACGTCGACGGCGAAACCGCGAGTCTCAATCAGATGCTGGTGCGCGAGGGTTTTGCGCTCAATTTCGAGCCTGCCGCCAAGGGCCGGTTCAAGGCGGACGAGGCCGCGGCCAGGGACGCGCATGCGGGACTCTGGAAAGGCTGTTTCGTGGCGCCGGCCGAATTTCGCCGTTGGCAAAAGACGGCGACGCTGCTGGGCGCCTCCTGCAGAAGCGACAAGGATCGGCAATTGCGCGAGATCCTGTTTCCGGAGGAAACCGCGATGCCGCCGGGCTGCCCGATCAAGGCAAAGTTCGCCGTCCGCGCCCGCGTCACCGGCAACCTCGGCGTCTACCACCTGCAAAGCTGCCGCAGCTATGCGGGCGTGACCAGACCCGAGCGCTGGTTCTGCAGCGAAGAGGATGCGCAGGCGGCGGGGTTTCGCAAGGCTTATAATTGTGGCGGGGTGAGGCGGAGCAAGTAGTAGCCTGAACGTCGCTTTGCTCATGTGGGCTGCGATGCTACCAAAGCACCCGGCTGGGCCGAACCGATCCTGCGTTTCGGCGATGAGGTGCGTATGCGGCGGCGAGAGGTTCTTGGCGTTATAGGCGGGGCGCTGGCGTGGCCGCTTGCCGCACGGGCTCAGCAGACGAGGATGGTCACCATCGGCGTTCTCGCCTTGGCCAGCCCGGACCCGGAGCCGCTCATCAAGGCGCTGCGCGAGGGCCTTCGCGATGCGGGCTATGTCGAGGGCCGCAATCTTCGCCTTCTGATACGCGCCGCCGCCGGCAGACCCGATCTTCAGCTGGAAAAGGCCACCGAGCTGGTCGGCCTCAAGGTCGATCTGATCGTGACCTTCTTCACGCCCGCGGCGTTGGCCGCAAAACAGGCGACGCGCGACATTCCGATCGTGATGGCGGGCGCGGGAGATCCGGTCGAGAGCGGCCTCGTTGCGAGCCTCGTCAAGCCCGGCGGCAACGTCACGGGACAGTCGAGCGGCGGCGCGGAGGTGGCCGGCAAGAGCGTGGAGCTGATCCGCGAGGTCATCCCCGCCGCGCGCCGAATCGGTGTGCTCGCCGACGACAGCGATCCTTTCGCCAGATCCTACATCGATCAGATCCGCCAGGCCGCACGCCGCGCCGGCATGGAGGTGGAGCCCGTCATGATCCGGCCCGAACTGCCGCTGGAGCCCGCGTTCACTACACTCGCCGACAAGCACGTGGACGCACTGGTGATTCAAGGCAGCATCGTGCGCAAGGACATGCTGGATCTGGCGCTCCAGCATCGCCTGCCGGCGGTGACGGCGACCCGGCTCGGGGCCGCGCTCGGCACGCTGATGTCATACGGTTCGGACTATCTCGCGCTGGCGCGCGAGAGCGCGGTCTACGTCGACAAGATCCTCAAGGGCGCCAGGCCCGGCGATCTGCCGGTCGCCTTTCCCACCAAGTTCGTGTTCACCATCAACCTTACTACCGCCAGGACGCTGGGGATCGCGATACCGCCGACGATGCTGGCGCGCGCGGACGAGGTGATCGAATGAAGCGGCGGGTTGATGACGCAGGCGGCCGTAGCCCGCATGAGCGCAGCGATATGCGGGGTCGGCAGTCCCGCATGTCGCTCCGCTCATGCGGGCTACGTTTCCGCGACGAGGTGATCGAATGAAGCGGCGGGACTTCATCGTCGGGCTGGGCGCATCGGCCGCGCTCCCCGCACTTGCGCGTGCGCAGCCGTTGAAGATGCCGTTGATCGGTTTCCTGAACGGTCGTTCCCGGGCCGAGACCGTGCCCGTCATGGGACAATTCCACAAAGGACTGGCCGAGGCCGGTTTTGTCGAGGGACAGAATTTGCGCGTCGAATACCGTTGGGCGGAGGGTCGCTACGAACGCCTTCCAATCCTTGCGGCCGAGCTTGTCGGACGTCGTCCTGGTCTGATCGTCGCCACCGGCGGTAACGTTACGGCGCTCGCCGTCAAGGCGGCAACGTCAACCATCCCGATCGTGTTCGCGGCGGGAGGCGATCCGATAAAGAGCGGACTTGTCGCGAGCCTCAACCGGCCGGGTGGCAACCTCACCGGCGTCGCATTGTTCATCGCCGAACTCGCGGCAAAGCGCCTGGAGCTTCTGCGGGAGGTCGCACCGAAATCCCTGAGAATTGGCGTGCTGATGAATCCCAACAATCCAACAGGCGTGGCCGAGGCGCAGGATGTCGAAGCCCGCGCCACCGCGCTGGGCATGAGCGTCAAGCTACTTCCCGTGCGCGGAGCCGCTGATCTGGAGCAGACGTTCGCGGCGGTGGCTCAGGACAAGATCCAGGCGGCCCTTGTCACAAATGATCCCTTCCTGATCGATATCCGGGATCAGCTGGTACGGGTCGCGGCTGTGGGCAGGCTTCCGATGGTTTATTTCACGCGCGAATTTGTGGAGGCAGGATGCCTCATGAGCTACGGAGCCAGCATCGGCGACGGCTATCACAAGGTTGGCGAATACGCGGCTCGAATTCTGCTTGGTGCAAGACCCGCCGACCTGCCGGTGCAACAGCCGACCAAGTTCGAATTGGTCATCAACATGCGGGCGGCTACCGCGCTCGGCCTCGAACTCCCGCCGATTCTCGTCGCGCGCGCCGACGAGGTGATTGAATGACCCGCGGTGCCATCAACAAGCGCAGCACGTAGCGAGCGTAGCCCGCATGAGCGTAGCCCGCATGAGCGCAGCGACATGCGGGGTCGGCGGTCCCGCATGTCCCTTCGCTCATGCGGGCTACGTTGCCCGCCTCAGTTGGCGGCCTCCACCCAACCCTTGCCGTCGCACCTCTCGCACCGCGCCGGATAGATCTTGAGGCCCGGTTGCGCGGGCTGCTTGACTGCCGGGAATCCGGTCCCTTTGCACGCCGGACATTTGCGCTCAGCCGGCTTCGCTGACAGCTTCGGCATTCGATCCCCCTCTGGTGGCGTCTCCCCCGAGACCTGCCGGGAGGCTATCAACTCGCGAACCGGGCGCTACCAATCGGCAGTTGTGGGTTCGCTGGCGACGACCGGCGGGCGGCGGGTTACGCCTTCGCTAACCCGCCTACGCGTTAAAGGGAAATGCGACAGTTCAACTCCCCTTAATCTGGCGACCACGTTTAGGCTTCGCGCTCGCTACTGCGAGCATTGGCGCCGTCAAATTCTCATAAAGCTTGAATAAATGCTCAACGCGCTCGCGGTCGCTAACGAACCTCTCCTTGCGATAGAGCCGATCTACCGCGACGTCGAGTGCCTGATGCGCGCGACGCAAGTCCGACGGCATGGTGTCAGGGTCATAAAGGTCGGCGAGCGTCGCGTCGGGATGATTGGCGCGGGCGTCGAGGACAGCTTGCGCGAGCCGGCTAATGCGGTCACGCGACACCTCGTCGGGCAATGCGGGCCACGGAAACGCATTGTAAACAATTCCAATCGAATATTGATATCGACTCTCTAACCTCCCTCCAACAAACCGCATCCAAGCCATATGCATCCGAGAGGTAACAAGAGCAAAATCCCAGCGATCTGCATCAAGAATGATTTGGACGAGCTGACTTGGAATTGTTGGCGGAAAGAGCCAGCCGACCGGTATATATTCGCGCCGCTCCGAACTTACCTTGGGAACCGCCAGAAAAGGTCGACTCGGAATTGTTGTTACTTCGAACGCAGTCGGTGTGGCAGCCAGCTCTCTTGTTTTCACTTTACGGCTGGCTTGGCGGAAGTCCCTGACTCTGGCAATCCGTTCTACTACGAGAGGCATCGTGCGAAGCAACGATGGAGATGCTTCGTCCAAGCGAAGAATCCAACGTCTCACTCCGTTGATAAACTCCTCGGAGCCCACTAGAGGACGAAAAAGCGTACTGGCATTTGGCTCTTTTGACAAGAATTCCAGCTTTTCATCATCACTGAAAAGATAATGCCCATCGTCAACGATCTTCGAACCCATTCGCATCATTTTGGCCATACTCAGTGACGTTCGGCTTTCTCGAACCACCAAATATCGTGTCGACAGCCCTCCCGCATCGAATAGATACGGGGAAAGTGCAGCGTGGCGAGTTTCGATAGGATCGCCATCGATCTCAGTGTAAGAGAACAGACGCTTCTCTTTTAGCTCGTCGTCCCGTCGCGTAAGACCCAAAATCACACAATGAACGTGAGCGGCCCCCCTAGCGTCGCTCAGCCATTGAAAGGTGCGATGCGCGAAGGCAATCTCAAGTCCATAACGGTCAAACAGGAGCGGCCAAAGCTGAGCAACCTGCTCACCCTGTGTTATTGAATTTGTTGCGACGAAAGCGATGCGCGCCTTTGAACTTCTGACATAATCACCGGCCTTGATAAACCACGCCGTAACGTAGTCGAGCGAACCGGCGCGTCCGTTCGCAGCATCAATGACTTTTGCCATTTGCGCACGCTGCGAAGCGCTTTGAAAGCTCTGGCCACCAAACGGCGGGTTGCCAAAAATGTATGAGCAATTTTCCGGAGCCAGCACTTTAGCCCAATCGATCTCCAGCGCATCGGCGTGAACAATGTTTGGCGATTTGACCAGCGGAATCCGCGCATAAGCCTCGCCGAACGCTTCCGACAGAAGAACGTTCATAATGTGATCGGTCATCCACATCGCGACCTCCGCGATCCGCGCTGGAAATTCCTCGATCTCAATGCCGTAGAACTGGTCGACATTGATTTTCGTGTACAGACCAATGTCGGTGACGCGCTGTTCGGGGTGCAGTTCTTTAAGCACCAGCGTCTCAAGTTCGCGCAACTCGCGATAGGCAATCACGAGAAAGTTGCCGCAGCCGCAGGCCGGATCGAAAAAAGTCAGACTACCAAGCTTGCTGTGAAATTCCTCAAGTGCCTTCTCGCGTCCGCGCCTCAAAGCCTTGACACGCTCTAACTCTGCTTTCAGCTCGTCCATGAACAGCGGCTCGATGACTTTGAGAATGTTTTTCTCGGAAGTGTAATGCGCGCCTTTCTTACGCCGCTCCTCCTTATTCATCACCGACTGAAACAGCGCACCGAAAATAGCAGGAGAAATCTTCTCCCATTTGAAGCCGCACGCTGCTAGCAGCTTCTCGCGCATAGCGCGGTCGAAATGCGGTAACGGAAGATTTTCAGCGAAGAGGTCGCCATTGACGTATGGAAACTTGTTGAGCTCGGCGCTGATGGTACGCTGACGTCCGTCCTCTATGGTATTGAGCACCTGAAACAGGTTCGCTAGCGCGCCTCCGACATCCGCCCCGTCCTCGCGGGTGTTGGCGACATATTCCTCGAAGATTCCAGGCGGCTGGAAAATGCCAGTGTCGTCCGCGAACAAACAAAACAACAACCGGACAAGAAATCGCTCAAGCGCGTGGCCTGTATAGCCAGCCTCTTCGAGTGCGTCGTGCAGCGCACCCATGATGCCGGACGCGATGATATTTGCCGGGTCCTGATCGCGGAAAATCCGCTTTTCCTGGCCAACGATGAAGCCGAACGCCTGGACGTGATCCGGTAACTGGTCGAGACTGAAGGTCAGCGGTTTGTCAGGATCTATGTCGAGGTCGTAGAGCTCGAAGCTCTGAAAATCAGACAGAAGAATATAACGCGGAAGCTCATCTTCCTTAAGACCGGGAAAATAATTGAGTGCTTGCTGCCGCGCCGGCTTGAGGTCGCGCCCCTTCGACTTCTGCTCGATCAGCAGCTTGCCCTTCCAGAAAAGATCAAGAAAGCCGCGCTTGTTTTCCGGTAATTTGACGCCGTACTCAAAACTAGCGAGGCGTCGCCGTGTGACCCCAAACAACTCAAAGAACTCGTTGTAGAATGTTTGCGTTTCGCCACGCTCGTAATGAGCGTCTTTCCAATCCTCTGCGAATTTGGCCGCGCGCGCGCGAATGTCATTCCAGTCTAATCGAAGCGCCATTTGGCCAAGCTCCCTACCCGCAGTCCCCATATCACAACGTATATGCGGAGTATGTAGCGCGCTTATCTTGGTGCCGCCTCAACCCAACTCTACTGCGGCACGCGCTGCCTGCGCAGGGTACCAGACGGGTTCAAAAAGCCCGAAGTCAAGATCAATAAAAAGTTCAGGACCGTCTGGGGAATAACACGCATCTCAGGGGACAAGCGCCCCTGCGGCCCTCGACACTCCACATTCACCGCGCAAGATGCGGTCCGATTCTTTTTACGGACCCAGCATGACCTCCGCGCGGCAAGGCGATCTCTTCACACCTGACAATCAATCCGACCAGTTCGACGAAGATGCGCCGACGCCGGTGTATCGCGCCGACCCGGATGAGGTGCGCGCCGAGCTTTACAAGATTCTGGCCGAGGCGCGAGCGGCGAAGACGCTGCCGTGGGAGCCGAAGCAGGTTTCGCTTTACAAAACTATTTTTCCCCAGATGACGAACTGGCTTCCCGAGGATGAGGCCGCGCAGCTCCGTTTCGATTTCGAGTCTGAAATGGCCCGGTTGAACGCGGCTTGAGGCCGGCAGGCCTGGCGCTGAGCGGCGATAAATCTCGCGGCGGCCCTGGTGTGGCTGCTCGCTGATCTCAGCCATCCCGGCCTTGGCCAGACTTCCCCGAAAGGCAGGGATCACAACCCACGCTCAAGCGTTACCCCTCAACCCAGGAGGTGCGCATGGCCGACAAAGAGCAACTAAAGCCGGATGATTTTCCGGTTCACACCGAGCAGAACAAGATCGTCAAGCCGGACGGCAAGGATATTGCCGAAGCCAACACTCCGAAAATCGCCGAAGAGGTCGCGGAGCGGCTGAACGCGGAAGAGGACCGCCGCGAGGAAGACCGCTGGGCGTGAGCCACGTAGCCGGTCAGCGATCCGTAGCCCGCATGAGCGAAGCGACATGCGGGTGATCCGATCCCCGCATATCGCTGCGCTCATGCGGGCTACGATATTTTAAAAACGCTGGCCGGCGGACCCCTCTTGTTGACGCGCCGCCGGAGAGGCAAACTCCGGGGACAGCTTTTCCGCCGCGGCCGTCCGAAAGACGTTGCCGTCGCGGAGTTCCTCACGCCCGGTTCGTGCCAGTAACCGGGCCAATCGCGCTTCATGCCAGGGAGACGTAAAAATGCATTCAAGCTTGATGTGTCCTGCAGTTGCGGTCCTGACCGCCCTGTGCGCCGCTGCGCCGGCCTGGGCGGGCGCGCATTTTCTGGCGAGCAACGGCACCGATTCAAGTTCGTGCACCAGGACGGCTCCCTGCGTCCAGTTCGGCCAGGCCCATTTGAACGCGCAGCCCAACGACACCATCGTGTGCCTGGACGCGGTGGTCTCGTTCTCCTTCGTGATCACCAAATCCATCGATATCGATTGTTCGGCCGGGCGCGGCGTGATCAGGGACACGGCGAACAACAATGCCGGGATCCAGATCAATATTCCCGTCAGCGCCGGCGATCCGTCGCGGAGCGTTCGCCTGCGCGGCATTTCGATCAACGGCGCATTGCCGACCGGCAGGATCCAGACTTATGGCATCGACATCGTTTCGGCGGCGGTGGTCTATGTGGAGAGCGTCGTCGTTTCCGATGCGATTCAGCACGGCATCTTCGATCGCCGCACCGGCGGGCAGACCCGGCTCTATGTCACCGACTCGATCATCCGCAACAACGGCGCATCCGGCGTCGCGATCGGGGCGCAGGGCCCGACCGGGACGGTGTTGGACAACGTCCGTCTGGAGCAGAATGCCTATGGCATTGCGGTCGCGAGGGGCAACAACGTCGTGATCAATCGATCGGTGATCTCTGGCAACAGCACGGCCGGGGTGGAGGGCGATTCCGGCGCGCAGCTCATGGTCAACAACTCGGTGATCAGTCACAACAATATGGGCGTGCAAAGCGTGGGCTCGGTGCGGCTGTCGAACAGCGACATCGCCTTCAACAGCATCGCGAACGCCGGCTCGACCGGCACGTTCGGCAACAACCGCCTGTCCGGAAATAGCGCGCCCGGCGATCCGCTCACGCCGCTCGGCGGCGCCTCCAGCGATCTGGCCCAGCAGTAGGCGATCGCCGGGTTGAACGCGGAAGAGAACCGCCGCGAGGAAGACCGCTGGGCGTGAGCCGCGCAGCGAGCCGTAGCCCGCATGAGCGCAGCGACATGCGGGGTGGGCGGTTCCCGCATATCGCTGCGCTCATGCGGGCTACGATGCTACGATGCTGCGGCCGCACTCTCAATAATGATACCGGCACTGCACGATCTCGAGCCGTTGCTCCCTGCCCTTAGCCGAGACGCGATACACCAGCCGGTGCTCGCCGAAGATGCGGCGGGAGCTCCAGCCCTGCAGGGCATGCTGCAGCGGCTGCGGCCTGCCGAGGCCTTTGAACGGAACGCCCTCGATGTCGCGGATCAGTTCGTCGATCCGCGCGCGCATCCGCTGGTCCGCCTGTTGCCAGTGCAGATAGTCGTGCCAGGCGGCTTCGGTCCATGCCGTCTTCATCGCGCGCGTTCAGCGCGGCTTGGCCACGGCGATCGTGCGTTCGTCAACATGTCCCGGTCCGCGTCTGCGATCGAACGCAACAGGCGGGCGGTGTTGGCGGGGCTGTTCAGCAGGTGCACCGTTTCCATCAACCCGTCATAGTCCTCCTCCGACATCAGTACGACGCTGCGCGCGTTGCGGCGCGTGATCACCAGCGGCGCATGGCCGTTGCAGACCTGGTCCATACAGGCGGCGAGGTTGCCGCGCAGCTTGCTGTAGGAAACGTGGGGCATGCGATCCTCCTTCTTCGGCGTACGACAAACCGTACATGTACGGTTGAGTGTCATAAGCCCGCCCGGACGAGGGGGGATTGCTGTGCCCATCACGATTTTGCGCGCGCAGGCATCGGTCGCGCGTCTTTTTTTCGGCAAGATTGGCGGCGGCCGCGGCCTCGTTCGCAGCCATTTCTTTTTTCCCGTCAAGGAGAAGCGGGCTGTGGCCCTGGCAAAATTACGCGCCGCGATTTTGCCCTGGGTTTTCCTTGGGTTCGTCTCAACGCAATCACAAGCAGTTAATGTTGAAGCGCCCCGTCAGCGCGGAGCATCGGAATTAAGTGTCTCACCGGCTTTGCGTTTTGACGCGGCCCGGCGCAGCGGCCGCGCCGCAGCCGGGGCTCAAGTGCTTCAACCCACAGTGGATTTCGCCTGCATCGCGCTGCGCGCGCCGTCCACGCGCGTCAAGCGCTTCAATCGCAACGGCTTTTGATGTTGTCGGGCGCGCCGCGAGACTGCGAAACGACGCTGCCCGCCGCAATGCCGCCACAGCTGCCGCAAGTCGCCTCAAGACTCGCATCGCGCACGCGCGCGCGGCGCCATGCGGCCTAAACCCTTCAATTAACGCCGAGTTTCTTCTGCAAACTCGACGACGAGGTGGTGTATTGAAACACCAGCCGCTTGTCCGGATAGACATAGCGGTGCGCCTTCTGCGCCATCAGCGCGCCCTCGTGGAAGCCGGAGAGGATCAGCTTCAGCTTGCCCGGATAGGTGTTGATGTCGCCGATCGCGAAGATGCCGGGCACGCTGGTTTCGAACGACGCGGTCTCCACCGGCACCAGATTGTTTTCCAGCTTGATGCCCCAGTTCGCCACCGGGCCGAGCTTCATGGTGAGGCCGAAGAACGGCAGCAGCGTATCGCATTCGATTTTCGACACCGCGTTGTCGCTGCCCTTCATGACAGCGGCGGTGAGTTGGCCGGCCTCGCCTTCCAGCGAAGTGACCTGGCCGATCTTCAGATCCATCTTGCCGTCGCGCACCAGCGCGCGCATCTGCTCGACGCTGTGAGGGGCTGCGCGAAAATCGTCGCGACGGTGCAGCAGCGTGACGCGCCTGGCGATCGGGTGCAGGTTCAGCGTCCAGTCCAGCGCGCTATCGCCGCCGCCGACGATCAACAGCTCCTTGTCGCGGAATTGCTCCATCTTGCGCACGGCGTAGAAAACCGACGTGCCCTCGTAGGCCTCGATGCCCGGCACCGGCGGCCGCTTCGGCTGGAACGATCCGCCGCCGGCGGAGATCACCACCACCTTGCATTCGAATATCTGCCCGGCGTCGGTGGTGACGCGAAAGCCGGGATCGCCGATCTTCTCGATGCTCTCCACCATCTCGTTGAGATGGAAGGTGGCGCCGAACGGTTTGATCTGCTCCAGCAGCGCGTCGGTAATGCCCTGGCCGGTGACATAGGGAATCCCGGGAATGTCGTAGATCGGCTTTTCCGGATAGAGCTCGGCGCACTGCCCGCCGATCTTGTCGAGGATGTCGACCAGATGCGCCTTCATGTCGAGCAGGCCGAGTTCGAACACGGCGAACAGTCCGCACGGGCCCGCGCCAATAATCAGCACATCGGTTTTAATCGCTTCGCTCATCTCAATTTCTTTTCGGTTGAATTGCTGCGGGCCTGAGGCCGCTTTGGCTGCGGCCTGTCTAGCCAAGACAGCCGTTGGAGGAAAGCCATAAATATGCGGTTCGGCCTTGCGGCAAACCCCTTGCCCGCGTGCCGCAACTCGGCTGTAACAGCATGAAACCTCGAAGGAACGGCCTTGAACGCACCCACCGACCTCAACGCAAATCCGCGGCTGGAGGATTTCCCCTACCGGCTCACGGATAATGTGCGTTTCGCCGACCTCGATCCGAACCAGCATGTCAACAACGCCGTCTACGCCACCTATTTCGAAACCGGCCGCGTCACGCTGATGAAGGACCGCAGTTTCGGATTGATGCCTTCAGGGCTGGCCTGGATCATGGTGCGGCTCGACATCCATTTCCGCGCCGAGCTGAAATGGCCGGGCAGCATCGAGATGGGCCTCGGCGTCTCGAAATTCGGCCGCACCTCGGTGACCTTCGATCAGGTGGTGTTTTCCGAAGGCCGCTGCGTGGCGTCGTCGCAATCGGTGTCGGTGCTGATCGATGATGCCACACGCAGGCCGACGCCGCTGACGCAAGAGATCAGACAAAATTTTGAACCGTGGTGGCGGCGCGGCTTCAAGCCGGCTTGACGGTTTTCAAGCCTGCCGCTCCGGCGTCGTCACCACCAGCCCGTCGAGCGCGTCGCTGACCTTGATCTGGCACGACAGCCGCGAATTCGGCCGCACGTCAAAACCGAAATCCAGCATGTCCTCTTCCATCGGCGACGGCGAGCCGACCTTCTCGCGCCAGGCCTCATCGACATAGACATGACACGTCGCACAGGCGCAGGCGCCGCCGCATTCGGCCTCGATGCCCGGAATGGCGTTGCGGATCGCCGCTTCCATCACGGTGGCGCCGTTGTCGACGTCGATAATACGGGTTTCGCCGGTGTGGTCGACAAAGTGAATCTTGGCCATGATTGTCCGTGCTGCCGGAATTGGAGAGGTTCGGGCTGTCCTATAACGGGTCGATCCGGCCAGCGCCAGTCAGGAACGCCGCAGCATGGCGTCGATGGCTTGGCGCGCCCGGGCTATCGCCTGCTGGAGCGCGGCCATCGCCTCCGACGGCTCGCCGCCGTCCCGCATGGCGGCTTCAAGCGCCTCGGCGGCGTCCGCGACCTGGAACGCGCCGATCGCGCGCGCCGACCCCTTCAGCGTATGCGCAAGCTGCGCCGCGTCGGCCGGCAGCGCGGCCAGCGCATCGATCAGGCGGACGGCCTGCCCGGAAAACATCGCCAGCACCTCCCGCTCGAGCCCGGCATCGCCAAGCGTCATGCGCTTCAGATGCGCGATATCGATGGGATCATCCTCGGGAACGAGCGGCGGCGATGGCATCCAGGTGATCCGTTGCGGCTGAAGCGGCATATGGCAGAGCCCAAACCTCCCGGGCCGGACGATTCGGGCCCGGAACCTGGCCAGCCAATCATGGAATTGGTTAACGGAACCTTTGTAGAACGGGCCGCAAGTTCGCCGCCTTTTTCGGCGAAAAGGTTCCCCGATCTGCCCGGGCAAGGGGATAATCCACTATAGTTCGAAGGCATTAGGCGGGCCGCCGTTAACGATGATTAAGATTGTATTAATCGCAACCATTTCATTCGCATCGCCAAGCCAATAGGATGTTTGCGGATGTAGCGGACAAGCCAGGTGGGGCCGGTGGTCCCGCTGGAACCGCTCAAAGCAGGTGGGACGGTACCGAGGCTCGCGGATCCCGCGGGACTCACCGGGGACGCGTAAAAGAGGGCTCAGGCTGAACATGGCGAACAACCCAAAGAAGGTCAAAGATCCGACCGAAGTTGCGCTTTCTGCCATTCAGGAAGCCTTGAATATCAGCGATACACCCGCCGAACCCAACAGGTCTGCGGTCCGTAACGACGCGGCGCCCGCCGAGCAACCTGCGACGCCGCCTTATGACGACGGATCGTTCGACTTCCGCCCGACGACCGACCGTCCGGCATTCGAGCCGATCGAAGAGCAGCGCCCACCGCGTCGCGCCGCCAATGACGACCGTGAAACCATCGGCCAGCTTTTGCAGGCGCTGCAGAAAGGCCGCCCTGCCCGCAACGTCTACACGCTGGCCACCCTGTTTGCCGGCGTCTGGCTGCTGGGCGCAGGACTTCTGACCGTCAGCTTCCTTCCCTCGCTGCAGGCCTCTATCGGCCAGGGCAGCGGCGGCACGCTGGTGCTGGCCGGTCTCGCCGCGTTGTTTTTCGCGCCCGTGTTGCTGTTTTATTTCCTGGCAAGCCTTTCCTGGCGCGGCCAAGAGCTGCGGATGATCGCGGAATTGATGGCGCAGGTCGCGATCCGTTTCTCCGAGCCCGAGAATGCTGCGAGCGACTCGATGGTGACCGTGGGTCAGGCGATCCGCCGCGAAGTCGCAGCCATGGGCGACGGCGTTGAGCGTGCGATCGCACGCGCGGGCGAACTGGAAACCCTCGTCGCCAATGAAGTCTCGGCGCTCGAGCGCGCCTATTCCGACAACGAAGTGCGCATCCGTGCCTTGCTGCAGGACATCGCGCATCAGCGCGACAATCTGGTCGGACAGGCCGAGCAGGTTCGCAGCGCCATTTCAGGCGTGCAAATCGACCTGCGCCATGACATCGCACTGATATCAGATGCAATTGCGTCCCGCGTCGATGAAGTTGCAAAAAGCATCACCGGCGCGCTGGAAGAGCGCGGCGCCCACATCACCAGCGCGCTCAGTAACGCCGGCGACAACATGATCCTGGCACTCGGCGAGCGCGGCGGCGACCTGCTCGATCGCCTGGAAGAAGCCAGCGCCGAGACCACACGTGCCGTGCTCGACGCCAGCGAGCGCCTCACCACCAGCCTCAATTTCAAGACCGGCCACGTTCACGACGAGTTCGTCGATCTGGCCGACCGCGTCCATGACATGCTGAACGAGCGGATCGACCGCATCACCGGCGAATTCGAGCAGCGCTCGTCCACCATCATCGACGGGATTTCCGATCGCACCGAGCAGGTCCATGACTCGCTGAAGAACTCCAGCGACTCCCTGCTGCTGGAACTTGAACTGCGCAGCGGCGACCTGGTGAACAGGATCGACGAGGCCGGCAATCGGCTGGCCACCCGCATCATGACCAGCGGCGACAAGGCCACCGAGGCACTCGACGTGACCGTGAACTCGCTGGTCGGCAAGGTCGTCAGCCAGACTGAGAACGCCCACGACTTCGCTCAGCCTGCAGATGAGCGCCTTCGACGAACTGGTGAAGGACAAGGGTGCCGAACTGGTGGAAAAATTCGCGCGCGACAGCGGCACGCTCGGCGCGCTGATCACCCGCCATATCTCGGAATTCGACCGCACCGTGAAGACCTTTGGCGGCGAAATCGTCGACCGCATGGGTCAGCGCACGCAGGACATCACCGAAAGCCTGAAGACCTATGTCGATACCTTCGACACCCGCTTCAACGCCAATGGCGGCCAGATCACCGCCGCGCTGGACCAGCGGCTGGTGCAGTTCGAGACCACGCTTGGATCCCGCGTGGCCAATCTCGATGCGTCGCTCGACACCAGGATCAAATCGTTCGACGAGACGGTCGACGGCCGGCTCAAGACGCTCGACACCACCTTCGATGCGCGGACCAGGTCGCTGACCGAAACCATCGATACCAGGCTCAATACGCTGGCATCCTCGCTCACCACCGGCGCGACGCAGGCCGTCGAGTCGATCGACTCGCGCCTTACTTACCTGACCTCGGCGCTGACCGACGGCGCGGTGCAGGCAATCCACTCGATCGACACGCGCCTCTCCCACCTCACCTCGTCGCTGACGGACGGCACCGCGCAGGCGATCGAAGCGATCGACCGGCGCATCACCAATGCGACGGAAACCATCGACGGCCGTAGCGTCCATCTCGCGGACACGGTTGCGGCGCGGTTCCAGGAAATTCATGAAGGCATCGACAGCCGCGCCGGCGCCGTGGCGAGCAACATCGATATGCGTATCGCGCAATTCGAAGACCTTCTCGGCTCCCGCGTTGAAGCCGTGGCGGGCCGCATCGAGAGCAGCGGACGCCAGGCCAGCGACGGCCTGATGGCACGCGCCGAGGAATTGTCGCTCGGCATCAAGTCCCATGTCGAGGATGCGGAACGCTCGCTGACCAGCCTGGCGGCCAACACCAGTGAAACCATTCAGACCGGCGCCCGCGCGGCGCAGCAATCGATGCTGTCGGTTTCCACCGATGTGAGCGCGCAGCTGAAGCTGGCCTCGACGGAAGTCGAAAGCGCATTGACCGCGGTCGGCACCAACGCAGCCGCCTCGGTCCTGAACAGCGCCCGCGAGGCGCACACCACGCTGATCACGGCATCCGCCGATGCGTCGAACCAGATCAAATCGCTGTCCGCCGACGTCGAACGCACGTTGTCCGCGGCGGGTTCCGCAACCGCGACGTCGCTGCTCAGCGGCGCTCGCGAAGCACAGAGCACGCTGGTGGCGACATCGACGGAGGTCGCAAGCCGGATTCAGTCGCTGTCGTCCGACATCGAACGAACGCTGTCCGCGGCTGGCGCAGCCACGGCGGACTCGGTTCTTACCGGCGCACGGGCGGCGCAAAGCACCCTGGTGGCCACGTCGACGGACGTTGCGGATCAGATTCAGTCGCTGTCGTCCGACATCGAACGCACGCTGTCCGCAGCCGGTGCCGCCGCGGCGGATTCAGTCGTTACGGGCGCGCGCGCCGCGCAAAGCACGCTGCTGGCGACATCAACCGAAGTTGCCGGTCAGATTCAATCCCTGTCGTCCGACATCGAACGCACGCTGTCCGCCGCCGGTGCCGCCACGGCAGATTCCGTGGTTACCGGAGCGCGCGCCGCGCAAAGCATGTTGGTCACCGCCTCGTCGGATGCGGCCAGCCAGGTCAAATCGCTCGCGAGCGACGTCGAGCGCAGCCTGTCCATTGCAGGTTCTGCGACGGCCGAATCCATCCTCACCAGCGCGCGTGACGCGCAAAGCACCTTGTTGACGGCGTCTTCGGATGCAGCCAGCCACGTCAAGTCACTATCTGCCGACGTTGAACGGACCCTGCTTGCGGCGGGAACCGCGAGCGCCACCTCGATTCGCGAGGGCGCCAGCGAAGTCCAGGCCAAACTGGTTGCAGCGTCTACCGCTGCCGCCAACCACGTCAAATCGCTGGCCGGCGACGTCGAGCGCACATTGACGACGGCGGGCGCTGACACCGCCGCATCGATCCTGAACAGCGCGCGCGAGACCCAGGCCACGCTGGTTGCAGCATCGACCGATGCCGCCAACCACGTCAAATCGCTGGCCGGCGACGTCGAGCGCACGCTGACCGCGGTCGGCGCGGACACCGCCGCGTCCATCCTGAACAGCGCGCGTGAGGCCCAGGACTTGTTTGCGGCGACCTCTGCCGAAGCGGCCGCCCAGATCAAGTCGATTTCCGCCGATGTCGAGCGGTCGCTCGGCGCGGTCGCCGCGAACACCACCGACAGTATCCAGTCCAGCGCGCTCAGCGCGCAGAACTCGCTTGTCGCCGCTTCGAACGAGGTCAGCGCGAAGATCAAGACGACGTCGTCCGACGTCGAGCGCACGGTTTTTGCCGCCACCGCCAGCTTCGGCTCGACCATGACCGGCAAGACCGAGGACATCGTCACCTATGTGCAGCAGCAGACCGACCGGCTCTCGCAGATCGTCGACTCCAAGCGCGGATCGCTGGTCGAGGCCCTCGGCGCCAGGAGCAACCAGCTCACCCTCGACATCGACCGCGTCACGGCCGACGCCCTGAAATCGATCGAGACCCGCGGACAGGCGTTCTCGCAATCGCTGGTCACCAACGGCACCGATGTAGCGCGGACGATTACCAGCGCCGGCGATCTGGCGACCGGAGCGATCAACAAGTCGCTGAAGGATCTCGAACAGGCCTCTCGTTCCGCGATCGATCAGTCGCGTCAGGTCTCGATCGCGGCCGTGACCGAAATGCAGGAGACCAGCAAGATCCTGCGCACCGACACGGTCGCCCTGTTCGAGCGCCTGCGCGAGGGCAACATCCTGTTGCAGGAAGTGCTCACCGGCGCCCACGACAACCTCAACTCACTGGAGCGGGCCCTGGTCACGCGCGTGGCGGACTTCGTCTCGGCCATGAACGACGTCACCTCGCGCAACGGCGTCGCCACCCAGACGCTCGACGACCAGCTGTCGGTCTTCAACACCAAGACGGCGAAGGCGCTGGAGGATCTCGGCTCGCTGGCTGGACAGTTCGAGACCCACGGCAAGGCGCTGACCGACGCCGCGGCCGTGGTCGAGCAAAGCAACCGCAACACCGCCGGCTCGATCGGCGAACGCAAGGCCGCACTGGAATTGCTGGTGACGACGATCGATCTGCGCACCACCGATCTCGATCAGCGGCTGACCCGGTTCACCGGCTTGCTCGATGAATTGCTGGCGGCGGCCGAAGAGCGCGCCCGCGACATCGCTCGCGTGGTTGCCGAAACCGCAGGCGCCGGCTCGGCCGCGATCAGCCGGCAGTTTGAAGCGGTTCGGGATGCGGCTGAAGAAGAGCGCCGCGCCACGTCCGAGGCCATGCTGCAAATCTATCAGCAGGGCACTCAGGAAGCCGACGCGATGTTCAAGCAGTCCGCGGACAAGTTTGCCGCGATGGTGCAGGGCATGAAGCAGATGGCCTCCGAGATGCACAACGAACTCGAAGCCACCCGCGGTGAACTCCGCCGCGGCGTATTCGAGATGCCGCAGGAGGCGGCGGAGAGCACCGCGCAAATGCGCAAGGTCATTGTCGACCAGATCGAAGCGCTGGCCGAACTGAACCGGATCGTCGCGCGCCACGGCCGCGGCCTCGACGTCGTCAGCAGCGGGCGCGGCAGTTCGCAGCGCGAGGAAGAGCCGATGCTGGCCACCGCCGGCGGGCGCAACGAAGCCCCGTCGCGGGCAGCACCGCGCAGCGCCTCCAACCTGCCGCCGCCGGATCTCGGCATGCCGTCGTCCCGCCGCACCGAGGCGCCTCCGGTCAGCCCGGCAAGCGCCGATCAGGGGCGCGACGGATGGCTGTCCGACCTGCTGAACCGCGCCGACACCGGCGGCAACGACCGCGATGTCCCGCGCGGCCGCCCGCAGCAAGCGGCAGGCGGCAATCCGCTGGAGTTGCTGTCGCTAGACATCGGCCGGTTGATGGACCGCAATCTCGCTGCCGAGATGTGGGATCGCTATCAGCGCGGCGAGAGCAAGGCATTCAGCAAGCGGCTCTACACCCCCGCCGGCCAGAAGGCCTTCGATGAAGTCAGCCGCAAGTATCGCGCCGACCGCAACTTCAAGCAGACGGTCGACCGCTACATCCAGGAGTTCGAGCGGCTGCTCGATGAAGTCGCGCGCGACGAGCGTGGCCCCGCGGCGCTGCGCGGCCACCTCACCTCGGAAACCGGGCTGGTCTACACGCTGCTGGCCCATGCCGCGGGACGGCTGGGATAAGCTGATCGGTCAATTTCTGGAAGACACCAAAGCGGAGGCAGAAATGCCTCCGCTTTTCGTTGGCTGTTTTATTGCCGCTTCTGCCCCGCCGGCGGCCTTTCCGGCGCTGCAGGTGGTGCGGGCGCCGGCGCGCTGCTTCCGGCTCCGAACAGCAGGCGGGTCGGGTTCTTGTCGAGATTATTCACCGCGCGGCTGATGTCGCCGAGGGTGCGGCGGCCGTCGGCCATCAGCGCGCCCGATCGCTTGTCGAAATCCTCCGCCAGTTCGCGGATCGATTTCACCGCCTGGAAAAGCTCGCCGCCACTGCTGCCGCCGGCAAGCGTATTCAGGCCCAGCATCAAATTATCGGTCTTGGCCATCACGCCGTCGGCCTTCCCCATCACGCCATCGACCTTGAGCATGATGTTGTCGATCTTTGCGGAATTGCGCGCCAGCGACGACGTGAATGTCTCGAGGTTTTGCAGCGAGTTCTTGACGGCTTCCTGGTTGTCGGCCACCACCCTGTTGAAATTCTGCAATGTCGCGCGGATAGATTCCGTCACGTCCTGCAGCGCGTTCGGATCGGCAGTCAGTACCGGAACGCCGTCTTCATCCAGAGGAACCGCGGGCGCCGCCACCTCGCCGCCCTTCAGTGATATCGCAGCGACCCCGGTCAGCCCCTGAAACTCCAAGCCCACAAGGGTGTCCTTCCGGATCGGGGCATTGTTCTCGACCATCGCGAGTGCGACAACCCGCCGCGGGTTGTCCAGCTTCACCGAAATCACCTCGCCGACCCGAATGCCATTGAAGTTGACGCTGCCGCCGTTGCGCAAGCCGGCCGCCGGACCTTCGAAGATGATGCGCATCGGGCTGCGCGCCTTGGTGGTGTGCAGGCTCTGGAACCACAGCACGAAGCCGAACGCAGCCGCGATCACCGCCAGCGTGAACGTTCCGATCAGGACGAAATTCGCCCGCGTTTCCATCAATCCGGCTCCAGTACTACGCGCCCACGACGGCGCGGGCGCGCTTGCCGTGGAAATATGCCTGCAGCCAGGGGTGCTGCGAGGCCAGCATATCGGCCATCGATCCGGCGGCGATGATCTTGCCGTTCCCCAAGACGGCGATGCGGTCACACGCCGTGTGAAGGCTATCCAGGTCGTGGGTTACCATGAAAACGGTCAGGCCCAAAGTGCGCTGCAGGGTCCGCACCAATTCATCGAAGTCGCCGGCGCCGATCGGATCGAGGCCTGAGGTCGGCTCATCGAGGAACACCAGTTCCGGATCAAGCGCAAGCGCCCGCGCCAGCGCCACACGCTTGATCATGCCGCCGGAAAGTTCCGACGGAAAACGATCGGCGACCTCCGGCTTCAGTCCGACCATGCCGAGCTTGGCGATGGTGATCTCGTCGAGCAGGCGTTGCGAAACGTTGAGATATTCACGCACCGGAAACTGGATGTTCTGCCGCACGCTGAGCGAGGAAAACAGCGCGCCCTGCTGGAACAGGATTCCCCACCGCCGCTCGACACCGCGTCGCGCCGCGGCATCGGCTGCGTCGAGATCGATCCCGAACACCTCGATGCGCCCGCTCGTCTTCGGGATCAGCCCGATGATGGTGCGCGTCAGCACCGACTTGCCGGAACCGGAAGGCCCGACGAAACCGAGAATCTCGCCGCGCTTGACGTCGAGATTGAGCTTGTCGAGCACCTTGGTGGCGCCGAACTGAACCGATATATCGCGAACCCGGATGATGGCGTCGGCTGCTTCGATCGCCATCGCTACATTCCGATCGATGCAAAGAAGATCGCGAACACGCCGTCCATCACGATCACCAGGAATATTCCCTTCACCACCGACGAGGTGGTGTGCTGGCCGAGCGATTCGGCGCTACCTTCGACCGCAAGCCCCTCGACGCAGGCGACGATGCCGATCACCGCCGCCATCACCGGCGCCTTGATCATGCCGACCGTGAAGTGGTCGATCGAGATCGCGTCGCGCAGGCGTAGCAAAAATGCTTCCGGATCGACGCCGCCATAGAGCCACGCCACCAGGCCGCCGCCATACAGTGCGGCGACCGCGCCGAGAAAGGCCAGGATCGGCAGCGCAATGACCAGCGCCAGCATCCTCGGCAGAATCAAGACCTCGATCGGATCGAAGCCCATGGTGCGCAGGGCGTCGATCTCTTCGCGCATCTTCATCGAGCCGAGCTCGGCGGTGTAGGCGCTGCCGGACCGGCCCGCCACCATGATCGCCACCAGCAGCACGCCGATTTCGCGCAGCACCAGCACGCCCAGCATGTCGACGACGAAGACGTCGGCGCCGAATTTGCGGAAATGAAAGATGCCCTGTTGCGAGATGATGCAGCCGATCAGGAACGTGATCAGCACCACGATCGGCACCGCGCGCCAGCACACCTGCTCAAGATGATGGACCGTCGAGGTGAGCCGGAATCCGGACGGGTGCATGATAACACGCGCGCCGGCTGCAAGCACGGCGCCCAGCATGGCGATCAGGCCGGTCAACGTCTCGCCGACGCCAAACACGCTGCGGCCGATCTGGTCCAGCAGGCCGGTGACCGTTACCGAAGCCGCCTCGGCTTCAGGTGCTGCCTTTACCCGGCGCACCTCATCCACCAGGCTGGAATAATTCGCCGAAAGGCCGGCGATCTTCGCCTCGATGTCGCCCTGGGTCAGACTGCGGCGCAGCCGTTCGATCAGCCAGGCCCCAAACGTGTCGAGCTTGGAAACCTGCGATACGTCGATGAAGATATTGGGACGGCTGCCGCTCAGTTTTTCAGCGTCGCCGACAAGCGCTTCAAGATCCGGCGCAAAGCGGGCGGTCCACGAACCCGCGGCACACAGCGCAAGGCCGTTGCCCTGCGCAATCCGCTCCAGTGTCGGGCCGCCGTCCAATGTCGACTCCTGCGATTCCCGCGCGCGACCGAGAGAAAATCCAACACGCCGCCGCTGCCTTGTGGGATACGGTTCTAACCAGCCATACTTGGTTGCGCCGGGCAACCCTGCGGTTCAGAAATTGCCAGATTTTCAAATGACTTCCAGCAAATCGTGCAGGCTTGCCGCCCGAATCGAGCGCTGGCCGATTGCCGGCGCTTTCGCCATCAGCCGCGGCGCCAAGACCGAGGCGATCACGGTGGTGGCGGAGGTCAGCCAAGGCGGCCATACCGGGCGCGGCGAATGCGTGCCCTATGCCCGCTATGGCGAAACCCCGGAAGCAACCTTGGCCGCCATCCTTTCGATGCGGGAGAGCTTGCGCAAAGGCCTCGGCCGGCAGGCCTTGCAAGCCGCCCTGCCGGCGGGCGCGGCGCGCAACGCGCTGGATTGTGCGCTAATCGACCTGGACGCCAGGATCAGCGGCCGGCGGGCCTGGGAGCTGCTAGAGCGGCCGGCGCCCAGACCCTGCACCACCGCCTTCACGATCTCGCTGGGAACCCCGGAAGCGATGGCGGCGGCGACCGCCAAGGCCGCCGACCGGCCGCTGCTCAAAATAAAACTCGGCGGCGACGGCGATGGCGACCGGATCGCGGCCGTGCGCAGGGAAGCCCCGGAATCCGAACTCATCGTCGATGCCAACGAGGCCTGGACGCCGGACAATCTTGAGGAGAATCTCGCGGCTTGCGAGGCCGCCGGCGTCACCCTGGTCGAACAGCCGCTCCCCGCCGGGCAGGACGGAGCGCTGGCGCGTATCCGCAGACCAATGGCGGTCTGCGCCGACGAAAGCGTGCACGACCGCGCCTCGCTAGACGGCCTGCGCGAGCGCTACGATGCCGTCAACATCAAGCTCGACAAAACCGGCGGTCTGACCGAGGCGCTGGCAATAGCCGACGCGGCGCAGGCGCTGGGTTTTGAAATCATGGTCGGCTGCATGGTCGCGACCTCGCTGGCAATGGCGCCTGCGATGCTGCTTACGCCGCAGGCCCGCTTCGTCGATCTCGACGGGCCACTGCTGCTGGCGAAAGATCGCGACGACGGGCTGCGCTACGACGGCAGCACGGTCTATCCGCCCGACGCCGCGCTTTGGGGGTGATGCTCCAGCCGGTGGCGGGCCAGCCACATCACCACGGCACTCGCCAGCGCCATCGCAGCCATCAGGTAGTAGACGCCCTGCCCGTGCTGCGCATAGATCGCGCCGGACAGAACCGACGCGATGCTGGTGACGATCCCGGTGCAGGCGGTGAGATAACCTTGTCCTCGCGCCATCACATGGCTAGGGACATGCTGCACCATCAGCCCCATGGTGCCGATTTGCGTCAGCCCGAATGTCAGTCCGTGCGCCAGCTGGACGACCGCGAGCACCGCCAGCGGCGGCTCCTGCGCCGTGATCGTCCAGCGCGCAACGGCGCTAAGTGCGGCGATGATCACGAGCGTTGCAGGCGACAGCGTGAACCGCGGCGACAGCGCGAACAGCACGATCTCGGCAATTACCCCCAGCGCCCACAATCCGGCAATCGTCAGCCCGCCGAGGCCCGAATTCTGCCAGGCGATGGAAGCAAATGTGTAGTAAGCGGCATGGCTGCCCTGGATCAGCGCCGCGGCGACGATGATCGCGAGAAACCCGGGCTCGCGCAGCAGGGCCGTCGCGCCTGAGGACGTTGCAGGGGCCGCAGTTGGAACGTCCAGCGGTTGAAGCCCAAGACTGACGACAGCGCCCAGAACGGCCACGCCGACAATCACCCAGATCAGGTGTTTGGCGTCGATGACATCGACCAGCAACCCGCATGCGAGCGCCCCCACCACGAACGCGGCCGAGCCCCACAGCCGCAACGGCCCATAGTTGAGGCCGTAGCGGGTCACGCCCTTCAGGGCGTAGGCGTCGGTGAGCGGCGTCATCGGCGTCCACAGGCAGGCGGTGACCGCGTAGGCAAGGAATACCGCGAGCGGCTGATGCAAAGTGCCGATGATCGAGAACCCAAGCGCGCTCACGAAGGCGGTGGCGATCATGGCGCCGCGCAACGACTGGCGCTTTTCGGCAAGGCCGGTGATGAACGGCAACACCGTAAACCGTGTCACCGACGGCACCGCCGTGATGATGCCGATCCATGCCGCGTCGATGCCGATCGCCTTCAGCCACACCGGAAAAAACGGCAGATGCGTGCCCACGAGGCCGAACAGCGTGGCGTAAAACAGCGCCAGCCGGGTCGCGAATTGCCTGGCCGCAGCCGGCGAAGCGATGGGGATTTGTGATTCGGACGGCATCAATTCAATTGCGATTTGCTTGAGTTCATGATGATCGTACCAGCAAGGCGCAGTGATTTGCGCGACGTTTTGCGCGACGGGTTTTTCATGGCCGACGAAGCTTTCGCCCTATCGCCGATCTCCGCCCGCGCCGCGATGCCGGGCGAGGCGGATTACGACGCCATCAGCGAAGCCTTCATGGAGACGTCGCGGGGCCGCTGGTTTCTCAGCGAATACGCCAAGCGCAACCGCAATGCCGACACAAGCATGGTGCTCGACGCGGTAGCGCGGATCGAAGCGAACCTCGCCGCGCAGAAAGACGCGGCGCCGGAACATGGACTGGCCGAAGCGCTGGCGGCGATCAGGGAAGCGGTGGACGAAGCGAGGGCCGCGGCATCGGCTGCGCTTGGTGGCGCTGCCGTCGACGAATCGCTTGCACCAATTCGCAACGGCGCGCAGGTCATACGCGAGACGCTGTTGCGGCTGCGCGAAATCGGCGCCGACGGCCGGATTTACGATGTGATGGATTCCCAGGTCAGCGCCATCGAGGCCGGTTGCAGACAACTCGCTGCGGCCGACGCCAAAGCGGCACTGAGCGCCGCGTTCGACCTGGTCGACCAGCGGATCAAGGGATTTGAAGGCGGCGGCGACGCACCATCGCCAGTTCGCGAAACACCTCCGTCTTCGTCGGCGACTGTTGATGACGAAACGCTTGCCGCCATGGCAGAGTCCATGCCGCCGTCCGAGGTCGCGCCGCAAGCCGCAGCAGCCCCGCCGCCCGAAGCTATCGCCGCAACGGTGCAGATCGAAACCGTCATCACCGACGCCGATGTCGCGCATGACGACGCCGTGCTGGACTTGATTGCGCTGGAGATGGCCACTCCGGATTTCGATGAACCTGATATCGCTGCGACTACGTCCTGGAGACGAATTCGGTAGAAACCGATATTGTCCCCGCAACCAGCAGAACCGGCCGTCGCGCCGCAGCCAGAACCGGCGCCGGTCCCCCAGCCCTCGCTGGGCGCTTCATTGATCGCCCATGGAATTGTGCGGCGACCGGACCCATCCGCGATCGATCCGCTGGCGCCGATCCGGCGCATGAGCCAGGCCGAGAAGATCGCCTTCTTCTCGTGATCCACGGCGCTCAGGCGATCAGTCTGGCATATAAATCCGCATCGACATTGCCGCCCGACAATACAATGACCACGGTCTTGCCGCGCGCCTCGACGCGGCCCGCCAGCAGCGCGGCGAGGCCCACCGCTCCGCCGGGCTCGACCACGAGCTTCAACTCGCGGGATATGAAGGCAACCGCGGCTCCGACTTCCGCGTTGGTCGCCGTGACGCCCTGCGCGAGCAGCTGCCGGTTGATGGCAAACGTGATCTCGCCGGGCACCGTCGCCATCAGTGCGTCGCAGATGGTGCGCCCCTCGGCGCGGTGCGGCTCGCGCTTGCCGGCGCGCAGCGAACGCGCGTGGTCGTCAAAGCCTTCGGGTTCGGCTGACATCACCAACGCCTGCGGGTAGCGCGCCTTCACCGCGGTCGCCACCCCCGCGACCAGGCCGCCGCCCGATGCCGGC
>CAVPZO010000010.1:0-43102 GCA_963710045.1 uncultured Alphaproteobacteria bacterium | reverse complement strand
ATGGCTTATGATCGTCGGCGCCGGCCGCAATGCCGGCGTCATCGCGACCGGGACGGCTGCGCTGTCGCTCTCCGGATTTTGCCTGGCGTCCGGGCAAATCGACGCGGCGCTTGTGACCGTGGCGCTGGGTATCGTGAGCGTTGGATTTTTCTGTCCAGGCAAGCGTGCGTGGGTCGCGGCGGGTTTTTGCTACGCCGCCGTGGCGCTGGTTGCGTCGATCCTGCTGCGGCTCGACGCCAGCGCCGGATTCGTCGCGCTGATCATGGTTCTCTTGATCGTGTGGGTGACCGATATCGGCGGCTATTTCGCAGGCCGCGGCATAGGCGGTCCGAAATTGTGGCCGCGGGTCAGCCCCAAGAAGACCTGGGCCGGCGCGATCGGCGGATTTATCGCGAGTCTCGCAGTCGCGGCTGGTTTCGCCAGCCTGGGTTTTGGCAAAATGGGCCCGCTGCTGCTGGTCGGCGCGGCGTTGTCGATTGCCTCGCAGCTTGGCGATCTCTTCGAATTCGGCGGTGAAACGCCGGTTCGGCGTCAAAGACTCGAGCCAGATCATCCCCGGCCATGGCGGGCTGCTCGACCGGCTCGACGGCTTCGTCGCCGCGGTCGCTCTGGCGGCAATTATCGGGATGTTGCGGCGCGGCGTCGATGGCGTCGGCCTCGGTCTTATGGTTTGGTGAAGGTATGAGCGCTGTTCCGTTGCGTAACAACAAGGCCGCGGCGTCCGCCGTCCGTTCAGTGACCGTGCTCGGCGCCACCGGCTCGATCGGCGACAGCACGATGGATTTGCTGCGGGCGTCGCCCGAGCGCTATCAAGTCGAGGCATTGACCGCCAATACCAACGTCGCGGCGCTGGCGAAGCTGGCGATCGAGTTCGACGCGCGCTTTGCGGCGATTGCCGACCCCGCGCGCTTCGAAGAACTCAAGGATGCATTGGCTGGCACTGCTACCCAATGCGGCGCCGGTGAAAGCGCCATCATCGAAGCGGCGTCGCGTCCGGCGGACTGGCTGATGGCCGCCGTCAGCGGCGCTGCGGGCCTCAAGCCCGCGCTCGCGGCGGTCGACAGAGGCGCCACGATTGCGCTGGCGAACAAAGAGTGCCTGGTATGCGCGGGCGACTTCTTCATGCAACGCGCGGCGAAGGCGGGGGCGTGCATTCTGCCGGCGGATTCCGAACACAACGCGCTGTTTCAGGCGCTCGGTTCCGGCAATCGCGAAGAGCTTGTTCGGGTTATCATCACCGCGTCCGGCGGGCCGTTCCGGACCTGGAAGAGCGCCGACATCGAGCGGGCGACGCTGGCGCAGGCGCTAAAACATCCGAACTGGAGCATGGGGCAGAAGATCACCATCGATTCCGCATCGATGATGAACAAGGGGCTCGAGGTGATCGAAGCTTCCTATCTGTTCGCGCTGACGCCTGACGAGATCGATGTGTTGGTGCATCCGCAATCGATCATCCACGGCATGGTCGAATTTTCGGATCGTTCGGTGGTGGCCCAACTGGGCGCTCCCGACATGCGCACGCCGATCGCGCATTGTCTCGGATGGCCCGATCGCATCGCCGGGCCGGCGGCGCCGCTTGATCTTGCCAAAATCGGACAATTGACGTTCGAGGCGCCCGATTTCGAGCGTTTTCCCGCGCTTCGGCTCGCCTACGACGCCCTGCGGACAGGCAGGGGTGCGACCACGGTCTATAACGCCGCCAATGAAGTCGCCGTGGCCGCCTTCATCGCGGGCAAGATCAGGTTCGGGGCGATCGCGCGGCTTGTCGAGGCCACCATGAACGACTGGGTACGGTCCGGAAACCTCAGCCCGCTGACGTCTGCGGACGACGCGATTGCCGTTGACCATAATGCGAGAAATAAAGCGACCACCCTCTTGCCTCAAATTGCCTTAAAGGCATCCTAGAGGGTTGGGGACAGGGCCAGAAGGCCCTGCGTGAGGGGAATTGGATGGCCGACGTTTTTCTAAATAGTTTCAATACGTTGAGCCATGGCGTGATCGGTTACATCATTCCCTTCCTGTTCGTGCTGACGATCGTCGTTTTCTTCCATGAGCTTGGACATTTCCTGGTTGCGCGCTGGGCCGGCGTGAAGGTGTTAACATTCTCGCTCGGGTTCGGGCCGGAACTTTTCGGTTTCAACGACCGGCACGGCACGCGGTGGAAGATTTCCGCCATTCCGCTCGGCGGCTACGTCAAGTTCTTCGGCGACGAGAGCGAGGCCTCCACGCCGGCGAGCGAAACGCTCGCCAGCATGACCGCGCAAGAGCGCGAAGGCAGCTTCCATCACAAGAAAGTCGGACCGCGCGCGGCGATCGTCGCTGCCGGTCCGATTGCGAATTTCATTCTGGCGATCCTGATCTTCGCCGGCCTGTTCACATTTTTCGGCAAGCCGAGCACGACGGCGCGGGTCGATACCGTACAGGCCGGCAGTGCTGCGGCGGCTGCGGGCTTTCAGAGCGGCGACGTGGTTACGGCGATCGACGGCAATATCATCGGAAGCTTCTCCGAGATGCAGCGGATCGTGAGTATTCGCGCCGGCGAGAAACTTAACTTCACGGTCAAGCGCGGCGATTCCACGCTGCAATTGCAGGGCACGCCGGAACTCAAGGAAGTCAAAGACAATTTCGGCAATGTGCATCGGCTTGGCGTGCTCGGCATTACGCGGGCGACCAATCCGGGCGATGTCATGACCGAGCGGGTCAATCCCGCGACGGCGCTTTGGCTTGGCGTCAAGGAAACCTGGTTCGTGGTCGACCGGACGCTGGCCTATATCGGCGGGGTCTTTACCGGGCGCGAGGCGGCCGATCAGGTCGGCGGTCCAATTCGGATCGCGCAAATATCGGGGCAGGTCGCCACCATCGGTGTTGCCGCCCTGGTTCACCTTGCGGCGGTGCTGTCGATTTCGATCGGGCTGCTCAACCTGTTTCCGGTACCGCTGCTCGATGGCGGTCACCTTTTGTTCTATGCGGTTGAAGCCGTTCGCGGCCGGCCGTTGTCGGAACGGGCACAGGAGATGGGGTTCCGGATCGGTCTCGGCCTGGTGCTGATGCTGATGGTGTTTGCGACCTATAACGACATCCTGCATCTGGCCTCGTCATGAATGGCTTTTTGAGTCGCGTGGCCAATGGGCAACGTCTTGGAATGAAAATGAAATTGCACTGCGAAAGGCCGTTTGCCGCCCCGGTGAAATTGGCTACAAGCGGGGCAACAAATGGGAATCTGCCGGTTCGTAGGGGTGCGGGCCGGCTCAAGAATAACAAGGGCGCGTTGCGCATGAATGTTGGAATGCGAGTACGGGGTGGCTTGTTCGCTGCCCTGATCTTGGTCGCCATGCCGGTTGCCGCCACGGTGGCCGCCGCGTTGATGTCGTCGCCCGCAGCCGCCCAGACCACCTCCTCGATTGTCGTCGAGGGCAACCGGCGCGTCGAAGTCGAAACCATTCGCTCTTATTTCAAGGCTGGTCCGGGCGGTCGCCTGGACCAGGGCCGCATCGATGACGGCCTGAAAGCGCTGATCGAAACCGGACTGTTCCAGGACGTCAGGATCAATCAGGCCGGCGGCCGTCTGGTGGTGACCGTCATTGAAAACCCGGTGATCGGGCGGGTGGCGTTCGAGGGCAACAAGAAGGTCAAGGACGAGCAGCTTTCCGCGGAAATCCAGTCCAAGCCGCGCGGCACGCTGTCGCGACCGATGGTGCAATCCGACGCCCAGCGCATCGCCGAAATCTATCGCCGTTCCGGCCGCTACGACGTGCGCGTCAATCCCGAAATCATCGAACAGCCGAACAACCGCGTCGATCTGGTTTTCACCATCACCGAGGGTTCCAAGACCGGCGTCAAGTCGATCGAGTTCATCGGCAATGTGCACTATTCGTCGTACCGTCTCAGGGACGTGATCAAGACCCGTGAATCCAACCTGCTGAGCTTCCTGGGCGGCGCCGACACCTACGATCCGGACCGGGTCGAAGCGGACCGCGACCTGATTCGGCGTTACTACCTGAAGAACGGTTTCGCCGACGTGCAGGTGGTGGCCGCGTTGACCGAATACGATCCGCAGAGGGGTGGATTCCTGGTCACCTTCAAGATCGAGGAGGGCCAGCAGTATCGTGTCGCGTCGGTGACCTTCCAGTCCTCGATTCCGACCCTCGACGGCAATTCGCTGCGCAGCTATTCCCGCGTCAAGGTCGGCGCGCTGTACAACGCCGAAGCGCTGGAAAAATCCGTGGAGGAAATGCAGATCGAGGCCGCGCGGCGCGGCTATGCCTTTGCCGCCGTGCGTCCGCGCGGCGATCGCAATTTCGAGGCGCATACCGTGTCGATCGTCTTTACCGTCGACGAGGGCGCGCGGACTTACATCGAGCGCATCAACATACGCGGCAATACCCGTACCCGGGACTATGTGATCCGCCGCGAATTCGATGTTTCCGAGGGCGATGCCTACAACCGCGCGCTGGTCGACCGGTCCGAGCGCCGCCTGAAGAATCTCGACTTCTTCAAGAACGTGAAAATCACCACCGAACCGGGTTCTTCGACGGATCGGGTGATCCTCGTGGTGGACCTGGAAGAGAAATCCACCGGCGACTTCTCGGTGTCCGGCGGCTACTCCACGTCGGACGGCGCGTTGGCCGAGGTCAGCATCTCCGAGCGCAATTTCCTCGGCCGCGGCATGTTCGCCAAAGCGTCGGTCCAGTACGGTCAGTATGCGCGCGGTGGATCGCTGTCGTTCATCGAGCCCTATCTGCTCGGCTATCGGGTCGCGGGCGGACTCGATCTGTTCTATCGCGAACAGCTCGCCAACAGCTACGTGTCGTACAATACCAAGACGATGGGCTTCAGTCCGCGGCTTGGCTTCGGCCTGCGCGAGGATTTGTCGCTGCAGCTGCGCTATTCGCTGTATCAGACCTCGGTCTCGCTGCCGCCGACATTCAACAATTGTAACAACCTTGCGTTTTTGGCGGATGGCGTAACGCCGAATCCGGCGTTCTTCCCGACGCCGGCTTACATCAATCAGGTCCTGGGCGGGGTCGATCCCACCGGAAACGTGCTGCTCAACGGGATCCCCGGCTGTCTCGGCGATGGCGAAGCGTCACTTCCGGTCCGCAAGGAACTGGCCAGCGGCAAAGTCCTGACGTCGCTGGTGGGCTACACGCTGAATTTCAATACGCTGGACAACAACAAGAATCCCACCGACGGTCTGCTGATCGACTTCAGGCAGGATTTTGCCGGCGTCGGCGGCGATGTCACGTACCTCAAAACCGCGGTCGACGGAAAATACTACACGCCGCTGGTCGCCGACATCGTCGGGTTGATCCATCTTCAGGCTGGAGCTCTGACCCAGATCGGCAACAACCAGATCCGGATGCTTGACCATTTCCAGATGGGCCCCAACCTGGTTCGCGGCTTTGCTCCCAACGGCATCGGCCCGCGCGACCTGACCTTCTTCCCCTTCACCGGAGGCGGCGATGCCCTGGGCGGCACCAAATATTGGGGCGCATCGGCCGAGTTGCAGATGCCGTTCTGGTTCCTGCCGAAGGAAGTCGGGCTCAAGGGTGCGGTTTACGCCGATGCCGGCTCGGTGTTTGATTATCAGGGGCCGACGTCGAACATCCTGACCGGCGAAATCAACGGCCTGGTCAACGGCTTTCCGTGTAACTGCGCCATGGTGTACGACAACAGCAATGTGGTCCGCACCTCCGTGGGCGTCGGTTTGATCTGGGCGTCGCCGTTCGGACCGCTGCGCTTCGACTATGCGGTGCCGCTTACCAAGGGTGCGTATGATCGCGTGCAGCAATTCAAGTTTGGCGGCGGAACTTCGTTCTGAGGTTTGACGCCGGGGTCTGCCCCAGCCCGGCTGGATCAGACCTCGCTTATTTTGTGTTCAGGTATGATCTTTCTTCCGAAAACCGGTTTCCACTTTTCGGGATCATGCCGGGCCGGACCGCAGCGGATGGAATGGCGCAGCCAACGTTCTTCAAGCAATCACCTTCGTCGACGCTGGCTGAAATCGCGGCGTTGACGAAGGCGCATTTGGTCGACTCCGCGCGCGCCGGCCAAAAGATCACGGGACTGGCTTCGCTCGACGAAGCGGGGCCGTCACATCTGATATTTTTCGACAATCTGAAATACGCCGGCCAGCTCGCGCAGACGCGCGCCGGGGCTTGTCTGGTGAGCGAGAGATTTGCAGCGGCCGTTCCGTCCCGCGTCGCGGTCCTGCGCGCAGCGGACCCTTTCCGTGCGTTCGTGACCTTCGCACGCGAGCTTCATGCCGATTCGCTTCGCCCCCAATCGTGGTTCGGCACCAGCGGCATCGCGGCGTCAGCCGTTATTCATCCGACGGCGCATCTGGAAGATGACGTGATTGTCGATCCGCTTGCGGTTATCGGACCCGGCGTCGAAATCGGCGCCGGTTCGGTGATCGGCTCCGGGGCGGTGATCGGCGCCAATGTCCGGATCGGCAGGGACTGTGACGTCGGCGCGGGCACCACGATTCAATTTGCGCTTGTGGGCAACAATGTCCTGATTCATCCGGGCTGCCACATTGGACAGGACGGTTTTGGATTTGTTCCGGGATCCGGCCGTCACGCCAAGGTGCCGCAGGCCGGCCGCGTCGTGATCCAGCACGACGTCGAAATCGGCGCCGGAACCACCATCGACCGCGGCAGCGTGCGCGACACCGTCATCGGCGAAGGCACAAAAATCGACAATCAGGTCCAGATCGGCCACAATGTCACGGTCGGCCGGCATTGTCTGCTTGCCGCCAAGGCAGCGCTGGGTGGCAGCCTCACCATCGGCGACCATGTCGCGCTGGGTGCGGGGGTGGGGATCAACAATCACGTGAATATCGGCGACGGCGCCCAGATCACGGCGATGAGCGGCGTCAAGGACGACGTCCCCGCCCACGGGCGCTGGGGCGGCTTCTTTGCGAAACCGACCAAGCAATGGTTCCGCGAGATCGTTACGATCGAGCGCCTGGTGCGCGACAGCGCGCCGGATCCGGGATCGGCTTCACCGAAGCCGAAAGGCGAGGGAAGCGGGTGATGGAGTTGCCGGTCAAAATCGAGATGGTGGACATCAACACCATCCTCAAAACACTTCCGCATCGCTATCCGATGCTGCTGATCGATCGGGTCATCGACATCCGCGCCGATTACAGCGGAATCGGCATCAAGAACGTCACCTTCAACGAAATGCCGTTCCTCGGTCACTTCCCCGATCGCCCGGTGTATCCGGGTGTGATGATGATCGAAGCCATGGCGCAGACCGCCGGCGTGATCGGCATCCTGTCGGTGGAAGGCACCCAGAAGCCGCGGGCGGTGTATTTCCTCACCATCGACAAGTGCAAGTTTCGCAAACCGGTGATGCCCGGCGACACCATCGAATACCACATGCGCAGCATCGGCCGCCGCAAGACCATGTGGTGGTTTCACGGCGATGCCAAGGTGAACGGCGCTGTTGTCGCCGAGGCCGACGTCGGCGCCATGCTGACGGACTGACGGGGATTTGCGGCGGGGGACGCATCGGTTGCTGGAGGGGTTTTACAAGGTCAGGTTCCAGGTCAACGACGCGGTCGGCCGAAGCGTGATGTACGCGCATGCCGGCAAGATGCTCGGCGGCAATTCGGCGTTCGCGCATTACGGCACCTATCGGGAGATCGATGGCGTCGTCATCTCCGAGATCACCAGCCATCGCCACAACGAAGACCCGAATTACCAATCGCTGCTGGGCGCCGATATCGCCACCATCGACGTCAAAGGCAGCGCCGACGGCGACGTCTATCGCTTCAAAGGCGGCTCGCCGCAGATGCCCGGCGCCGTCTTTCAATCGGTGATGACGCCGATCGACGACGAGATCGTGGCTCCGGTCGAAGCGGTCGGCGAAGGCGGCATCGTCAACGGGCTTTATTCCGTCCACATCCGGATGCTCGACGGCATCGATGGCGGCCTCACCGGCGTGATGCTGCTGCATGACGGCCGCATTCTCGGCGGCGATGCATTCTTCTATTACCTCGGCACCTACACCTCGGCGAACGGCCGCTGGAAGGGCCAGATCCTCAACCAGGAACACACGCCGGCCAAAGGCGAGCATCCGATCTTCGGCGGCCACGAGGTCGGCATCGGCTTTTCCGGCAGCTGCGACGGCGAGGGGGCGCTGCTGGATGCGACGGCGCTGGCGGGCAAGCGCAGTCTTCGATTGACGGCGGTGCTGAAGCTGATGCGGCCGGCGTAGCGTGGAGCCAGCGTAGCCCGGATGAGCGCAGCGACATCCGGGGTTCACTGTCTCCCCCGCATATCGCTGCGCTCATGCGGGCTACTTGCTGCTGACCCGAGCGCGCGCTCGATGATCGCTGCTATCCGATGATCCGGCTTGCGAAGCTCCGCATAATTTTTTCCGATAATGTCATATTTGGCACCATCTCACTTTTCTGCCGTGAGTCACCGGTGTCTGCAAGGTGCCTGGTCCGGCCGCCGGGCGATGTCGCGCTTGACCCAAACCGGACATGAGCCGGTCACATCGGGGACTTTGAAATGTGCGTTGAATGCTTGGCTTTGGTGCGATAAATTGCTCCCGAGCCCTTCGGCAATGCCGTCGGTTTCCCGGTGTGAGCCCGATGGCAGATTCTGACCGCCCCACCATCATCGAGAAATACGCCAACCGGCGCCTCTATAATGCCGCTACCTACAGCCTTGTGACGCTCGATGAGCTCGCGGCAATGCTGCAGCGGGGCAGGAATTTTCTGGTCACCGACGCAAGGACCGGCGTCGACATCACCCGATCGGTGTTGGCGCAGATCGTCTTTGAACAGGAAAACTCCCACGGCGCACGATAGCCATAGCGGCCGATCCTGATAGCTGCCACCGTTAATAGCCGGTCGGGTACTGGCCTGTTGCGATCCTTTGAGAAGTTGAGAGGAGACCAGTCACAATGAGCATTGCCGATCCCAACAAGACCATCCTGACGGGGGAGAACCCGTTTATCCGCTTGAGCGCGAAGGACGGCGAGCCGAACTCGACGGAGGCGAGCTATTGGCGGATCATCTTTTCGCCGGCTGGTCCCGGCCACGTCCTCTACCTGAAAAGCGAGGTGACGGAAGGGCGCTGGCGCATCTACTCCGACAACATTGCGATGGCGCGGTGGCTGCAGTCGACCGTACAAGGCATGCTCAATGCCGAACTTTTGGACACATCGATCCCCTGTGCGGACGCGCAGTTCTCCAAAGCCGGGGATCCACGCTACTTCTGGACCGAGACCATCAGCTCGCACGGCGAAGAGATCTCGCTTACCTGGTTCGAACTCGGCGAGCCGCTGCTCATCCACTCGCAGCCGCACCAGATTCCCGACCGGCGCTACGGCGTTTGCACCGTGCTGATCCCGGCGCTCGGCACGCGTCTGGTCCGCAACGGCGTCGAGGCGACGGGGCGATCCTGGCCGCGGGAACGTGAGGGGCGGCCATTCTCGACGTCGGCGTTGGCATTCTCGGAAAGCTGGACGGAAGCGGTCTGAGGCGGAACCGCCCATCAGCGAGTGTAGCGAGTGTAGCCCGCATGAGCGTAGCGATATGCGGGGTGGCGCCACCCGCATGTCGCTTTGCTCATGCGGGCTACGCTTCCTGAGGCGGAGCGATCGGCTGGAGCCGTTTACTGTCGCGCAATGCGCTCTCGCTTTCTCCGCACCCGCAGGTCAGCCATGACTTTTACGGCCGCCGCGAGGACCAGCGCGCAAAGCGCTGCCTTCGACACCGTCTCCATCGCCCCCTCGATCAGTATGCCATGGACCACACTCGCTGCGACGATGACCACCGCAAGCGACATATGAGCGATGCGCCACGCTCGCAGTCCCAATCGCCGGCGCAGTGCAGCCAGAAGTGCTACGGCGAAGATGGCCCACATGGCGATCACACCGAAGGGGGAGAACGGCGTCGGCGATGCGAAGAGAAGGGCGTCAATCATGTCCGGCGGACTGGTGATCCAGAGGCCGGCGACGTGGACCACCACCGCCACCACCAGCGCGCCTCCGATCCAGCGATGTGCACGCCGCCCGCGCCAGGCCGACAGTCCCGGCAAGTATCCGCCCGCCAGCAAAGGCTGAACGAGCATGAGCCCCAGTGCGAGTATCCCCGCGAATCCGGCCAGGATGTAAACCGGACCGCGCCATGCGAGCAGCGGGCTCGCCGCTGCAGCAGCGATCGGCACGCAAACGGCGGCTGCAAGGGCGGCCCAGATCAGGGTCGCCCTGGCCAATCTCCATCCCTTTGTTCGCAACTCGGTCAGACCGGCTGAAGGACGAAGTGCGCCTCCAGGCTGGTCTCTTTTGCGCTCCGCATCACCGGACGGAGAAAGACGGTTTTGAATTCACCGCTGTCATAGGCGAGGTGACCATGCGGTTGGCCAAAGATGGGAATGATCTGCGGCATCTCCAGACGGAACTTGCCGTCCTTGTCGGTGAGCGTGGCCCCATGACTCTGCGGCTCGTGCTCCTGCCCTTCGGTCGTGTGCGCCCAGATCTGGATGCGCTGCCCGGCGAGCGGAGCCCCGTCGCCTGCGCGGCGTACGGTGCCGCTCATCCAGAAGCCACCCTTGCCGATCCGATCCACGGTCGCCGCGCCCTTGCGGTAGTTGTTGGCGCCCCCCGGCATCGAAGGGGTCGGTACCAGGCCTTCCGCGCGGGCGGGCAACAGCAGCCCGGAAACCCCCGCTGCCAGCACCGAGCCGCCGGCGGCGAGGAGGTTGCGGCGGTTGAGTAGGACGGTGGTCATGTAGATTCCTCCTGGCGACCGTGCGGTTGCTCCGCGGAAGAATACAACAACAAGCGCGAGAGGCCCAGTTGAGGGAGGCGAAGAGCGCGACAGGTCGCAATAACAGTGTCGTGAACGGGTGTGCCGGCCGCCCGGCCAGCGTATGACCCCAAGCCGGCCTGCTTGGCCACGAATGGCCAAGGTTTTCTGAGCGGTTTCTGCGACCAGGTTTGTACTTGCGTGGGGGCGCTTTGGGTGGAAAACTTCCGTTACGCCGTACGGGGGCGGGCAATATGAAAACGACGGTACTTTATCTTGCGCTTGCACTCGCGGCGGCCACGGGCAGCGCGGCAGCACAGAGTTATCCATCCCGGCCGATAACCCTCATCATCCCGGGCGCGGCCGGCGGTCCCGGCGATATGGTCGGACGTGTCCTGATCGAACGCATGAAGACATCGCTCGGCCAGCCGCTCGTTATGGAAAACATTGCCGGGGCCAATGGCACCATCGCGACCGCGCGCGCCGCCCGCGCATCGCCGGATGGCTACACGCTCATTCTCGGCACCTGGAACAGCCAGGTCGGCGCCAGTGCCGTCTATCCGGTGCCGTACGATGTCCTGGCCGATTTCGAGCCCATCGCATTGGCGACGATTTCGCGATTATGGCTTGTGGGCAAGACCGGGTTTCCGCCTAACAACGCGGTAGAACTGATCGCGTGGCTGAAGGCAAACCCGGGCAAAGCGTCTGTTGCAACGGTCGGCCAGGGTAGCGCCAGTCATGTCTGCGGGATTCATTTCCAGAATGCGACGGGTACGGAATTTCAGTTCGTATTCTATCGCGCCGGCGCCCCGGCATACCAGGACCTTGTGGCAGGCCACATCGACATGATGTGCGCCGAGCGGTCGGCAACGGTCGAGCATTTGCGCGCCGGCAAAATCAAGGCATTTGGTCTTCTGGCCGAAAAGCGTTGGTCCGCCGCGCCCGGCGTGCCCACTCTGGAGGAGTCCGGCGTCCCCGGTGCACATATTCCGTGGCTGCAGGGTTTCTGGGCGCCGAAGGGCACGCCACGCGACATCATCGCAAAACTCAATGCTGCGGTCGCCGAGGCGTTAGCGGATCCGTCCGTGCACCAGCGGTTGACGGAGTTCGGTCTCGATGTTGCGCCGGACAACCAGCGAACACCGGAAGCGCTACGCGCCTTTCACAGGGCGGAGACGGAAAAGTGGTGGCCGGTCATCAAGGCGGCCGGCGCCAGGCCGGAATGAATGCGACCGCTCCCAGGTAAAGCGTCAAATCAAGCGTCGTATTTCCGCGATTGATCCGAACCGGTCGCTTGGAGTTGCCGCGAAAATTGCCTACGCTCGGATCGAGAGCATCATGGACGGGATCGGTAGTGAAGCGACGCGAATTCATCGCCCTGATCGGCTTGTCGGCGGCATGGCCAGCTGTGGTGCAGGCACAGCAGCAGCCGACGTTGGGATTGCTCAGCTCGGGTGAAATGGCCGATTGGGCAATCAAGCCCTTTCGTGCGGGTCTCGAGGCGAGCGGCTACGTCGAAGGCCGCAACCTGACCGTCATTTATCGTTCGGCAGAGAACCAGTTCGACCGCTTGCCGGCGTTGGCGGCTGAGCTTGTGAAGAGCCAGGTATCGGTCATTTTCGCCACGGGATCGCCGGTCCCGGCGCGTTCTGCGAAGGCGGCCACACCAACCATACCGATCGTCTTTGCCTATGGCGGCGATCCGGTTAGCGACGGCCTTGTTGCAAGCTTCGGCCGGCCTGGCGGGAATGTCACCGGGACAACCTTCATCGGCGCGGCGCTCACGTCAAAACGGATGGGCCTGCTGCGGGATATCCTGCCCCATGTCTCGGACGTTGCGCTGCTGGTGAACCCGAAAGGGACTCTTGCGGAAGGCCAGATCGGCGAAGCAAAAGCAGCCGCTCAGGCCTTGGGGTTGACGCTTCATGTTGTCAATGCCGTTAGCGAGAACGAGTTCGACGAGGCTTTCGCAACGATGAGCCGGTTGAAGGTGGGCGCGTTCTTCCCAAGCACCGATCCGTTGTTCGGCCTCAACGGTCGAGGCCTGCACATCACAATGGCTTACCGCTACGGGATTCCGGCAATCTGCAACGGTCGCTTCGACGCGGTTGCCGGCGGTCTTGCGAGTTACGGTCCCGACTTGTCGGACACATGGCGGCAAGCAGGCGTCTATGTCGGACGCATCCTCAGGGGCGCCAAGCCTTCCGAACTTCCGGTGGTGCAGCCCACCAAATTCGATCTGGTAATCAATCTCAAGACGGCGAAACTCCTCGGCATTGACATTCCGCTGCCGATTCTCACGCGCGCCGACGAAGTGATCGAATAGAGGCGCCGCGCTGGCGCCTGGCGGCGCAAAGCAATACGGGGTCGCCGCAGCTTTCTTCCTGGTGAAAGTGACCACCGGGTGGCTGCGCACGATCGCCGAACTGATCGATCGCGGCGAACTGAAAACCCGCGTCGGTGCAGTCCTGCCTCTCGCTGACGCGCGCGACGCGCACATGATGCTGGAAGGCCGGCGGTCATCGCCGAAAGGCAAGATCGTTCTCAACGTAGGGGCCGCAGACGCCCGCTTGAATCCGGGCTGACCAGGAACGGCGCCTCAACTCATCCCTTGCGGTGGGTGCCTTCGACCCTTGAGGTGCACAAATCCTGGGAGCAGCCGTTCGGACGGATCAACGATTGGAATGCTGGATCGCCTACTGCGACTCCGGCGACGAATAGATCACACTCGACCGGCGGCCGCCTCCGTTGGCGGCCTCTTTCATTCCTTCGTGACTAGAGCATGATGCATTTAGGTTTACGCATAGCCTGAATTTTGAAAATAGTTGGCACATTCGTCGGGTGTAAAAGCTCCGAGGATTTCGCCGATCGCGGTGCAGATAGTTTCGACCGAGCGCGCGGCGGCTTTGCGCAAGAAGTGCTTGATCTTGGCGAAGGCCTGCTCGATCGGGTTCAAGTCGGGCGAGTATTTCGGCAGGAAGAAGAGCTTGGCACCGGCCGCGCGGATAAGCTGGCGCACGGCTTTGGCCTTGTGGCTGCCGAGATTGTCCATGATTACGATGTCGCCGGGATGAAGCGTGGGGACGAGGACTTTTTCGACATAGGTTCTGAAGCTTTCCCCGTCGATCGGACCATCGAATAGCCATGGAGCGTCGATCCGGTCATGGCGTAGCGCGGCCAGGAAGGTCGTGGTCTTCCAGTGCCCGTGCGGGGCCTTGGTCTGGAGCCGCAGGCCACGCGGTGCCCATCCGCGCAACGGCGTCATGTTAGTCCGCGTCCATGTCTCGTCGATGAAGACCAGACGCTCAGGCTCGATGCGGTTTTGATACTTGTGCCACTGCGCCCGCCGATGCGCGACGTCGGGGCGATCGCGTTCGCTGGCCACCACGGTTTTTTTTGAAGCTCAGCTTCTCGGCGTGGACGAAGTTCCAGACCGCCCGATAATCGACCTTGAGGCCGCGCTCGGCGAGTTCGGCGACGAGCCCGCGCAAGGTGAAGTCCCTTGCCTTGGCACGCTCCAACAACCAGGCACGGTGCTCGCCCGAAATTGCCTTCGGCTTGTGCCCGCCCATCTGCCCCGGCGCAACGCTGCCGGTCTCGCGCAAGCGCCGCACCCAGACAATCGCCGTGCTGACGCCCACGCCGAATTGTGCCGCCGCCTGATGGCAGGACAGGCCCCAACCCCAACCGCGCCAACCACGCGCTCGCGAAGATCCATTGAATATGGTTTGCCCATCCATACTGGCCTCCATCCCAGCCAGTATGTTAAATCAGAACAGCCCTGATTTGGGAATCCCAAACCGAGTCGACCTAAAGGCATCCCGCTTTAGCTCCCTGCGTACCCAAGTGAGCCGCGGTTTGCATGGCAAACCGGCGCAATTCAGTGCGCCACGGCTTCCCTGATTTCTTTTGGCTTTCGCTTGATGGCGAGGAGATAGGCTGCGGCCGGGGCGTCGGGGTGGCGGCGCCCCTGTTCCCAGTTCTTCAGCGTCGCGAGCGGGATGCGGTAGGCGACCGAGAAACGGTTCTGCGACATGCGCAGTGAGCGCCGAATGGCTTTCACGTCCGGCAACTCGACAGCTGTGACCCGCAGGCCTTTGACCTTGCCGCCGCGCGCGTGTTTCGCCGCCTGCGTCAAACTCGTGATCAGCTCCTTTGCAAACTTCGCCATAACCTTCACCCTTCGCCGCTCTAGCTCTTCAAAATCCCGACCAGCTTGCGCACCGCGCGTTTTTCGTCGGCGCTTAAATCTTCCTGTTGCGCCTTCGCGTAGACCATCAGCAGGTAAAGCGGGAGGTCGGCGTCCCGGTAGAAGTAAATCACGCGCGCCCCGCCGCGTTTGCCACTGCCGCCACGCCCCCAACGTACCTTGCGAACGCCGCCCGTATCCGCAATGACATCGCCCGCCTCGGGATTGCGCGCGATGAAATTTACAAAATCTTCGCGTTCGTTCTCGTCCCAAACATCCTTGGCTTGGCGTTGAATAAGGGCGTTTCGGCGACGGTGATCAATTGCGCAGGCACTGAGTCACTATACGCCAATGGCACCCAAAAATCCAGATATATCGCCGCCTCAAACTGAATTCATCAGGTCGAGGCGCCGAAACACGGCGAAATTAACCGTCACTGGACAGCTTCGGCATGTCGGGCTAACCACTGGAAAACCCAACACATTCGCAACCGACGTGCCGCTTGATGCTGGACCATTCAAAGAGCAGAATCGATCCCACCGCGCGGATTGAAGACGGCGCCGTGATCGGCGAGGGCGCCTCGATCGGTCCTTATTGCATGATCGGGCCGGAGGTGGTGATCGGGCCCGGTTGCCGGCTGATCGGGCATGTGCATGTCACAGCCCAGACCACCATTGGCGCCGGCTGCACCATCTATCCGTTCGCCTCGCTGGGTGCGCCGCCGCAGTCGCTGAGCTACCGCGGCGAATCGACAAAACTTCAGATCGGCGAGGGCTGCATCATCCGGGAGCAGGTCACCATGAATGCCGGCACCGTGGCCGGCGGCGGCGTTACCCGCGTCGGCGACCGCGGATATTTCATGAACTGCAGCCATGTCGGCCACGACTGCCAGGTCGGCAATGACGTGATCTTCGCCACCTCCGCGACACTGGGCGGTCACTGCGAGATCGGCGATTTCGTTTTCATCGGCGGGCTGTCGGCGGTGCATCAGTTCACGCGGATCGGGCCGCAGGTGATGGTCGGCGGCGTCTGCGGCGTGCGCGGCGACGTTATTCCGTTCGGTCTGGTGAACGGCCAGTATGCCGTTCTCGAAGGCCTCAACATCGTCGGCATGAAGCGCCGCAAATTCACCCGCGAACGGCTCGCCGTGGTACGCTCGTTCTATCAGAAGCTGTTTCATGGACCCGGGGTCTTTGCCGAACGCCTGAACGATGTGCAGCATCTTGCGGCCGAGGATCCGGTGATCGCGGAGATTCTGGCCTTCATTGCCGCGGCCAAGCATCGCGCGCTGTGTCTGCCGGCCGACGACGGCAGCAAGTCCCGGTCGCGGGATCGCCAGTGACCAATCCGGCTTCGCAGATTTCATCGCCCATCGGCCTGATCGCGGCGGGCGGCGTGCTGCCATTCGCCGTCGCGGACTTGTTGATCGCGCGCAGCATCGTTCCGGTTGTTTTCGCCTTGCGGGGCGTGTGCGATCCCGCGCAGGTGGCGCGCTTTCGTCACCACTGGATCTCCATCGGCCAGCTCGGCAGGCTTGCGAAGCTGTTGCGCGCCGAGAACTGCCGCGATCTGGTGTTCATCGGCGCGCTGGTGCGGCCGGCGCTGTCCGAGATCCGTCTCGACTGGAAGACCATTCGCGCCATGGCGAGCGTATTGAAAGCGTTCCGCGGCGGTGACGATCATCTGTTGTCCAGCGTCGGCCGCATTCTGGAAAAGGATGGATTCCGGATGGTCGGAATCAAGGATGTCGCCCCTGGCTTGCTGATGCCCGCAGGGTGTCTCACGCGCGCGGCGCCGAATGACGACGCCAACGCCGATATCGCCAAAGGGCGGGAGGTGTTGCGTGCGCTCAGTCCATTCGACATCGGCCAGGCGGCCATCGTGATCGACGGCCATGTGCTCGGCGTCGAAGACATCGAGGGCACCGACGGGTTGCTCGCGCGCGTTTCGCGCCTTCGCGGGGAGGGCCGTATTCGTGCCAAGGCGGGACGTGGCGTGCTGGTGAAGGCGCCGAAAAGCGGACAGGATCTGCGCTTCGATCTACCCACCTTGGGCGCGAGAACCATCGAAGGCGCGGCGGCGGCGCAACTGGCCGGCGTCGCCGTCATAGCCGGCAACACCCTCGTCGCCGAGCCTCAGGCCATGGTCGAAGCCGCAGACAAAGCGGGCCTGTTCGTGGTGGGTCTGCCCGCGTGACGGCAGCCAGGCCAGTCTCTGTCGTCGCGCGAAAAATATTCCTGGTCGCAACGGAAGAATCCGGCGACCGGCTCGGCGCCAGCCTGATGAAGGTGTTGCGGCAGCGGCTCGGCGATGCCGTGCGGTTCGAGGGCGTCGGCGGGCTGACCATGGCGCGCGAGGGGCTGGTGTCGCTGTTTCCGATCGAGGAACTGTCGATCATGGGATTTACCGCGGTGGCGCGGAAACTCCCGATGATCCTGGCGCGCGTCCGTGAAACCGCGGACGCCGCCGTCGCAGCAGCGCCCGATATCCTGGTGATTATCGACAGTCCCGACTTTACCCATCGCGTCGCGCGGCAGGTCCGCTCGCGCGCGCCGGCGATACCGATTATCGACTATGTCGCGCCGACGGTGTGGGCATGGCGATCCGGCCGCGCCCGCGCCATGCGCCGTTACATCGACCACGTGCTGGCGCTGCTGCCGTTCGAGCCGGAGGCCTATCGCAAGCTGGGCGGGCCGCCTTGCAGCTATATCGGCCATACCCTGGTCGAGCAGATTGGCTCGCTTCGGCCCGACCCCGATGAGCAGCGCCGCCGCGACGGGCAGCCGCCGGTCCTGCTGGTGCTGCCCGGAAGCCGCCGCAGCGAGATCGGGCACCACATGGCGGTGTTCGGCGAAACGTTGCGCCTGCTGCGGGAGCAGGGCGCGGATTTCGAGCTGCTGCTGCCGACGATGCCGCATCTGCTCGACGCGGTTCGCGAAGGCGTCGCGAACTGGGCGGTCACGCCGCGCATCGCGGTAGGCGAGCAGGAAAAGAAAGCGGCGTTCCGGATCGCGCGTGCGGCCTTCGCCAAATCCGGCACCGTGACCCTCGAACTCGCGCTCGCCGGCGTGCCGATGATCGGCGCCTACCGCGCCGGTCCGATCGAGATGTGGATTGCGCTGACGCTCGCCCGGACGCCGTCGGTCATTCTTGCAAACCTGGTCATCGGCGAGAATGTAGTCCCGGAATTCATGCAGCGGAATGCAACGCCCGAGAAGCTTGCAGCTGCGTTACGCGATGTGCTTGAGGATACCCCGCAACGCCGGCGCCAGCTCGACGCGTTTTCACGGCTCGATGCCATCATGGCGACAGGCGGGAAGCCGCCGAGCGTGCAAGCCGCCGACATCGTGCTCGCGACGTTGCGGAAAGCGCGGACTTCGGGCTAGGTTGCAAGGAAAAAAGGCGCCACAAGTTTGCCTTCGGTTCGTCTCAAGCCGATCGCATCAAGTTAATGGCGGAGCGCTGGCTCGAACGGACGATCGGATTTAAGTGCCTGACTTGGCGCCGAATTTCACGCTTACCCGTCTAGCGGTCGTGGCGCGCAATCGCGATCAAGTGCTTGAATGGACGTTAGATTCGCGCCCCAGCGAGCTGCCCGCGCAGCCCATGCGCTGTAACCGCTTCAACCGGCGCGGCTTTTCGCGTTGTTCGGCGCACCGCGAGGCCGCAAAACGGCGCCAGTGGCCGCAATCCCGCCGCAACTGCCGCATCGCTGCCGCAAGACCACGCCTTGGCGCGCAGTCACGGCCTTCACGCGCCTTAAGTCCTTCAATTGACGCCGGGATTCTTCTACTCGCGATTGATGATATCGACGTAATCGCGATGCGTCTTGCCGGTGTAGAGCTGACGCGGGCGGCCGATCTTCTGGTGCGGGTCCTCGATCATTTCGCTCCACTGACTGATCCAGCCAACGGTGCGGGCGACCGCGAACAGCACGGTGAACATCGAGGTCGGGAATCCCATCGCCTTCAGCGTGATACCCGAATAGAAATCGACATTCGGATACAGCTTGCGGTCGATGAAATATTCGTCGCTGAGCGCGATCTTTTCCAGCTCCAGCGCGACCTTCAGCATCGGGTCGTCGCCGTGGCCGGTTTCCGCCAGCACCGCGTGACACATCTTCTGCATGATCTTGGCGCGCGGATCGTAGTTCTTGTAGACGCGATGCCCAAAACCCATCAGGCGGACTTCGCTGTTCTTGTCCTTCACCCGCTTGATGAAGTCCGGGATCTTGTCGACCGTGCCGATGCCCGACAGCATCGCCAAGGCGGCTTCATTGGCGCCGCCATGGGCCGGTCCCCACAGGCAGGCGATGCCGGCGGCGATGCAGGCAAACGGATTGGCGCCGGAGGAGCCTGCGATACGCACCGTCGACGTTGAGGCGTTCTGCTCGTGGTCGGCGTGCAGGATGAATATCTTGTCGAGCGCGTCAGCCAGCACCGGATTGATCTTGTAGTCCTCGCAGGGCACCGCGAAGCACATGTGCAGGAAGTTCTCGGCAAAGCTCAGCGAATTCTTCGGATACATGAAGGGCTGGCCGATGGTGTATTTGAACGCCATTGCCGCCAGCGTCGGAATCTTGGCGATCATGCGCATCGAGGCGATCATGCGCTGGGTCGGATCGTTGATGTCGGTGGAGTCGTGGTAGAACGCCGCAAGTGCGCCGACGGCTGCCACCATGATCGCCATCGGGTGGGCGTCGCGGCGAAAACCCTGGTAGAACCGCGCCATCTGCTCGTGAACCATGGTGTGATGGATCACGCGATTGTCGAAATCTTCCTTCTGCGCCTTGGTCGGCAGTTCGCCGTACAGCAGCAGGTAGCAGGTTTCGAGGAAATCGCCTTTTTCCGCCAGTTGCTCGATCGGGTAGCCGCGGTATTCCAGAATGCCGGCATCGCCGTCGATATAGGTGATCTTGGACTGGCAGCTGCCCGTGGAGGTGAAGCCCGGGTCGTAGGTGAACATTCCGGCCTGGGCGTAGAGCTTGCTGATGTCGACGACGTCAGGCCCGACGGTGCCGCTCAAAATCGGGAAATCGTAGTTCTTGTTGCCGACGGTGAGGGTTGCGGTTTTGGCGGTGGTGTCGGTTTTTGCGTCCATCGTGAAATCCCCGATGCGATCGTTGCGGAGGCCGGGCGTGCCTGACCAATGAGATGGTGGGACCGGCCGGATATTCCAGAAGCACCGCTGAAATGGGTATCGTATTGCCGTGTGCACTGCAAGATGGCCCGCCGGTTCGACCCCGCCGCCTTTAGGCGGAAGCCTGATCGGCCAGCCGGCCCAGGCATTCCTCCCGGCCCAGAACCGCCAGCACATCGAAGATGCCCGGCGAGGTGGTGCGCCCGGTCAGCGCCACCCGCAGCGGCTGCGCGACGGCGCCCAGCTTGAGATTGTTCGCTTCCGCGAACGCCCGCGTGGCGGCTTCCGTGGTTTCCGCGGTCCACGGCGATGCGGTTTCGAGCGCGATACGAAGCCTGCCGATCAATTCGCGCGTTTCCGGCGTCAACAGTGCCGCCGCCTTCGGTTCGATCTCCAGCGGCCGGTCGGCGAAGATAAAATTCGCGCTATCGATCAGTTCGATCAGCGTTTTCGCGCGCTGCTTGAGATCCGGCATGGCCTGCAGCAGTTGCGCGCGCGTGGTGTCGTTGAGCTTGGCCTTCAGCTCCGAACCATCGGGGACATAGCTCAACACGTCCTCAAACATGCTCACGAGAGATTGATCGTCGGCATGGCGGATGTAATGGCCGTTGAGGTTTTCCAGCTTGGCGAAATCGAAGCGTGCCGCCGAACGGCCGATGGCCGGCAGATCGAAGGCGTCGATCATCTGCTGGGTCGAGAATATCTCCTGGTCGCCATGGCTCCAGCCGAGCCGGACCAGGTAGTTGCGCAGCGCCGCCGGCACATAGCCCATGGCGCGGTAGGCCTCGACGCCGAGAGCGCCATGGCGTTTCGACAGCTTTGAGCCGTCCGGCCCATGGATCAGCGGGATGTGGGACATGCTCGGAAGATCCCACCCCAGCGCATCGTAAATCTGCTTCTGCCGCGCGGCGTTGATCAGGTGATCGTCGCCGCGGATGACATGGGTCACTGCCATGTCGTGATCGTCGACCACGACGGCCAGCATGTAGGTCGGATTGCCGTCGCCGCGCAGCAGCACGAGATCGTCCAGGCTCTCGTTCTGCCAGACTACGCGGCCCTGGACCTGGTCCTCGATCACGGTTTCGCCGGTCTGCGGCGCCCTGAGACGGATGGTGGGTTTGATCCCGGCCGGTGCTTCGGCGGGATCGCGGTCGCGCCACATGCCGTCATAAAGACGGGTGCGGCCCTCGGCGCGCGCGGTCTCGCGCATCGCCTTGAGTTCGTCCTGGGTGGCGTAGCAGCGATAGGCTTTGCCCTCCGCCAGCAGCTGCTCGGCCACCTCGCGATGACGCGCGGCGCGTTGAAACTGGTAGACCACCTCGCCGTCCCAATCGAGCCCAAGCCATTTCAGCCCGTCGAGAATGGCGGCGATCGCCGGCTCAGTCGACCGCTCCCGGTCGGTATCCTCGATCCGCAGCAGCATCCTGCCGCCGCGCCCGCGCGCGTAAAGCCAGTTGAACAGCGCCGTGCGGGCGCCTCCGATATGAAGAAAGCCCGTAGGCGAGGGGGCAAAGCGAGTGACGACGGAATCGGTCATTGTGCAGTCTGGGCTTAAGGAGGACATGCGCGGAGCGCGGTGGTGTATAGCAGGAACGATACATAACTAAAGCCCTCAGCGGGCTTGGCGGGAGCCGATGGATTTGGCAGAAGGTCCGCTGAAACAGGAAATCGGAATGGCGATGGAACTGGCGGCGGCGGAAGCAGGGCGCGATTTTATTCGCGACATCGTGCAGGCCGATCTCGACTCCCACAAACACACGCGGATCGTGACGCGCTTTCCGCCGGAGCCGAACGGCTACCTGCATATCGGTCATGCCAAGTCGATTGCGCTGAACTTCGGCATCGCGCAGGAGTTTTCGGGACGCTGTCACCTGCGCTTCGACGACACCAATCCGACCAGGGAGGAGCAGGAATATATCGATTCGATTCAGGCCGACGTGAAATGGCTGGGTTATGACTGGGGAACCGATCTGTTCTATGCCTCGGACTATTTCGAGCGGCTCTACGGTTGGGCCGAGGACTTGATCCGGGCCGGCCACGCCTATGTCGACGACCAGTCGCAGGAGGAAATCCGCGTCAAGCGCGGCACACTGACGGAGCCGGGGAAGAACAGCCTGTTTCGCGAACGTCAGGTGGACGAAAACCTTGACCTGTTTCGCCGTATGAAAGCAGGCGAGTTTCCCAACGGCGCCCGGGTGCTGCGCGCGAAAATCGACATGTCGTCCGGCAACATCAATCTGCGCGACCCGGTGCTCTACCGCATCCTGCACGCCACCCATCCGCGCACCGGCGACAAATGGTCGATTTATCCGAGTTACGACTACGCGCACGGCCAGTCCGATGCCATCGAGGGCATCACGCATTCGATCTGCACGCTGGAATTCGAGGATCACCGCCCGCTCTATGAATGGCTGCTCGACAAGCTGCCGGTGCCCTCAAAACCCCGTCAATACGAATTCGCACGGCTCAACCTGACCTACACGCTGCTGTCGAAGCGGGTGCTGACCGAACTGGTGCGCGGCGGCCATGTCGCCGGCTGGGACGATCCGCGCATGCCGACCATCGCCGGATTGAAGCGGCGCGGTGTGCCGCCGGCGGCGATCCGCGAATTCGTCAAGCGCATCGGTGTTGCAAAAGCCAACAGCGTGGTCGACGTCGGCATGCTGGAATTCTCGATCCGCGAGGTGCTGAACAAGTCCGCGCTGCGGCGCATGGCGGTGCTGCGGCCGCTCAAAGTCGTGATCGAGAACTATCCGGAAGGGCAGGTCGAGGAGATCGAGGCCATCAACCATCCGGACGATCCGGCGGCGGGCACGCGAAAAATCAAGTTCGGCCGCGAGCTTTACATCGAGCGCGACGATTTCATGGAAAACCCGCCGAAGAAATTTTTCCGCCTCTCGCCCGGCACCGAAGTCCGGCTGCGCTATGCCTATTTCATCACCTGCCGTGAGGCCGTGAAGAACGCCGCAGGCGAGGTCGTCGAACTGCGCTGCACTTACGACCCCGCGACCAAAGGCGGCAATTCACCCGACGGACGCAAGGTGAAGGCCACCATGCACTGGCTGTCGGCGGCGCATTCGGTGCCGGCCGAGATCCGCCTCTACAACCAGCTGTTTGTAAAACCAACCCCGGACGCCGCCAATTTCGCCGCCGATCTCAACCCGCAATCGCTCGAGATATTGACCGACGCGCGGCTCGAGCCCGCGATAGCCGAAACCAATTCGCCCGACGTCATGCAGTTCGAACGGCAGGGCTATTTCGTACGCGATCCGGACTCGACGCCGGACAGACCGGTGTTCAACCGCACCATCGGTTTGCGCGATACCTTTGCCAAGGAAGTCGGCGGAAAAGGTTAAACCGCCGGTTGCTGGCGGCGGTCCTCCATTTGCTTTTTGATGGCGCATTGTCCTCAAGGATCGAGCGTCGTGGCGGAGCGGGGAGGCGGCCGAAGCAGGGCGGGCACCTGGCCACCGCGCGAGGCGGCGCGGCCTGGCGGCCTCGCTCCGTCAGGCTTCGGCACATGGTCTTCTCTCGTTGCAAAGCTGCAAAGCTGGGTCCACGCAGAAGCCGGCGCCGGCCGGCTGCTGCCGTGGATTCCGGTCGCGTTTGGTGCGGGAATTGCGCTCTATTTCACCGCCGCGCGTGAGCCGGTTGCCTGGGTGACGGCCGCCACGGCAGCGGGGCTTTGCACGGCGGCATTCTTGCTGCGGCGGCAAAAGGCATTTCCCGCAGCCGTCATGATCGCCGCGCTAGCAGCGGGCTTTGCCACCGCGACGCTGAAAACCGCGCGGGTGGCGCACGGCGTGCTGGCGCGGCCGATGTTCTCCGTCTCGCTCAAGGGTTTTGTCGAGACGCGCGAGGAGCGCGAGCGCACCGACCGCTTCGTGTTGCGGGTGGTGCAGATGGAGAGCCCGCGCGCGCAAGCCAAATTGCAACGGGTTCGTCTATCCGTGAAAAAGGGCACGGCACCCGCGGTCGGCAGCTTTGTCGAGCTGAAAGCGCGGCTGCTGCCGCCGCTCGCGCCATTGCGGCCGGGCGGTTACGATTTCGGCCGCGACATGTATTTCGCCGGCATCGGCGCCTCCGGCTTCGTGATGGGCGGCATCAAGACCCTGGACCCGCCGTTCAGCGGCGGTTTCTCGCTACGCTACGCCGCCTTCATGCAAGGGCTGCGCGATGCCATCGACGCGCGGATTCGCACCGTGCTCAGCGGCGACCAGCGGGCCATCGCGACCGCCTTGCTGACGGGGCGGCGCGACGCGATTTCGGCGCCGGTGAACGACGCGATGTTCATCTCCGGCCTCGGCCACGTGCTCTCGATTTCCGGATATCACATGGCTGTGGTCGCCGGCGTGGTGTTTTTCGCGGTGCGGGCGCTGCTGGCGCTGATCCCGGTACTCACCGTGACATTCCCGATCAAGAAATGGTCGGCTGCCGCGGCGCTGATGGCTGCCGCGTTCTATCTGTTGCTGTCCGGCGCCGAAGTCGCGACCCAGCGCTCGTTCTTCATGACCGCGGTGGTGCTGATCGCCATCATGGTCGACCGCCGCGCGGTGACGTTCCGCACGCTGGCGGTTGCCGCGATGATCGTGCTCATCGTCGCACCGGAAGCGCTGGTGCATCCGAGCTTCCAGATGTCGTTCGCAGCGACGCTGGGGCTGGTGGCGCTGGTGCAGCTCGGTATGCCCGCTCTGTTTGCTTCGCCTGATAATTCGGCCACGGCGCGCGCGGCACTATGGGGCGGGCGCGAAATCGCGATGCTGGCGCTGGCGTCCCTTGTCGCGGGTCTCGCGACGATGCCCTACGCGGCTTTCCATTTCCATCGCGTCACGCCGTATGGCGTGCTCGCCAATCTGGCGGCGATGCCGGTGGTGTCCGTGCTGGTGATGCCGGCGGGACTGCTGGGCCTCGTGGCGATGCCATTTGGCTTCGACGGCGTGTTCTGGCGGATCATGGGGTTCGGCATCGACTGGATGATCCTGGTCGCCCAATGGGTCGCGGCGCTGCCCGGCGCCGTTGGCCGCATCGCGGCGTTCGGCACCGGGCCGCTGCTTGCTGCGACCGCCGGAATCATTCTGCTGGGATTATTGCGGACGCCGCTGCGCTGGAGCGGCGCGGGCGCGATTGCCGTCGCGGTGGTTTGGGCGCTCGGGGCACCACGGCCGGACATCCTGATCTCCGCCGACGGTCACAGCGTCGGCGTACGCGGCCGGGACGGCCGCCTGCATCTGATGCGGACGGCCAAGGATACCTTCCTGGTGAAGGGCTGGCTCGCGGCGGATGCCGACGCGCGGCTGCCGGGCGATGCTTCGCTTGCCGACGGTGTCTCCTGCGACGAGGCGGGCTGCGTGACGCAGTTGCCGGATGGCGGGTTTGTCGCGCTGGCGCTGCGGCCTGAAGCGCTGACGGATGATTGCCAGCGCGCGGCAGTCATTGTTACGTCACGGCAGGCCTCGCCCGGGTGCGGAGCGCTGGTGATCGGCCAGGAGCGCCTGCAAAAACAGGGCGCGATCAGCTTGCGGCGAACCCGCGGCGGATTTGCGATCGATGTGGTCCGGCCGAACGGCGTTGATCGGCCGTGGTCGCCGGCGGTCGACGAGCAAACCGATCCGGAAAACAGCACTGTGCGTCCTGCGCCTGCGCGTCCGGTGGACGCGACCCCGGCGGAAGCCGACCTGCAGGCCGAAGAATAGCTGCAAGCGAACTCAATACTTCCGGTACAGCCCGATCAGCTTGCCCTGAATCCGGACCCGGTTCGGCGGCAGGATGCGGACTTCATAGGAGGTGTTGGCGGGCTCCAGCGCAATCGAGGCGCCGCGGCGGCGGAAGCGTTTTAGCGTGGCTTCCTCCTCGTCGATCAAGGCCACCACGATGTCGCCGGTCTCGGCGGTCTCGTTGCGCTGGATCAGCGCCATGTCGCCGTCGAGGATGCCGGCGTCCACCATGGAATCGCCGCGCACTTCGAGCGCGTAGTGTTCGCCGGAGCCGAGCATGTCCGGCGGCACGCTGATGGTGTGGCTGCGGGTCTGCAGCGCCTCGATCGGGGTGCCAGCCGCGATGCGGCCCATCACAGGCACCGACACCGGCCGGCCGGCATCGTCTTCCGAGCCGCCGCCAGAGGGGCGGACCTTGCCTAGGTTGCCTTCGATGACGCTGGGGGTAAAGCCGCGGCGGCCGTTGCCGCCGCCGCTGCCCGACAGTTCAGGCAGCTTGATCACCTCGATGGCGCGGGCGCGGTTGGGCAGGCGGCGGATGAAGCCGCGCTCTTCAAGCGCCGTGATCAGGCGATGGATGCCGGATTTGGAGCGCAGGTCCAGCGCATCCTTCATCTCGTCGAACGAAGGGGGCACGCCGGCTTCTTTCAGCCGCTCGTTGATGAATTGCAGGAGTTCATACTGTTTGCGCGTGAGCATCTCGACCAATCCCCAATTTGATGGTGCCGTTCAATTCCGAAGGGAGCCGGAGACTCCAGTCCAAGCACGAATACTCGAAACAAATCATGAACGAACACTATATGTTCCATATGTGTTCTGCAACCACTTAATTTCACGTCAACAAAATGAGGTTTTGCCGGAAGGGTCGCTTAAGCCCGTCAGACCGGCAGCCTGAGGATGACGCAGGGCGAACCTGCCTTTGCCGCGGGAGCAAAGGGTGAACGGATCACAAGCGCCCGTGCCGCAGCCAGATTTCCCAACAGCGAGCTGTCCTGATGATCGACCGGCGTTGCAACCAGAACGCCGTCGGCGCGCTGCTCAAGCCGGGCGCGCAGATAGTCCTCGCGCGCGTCGTTGGCGCCGAGATCGCGCCCGAGCATGGCAGCCTCCGGGGCATGATGCACGTCCGACCGGCCCGACAGCGCGCGAATCAGCGGCGCCATGAACAGGAAGCCGCAGACATAGGACGACACCGGATTGCCGGGCAGGCCGATCACCCGCATCGGGCCCAGCCGTCCATGCATCATCGGCTTGCCCGGCCGCATCGCGATCCGCCAGAACGCGATTGCGACGCCTTCGGCCTCCAGCGAGGCCTTGACCAGGTCGTGATCGCCGACCGAGGCGCCGCCGCTGGTGATCAGAATGTCGGCGCCGAGGTCGCGGGCGCGGCGGATGCCGCCGGTGGTGGCCGCGACCGTATCGGCGGCAATGCCGAGATCGACGGTCTCGGCGCCCTCGTTGCGGGCCAGCGCGCGCAGCGCATAGCCGTTGGAATAGACGATCTGGCCCGGGCCGGGAGTTGAGCCCGGCATCACCAGTTCGTCGCCGGTGGCGAGCACGGCAACTTTCGGACGGCGCCGCACCGGGAGTTGCGGATAGTTCATGCCCGCCGCCAGCGACAGGTCGCGGCCGGTGAGACGGCGGCCGCCGCGCAGCAGCACGTCGCCTTGATGAAAATCGACGCCGGCCGGGCGGATGTGCCGGCCCGCGACTGCCGCCTCGGTGATATCGATGCCGTCGCCGTCGCGCACGGTGTCTTCCTGGATCACCACGGCGTCGGCACCCTTGGGGATTACGCCGCCGGTGAAAATCCGCACCGCTTCGCCCGCGCGCAGCGCCGTGTCGAACGGCCGCCCCGCGGCGACCTCGCCGATCACTTTCAGCCGCGCGGCGACCGTTGAGGCATCCGCCGCGCGCACCGCATAGCCGTCCATCGCCGACATCGCCTGCGGCGGCTGGGTCCGCAAGGCAGCGAGGTCGCGCGCGAGCACGCGGTGATGCGCGGCGTCGAGCGCGACCATCTCCTCAGGCAGCGCCTCGGCGCCGGCGAGAACCGCTGCAAGCGCGTCGGCAACCGGCATCAATGCCACCAGCAGAACTCCTAAATTCCCAGCGCCGCCAACGCATCGGCGACGTCGCGGGTCGATGTGACGTGAACGGCGACCAGTCCGCGGGCGCGAGCGCCTGCGATATTGTCCGCCGAGTCATCGAAGAACACAATGCGCGCCGCCGGCACGCCGATCTCCTTGACCACATGATCATAGGCAGCCGCATCGGGTTTCCGAAGCCCGATGGTCGAGGACAGAAACAGCTTTTGGAAATGCCCGAGCACTTCTGCAAAGGCTTGCGAAAAATGCGCCTCGTGGGCGCGATTGGTATTGGAGAAGGCATAGAGCGGCAGCCGCCGCGCCGCTCGCGCCAGCAGGGCTGCGATGTCAGGCATTTCGCCGGCGAAGATCGCGTTCCAGCCTTCGAGAAACTGCGCGTCCGAGACGTCGATGCCGAGCGAGCCGCGCAGCGAGGCGAAGAATTCGGCGTCGGAACTTTCGCCGCGCTCGTGGCGCTTGTAGGCGTCGTCAGGTGAAAATCGTCCGATGAGATGCGCAGGCTCGCAGCCGGCATGACCGGCCCAGCAAGCCAGCGCGCGGCTGAAATCGATATCGAGCACGACACGGCCGAGATCGAACAGCAGCGCATCGGCGGAGGTGGGGGTGAGCAGGGGCGGGGACATTCGCGGCGGTTTACGAAAAATGCGGAAGCGGGGCAATGTCCGCATTCGCAAGACTACAATCCAATCCTCACACCTCCTCCGGCGGCTTGGTGTGCCGGAACATCCGCAGCAGCGCCAGGTCGTAACCGATCTTCAAGCATCCGCACACCACCAGCGGCAGTGCGGAAAACGGTCCCGCCAGCAGGAAGCCGGCGATCGCCGGACTGATCGACGAGGCGAGGCTGCGCGGCACGGCGGTCACGCTGGCCGCCGCGGTGCGTTCGGCCGGCGTCACCACCGCCATCACGTAGGAGGAGCGGGTGGGGACGTCCATCTGCGACAGCGCGGAGCGGACCAGCAGCAGTGACAGCACCACATTCAAATCAGACGAAAATGCCGCGGCGATCAGGCAGAGGCTGGAGGGGATGTGGGTGTACACCATGGTGTTGACGAGGCCGATGCGCCGCGACAGCCAGGCGGCGACCGGGAACGACATCGCGCCGAGCAGGCTGGAGCAGAAGAAAAACAGGCTCGCCGCTTCCAGCGACAGGTTGAATTTCTGGAACAGCCATAGCGCCAGCAGCGACTGCACGATGAAGCCGCCGGCGAAGGCGTCGAGGCTGAACAGTGCCGCGAGCTGGTAGACAATGTTGCGCGACGGCCCGAGCGCGGATTTCGGACGGTTGTCCGCATGGGTGTGGTCGCGCGGCAGGCGGGCGTAGAGAAACGCCGCCAGCAATCCCAGCGCGGCGTAGAGATAGAACATCAGCTTGATGGCGCCGAGTTTTGACCAGCCATGGGACGTAAGCAGTTCGGGCAGCGCCGCGGCCAGCGCTCCGACGGCGGCGGTCAGCGCGCCGATCAGGCTGTAACGGGCGAAGACCCCGGTGCGGTCGCGGTCGGCGGTCTCCCTGGTCAGCAGCGCGTGCTCGAGCGGCACCAGCATGCCGAGATCGCCGCCGGACGGGTTGATGCTTCCGACGAAGGCGACCAGCAGCGCGAATGTGAGCGTCTCAGCCGCAGGGAATATCAACCCGGTCAGGACGATCAACCCGGCGCCGGCGAGAAACAGGTTTCGCAGTTCATAGCGCGGCGCGATGAATCCTGTAATCAATGTCAGCGCCGCCGTTCCCAGCAGCGAGGCGCTGGCGACGATGCCGATCTCAAACGGGCTGAAGCCCATCGCGGTGAGGTAGACCGGCAGAATGAGAATCGCAAAGCCGTCGCCGAATCCACGCAGCGCCCGCGCGCCGTACAGACAAAGAATATCCGGCGGGGTTTTCATCGCAGTCGTCGATATGCAGGCAGGGTGCCGCAGGACATGTCTCACCTCCGTGACGGAGCGAGACAACGCTTGGCTGCGCGGCAGCTGATCGGGCGGTTGCCGATGGCCCGGACATCATGCACCTATCACGCGAAGCCTGTGCGTTCAAGCAAACGCGCCCCTTGTCGCCGCTTCGGCTTGCGATAGGCTCATCCATGGGACATCGCAGCCTCCCGTCACGTGGGAAACCATGCAAGCGCTGCTCGCTTTTCTGTGGAGCGGGCACATGGACGGGTTCTCCCTCGATCTCGTGATTTTTCTGATCGCGACTTTTGCCGGCGCGGTGGTTACCGGCCTTTCCGGCTTTGCGTTCGGGCTGGTCGCAGCTTCAATCTGGCTTTATATCCTGACGCCGCTGCAGAGCGCGACGCTGATCATAGCCTTCGGCCTGATCGTGCAGGGCTATTCGGTCTGGAAGCTGCGGCGCGCGCTGGACTGGCGCAAGCTCTGGCCGTTCATCGGAGGTGCCGCGATCGGCGTGCCGCTCGGGGTCTCCATTCTCGGTTGGGCAAATCCCGCCCATGTCCGGGCCGGCATCGGCGTGTTCCTGATCCTTTACAGCCTCTATGCGCTGCTTCGCCCCAGCCTGCCGCCGGTGACAAGGGAAGCCGCCGCCGCCGATGCCGCGGTCGGATTTGCCAATGGCGTGCTCGGCGGCATCACCGGGCTCGCCGGCATTCTGGTGGTGATCTGGAGCGGCCTGCGCGGCTGGCCCAAGGACCAGCAGCGCGCGGTGTTTCAGCCGGTCGCGGTTGCGATCTTCGCCATGAGTGCGTTCTGGCTTGGCTTCAAGGGCGCAGTTTCGGCGGATACCATCCGGCTGTTTTTGTTCGGATTGCCGGTGCTGCTGGCCGGCACCTGGCTCGGCATGAAGCTCTACGGCCGGCTCGACGAAGCCGCATTCCGCAAAGTGGTGCTGGTGCTGCTGCTGGCGTCGGGGGTGGTGCTGCTGTTTTGATTGAGCCGGTTCGCCGGGACGACTTGCGGAGAGGTTGACCGCTCCGATTATTTTGTGCGTTCTGGAATCTGGAAAACAGCACAAGCAGGCGGCCTTTGCCCGACACGCATCCGATCGCCCGTTTCGAATGGCGCAGCGCGGCGGCGGGATTTTTTGTTTTCCTGTTCAGCTATCTTGTGCTGCTGATCGGAATCGATACGCCAGACCACCCGTATTTCGACGAAACCCATTACGTCCCGGCGGCGCAGCAATTGCTGCGGACGCATTTTGCGATTCCCACCCTCAATCTCGAGCACCCGCCGCTCGCCAAAGAGCTGATGGCGCTGTCGATCTGGCTGTTAGGCGACAACCCGTTCGGCTGGCGCACCATGAGCGCGCTGTTCGGCGCGCTGGCGCTGACCGGAATCTATCTCTGTGGCCGCGCGCTGTTCGACGACCGGCGCGCAGCACTGTGGGCCGCCGCGATCGCCGGGCTCAACCAGATGCTGTTCGTGCAGGCACGGATCGCGATGCTCGACATTTTCGCGCTGGCGTTTGTGCTGTGGGGCCTCGCCGCGTTCATGATGAGTTTTCGTGTCCAGGTGCGGACCCGCGCGCTGCTGTATGCGGCCGGACTCTGTATTGGCCTGGCAACCGCATGCAAATGGAACGGGATATTCGCCTGGGGGATGTGTATCGTCATCGCAGCCGTCGTGCTTGTTCTGCAGCGCTGGCGTACGCAATTCGAAAATGCCCGGCCGGCCGACTGGTATCGTCCGGATCTGTGGACCGAGATGCGCGCGCGCGACTGGCTGCTATGTCTCGCTCTCGTTCCGCTGGCGGCGTATGTCGTGACCTGGTTGCCGGTCTACGGATTCTCGCCGGCCGCCTTGCTGGAAGCGCAGCGGCGGATTTTTCAGGACAACGCGACCCTGGTTACGCCGCATCCCTATATGAGCGCGTGGCCGAACTGGCCGCTGCTCGCGCGCCCGGTGTGGTTCCTGTTCGAGAAGGCCGGCGACGACCGCTATTGGGCGGTGCTGTCGCTGGGCAACCCGGTGATCCTGTGGAGCGCGATCCCGGCGATCCTGCTCTGCCTGCGCGACTGGATCGTTGAGCGCCGGCGCGATGCGTTTCTGATCGTGGCGAGTTACGCCGCGCTTTATCTGGCATGGATCGTATTGCCGCGCGCCATCGGTTTTTCGTTCTACTATTTGCCATCGGCGACGGTGGCCAGCCTCGCGCTGGCCTACTGCTTTTTTCGCAAGGAAACGAAGCGCTGGCGGTGGGGGCGTTGGGCTTTTCTGGCAGCGGCGCTTGCGGGCTTCGTGCTGTTCTTGCCGGTCTCCGCCGCCTCCGTGCAGACGTCGCTGGCCGGCTTTGAGCGGCTGATGTGGTTTGCAAGCTGGCGATAGCGTCATTGCGAGCGAAGCGAAGCAATCCAGAGTCGCACGCACAGACTGGATTGCTTCGTCGCTGCGCTCCTCGCAATGACGGAAGAAGTCAGTAATTGATGCGCAGGCCGAGGCCGCCATGCACGGTATTGCCGACCGGGTAAGGACCGAGCGTGCCGTTGACGAACACGTCGGCGGTTATGGTTTTTGACAGCCGCGCGCCGACGCGTCCGCCCAGTTCGAACCAGTGCTGGTTGCCGAACGTGGGCAGGATATTGCCGACGCCGACCACGGCGGCCTGCAGCCCCGTTGAGCTTGCGAAGGATTGCACGAAACCGCCGTTGACGTTGACTTCAATGAAATTGCCGAACAGATGCGTCCACTGCGCGCCGATGCGCGCCAGGTTGATCCGGTCGGTGCTGTCGGCAATGGTGGCGCTGAAGGGGTTGGCGAGCGTGGCGATTTCCTGATAGCCGCGCACGCGCTGCCAGCCCTGCCACAACTCACCGGCCACCGCGAACTCGTCCCGCGGCGTCACCCGGATAATCCATCCGGCGCGCTCGAACACCGAAAAGTTCGAACTGGTGGTGTTGCTGACGACCTGCGTCGGTCCGACGCTGGAGATGTAGGACCGCATGTAACTGACATGCTGATTCGGCGAGATCACGGCTCCGACATCGAAGAATGGCCGCGATTTACCCCACTGGGTAAAATCATAACGCAACGCGAACGCGCCGATCGGCGCGCTGGTGACATTAAAGCCGTTGTCGTCGAACTTCGCATAGGCGATGCCGCCCAGGATCGAGAGGCTGTCGGTGATGTTGTAGCGCCCGTGCACGCCGGCCGAGAACGAGCCGGCGGAGCCGAACGCGCTGACGCAGTTCCCGCAATTCACCTGCTCGTTCACCCCGAGCAGCACGCTCGCCAGCACCCGCGTGGTGATCATCTGCGAGAAGCGCTGGTCAGCCAGATTTTGAATCGAGTTGGTGCTCGATTGCTGGTTCGGTGTCGGCCCCGTTGGCGTCGGTGTTGGTGTTGGAGTGGGTGTTGGGGTCGGCTCTGGCGTGGGTGTCGGAGTCGGAGTGGGTGTTGGCGTCGGCGTGGGGGTTGGGGTTGGCGTCGGAGTTGGGGTAGGCGTCGGAGTTGGAGTTGGCGTGGGAGTCGGTGTTGGCGTTGGCGTGGGAGTAGGGGTTGGCGTTGGTGTCGGAGTTGGCGTGGGGGTTGGCGTTGGAGTAGGCGTCGGTGTTGGAGTCGGTGTAGGCGTCGGCGTCGGCGTTGGCGTTGGAGTAGGCGTCGGAGTCGGAGTAGGCGTCGGCGTGGGAGTTGGTGTCGGAGTTGGTGTCGGCACTATGATCTGCGCCCGTGCAGCCACTGGCGCGGCGGCTATAGAAACCGCAAAACCGATCGCAGCAGCACGGCCGAGCTTTTGGCCGAGCGTGGCGAAACCTGTTTGCGTTTGCCCCGATGCGTTACTCATACCGATCTCACTTGCCGCACAGTGCGGCGGCAAAATCGACGTCGATCTCCGGTACCGCTTCGGCGAAAGTCGTTCGGCTGCACAACGCCGCATTGCCGGCGCAGGCCGAGGCGAACGTCCATGGCGGGGAGGAGGCCTTGGTGATCTGGATTTTTCCGCCGGTTGAGGTGATGATGACCGAGTTCGCCCGGAAACAGCAGGTCGACGAACTGGCCGCCGGCGGTTACGCGGGCCTGGCCGTCCTGCAGCACAATGATGTTGCGGAATCTCTGAAGCAGAAAATCAAGCGTCGTGCCGCGCACGCCGATGGTCGCCAGCGGGGTGACGATTTTATAGGATTCCTTGGTCGAGCTCCCGGTGACGAAACGAAAGGCGCCGGCCGAGAGTTTTACCGCGATATCGCCGGCGCTGGTTTCGCCGGAAAATACCGCGCGGTCCAGTTTCAGCGTCGATCCGGGGCCGAGCGACAAATTGGTATCGTCGCGGAGCACGAACTTGGCGTCGCTGTCGGCGGCGGTGCGGACGGTTTCATTGCGAAAGATTTCATCGCCGACGTTGATCTTGCTAACGCGCGGCGCGATCTGCGACACATCGTTGCGAATCACGGCGGCGCGTCCGATGCGTTCCTGCGCGCCGGCCGGGGCAAACGAGCCGTAGACGCCAAGCGCCAGCATCAATGCAATGAAAAACCTGCGATGCATTTTGGTCTCTAAAATAAAATCCAATGCCCGCAGTGTAACGGCAAACCATTGATCTGCTGTAGTAATGCTGCAACATTCCCGTTATTAATCGCGGGCCCTTTTGCCATCAGAATGCCGCGATTGACCAAATTTGCCCGGGATCGGCCATGAGCGATGTGCTGCTGTTTTCGCCAATAACCATCCGCGGCGTCGAGCTGCGCAACCGCATCGTTGTGCCGCCGATGCACCAGTATTCCGCGGTGAAGGGATATCCGACCGACTGGCATTTGATGAATGCCGGCAAGTTCGCCGCGGGCGGCGCCGGTCTCGTAGTCGTCGAATCCACAAAAGTCGAGCGGCGCGGCTGCGGCACCGTCGGCGATCTCGGCATCTGGGACGACAGCTTCGTCGAGCCGCTGAGCCGCCTCGTCAAATTCATCAAGCAGCAAAACTCGTCTGCCGGAATCCAGCTCGGTCATTCCGGCCGCAAGGCGCGCGCCACCCGTCCGTGGGAGGGCGACCGGCCATTGCAGCGTACGCCCGATATCGACGACTGGGACGCCTGGACGCCGGTTGCGCCGAGCGCGATCGCGCATAGCGAGAAATGGCCGGTACCGCGGGCGCTGGAGCGTCGCGAGGTGAAGGACCTGGTGCAGGCCTGGGGCGAGGCCGCGCGCCGCGCCAACGAAGCCGGCTTCGAGGTGCTGGAGCTGCACGGCGCGCACGGCTATCTCGTTCACGAATTCCTGTCGGAGAAATCCAACCAGCGCAGCGACGAATATGGCGGATCCGAACTCAACCGGATGCGCTTCATCACCGAGATCACGGAAGCGGTGCGCACCCACTGGCCGGATCACAAGCCGTTATTCGTCCGGCTGTCGGTGGAAGACAATGCCGGGTGGGGCCCTGAGCAGAGCGCGCGGCTTGCGGCAATTTTGAAACCGAAAGGCGTCGATGTCATCGACTGCTCGTCGGGCGGCATCACGGATGTCGCGCCGATCCTCGGCAAGGAAATCAAGTACAGCTACCAGGTGCCGCTGTCGGAATATGTCCGCCGGCACGCCGGCATCATGACCATGGCGGTCGGCCTGATCATTCATGGCGACCAGGCCGAGCAGATCCTGCGCGATGGGCAGGCCGACCTGATCGCGGTGGGGCGCGAGATTCTCAACAATCCGAACTGGCCGATGGATGCCGCGCTGAAACTCGGCGTCGAGGGCCCGTTCCGCAACGTGCCGCCGCAGTTCGGCTACTGGCTCGGCACCCGCGCCAAGCGCGGTTTTGGCACGCAGCCCTCGACGTGGCAGAACGGTCTCGATGGCGCCACCGTCATTGCGAGCGAAGCGAAGCAATCCAGTTAGCGGCATTGCGGTTACTGGATTGGCTTCGTCGCGGAGTTTATCATCGGGCCGGCCAAAGGCCGGACCAGTTGGCTCCTCGCAATGACGAGAGAAGGCGGCCCGCAGGCAGCCTTTTCTTCAGTCAGGTCATGCCGTCACTGGCACACATGGCGCCGGCCGTCGCGACCGAAGTAGGTGCCTGACGCCGGGTCATACGATCGATAGCGCTGCGCGCAATACGACGCGTTGTCGTCCATATAGGCGTATGAATTATCGTTGCGATAACCCCGGAATGGCGCGGTTGCAATGGCGCCCGCCGTTCCCACGGCGCCGCCGACAACTCCGGCCGCTACGTCACCCGGCCAGAAGCCGCGGCTGTTATTCCAGCCGTTGTCCCAATAGCCGTTGTTGTTCTGATAGGCGGTCCGGCGCTGATAGTCGCCGGTGTAGGGGTTGTTGGGCCCTTTGTTCTGGCAGTTCGCATTGGGATAGAACTGGGCGCAGTAGCCGGGATTATAGATCACTTCCTGCGCCAGCGCCGGGGTTGCGATGGCGGCCGACAGGATCACCGCTGCGCCCAGGAGTTTCAGTTTCGTCATCATGTTGCTCCGCGTTAGGGTCGGGAGAGAACAGCGTGATGAGCGACCCGTTCCGATTTTTCTCCTCAAACAGATGTGAGGTTCCGGTTATGCGCACGCCCCAGAAAAAAGGCGGCCCGATCAGCCGCCTTCTTTCGGTTTCAGATTGTGGCGGTCACTGGCACGCGATGCGCCGGCCGTTGCGGCCGATATAGGTGCCGGACGCCGGATCGTAGGAGCGATGCTGCGAGCAGGCGCTCATGCCCGTGGACGCGACCATGCCCGGATCACGCTGATAAAAGCCGCTGGAGCCGGTATAGGGGTTGCCGTAGCCTTTGTTCTGGCAGTTGGCGTTGGGATAGAACTGGGCGCAATAGCCCGGCTCCGAAATCACCTGCTGTGCCGGAACCGGTGACGCGATCGCGGTTGCCAGAATTGCCACCGCGCCTAGAAGCTTGAAATGGGACATGAGGTTTCTCCCGCGTTGTGCTCGCCGAGCATAACGGTGGAACACCGCGTTCCCGGATTCTATCGATCAAACAAGCGTGATGTCCTCAAACGGCCCGGTAGTGGCCGGACTTGCCGCCCTTCTTCTCGACCAGATGAATGCCTTCGATGCGGACACCGCGCTCGACCGCCTTGATCATGTCGTAGATCACAAGGCACGCCACCGACACCGCGGTCAGCGCTTCCATCTCGACGCCGGTCGGCCCGTTCACCTTCACCGTGGCGCGGACGATGCAGCCCGGCAGCTTCCTGTCGGGGGTAATGTCGAGGGTGACTTTCGACAGCGCCAGCGGATGACACAGCGGAATGAGCTCGGAGGTCCGCTTCGCCGCCATGATGCCGGCAACGCGGGCGGTGCCGAGCACGTCGCCCTTCCTGGCATTACCCGAAACAATCAGGTCGAGCGTCGCCTTGCTCATCACCACGCGGCCCTCGGCAATCGCCGCGCGTGCGGTGGCGGGCTTGGCCGACACGTCGACCATCCGCGCTTCACCTTTGCCATCGATGTGGGTCAGGGCGGGTTGGTCTTTCGGTTTCGATTTCTTGCCGGCCATAGGTTACCGCGTTCCGGTGGCGCGGGGCGCGGCGTCGCGGGTCAGCAATGCGCGCGTCGCCGCCGCGACGTCCGTCTGCCGCATCAGGCTTTCACCGACCAGGAAGGTCGACATCCCAACCCGCGCAAGACGCGCAAGGTCCGCGGGCGCGAAGATGCCGCTTTCGCCGACCATCAGGCGTTCATTGGGGATCAGCGGCGCCAGCGCCTCGCTGGTCTCGAGCGTGGTTTCGAACGTCCGCAGGTTGCGGTTGTTGACGCCGATCATCGGCGAGCGAAGTTTTAACGCGCGATCCAGTTCCTCGCGGTTATGAATCTCAAGCAGCACGTCCATGCCATGCGCAAGTGCTGCGTCCTCGATGTCTCCGGCCGCGGCATCATCGAGCGCCGCCATGATGATCAGGATGCAGTCGGCGCCGTGGGCGCGGGCCTCGACCACCTGATAGGTGTCGTACATGAAATCCTTGCGCAGCACCGGCAGCGATGTGGCCGCGCGCGCGGACACCATGAAGTCCAGATGGCCCTGGAACGAGGGCGTGTCCGTCAGCACGGAAAGGCACGCCGCGCCGCCGGTTTCATAGGCCCGCGCCAGCGCGGGCGGATCGAAGTCGGCGCGGATCAGTCCCTTCGACGGCGAGGCCTTTTTCACTTCTGCGATCAGCGCGTAGTCGCCATGCGCGAGCTTTTCCCGGATCGCGCGCACAAACCCGCGCGGTGACGGCGCCGCCTTCGCCAGCGCTTCGAGGCTGCCCAAGGGGCGTTCGCGCTTGGCGGCGGCGATTTCCTCGCGCTTGTAAGTTTCGATTTTGGTCAGGATGTCGGACATTCGGATCCCGCGATTCAACCGTTGGAAACCGCCACGAGATGCTTCAATCGCGCTGCGGCGGCGCCGCTATCGAGCGACTTGCTGCCGAGCGCGACACCTTCCTTCAAATCTCTGGCCTTGCCGGCGACGATCAATGCTGCCGCGGCATTGAGCAGCGCGACGTCGCGAAATGCGCCCGCTTTGCCATCGAGCACGCCTTGCAGTGCGATGGCATTCGCCGCCGCATCGCCGCCCTTCAACGCGTCGCCAGCGACACGAGTGAGGCCGGCTTCTTCCGGCGTCACCTCGAAGGTGCGGATATTGCCGTTCTCAAGTGCGGCAACGAAGGTCGGGCCGGTGAGGGTGATCTCGTCCAATCCGTCGGAGCCGTGCACTACCCAGATCGATTCGGCGCCGAGGTTCTTGAGCACCTGCGCCAGCGGCTGCACCCATTGCCGGGAGAATACGCCGATCATCTGCCGCTTGACGCCGGCCGGATTGGACAGCGGCCCGAGCAGGTTGAAGATGGTTCGCGTGGCGAGTTCGACGCGGGTCGGGCCGACATTCTTCATCGCCGGATGATGCGCCGGCGCGAACATGAAGCCGATCCCGGTCTCGGCGACGCAGCGGCCGACATGGTCGGGCGCGATGTCGATCCTGACGCCCAGCGAGGACAATACGTCGGCCGATCCCGAGCGCGACGACAGGGCGCGGTTGCCGTGCTTGGCCACGGGCACGCCACAGCCTGCGACGATGAACGAGGCGCAGGTCGAGACATTGACCGAGCCGGAGCCGTCGCCGCCGGTACCGACCACGTCGATGGCATCGGCAGGTGCTTCAACGCGCAGCATCTTGGCGCGCATCGCCGACACCGCACCGGTGATTTCGTCGACGGTCTCGCCACGCACCCGCAGCGCCATCAGCAGGCCGCCCATCTGCGATGGGGTAGCCTCGCCGGACATCATGCTGTCGAACGCGGACGCCGCCTCGTGGCGCGTCAGCGTCGCGCCGGTGGCGACTTTTCCGATCAGGGCCTTGAGGTCGTCCATCAAATGCTTTCGAACTCGTAGGATGGGTTGAGCGAAGCGATACCCATCATGTTCTATGCCTTTGCTCAAGATGGGTTTCGCGGAGTTTATCATCGGGCACGCGTTCGCGTGACCCGTTGGCTCTACCCATCCTACAGGACCGGACCTCAATTATTGGCGCCGGTCACCTGGGCAAGGGCGCTCTGATTGATGGTGGTGCCAATTTGGGATTCCAGCTTGGTGACATATTCGGCGACCTGTTCGTCGCTCAAGCCGCGCAGCAGGGTTTCCTTCAATTTCTTGATCTCGTCGGAGGTGAGATCGACCGGCGGCACGGTCACGTCGGTGACGCGGAATACGATCCAGTCGCCGCCACCGGCGCCCGGGGTTTGCGCGATTGCATCCTTCGCCGTGCGGAAGGCAGCCTCGATCACGCTGGTCGGCACCCCCGGCACGGTGGCGTCGCGCTTGAATCCGGCCGCGGTATCGACTTGTCGTCCGACGCCAGCGGCTTCCTCGGCGAGCTTGCCACCCTGATTGAGTTTCTGGACCATCGCGGTGGCCTTGGCGCGCAGCCGGCTGCTGATCTGGTCGTCGCGCCAGCGCGTCTCGACCTGGTCCTTGACCTCGTCGATGCCGCGTTCGCGCGACGGCGTAATGCCGAGCACGTCGAACCAGACATAGCCGCCATTGAACTGGATCGGATCGTTGTCGACGCCCACATTGCTGGAAAAGGCCTGCGTGATCACGTTGAGACCCTGCGGGATGCCGGAAACCGGCTGGCCGTTGGGCGCGCGGCCGGACCGGTCGGCGGCGTCGATGGTGACGGCGGTCAGTCCGAGCTTTTGGGCGGCCTCAACCACGCTGGCGCCGCCGCCGCGTTCGTCTTCCATCTTGTCATGCAGGCTCGCGACCTGGGTGCGGGCGCGCTCGGCCGCGATCTCGCGCTTCAAACCGGGCGCGACGCTTTCGTAAGTGGGCTGGACGCCCGGCTCGATCTTGCCGACCTTGACCAGGACGGTGCCGAACCGGCCCTGCACCGGCTGGCTGACGTCGCCGGACGCCAGCGAAAATGTCGCCTCGGCGATCGCGGGGTCGATTATTGCGGATTTCGCGATGGTGCCGAGATCGACGTCGGACGGGTTGCGCCCGCGCTCCTTCGCCAGATCGTCGAACGACAGTCCGGACGCGATACGGCCCCGGGCAGCCTGGGCTTCCTCGACGCTCGGAAATACCAGCTGCGAAACCTGGCGGCGTTCCGGGGTCGACAGTTTTGCGCGCCGTTCCTCGAAGATCTTTCTGGCGTCCTCGTCGGAGACGGTGGCCCATTTGCCGATCTCCTCAGGTGTGATGATGACAAACGAAATCTTGCGGTATTCGGGCGCGCGGAACTGGGTCTTGTGATCGTCGAAATAACCGGCCAGCGCTTCCGGCGAGGGCGGGTCGATGGCGCCGGCCTGGGCTGCGTCGAGCTTGACGTAGTCGATGCTGCGCTGCTCGTTCTGGAAGCGGACCAGCGCGTCGATCAGGGTTTTGGGCGGCTCGAGGCCGGCGGTGATGGTGTTGGCGATCTGCCGGCGCAGCGCCACCCGGCGCTGCTCGACGACGTAGCGCTGTTCGGTGTAGCCGACTTGCCGGATGGTGGCCTGGAAGCGTGCCGGGTCGAAGTTGCCGGAGACGCCCTTGAAGTTCGGATCGCTGGTGATCATCCGCATGGTTTCGGCGTCGGATTGGCCGAGGCCGAGCTGTCGCGCCTGGTCGTCGAGAGTTGCCTCCGCGATGATCTGCTGCAGCACCTGACGGTCGAGGCCGAAGGCGCGCGCCTGCTCCATGGTCAGCGGACGGCCGACCTGGCGGCCGATCTGCTGCAGCTTCTCGGTGTAGATCTGGCGGAACTGCTCGGTCGAAATCTCGGTGCGGCCGATCTTGGCCAGCGTCGATTGCCCGAATCCCTTGAAAATGTCGGCAATGCCCCAGACGGCAAAGCTGAGGATCAACACGCCCATCACCGTGCCCATCACGACTTTGCCGAGCCAGTTTGATGAGGCTTTGCGTATTCCTCGAAGCATGAGTCCAACTTATTTGGCAGGAGGGAACCGGGTTCGCGCCGGGACGCTTAAGTCCGCGGCAGGGCGTCACCGAGTTGATGCCTTATCATAAAGGCGCTGCCCTCCCGTCGCAACCTCAGTGGGGCGGCGAATTGAAGCGGTTAACGATCTGTAAGGCGCTGAACCCTATCTGGTCCCGGCCGCTGCGTTCTGCTAGCGCTGGCCGGCACGCCTTTGCGAGATTCCACCCATGACGGACGCCATCCGGCCACTGATCGCCGGCAACTGGAAAATGAACGGCCTGAAAGCCTCACTTTCCGAACTGCAGGCCATGTTAGACGGCGGGTCCAAAATCTCGGCGAAGGCCGATCTGCTGGTTTGCCCGCCGGCGACGTTGATCGCCGCCTTCGCTGACAAGGCGGGCGGGTCAAAAAGCCTCGCCATCGGGGCGCAGGACTGCCATCCCAAGCCTTCCGGCGCCCATACCGGCGATCTCTCCGCGGAAATGCTGGCGGACGCCGGCGCCGCCGCCATCATCGTCGGCCATTCCGAGCGCCGCGCCGACCATGGCGAAGGCGATGCGCTGGTGCGGCAAAAGGCCGAAGCCGCGTGGCGGGCAGGGCTCACCGCCATCGTCTGCATCGGCGAGACCCGGGCGCAGCGCGACGCCGGGCAAACGCTGCATGTTTGCGGCGGTCAGTTGAGTGGTTCATTGCCCGATAGCGCCACGGCGGCCAACCTCGTGGTGGCCTATGAGCCGGTCTGGGCGATCGGCACCGGCCTCACGCCGACGGCAGAAGATATCAAACAAGTTCATAAGTTTATACGGGATACCCTCACGGTTCGGTTTAAGGAGGAAGGGGCCAGAATCCGCATCCTCTATGGCGGTTCGGTGAAGCCGTCCAATGCTGCGGAGCTAATGGCCGTCCCCAACGTCAACGGCGCGCTGGTCGGCGGCGCCAGCCTGAAGGCGGCCGATTTCCTTGCGATTGCGGCTGGTTGTCCCTAACTAGTGGCCATGCGGTGCAGGGGTGACAATGCCCCGGTCCATCGTGTAGACACCGCGCGACTTCAAACCCAGCAAGCCCCACTGCGTTGCCGGCCTTCGGCGATCTCCGGCTTGTGATGGAAGGTAGAGATGCAGACTGTCGTTATTGTCGTCCACCTCATGCTCGTTGCGGCCTTGATCGCGACGGTGCTGCTGCAGAAATCCGAGGGCGGCGGCCTCGGGATGGGTGGGGGCGGCGGCGGCTTCATGTCGAGCCGCGGCACTGCCAACCTGCTGTCGCGCACGACCGCGGTGCTGGCGGTGGGGTTCTTCCTCACCAGCCTCTTGCTGTCGTGGCTCGCCAGCTATGACCGCAAGCCGAGTTCGATCTTCACCGGCGATCCCGCGACACAGTCGCAGCCGGCCGGTCCGGCCACGCCGATTTCCCCGCCGTCGGGTGGTGGCATTCTGGATTCGTTGAAGAAGGCGGATGAACGTCCCAATCAGCCGGCGCCCACCGGCCCACAGGCGCCCCGATCGCAATAAAGCAGTGCGGCCATGCAGGACGGAGGCTGGCGTCCTGCATCAGCAGTCTCCATCAAGAGACTGACAATACTTTGTTTTTCACGTCACCCACAACGAACCGCCTGCCTGCCCCCGGGTTTGCGATTTGTTCTGGCGAATCGGTTTGGTGGCCTTAAAGGTTAAGCCCCATGGCGCGGTACATCTTCATCACCGGCGGCGTGGTCTCCTCGCTCGGCAAAGGTCTGGCTTCGGCAGCACTCGGTGCGCTGCTGCAGGCGCGGGGCTACAAGGTCCGGCTTCGCAAGCTCGATCCCTATCTCAATCTCGATCCCGGAACGATGTCGCCGTACCAGCACGGCGAAGTGTTCGTGACCGACGATGGCGCCGAGACCGAT
>CAVPZO010000009.1:0-37715 GCA_963710045.1 uncultured Alphaproteobacteria bacterium | reverse complement strand
GGTACCTCGATCAAGCGTTTCGCGCTAACCGCCTGTGTCATCGCGGTGGCGGCGGCGCTGATGCTGCTGCCGAAATCGCAAACCGAGCTGATGCGCTGGTTCAGCATCGCGGCGCTGACATTGCTGGCGATCTGCTATCTCGGAATATTACTGGCGCCGAATTTGTCAATGCATATGGCGACCGACGCGCAGGAGCCGGCGCTTGCCGGCGACTGGCGCGGCTCGTTCGGCCACAAGAACGGCGCGGCGCCGGTGATGGTGCTCTTGCTGTTCATCGGAATCTACGTTTGCCGCCTCGGCGCGCTGTTGTCGGGTGCAACAATCATCGGGCTCAGCGGATTGTTTCTGCTGAACTCGGGCGGCAAGAGTGCGCTCGCGCTGTGCGTGGCGGTTTTCCTGCTCTCCGGCCTCGTCTCGGTGATCAAGAATTTCTGGCTTCGCGCCGTCCTTTGCCTCTCGCCGTTACTCGCGCTCAACCTGCTGAGCGTCGGCACGGTGGTGAGCGACGGGCTGGAAAACATCGCAAAGCTGTTGCCGCTCGACACCACGTTTACCGGCCGCACCGACATCTGGACCTTTGCCTTGCAGGCGCTGCAACAGCGGCTGCCGACCGGCTACGGTTTTGCGGCGTTCTGGGGCTCCAGCTCGATCCAGGGTCTGCCCGAGGGCAAGGAGTGGGCGGAGTTCGCCTCGCACAGCCACAACGGCTATCTCGACACCGCGCTGGCGATGGGCCTGCCGGGACTGTTGCTGTTGATCGTGGTGCTGGTGATCGGGCCTCTGAGAAATTTCCAGGCGGCGGATCGCGGCGGCAACCACGGGCCGCTGGCGACCATGCTGCTGCAGATCTGGCTGTTCGGGCTTTACCTGTCGTCGATGGAAAGCTTCTTCCTCGACCGCGCCGATCCGATCTGGTTCACGTTTTTGCTGGCGGTGTTCGGCCTGCATTACCTCGCGCGGTTTCGCGTCAGCAACTGATCCCGTGTCCCGGGCGCGATGCAGCGCGTAGCTCTTGCGAAGCGCTGCTTCGCAGAACCGGGACCCCGGTTACGGTTTTTGGCAAACCGGGGCCCGGCTCTGCAGCGCACCGCTTCGCAAGGGCTACGCGCTGCGCTGCGTCCGGGGCACGTCACAGCTGCGTCCGCATCGCCTCCGCGACATCCCGCCACCATTGGTCGAAATCGAACGGCGCGTGCACCGACGGCCAATTCAGCGCCGACACAATCCTGTCCGCATAAGCCTCATCGCCGGCGCCGCGCGGCACCAGCACCACGGCGCCGCGGTCGATCAATTCCTTGAAGCGTGGATGATGAGCGAATTCGTCTGCCTCAGCCGGACCGGTGGCAATGACGGGCCGGCCCGACTGCACGCAGGTCAGCACGCTGGAGCGCCGCGCGGTGAGGCCCTCATCGAGGGAAAAGCAGAACGCGTCGATCTCGCTGAACAGGCCGAATACTTCATGGTCGGATGCAACGAAGCCGCTGACAATGACATCGTCGGTTAACCCGAGTTCGGCGGCGCGGGCGTAAAACTCTTCCTCCACCTTGTCCACGCCGCGAATGAACGATCCGACATAGACGATCAGCGGCTTCAGCCCGCGCGCTTTCAGGATGGCGCCGATGTTGAGCAGCGCATTCGGCTGCTTGCCCGGATAGATCGATCCGAAATGCCCGATCACGAGACGGCCGTTCTCCCGCGCCGCGGCGAGCTGCTGCCGGAGTTTTGAGCCGACGATTCCGGGGGGCGCCTCGATATTCGGCGGTAGCGGCGCCAGCACGCACTTTTCCGCCGCCCAGCCCACGACGGAATCGCCCGCGAGTTCGCGCCGCACCAGCGGCGAGAACATCACGATGCTGTCGGCCAGCAGCAGCGCCGGCATATAGGTGACGCGCCGTAGCCAGTGCAGCCCGCCCCATTCATGCTGGATCAAGACGACGCGCCTGCCGCGCAGCCGCGCCATCGCCAGCGCCAGCAGTGGCCGCACCATCACGCGCTTCCATGCGACAAGCGGAAAGTTGCAGACCACGCTGCGCGCCGACCCGACCGCGCGCCAGAGTTCGCCAACCGTGCCTTCGCTACGCGTCAGGGTTAACGAAGTGCAACTGCCGGGTTTGAGCTTTTCGACCGCCTCCTGCAGCAGCCGGGTGAATTGCCCGACGCCGCACGTCATGTGCGGCCCCGCGCCGAGAAACAGCGCCTGATATGCGGGTTCTGACGTCATCGCGTTAGCCATAACCCGCAAGCCTTAGCTTCCGGTAAGCGGCGCCGCTCGGCACGCGGCACTCTTCTTGCCAGATAGAGCGTGAGAATCGCCGGGCCGTCTCATAACGGGACATCGGCGTATCGATGGCGTCACGGCCATTCGAGATTTCGAGACAGCAAAGCGAAGCCAGCAGGAGTGCTATGATGACAACGAACAAAATCTTCACCAAATGGGACGAGACGCATTCGCAATTGTGGGCCCACCAGCCGATCAGGCTGGAACATGAGATGCACAAGTCGCCGGCGTTTTCGATGGACGACCTGGCAAAACTGATCGAAGGCTATCCGCGCGAGCATTACAGCCTGGTGCAGACCGGCGCCCGCGGCAGCAAAAAGCTCTGGCGCGAGGGCGATATCGGCAATCTCAGTGGCCGCGAGGTGATCGACGCGATCTCCCGCGGCGGGCTCTGGCTCAACATGCGCAACGTCGCCGCGGTTGACCCCCGTTACGGCAAACTGGTCGATCGCATGTTTGAGGAAATCGTTGCCAAGGTTCCGGACTTCGAGATCCCGAAAGGCCATCAGGAAAGCATTCTGATCTCCGCGCCGAACGCGCAGGTCTATTACCACGCCGACATGCCCGGGCAGAGCCTGGTCCAGATCGCCGGCCGCAAGCGCGTCTATGTCTATCCGAACTCCGCCCCGTTCATCACCGCGGAGCATCTCGAGGACATCGCGCTGTTCAATGTCGAGGTCGATCTTCCCTATAAGGACTGGTACGACGACCACGCCAAGGTGCTCGACATCGGCCCGGGCCAGATGCTGGGCTGGCAGATGAACGCGCCGCATCGGGTGGAGAACCTTGACACCTTCAGCGTCTCGATGACCATCTCCTACACCAATGAGGAAATAAGGCGTTCCGAGATCGTGCATCTGGCCAACGGCATGCTGCGCCATCGCTTCGGCTACACGCCGAAGAGCCGCAACCTGCGCGGCCCGTCGTATTTCGCCAAGGCGGTGATGCAAAAACTGCTGCGCGACGGCAAGTGGGTCAAGCGCGAGCGCGATGCGCGCCGTCCGATCGACTTCCGGCTCGACGCCGAATATCCCGGCAAGATCGTCGATCTGCCGAAGGCGGCTTGAGGCGACAGAAAGACAAAATATGCCCTTCGTCATTGCGAGGAGCTCTTGCGACGAAGCAATCCAGCCCGCGCTCCGTGGCTCTGGATTGCTTCCGCGGAGCCCGTCATCGGGCGCGCATTCGCGCGACCCGTTGGCTCGCAATGACGGCAAGTCCGGTTTCCGCGTCGAATTTACCCGGGACTGGAAACGGGCCAAAGCCCGCTGGGGCGATCCCGCTGACGCGACGCCGTTCCAGAACTGGCAGTGGTTGGAAGCGTGGTACGGCGCGTTCGCCAACATCGACAACGTCGAGCCGCTGATCGCCATCGTCTCGAACGCCGCGACCGGCGAGCCGGCCGTGCTGTTGCCGCTGGTCCGCCGGATACACAAGGGTATCCGCATCGTCGAACCCGCCGATCTCGATCTGACCGATTACAACGCGCCGGTGCTCGGCGCCGCAGCACCACGCGATGCGAAATCGGCGCGCGCGATGTGGAAAGATTTGCGCGCCGCGCTGCGGCGCTTGCCCGGCGGCGCCGATCTGATCCGGCTGCGCAAGATGCCGGTTGAGCTCGATGGCCGCCCCAATCCGCTGGCGCTGCTCGACGGCGCCGGGCCGTGTTCGTTGAATGGCAATATCGTCACCACCGGTGACGATTTCGACGCCTGGCGCTTTACGCTGGAGCGCACCGTGCGCAAGGAGCTGGAGCGAAGCTGGCGCGTGTTCACGCGTGATCCCGCTGCCGCGTTCCGGATCATCACGGACAAGGAAGAAGCGCTGCGGGTGCTCTCCACCATGGAGACGCAGCAAAGCGAGCGGATGCAGCATCTCGGGCTGAATTTTATTCTCAATGACGAGACCTATGCCGCGTTCTATCGCAATCTCGTTCATGACAACATCGCAAACGGCTACGCCGTGCTGTCGGCGCTCACCGTCGGCGACGAGGTGGTCGCCACCTTGCTCGGCGTCCGGCAGGCCGGGCGTTATGTGATGGTGCGCATCAGCAATGCCGGCGAAAAGTGGTCGAATTGTTCGCCGGGCCGGTTGATCATCGAACGCACCATGGCTGCCCTGCACAGGGACGGCATCCGGCAGTTCGATTTCAGCATCGGCAACTACGCCTACAAGCGCCGCTTCGGGGTGGCGCGGATTGCGCTGGTGGATTTCACCGCGGCGCTGAGCTGGCGTGGACTTCGCTATGCGTTGCGCGATCGCGCGGCGCGCTGGCTTCGCAGCCATCCAAGGCTGACGGAACGCGTGAAGCGCCTGCTGGGCAAACCGCCGTCACGCGAAGAGAAGTAATTTTGCGTTCCCCGGACGCAGTGCAGCGCGTAGCTCTTGCGAAGCGGTGCACTGCAGAGCCGGGGTCCCGGTTCTGCGGAGCGGCATAAAGAATGCCGCACCGCGCCCGGGACACGAGACCTTCTCAGCCATGCAGTTTTTTCGCAATCTCCGCGATCACGCGTCCTTGATAGCGCGCGCCGGCAAGTTCGTTTTCGCTCGGCTGGCGGCTGCCGTCGCCGCCGGTGATGGTGGTGGCACCGTAGGGCGAGCCGCCGGTGACTTCGTCGAGCTTCATCTGGCCGGCAAAGCCGTAATTCAGGCCGACGATGGTCATGCCGAAATGCAAGAGGTTGGTGATGATGGAGAACAGCGTGGTTTCCTGGCCGCCATGCTGGGTCGCGGTCGAGGTGAACGCGCCGCCGACCTTGCCATGCAGCGCGCCCTTCATCCACAGCCCGCCGGCCTGGTCGAGGAAATTGGCCATCTGTGACGCGATCCGGCCGAAGCGCGTGCCGGTGCCGATCACGATTGCGTCGTAGTTGGCGAGCTCATCGATCGTGGCGACCGGCGCCTCCTGGTCGAGCTTGTAATACGACGCTTTGGCGACGTCCGGCGGCACCAGCTCTGGCACGCGCTTGATATCGACGGTAGCGCCGGCTTCGCGGGCGCCTTCGGCGACGGCTTTCGCCATGGCTTCGATGTGGCCGTAGGCGGAATAATACAGGACGAGAACTTTTGTCATGGGGTGTCTCCGTTAGGTTTTGTAAGTGAATGAGTGTTCGTCGCGTTCCCCGGGCGCAGTGCAGCGCGCAGCTCTTGCGGAGCGGTGCACTGCAGAACCGGGGTTCCGGTTCTGCGAAGCAGCACTTCGTGCTGCATCGCGCCCGGGACACTGGCCCTACGCCGCGTCCACCAGCACCAGCTCCGAATCCTCCAGCGCGGTGATCTTCAGCTTCGCCTCGTCGCTGATCGCGACGCCGTCGCGGGCGTTGACGAATACGCCGTTGACTTCGACGCTGCCGACTGCCGGAACCAGATAAAGGTTGCGCGCTTTGCCGGGCGCATATTCCGCGCTCTCGCCGGCCTTCAGCGTAGTGGCGAGCACGCGCGCGTCGGCGCGGATCGGCAGCGCATCGTTGTCGGCCTTGAACCCGCTGGCGATGGTGACGAATTTTCCGGAGCGGTCCGATTTCGGGAACGGCTTTGCGCCCCAGGTCGGCTGGCCGCCTTGCGTGGCCGGCTCGATCCAGATCTGGAAGATCCGTGTCGTCGAAGGCTCCAGATTGTATTCGGAGTGACGCACGCCGGATCCGGCGCTCATCACCTGCACGTCGCCGGCCTCGGTGCGGCCCTTGTTGCCGAGGCTGTCCTGATGCGTGATCGCGCCTTCGCGGACATAGGTGATGATTTCCATGTTGGCATGGGGATGCGCCGGGAAGCCGGAGTTCGGCGCGATCTCGTCGTCGTTCCACACCCGCAAGGAGCCGTGGCCCATATTGCTCGAGTCATAGTGGCTGCCGAACGAGAAGTGATGCTTGGCTTTCAGCCAGCCGTGGTCGGCGCCGCCGAGTTTTGCAAAAGGTCTGAGTTCGATCATCGGAGTTCTCCGTGAGTGAAGTTATTGGCAGTCTGGATATGCCGTCCAAGGTGGGTTAGAAATAGAAACTATCGAAACTTATTGTTTCTAAAATTGCTCTAATGGAACGACCCCATGGCAAGGCTCCCCGATTTCGAAGCGCTCGCGATTTTCGCAAAAGTCGTGGAATTACGGTCATTTGCGGCTGCCTCAACCGAACTGGCGCTGTCCAGGGCCACGGTGTCGAAGGCCGTGACCCGGCTGGAAGAGCGGCTCGGCGCCCGGCTGTTCAACCGCACCTCGCGCCGCCTCGCCTTGACCGATGCCGGACAAAAGCTGGCCGAGCGCGCGACGCGGCTCTTGCTCGATGGCGAGGCGGCGGAGAACGAGGCGCTGGCGCAATCGGTGGCGCCGCGCGGGCTGGTGCGGCTCGCAGTGCCGATGACGTTCGGGGTGAAGGCGGTGGCGCCGCTGTTGCCGGAATTCTTGGCCGCGTATCCGGAAGTGTCGATCGACCTGCATTTGAGCGATGCGATGGTCGACCTGATCGGCGAAGGCTTTGACGCGGGCTTGCGGATCGCCAGCCTGCCCGACTCGTCGCTGATCGCGCGGCGGCTGTGCGCGATGCCGCGCTACACCGTGGCCTCGGCCGCCTATCTGAAGCAGCACGGCCGGCCGACGCATCCGATGCATCTCGCCCAGCACCGATGCCTCGGCTACACCTATCTCTCGACGCCGGGCATCTGGCACTACACCAATTCCGCCGGCGAGCAGGCCAGCGTGCGCCCGGCGGGACCGCTGCGCGTCAACAACGGCGAGGCGCTGATGCCGGCTTTGCTGGCGGGGCTCGGCATCGCCGACCTGCCGGATTTTATTGTCGGCGATGCTATTGCGTCGGGCGAGGTCGAAGTGATCCTGAAAGACTGGAAGCAGACCGAAGGCGCGGTGCACCTGGTGACGCCGCCCGGCGGCCCGCGCCCCGCCCGCGTCGAGGTGCTGGCGGAGTTTTTGACCAGGCAGTTTGCGCGGGGGAAAGTGCGACGTTAGAAGCGTATCGTCATGTCCGGAGTTTCGGCTAGGCTGGATCCAACAACGAAAACAAATCTCCGGGGGAGAACATCCGATGAATCGCCGTGAAATTCTTAAAGCCGCTGCGATGTTGCCGTTGTCGTCCGCTGCGGTGAACGTGCTGTCGAATCCGGCCCGCGCCCAGGCCGCATACCCGACGCGCAACATCACCATGATCGTCCCGTTCCCGGCCGGCGGCCAGGCCGATCTGGCGGCGCGGCCGGTGGCGCTGGCGCTCGAGAAAATTCTGGGCAAGTCCGTCCTTGTCGATAACCGCGCCGGAGGCGGCGGCGGTTCGGTCGGCAACGCGGCGGCGGCGCGCGCCGAGCCCGACGGCTACACGCTGCTGATGACGCTGTCGTCGCTGGCGGTGCTGCCCGAGGCCGACCGCCTGTTCGATCGCCCGGTGGCTTACGAAGTCTCGCAATTCGCGCCGGTCGCGCGTGTGCTGGCCGACCCGACCCTGCTGGCGGTGCCGGCGTCGGCGCCGTGGAAGACGCTGCAGGATTTTGTCGACGATGCCAAGAAGCGCCCCGGCCAGATTCCCTACGGTTCGTCCGGCCCCTACGGCACCCTGCATGTGGCGATGGAAATGTTCGCCGCCAGCGCCGGCATCAAGCTGCTGCACGTGCCGTTCCGCGGCGCCGCACCGGCGCTCACCGGACTTCTGGCCGGCACGGTGCAGGCGATGGCGTCGGCGCCGGGCACGCTGAAGCAGCAGGTCGACGACGGCAAGATGCGCGTGCTCGCCAATTGGGGCGCGCAGCGGATCGCGAGTTTCCCCGATCTGCCGACCTTCAGGGAGCTCGGCTACAAGGATGTGGAATTCTATATCTGGGCCGGGCTGTTCGCGCAGGCCGCGCTGCCGGCGCCGATCATGACGCAGTTGCGCCAGGCGATGGCCCAGGCGGTGAAGGCGCCGGAAGTGACGAAGACCTTCGAAACCGCCGGCAGCCCGGTCGCCTACATGGACGCGCCGGAGTTCGCAAAATTCGTCGAGGCCGACAGCGCGCGGCTGATCGCGGCGGTGAAGAAGATCGGCAAGGTGGAGTAGGAATACTTGTCCCGGGCGCGATGCAGCGCGTAGCCCTTGCGGAGCTGCTTCGCAGAACCGGGACCCCGGTTTCTTCTGGTCGCAAGCAAACCGGGACCCCGGCTCTGCAGCGCACCGCTCCGCGAGAGCTACGCGCTGCGCTGCGTCCGGGGAACGACCATCACCCGTCTTGACGAAGCGCGGCCTGTTGGCCATTCTGACGCTGCTGCATGTAGGGCGCATCGGCTGACGCCGAAGGGGCTATGCCCACCTACGCAATGTCAACCGTAGCGCGCCCATGCCTAATCTCGAGAACCTGAGGAAACAGGCGAAGCTCGTCCTGCGCTGGCATCGCGACCGGTACTATCCGGTCGCGGCCCAGATCAGATCGGGCTTGCCGCGCTTCCGCCACATGACCGATCCCGAAATTCTCGCGCACAGCTTCAAACTCGGCGATGCGCAGGAACTGATCGCGCGGCAGCATGGCTTCGAGAACTGGCAGGCGCTCAAGACAGGACTCCCGCCCATGCCAGATCATGCACACACGACTTCGGTCAAACCCGTCATCACATCAGCCGAACCGCAATTGTTCGTTGCCGATATCAAGGCGTCATGCGATTTCTTCACCGCAAAACTCGGCTTTGCCATCGTATTCAGCTACGGCGAGCCGCCGTTCTACGCCCAGGTCAAGCGCGATGGCGCGCCGCTCAATCTCAGACACGTCGATCGCCCTGTTATCGAACCAGGCCGGAGGGATCGCGAGGAATTATTGTCGGCGTCGTTCACCGTCGCGACCGCGGAGGAGATCAAACAACTCTTTCTCGATTTTCAGGCCGCGAGCGTGCCGTTCTTTCAAACGCTCAGGAAAGAGCCATGGGGCGCGAGGAATTTCATCGTCAAGGATCCCGACGGAAACCTGCTGCTGTTCGCGGGACCGGCGGAGTAGGGACGCTTCCGTGTCCCGGACGCGGTGCGGCATTCGTCATGCCGCTCCGCAGAGCCGGGACCGTACCCAAGCGCAGGCGTTCGTAACGGCCCCGGCTTAGCAGCGCACCACGCCGCGAAGAGCGGCGCGCCGCGCTGCATCCGGGGCACGCAGCTCTCGTGTCCCGGGCGCGATGCGGCGCGTAGCTCTTGCGAAGCGCTGCTTCGCAGAACCGGGACCCCGGTTTCTTCGAGTCGCAGGCAACCGGGACCCCGGCTCAGCAGCGCACCGCTTCGCGAAGAGCTACGCGCTGCGCTGCGTCCGGGGAACGCTGAACGTTAAGTGCGCGGCGCTTCCGCCATCTTCCTCAAACAATCCCGGCACAGGCAATCCCCGCCATCGGTCGGCATCGGCAGCCGGGCGGTTTCCTCGGCGCACCAGCAGGGCCCGGACAGGCTGCAGGAAAATTCCGTTCCACAGCCCGCGCAGGCGAGGCGGCGCGAGGTCGGGGCCGGATTTTCTAACCGATTTGTCATGGACCGGACCGCATTCTAACGGGATTTTAATTCGGCGTTCTTCCCGAACGGTACTATGATCTGCAACCGGAATCCTACGCCCAAAACAGCCGAACAAGAAGCTCAGGCGCAGTCCGGAGGAGAACCGATGGCCCGCGATTCGCAAGCCGCTCTTGTCGCGCTCAACCGCTTTGGCCTTGGCGCGCGCGGCAGCGCGTCGGGCGATTTCGTCAACGCGGCCTCCGATCCCCGCGGTTTCGTCAAGGCCGAGCTGAGCCGTCCCAATGGCGGGCTTTTGGAAGCGCCGGGACTGCAGTCCACGCCGGCACTGGCGCAGGCCGTGTTCGCCTATCAGTTCGAGATCGTGCAGGCGCGCAACGCCGCGGCGAAGTCAGGCGCGCCGGCGATGGAAGTCGCTCCGCCGCCGGACATCGCCGGTAAAGCCGCCGCCATGGAGGCAGCGGATGCCAACGCGGCGATGGCTGCGCCCGAAGCGATGCAGCCTGCCGCGCCGCCTGCGCCGGAGCCGCCCAATATCATCCAGAAAACCTACCGCGCCGAGGCGCTGGCGCGGCTGCAGCGCGCCATGATCGCCGATTGCGGGTTTGTCGAGCGCCTCGTGGTGTTCTGGTCCAACCACTTTTGCATCTCCGCCAACAAGGGCGGCATCGCGCGGATGTGGGCGGGTTCGTTCGAGCGCGAGGCGATCCGGCCCCATGTGCTGGGCCGGTTCGGCGACATGCTCAAAGCGGTGGAGCAGCATCCGGCAATGCTGTTCTTTCTCGACAACCAGCAATCGCTGGGTCCGGAGTCGCGCGCCGGACAGAATCGCAAACGCGGCCTGAACGAAAATCTCGCGCGCGAGATCATGGAGCTGCATACGCTGGGCGTCGGCGGCGGCTACAGCCAGGACGACGTGACCTCGCTGGCGCGCATCATCACCGGCTGGACCTATGCCGGCCGCCAGGGCCAGCTCGGCACGCCGGGCACCTTCGCCTTCAACGCCAACGCGCATCAACCCGGCGCGCAGCGGCTGCTGGGCAAGACTTACGAGAACAACGGTGTAGCCCAGGGCGAGGCGGCGCTGGCCGACCTCGCGCGCCATCCCTCCACCGCAAAATTCATCGCCACCAAATTCGCGCGGCATTTTGTGGCCGACGATCCGCCCCCCGCATTGGTGGCGCGATTGCAGGATGTGTTCGGCAAATCCGACGGCGACCTCAAGGCGCTGGCAATGGCGCTCGTGGATTCCGACGAAGCCTGGCAGACGCCGATGACCAAGATGCGTTCGCCTTTCGAATTCCTGGTGGCGATCGGCCGGCTGCTGGGGCGGCGAGTCCCTGAGGATCCCAGCCGCTTTCTCGGCGGCCTGAACCTGCTGGGCCAGCCGCTGTGGTCTCCGGCAGGACCGAATGGATTTCCCGACAGCAATGCCGCCTGGGCCGCGCCCGAGGGCATGAAGCTGCGGCTCGATATTTCGGCGCAAGTGGCGTCGCGCATCGGCGAAACGATCGATCCGCGCGATCTGCTTGAACTGGTCGCCGCCGACGCGGCTTCGTCCGAGACGCGGCGGACCATTGAGCGAGCGGAATCTCGGCAGCAGGCCTTGGCGCTGCTGCTGATGTCGCCCGAATTCCAGAGGAGATGACGATGGATTGCTGTGAAAGCCGGACATCGCTTGCGACCTCGCGGCGCGCGCTGCTGCTCGGCGGCGCCTCCTTCGCCGCCTGGGCCTACTTGCCGAAATTCGCGCGCGGCGCCGACGGCCGCGATCCGCGCCTGATCGTCGTCATCCTGCGCGGTGCGCTGGACGGCCTTGCAACGGTCGCCCCGGTCGGCGATCCCGATTACGCCGGCCTGCACGGACCGATCGCGCTGTCTGCGAATGGCCCGCGCGCAGCCGTGATGCTGGATTCGTTTTTCGCGCTGCATCCGTCGATGCCGGAATTCGCGCGGATGGTTCGGGAGAAGCGCGCCGCGGTGGTTCACGCGGTGGCGACGCCGTATCGCGACCGCTCGCATTTCGACGGCCAGGACGTGCTGGAAAGCGGCTACGCAGGTCCCGGCCGGGTGCAATCCGGCTGGCTCAACCGCGCGCTGGAAGCCTTGCCGCGGGGCGAGCGGGTGATGAGCGGCCTCGCCATCGGCCCGACCACGCCGCTGGTGCTGCGCGGTGCTGCGCCGACCGTGGCCTGGGCGCCGGCGGCGTTGCCGCAGGCCGCCGACGATACCGCAGCAAGGCTGGTCGACCTGTACCGGCATCGCGATCCCGCGCTGGCCGCGGCCTTGTCGCAGGGTTTGCTGCTCGACAAGGCAGCGCAAGGCGACGACATGAAACCGAAACCCGGCACCAGTGCTGCGGGCGCGATGAAACTGGTGGCGCGCGGCGCCGCCAAGCTGATGCGCGCGGATGACGGCCCGCGCATCGCCGCACTCGCCTTCGACGGCTGGGACACCCACGCCAATGAAGGCGGCGCGGTCGGGCGGCTCGCGACGTTGCTGTCCGGCCTCGACGGCGCGCTGGCGGAATTCGAAACCGGATTGGGCGAGCGCTGGCGCGACACCGTGGTCGTGGTCACGACCGAATTCGGCCGCACCGCGCGGATCAACGGCACCGACGGCACCGACCACGGCACCGGCACGGTTGCGCTATTGGCCGGCGGCGCGGTCAAGGGCGGCCGTGTCATTGCGGATTGGCCGGGGCTGAAGCAGGCCTCGCTTTACGAGGGCCGCGACCTCGCGCCGACCACGGATCTCCGCGCAGTGATCAAGGGCGTGCTGCACGACCATCTCGGGTTAAGCGAGCGCGTGCTGGCGGAAACGGTGTTTCCGGATAGTGCCGGCGTGAAAGCGGCGCAGGGGTTGCTGGGGTAGGCGCCACACCGCCGTCATTGCGAGCGAAGCGAAGCAATCCAGAGTGCCGCGAAGCAAGACTGGATTGCTTCGTCGCAAGTGCTCCTCGCAATGACGATAACGCGTAGGGGGCGCCCTAGCGCCGTGCCCACCACCCATCCGCAACATGATGCCGTGAGTCACGAGCGGCGATGGTGGGCACGCTTCGCTTTGCCTACCCTACGGACTATCTGCAGGTCTGTAGCCCGGATCAGCGAAGCGAAACCCGGGGAACGACGATTCCGCAAGCCGATAGCTGCCGTGTTGTGAAGGCTGGGTTGAACGCTGTGAGTAGTTGAGATAGCGGACACGGATGGCGACGGTTACGGTTTTGTTAGATCCTGGGCCGGCTGGTGTTGGCTCGGGCCCCGATCCGAAACGAGCGATGCCGCGATCAAGTTCTACTACAAGCGAGGATCAGACAATGACAAGGCAGGAGAAGCAGGCACTGATCCAGCGCTTGCACGACATCTGGAGCACCGGTGATACCCGGTCGATCCACGAGGTGTATGCCGAAAACTTCGTCGCCCATATGCCGAAGGGTTGGGGGACGGTACCATCCCGGGATGGACACGACGGTATTCGACGAGCAATCGAGCGGCTTCGTGTGGGCTTCCCGGACTGGCGGGAGCACATTGACGACATGGTCATTGACGAAGACAGAGTGGCCGTTCGATATCATTCGACGGGCATTCATCTCGGTGCGTTCGCAGGCATGCCTGCCAGCGGTCGTCGTGTTGAGGTCGACGAACTGTCGATCGATGGACGCGTTGCGGAGCAATGGTGCCTCAACGACGACCTTGCCTTCGGTAAGCAGATTCGAGGTGAGCCTCTCAACACGTAGGGTGGGCACGCTTCGCTCTGCCCACCCTATGGACTCCGCAGAGTCGCATACCTTACCGCGCGATGGCAAATTGGCGGAATATTTTCCGCAAAATCATGGCGGGCGCGCTTTTCACGGAACGGCTCGCCGCCACGCATCCGCCGCGAAAAAACCCCGCCTTGCCGCAAGAAAAATTGCTTGCCTTCAGTTTGCCGCAAAACTCGCCAACGCAGTTAATGTTCGGCGCGGCTCATTTTGGTGAACCGGCTTTAAGCGCTTCATGCAGCTTGCGATTTACCTCGCGCCGCGCGCAGGTGATTCGCCTCATCGCCTCGACACACCGCGCAAGTGCTTCAATCAACGGCGGATTTTTGACCTAGGGAGATGACTCGCTGCGCCGCGCGGCTTAAGCGCTTGCAGTGGCGCGTTTTTTCTCGGCTAACGGCGCGCAGGAAGCCGCAGCTTGCCTTTGGTTTGCCGCAACGCGCCTGAAGTTTGCCGCATGACTCAGCAGTTCAAGTCAATCGGTTGGACGATAGCGCCTAAGTCCTTCAGCAGGCACTCAATTCGTCTTCAGACGATCCCGGATTCGCTGCGCTAGATCCGTAGCCCGGATGAGCGAAGCGAAATCCGGGTAACGGCGGTTTCACGAACTGGCGACTTCCGGGTTGTGAGGTAGACCCGGATTTCGCTTCGCTCATCCGGGCTACTTCGTAATCCTGTCGATCTCCGCGATCTCCTCCGCGCTCAACACCCACCCGATCGCCTTGACGTTCGCCTCGATCTGCTCGACCCGCGTCGCACCAGCGATCACGCTCGACACTTGCGGCCGCGACGCCAGCCAGGAGAAGGCGAGTTCGAGCATCGTGTGGCCGCGCGCTTGTGCAAAAGCTTGCAGTTTCTCGACGATAGCTTCGTTGCGCGGCGTTACATAACGGTCGCGCATCGCCGGGCTTTTGCCGAAGCGGGTGTCGTCGGGCGCCGCCGCGCCGCGCTTGTACTTTCCGGTGAGCAGGCCGCTCGCCAGCGGGAAGAACGGCAGCAGGCCGAGATTGTATTGCTGCGCTGCCGGCAGCAGGTCCTTCTCGATATCGCGCATTACCAGGCTGTATTCGTCCTGACACGAGATGTATCGGTTTGCGTTCATCGCGCGCGCGCAAAACTCCGCCTCGGCGATGCGCCACGCCGGAAAATTCGAATTGCCGATGTAGCGGACCTTGCCTTGCCGGACCAGATCGTCCAGCGCGCGCAAGGTTTCCTCGATCGGCGTCAAGTTATCGTAATCGTGCTGCTGATAGAGATCGATGTAATCGGTTTTCAGCCGGCGCAGGCTCGCCTCGACCGCCGACATGATGTAGCGCCGCGATGCGCCCTGTTTGGTGCCGTCGTTGCTCATCGGCTTGGAGAATTTCGTCGCCAGCACGATGTCCTTGCGCCGGTCGCCGAGCACCTCTCCCAGCACGGTTTCGGAGCCGCCCATCCCGGCATAAATGTCGGCGGTGTCGAACAGCGTAACGCCGAGGTCGATCGCCCTGTGGATCACCTTGCGCGAGGTTTCGAGGTCGGTGCGCTGGCCGAAATTATTGCAGCCGAGGCCGACCGCGGAGACGCGCAGGCCGGAGCCGCCGAGATTGCGAATTTGCATGGATCGGTCCTGGGGGTGAAAAACCGCGAGACGGGATCGCATTGTGACTCGCAGGCGGGCAAGCCGCAAGGCGCGGCGCAGGGCGCGCGGAGATCAGGCCAGTCCCGGCGCCGTCACCGGTTGTTCCAGTGCGGCCGGCGGCCGCGGCGGCGCGGCCCGCAGCGCGGCCGTCGTCATCCGGCGCACCGATTGTTCGGCGTCGCGGGCGATCTGCTTGCGGTCCGCGCTCATGCCATAGGCCGTGGCCTCGCCCCAGCTCACGGTGACGTCGACGGCGCCGGATGCCAGCACGCCAATGAAATGCGGCATCAGGTCGGCGTCGCCATACCATGCCACGCGTTCACGCAAGGCGCGGCCCAGCGGCACGCCGCCGAGGCCGACATAGGCAACCGACATCGGCTGCACCGTGATCTCCTTGTGATGCGTGGAAGCGCCGAGCGCGTGATGCACGGCACCGATCAGCGCCGAGCGAAACGGCAGGACGCGGGTGCCGTCGCTCGATGTGCCCTCCGCGAACAGCACCACCGCGTCGCCGCCGAGCAATCGATCCGCGATCTCCCGGGTCGCGGCGCCGGTCTGATGCCGGGCCTGCCGGTTGATGAAAATGGTTCGCTGCAATTTGGCGAGCCAGCCGAACACCGGCCAGCGCGCCACTTCGCTCTTGGCGACGAAAACCACCGGCGCGAGCGCAGTGATGACGCATATGTCGAGCCATGACACGTGATTGGAGAGGATCAGCACCGGCGCCTCAGCCGAGCGCTGCCCCACTTCGCGAATCCGCACACCGATCAGCGCGCACAGCGCGCGGTGATAGAGATGCGGGATGGTCCGCTGCAGCCGCAATTTGAATGCGATGCCGATCAATTGAAACGGCAACAGCACCAAGGTGAGCACGACCAGCGCGAGAACGATAAGGATGAAGCGGATCATTTCTGACTGTCGCGTTCGCGGGTCATACGTCGGCGGGTTCGTTATAACCGACGCAGCAAACGCGCGAGACAAAAAAATGCGGTCCCGGCCAGACGCGGCGACTGACGGGGACCGCTGGGGCGCTTGATCCGCGACGGGGGGCCTGATCAGACGCAGCCGGACCTTAAGCGCGCCGTGTTACACAGGCATGACAGCCGGATTTATCCACAGGGTCTCCAGCCTCATCCTGAGGAGCGGCCTTGGCCGCGTCTCGAAGGATAGGACACGCACGGTGCCCGTGGCCATCCTTCGAGACGCCGCGCAAGAGCGCGGCTCCTCAGGATGAGGGCGAGCGTAGTTTATTCCGCGGCGCGCAGATGCCGGGTAAGCGCCCGATGGCCGCCGCCGCGCAGCGCCAGATAGTAGTCGGCGTTGGCGGGATCGTCGGCGTGGCGCACCAGGTCGGTCACCGGCGTGTAACTCAGCATGCGCCCGCCGTCGGGCAGCGCCGTGCAGCTGAAGCGCATCACCTGACCGTCGGCGAGGTTGATGTTGATCGGCGTCGAATCGCCGACGCGCATCAACTCCGTGCGCTGCGCGATGAAGGCGCCCAATTCGTCCTCGGGCAGTTCATAGGCGCCGGTGTCGCGGCCGTGATACATCAGCGCGATGAAGGGCGGCTTGGAGTCCGCCTTCTCGTCGGGCAGCGAAAAATAATCCCGGAACGCGCGATTGATGAATTCGGCGCGCGTGTCCTTGTCAAGCAGCACCACGCCGATGTCGATCTGGTCCAGCGCCGCCGCCAGCCGCGCGGCGGTGGCGTGCCGCGCGCGCTCCCAGCTGACCGCATCCATCATTTTCTGCCGCAGCAAGCCGGTGATGACGGCGGTACCGGCCGCGGTAAGCGCCAGCATCACCAGACGTACGAGGTCCGATACGTCGTAACCGGGCGTCGCGCGGTGATTGAGGAAAAACAGCGCCGTGGAGGTGACCGCGATTGCCGCGCTGACCATGCCCGAGGCAAGGCCGCTCAGGGATGCCGCGAACGCAACGATGCAGACGAACAGCGGCGCGGGATTGGGAACGGTCACCAGCGTGCGATCGGCGGCGATGGCGATCAACGCCACTGCCGTTGTAAGGGCCGGGCCGCATATGGCGCGCCAGTCGAACCGCATGACCTGTTCTCGTGCCTGACGAAAGTATGAGGCGTGAGTATGCGGTAAGTTGCAGTTTCCACCGGCTTTTCTGCCGCTATCCTTAAAACACGGTTGATCCGACCGGCGCGGTTTTCCAATTGTTGTGTTCAAATGTGCTGGAACCCGGCTCCGTGCCGGATGTTGGCGCCCGGAATCCTGAAAGGACGTTCATGCCGACCATTTCGCCGCAATTGCTGCCGGTTCTGATGCTGTTTGCCTCCAACGTCTTCATGACGTTTGCGTGGTACGGCCACCTGAAATTCAAGCAGAGCCCGCTGCCGCTTGTCATCATGGCGAGCTGGGGCATCGCATTCTTCGAATACTGGCTGGCGGTGCCGGCCAATCGCTGGGGCAGCGCGGTGTATTCCGCAGCACAGCTCAAGACCATGCAGGAGGTGATCACGCTGGTGGTGTTCGCCGGCTTCTCGGTGTTTTTCCTGAAGGAGCCGCTGGGCTGGAATCACGGGCTGGGTTTTGCGCTGATCGCGGCCGGCGCATTCTTCATTTTCCACAAGTGGTGACGCGTTCCCCGGACGCAGCGCAGCGCGTAGCTCTTCGCGAAGCGGTGCGCTGCAGAGCCGGGGTCCAGCTTGCTTGCTACTCGAAGAAACCGGGGTCCCGGTTCTGCGAAGCAGCACTTCGTGCTGCATCGCGCCCGGGACACGGAGCTCTCACTTCGCCGGCGACACCCGCAAAATCCGCCCCGCAGAACTGTCGGTCAGCAGCCACAGCGCGCCGTCCGGACCCTGGCGCACATCGCGAATTCGTTCGTTGAGATTTTGCAGTAATCGCTCCTCGCCGGTGACGGTATTGCCGTCGAGCGAGAGCCGCACCAGCATCCTGCCGGCCAGCGCGCCGGTGAACAGGCTGCCGCTCCATTTCGGAAACAGTTTTGCGGTGTAGAACGCCATGCCGGACGGCGCGATTGACGGCACCCAGTATTTGATCGGCTGCTCCATCCCAGGCTTGGCCGTGCTGTCGTGGATTTTCGCGCCGCTGTAATCGATGCCATAGCCGATCACCGGCCAGCCATAGTTCTTGCCCTTGCCGATGATGTTGACTTCATCGCCGCCGCGCGGGCCGTGCTCGGTTTCCCAGAGGTCGCCGGTCGCGGGATTGATCGCGAGGCCTTGCGCGTTGCGATGGCCAAAACTCCAGATTTCGGGTTTTGCGTCATCGCGGCCGACGAATGGATTGTCTTTCGGCGCCGCGCCATCGGGCGCGATGCGGATCAGCTTGCCGAGATGGTTGCCGAGATTTTGCGCTTCGTCGCGGTAGGCAAAATGCTCGCCCAGCACCACGAACAGGTTGCCGTCGCTGGCCTGCACAATGCGGCAGCCATAATGATTGCCCGACGACAACGGTCCTTCTTGACGGAAGATGATTTTCACTTCCTCGAGCCGGCCATTGCTATCGTCGAGTTTTGCCCGCGCGACCGCGGTACGTCCGCCGCCGGCGGCGCGTTCTGCAAAGCAGAAATAGATTGTGCCGTTGTCTGCAAAGGATTTGTCGATGATGACGTCGTGCATTCCGCCCTGGCCGGAGGCCCACGCCTCCGGCACGCCCTTCAGCGGCGGCGACAGTTGCCCTTTCGGCGTGACGAGGCGGATGCGGCCGGGACGTTCGGTCACCAGCATGCGTCCGTCCGGCAGAAACGCCAGCGACCACGGATTGACCAGACCGGTCGCGACGGTCTGAACCTCAAGCTGACCCGCTGACGACGCGAATGAGCTGTTCTCCCCGCGCGCTCCCGTGACGATCAGCAACGTTGCCGTCAGCACGATGGCCGCCGTCAGCGCCGCTGTGACCCACACGACAGGTGTCTTCATCTGCAAGTCTCCTTCGCGGAGACGGCCGTCGCTCGGTGCGCGATGCCGATCATCGCTGTGCCGCGGGACGGCCGGTGACCTATGGGAAAAATGGCTGGGCTACGCCGGAAGCGGCATCGCCATGCTGACCTTGATCGACAGCACGGTGAGCGCGACGATCAGGCACAGCGAGAGCGAGCCGATCGCGAGCGAGGCCGCGACGGCGTTGGTCAATCGGGACGAGGCAACGGGCGCGGCGTGGCCTTCGAAGCCTGCCGCGCAGAGCGACCGTATCATGGCCGGAAAATCCTTGAATCGCGGGCGAATCACCCGCGGAACCCGTTTTTTGCAGGAATCGCAGGCAATATTTGGGCGGCGCGGACCTGAAAATGGCAAAACAACGGCAGCCACGGCGGTTATGCCCGCTGTTTCCTTGGGCCTCAGGCGTCGGCGGCGATACTGGCGGAATCGGTGACCTCAAAATCGGGACGCCAGTCCATGGCGACGAAGCCCGGGGTCTGCTGGACCCGCCGCAGCCATTGGCCGATCGCGGGGAACGCGGCGACGTCGAAATCGCACTGGTCGGCGACATGGGTGTAGCCGTACAGCGCGATGTCGGCGACGGTAAGCTGGCCGGCGGCGAAGAACTCATGGGTCTTGAGGTGATTTTCCATCACCTGCAACGCGGCGTAGCCGCGCTCCATCCAGTCCTCCAGCGCGTGGGTCTGCAGGTCGCGGCCGCCCTTGACCAGCGACAGCCAGAAATAGGCCGCGCCGATGTTCGGCTCCAGCGCGTGCTGTTCGAAGAACATCCACTGCAGCGCCTCGGCGCGCTCGATCCGCGATTCCGGCGCCAGTGAGGTGCCGCCGGCGACGTACCACAGGATGGCGTTGGATTCGGCGAGGTAGCGTCCGTCAGCGACTTCGAGCAGCGGCACCTGTCCGCTGGGGTTCTTGGCGAGAAAATCCGGGGTGCGGCTTTCGCCGCGCAGAATGTCGACCTCGATGGCATGATAGGGCGCATCGAGCAACGCCAGGGCAAGGCGAACCTTGTAGCTGTTGCCGGATCGCTGCATTGAATAGAGCTTGTACATTCGGCGTCCGATGAATCGCGTGTGTGCTCGCGCCCGGCTTGTCCGCCCGCAACGCGGCCAAACAATGATGCCGATGCGGATGCGTCGCAAGCCCCGGCACCTGGAAAAAGTCGAAATCAACTGCCGCACCGCAACCGCGAAGCACATCATGCCAGCGCATGCGCAGCGTTGCCGGAAATAAGCCATTTCGCCGCCAAATTTTATGAAAGTTGCGCCAGCCGCATCGAAGCGCCTTCGACGCTTCCAAAAGTTCGAGCACATGGACGTAACCTTCTTGCGATGCAGCGCCGCGCGCTTTAGGGTACGGCGATCCCTTCATGGAGAATCGTGGCGTCGCAGGATCACGACGCTTGCAAGGAGATGACGATGCCGTTCCTGTCCGCTGCGCTCGACCGTGTGAAGCCGTCCGCGACCATCGCGGTGACGGATAAAGCACGCGCGCTCAAAGCGGCCGGCCGCAACGTCATCGGCCTTGGCGCCGGCGAGCCGGATTTCGACACCCCCGCCAACATCAAGCTCGCGGCGATTCACGCCATCGAGGCCGGCAAGACCAAGTACACCGCGGTGGACGGCATTCCCGAGCTGAAGGAGGCGATAGCCGCCAAATTCCAGCGCGAGAACGGCCTGACCTATACGCCGAACCAGATCATCGTCGGCACCGGCGGCAAGCAGGTGCTCTACAACGCGCTGATGGCGACCATCAATCCCGGCGACGAGGTCATCATCCCGGCGCCCTACTGGGTAAGCTATCCTGAAATGGTGGCGCTGGCCGGCGGCGAGCCGGTGCCGGTGGTGTGCACGGCGGAGTTCGGTTTCAAGCTGCAGCCGGCAGCGCTCGAGGCGGCGATCACGCCCAGGACAAAGTGGATCATCCTCAACTCGCCGTCGAACCCGACCGGTGCTGCCTATTCGCGCAGCGAGCTGAAGGCGCTGACCGACGTGCTGGTGAAGCATCCGCAGGTCTGGATCATGACCGACGATATGTACGAGCATCTGGTCTATGACGATTTCGCCTTCTCCACGCCGGCGCAGATCGAACCGAAACTGTTCGACCGCACGCTGACCGTGAACGGCGTCTCCAAGGCCTATTGCATGACCGGATGGCGCATCGGCTACGCCGGCGGCCCCGCCGAGCTGATCAAGGCGATGGCGACGATCCAGTCGCAGTCGACGTCGAACCCGTCGTCGATCGCGCAATGGGCCGCGGTCGAGGCCTTGAACGGTCCGCAGGATTTCATCCCCGCCAACAACGCGGTGTTCAAGGAACGCCGCGACCTGGTGGTGTCGATGCTCAACCAGGCCAAGGGCCTCAATTGTCCGCGGCCCGAGGGCGCGTTCTATGTCTATCCGTCCTGCGCCGGTACCATCGGCAAGACCACGCCGACCGGCAAGGTGATCGGCAACGACGAGGATTTCGTCACCGAGCTTTTGGAGAACGAAGGCGTCGCGGTGGTGCAGGGTTCGGCGTTCGGCTTGGGGCCGGCGTTCCGGATTTCCTATGCGACCAAAACCTCCGACCTCGAAGACGCCTGCAAGCGCATCCAGCGCTTTTGCGGCAATTTGCGCTAGGGGTTGTCCCGGGCGCGGTGCGGCGTCCTTCACGCCGCTCCGCAGAACCGGGACCGCAAAAAACGTCGGCGCTTGGGTGGTCCCGGCTCAGCGAAGCAACACTTCGTGTTGCATCGCGTCCGGGACATGTTCGAGGCACGGATGCCGACAGGCGGATAAAATTGCCGTCGCTCCCTGTCGAATTTTATTAACCTCGAAAAAAGATGAAGCTCGGGAGTCGCGTCGTTCCTCGCAACCGTTTGTTCCGCTGCTCGTTACGGGCATGGAGGAACGGCCCAATGAAAAACCCGCTAGAGCATGATGCATTTAGGTTTACGCATAGCCTGAATTTTGAAAATAGTTGGCACATTCGTCGGGTGTAAAAGCTCCGAGGATTTCGCCGATCGCGGTGCAGATAGTTTCGACCGAGCGCGCGGCGGCTTTGCGCAAGAAGTGCTTGATCTTGGCGAAGGCCTGCTCGATCGGGTTCAAGTCGGGCGAGTATTTCGGCAGGAAGAAGAGCTTGGCACCGGCCGCGCGGATAAGCTGGCGCACGGCTTTGGCCTTGTGGCTGCCGAGATTGTCCATGATTACGATGTCGCCGGGATGAAGCGTGGGGACGAGGACTTTTTCGACATAGGTTCTGAAGCTTTCCCCGTCGATCGGACCATCGAATAGCCATGGAGCGTCGATCCGGTCATGGCGTAGCGCGGCCAGGAAGGTCGTGGTCTTCCAGTGCCCGTGCGGGGCCTTGGTCTGGAGCCGCAGGCCACGCGGTGCCCATCCGCGCAACGGCGTCATGTTAGTCCGCGTCCATGTCTCGTCGATGAAGACCAGACGCTCAGGCTCGATGCGGTTTTGATACTTGTGCCACTGCGCCCGCCGATGCGCGACGTCGGGGCGATCGCGTTCGCTGGCCACCACGGTTTTTTTTGAAGCTCAGCTTCTCGGCGTGGACGAAGTTCCAGACCGCCCGATAATCGACCTTGAGGCCGCGCTCGGCGAGTTCGGCGACGAGCCCGCGCAAGGTGAAGTCCCTTGCCTTGGCACGCTCCAACAACCAGGCACGGTGCTCGCCCGAAATTGCCTTCGGCTTGTGCCCGCCCATCTGCCCCGGCGCAACGCTGCCGGTCTCGCGCAAGCGCCGCACCCAGACAATCGCCGTGCTGACGCCCACGCCGAATTGTGCCGCCGCCTGATGGCAGGACAGGCCTCCAACCCCAACCGCGCCAACCACGCGCTCGCGAAGATCCATTGAATATGGTTTGCCCATCCATACTGGCCTCCATCCCAGCCAGTATGTTGAATCAGAACAGCCCTGATTTGGGAATCCCAAACCGAGTCGACCTAAAGGCATCCCGCTTTAGCTGCTTTTGCAATCGCGATGACAGTTGTGGCGCCACTTAGGTTGACAGAGGCGCGAGCCAACTCCGTCGCGGTCAGTCCCGTTATTGCTGGCCTGATTTCAAGTGCCAGCGCATGCGGTCCCGACTATGGCTGCCCGCCGGCCGCAGGTCTGGCGCCGGCGATTTTCGGGTACGGGTACCGGGTGACCTATTACGGCAGGGGTTATAGTTTTCAGCCGGCGTACGGTCCCCGAGATACGCAGCATGCGAGGCCGCGAACCACGGGGCGCTGCTGCCGTTGGTGATGCCGACGTGGGAGGTGACGAACCCCCGGACCTTTGGGCTATCGGGGTGCGCCTTGGGCGGGCGGGAATACTATTCTGTCGTCGGTTCGGCAGTAGCGATCGGCGAACATGCGCCCGACCGGATGATAGCGGTCCATGTGGACACGCATCGAGATGCCGTCCCACAGGTCGTCGCGGATGTAGAAATTGACGCCTTCACCCATGAAGAGCTGCCGGTCGCCGTTCACATCGATGGTTTTCCAGGTCTTGCACTCCATGGCCCACGGGGTGTCGGCCAGTCGTGGCACGGCGACCTTTGTCGAGGGCGCCAGTTTGAGGCCGAGATAGCCGGGCTCACCGGTCTCGGGCGGAAAGTCGCCGCTCGAATCGTGCATCGCGCGCGCCAGCGGCTCATCGGCGAGGTTGACGACGAACTCGCCGGACCGCTGGATGTTGGCCGCCGTGTCCTTGACCCGGCCATCGGGCCGCAGGTTGGCTGCGAACATGCACAGCGGCGGATCCTCGCAAAATACATTGAAAAAGCTGAACGGCGCGGCGTTGACCACCCCGGTCGGTCCAATCGTCGTTACCCATGCGATCGGCCGCGGCAGAACGAACCCCGTCAGCACCTTGTAACGTTCGCGAGGGGTAAGATCGGTCGGGGCGTATTCCATGATCCGGTTCCTGTTCACGCAAATTTCCCGCGGCAGCACTGTGGCGTGCCGGCCCTTGGCGGCGGTAACCATCTAGCACTTCCTGTCCAGGCGAGAAGCTGCTTCGTCTCCGTTTCCCCCACCGGCTAATGCGGCGGCGAGTTGTTGAACATGTGGATGCCGAATATATGCCGGCTGGTTATACCCGACTGGCAGCTTCCAATCGCCCGCGGCCCGAGGCCGCGTTCTATGTGTATCCGCCCTCCGCGCGGACCATCGGCAAGACCACGCCGACCGGCAAGGTCATCGGCAACGACGAGGATTTCGTAACCGAGCTTTTGGAGAACGAAGGCGTCGCGGTGGTGCAGGGCTCGGCGTTCGGCTTAGGTCCGGCGTTCCGGATTTCCTATGCGACCAGGACCTCCGACCTCGAAGACGCCTGCAAGCGCATCCAGCGCTTCTGCGGCAATTTGCGGTAAGGCGACGAACTCACTTCGAGCGGACGAAGGGAGCAACGAGCCCTTGCGGATCCGAAACGAGGTCCGGATTGTTCCGGAAGCGGTCGAGCGCGAAATTCACAAAGCTCCGGACCCGCACCGGCAAGTGCTTGCGGTTCGGGTAGTGCATGAAGAGGTGACCAGGTTTCGACATCCAGTCCGGGAGTAAAGGCACCAGGGCATTGGATCGAAACAAGGGAAGCACCAACGGCAGGGGCGCAAACACCAGGCCGTGGCCGTGCACCGCCGCCGTCACCAGCGTGGTGATGTCGTTGGCGAGAAAGTTGCCGCCAACTGCCGGCGAAACCGGCGCCTTGTTGGGACCCAGCAGCCAATTGAGCGCTTTTGCCGGAGCGGGCCGGCTTCGCAGCCGCAAGCAGTTATGGCTTGCGAGATCGGCGGGTTTCTGCGGCATCCCGTTTCTCTCAAGGTAAGACGGCGCCCCGCACACGATGAAATGCAGCGGAGCGATCTCGCGGACGATCATGGTTCCGTCCTTCATTTCGCCGGCGCGGATTCCGACGTCGTAGCCTTCGGCGATCATGTCACTGATCGCATCGTCCAGGTGCAGCTCCACCTCGATCTCGGGATAAAGCCGGCTGAACGCCGGGAGCAGCGGCAACACGTATGTCCGGCCAAACGGCGAGATCGAGGTCAGCCGCAGTTTTCCGGCAGGCGAGCGGCCCTTGTCCTTCACAGCCGATTGCGCGCTCTCCAGCTCCCTGAGAGGACCGATACAACGTTCATGGAACAGGCGGCCCTCCTCGGTCAGGCTGAGCTTTCGGGTGGACCGCTGAAGCAGCCGCACGCCGAGCCGCCGCTCCAGACGTTGCACGTTCTTGCTCACCGCGACCGGCGACACGCCAAGCTCCTTGGCGGCGCCTGCAAAACTGCCTGCCGCAACGGTTCGCACGAACCCGATCACCCCACGGATGCTTTCAATGCCTGCCATGATTACAAACCTTAGGTTTGGACAGACTGTAGTGCGAACCATCTAAACAGCCAAGCTCCGCGCGCGCACAATCCGCAGCACCGGAGCGTTCATGCGCCCGTCGTCCACAAGCCGGGCGCGATCACATCGGTCAGTCACCACAGAGGAAGGTCTGGCATGAAGCCGATATCGCTACTCATGACCGCTGCGCTTTTCGCCTCGCCTTTGGCAGCGCAAACCGCCAGCGCGGAGGAGCCGGTCGGCGCCATCACGATCGAAATGGACAACAACTCCCGCAGATTTCCGGTCGAGCTCTGGTACGAGCCGGTTTCCGGGGTGAAAGTGGAGGAGGTTTCGTTTCGGCCACCGCTGCGCCCTATCAGGGTTGCGCGCGGCGCCGCGCCGCGCTGCGATGCCGCCAAGCGTCCGCTCATCGTCATTTCGCATGGCAATTGGGGTTCGAGATATTCCCAGGGCTGGCTCGCGCTGAAACTGGTCAATGCGGGCTACGTGGTCCTCTCGGCTTCCCATCCTGGAACGCTGGGCGATGATCAAACGGCCGCAGGGCGCTTTCGTCTGTGGGATCGCGCGGTCGACGTCTCATTCGTTCTCGATCGGATATTGAACGATCCGAACTGGGCGCCGCTGATCGATGGACGCCGGATTGGCTTCGTCGGGCACTCGTTCGGCGGCTGGACCGGCGTAAGCCTCGCAGGCGGGAGATATGATCCGGCGCGCCAGCGCGCCTTCTGCGAGATGTCCGCGAAGAAAGATTTCTATTGCGATGGCACGCTCAAGGACGACGTGTCCCGAATACAGGCCGCAGACGCTGACAGATCCTTTCAAGATGCGCGGATCAAGGCGTACTACATCATGGGGTCCGGCCCCGGCCAGGGTTTCAGCGAAGCATCGCTGAAAGCGATCGGCGCGCCCTTCGTCGTGGACACCGCTCAACTCGATGAGATTCTCGAGCCGCGGGCAAACTCGGGCACCCTGGCAACGCGGATCTCCGGCGCAAAGGAAATCAGGCGGTCGGTTGGCCATTTCGCCTATGTGCCCGAATGCCGTTCGATCATCGGCCCGATCCTCGCCCGTGTAGCCGGCATTCCTATTTGCAACGATGCGGAGGGAGTTGACCGGGCCGCAGTCCATCAACAGGTGGCGCGCGACGTCATACAGTTCTTCAACACCGAACTGCGGATTGAGGACTAGCTGGTGTGGCGAGGTTCATCAGCGGGCCGCAAATTCGCGGCCGTAACGCCTTGCTTTGAACACGGCACTTGCCTCCTGTCCTCCGCACATTCAATTAAAGGCGGAGATCAGACTAATGCGACTTTCATCCCTGTCCGGCATGACCATTGCCGCTCTCGTGGCGTCGCTCACCAGCGCCAACGCCTTGCCGGTTCGCGCCGGCATTCTGCAATGCCAGGGCGGCCAGAATGTCGGCTTCGTTGTCGGCTCGGTGACCAGCCTTGAATGTGTGTTCCAGAGCGAAGGCCGCCGCCCCGTACCTTATGTCGCGACCATTCATCGGCTGGGAGTCGATCTCGGCATCACCCAGCAGACCCGCCTTTCCTGGGCGGTGAACGCGCCAACCGGCAGACCTGGACGCGGCGATCTAAGCGGCCATTACGGCGGCGTCGGCGCTAACGCATCCGTAGGCATCGGTGGCGGCGGCAACTTTCTGGTCGGCGGTCCGCAAAATTCCTATGCGCTGCAGCCCATCAGCGTGCAGGGCCAGACCGGGCTCAACGTCGCGGCCGGCATTGCCGATCTTGAATTGACGCCGGTCGTGCTTCGGCGGGGTAGCCATCACGTCCGTCATCGCCATCACCGCCGCCATCATTGAACGGTGTTGGAGTGAGAAACAAAGAGGCTCGCAAAAGCGGGCCTCTTTTGTTTTGGTAGTGTTGTGTCGTAAAATGGCATGCCACGCGTGTGGCGCTGTTGATTCTCGGTCCATCAGCTTTTTCAGCCGGAGATTTTTCATGCGCCGTTTTCTGATTCCCGTCGGCGCCGCCGCGGCGCTGTTGGCTTTTCTCGTAAGCACCCGCGCCCAGCAGCCGATGCAGCGCGTGCAGGTCGGCCTGCTCGAATGCCGCGGCGGCTCGAGTGTCGGTTTTATCGTCGGCTCGGTCACCAATCTCGGCTGTGTGTTCCGCTCCGACAATATGCCGGAGGACCGTTACGTGGCGACCGTCCGCAAGATCGGTCTCGATATCGGCATCACCCAGGAATCGGCGCTGGCGTGGGGTGTGTTCGCGCCGGTGGCTCGGCTCGGGCCGGGCGATCTCTCCGGCAATTATGCCGGCGCGCAGGGCAGCGCGTCGATCGGCGTCGGCTTTGGCGGCAACGTTCTGGTCGGCGGCTCGGCGAATTCGATCGCATTGCAGCCGCTCAGCGTGCAGGGCCAGGTCGGCCTCAATCTGGCGTTGGGCGTCGAAGCGCTGGAACTGCGGCCGGGAAGGTAAACGGACTTCTCAACGCGCGAAGCCGTCATCCTGAGGTGCCGTCGCGCTTGCGACGGCCTCGAAGGATGGCCGCATGCACCCGTTGCACATCCTTCGAGGCTCGCCGTGAAGAACGGCGAGCACCTCAGGATGACGTCGGTATAAACGACACCTCGCAGCGCAGCGACGTTTTTCCCGCTTGCCAAGTGGCAATACCCCTGAGACGATTGCGACGCCGACCCAATCACGGGCCGAGCTCCAGATCAGGAGGCGGCGATGGGACAAGACGCCAGAAGTCCCCGCGGTCCCCGGTGCATTGCACTGGTGGGCCCTTTCCAGAGCGGTAAAACCACACTTCTTGAAGCAATATTGGCGCGCACCGGCGCCATTCCCAAAGCCGGCAGCGTGGAAGCCGGAACGTCCGTCGGCGACGCCAGCGCCGAGGCCCGCCATCACAAGATGGGTGTCGGGCTGACCGCCGCCACCACGACCTTCATGGGCGACAGCTACACCTTTATCGACTGCCCGGGATCGGTGGAATTCGCGCACGACATGCGCGCCGCGATCCCCGCGGTCGACGCCGCGGTGGTGGTCTGCGAGGCCGACGAGCGCAAGCTGCCGCAGCTTCAGATCATCCTGCGCGAACTGGAAGATCTGGGAATTCCGCGCCTTCTGTTTCTCAACAAGATCGACCGGGCCAGCAAGCGCGTGCGCGAGACGCTCGCGACCCTGCAGCCGGCATCGCGCGTGCCATTGGTGCTCAGGCAAATCCCGATCTGGAACGGCGAGTTGATCGCCGGCTTCGTCGACCTGGCGCTGGAGCGCGCCTTCGTCTACCGCGAGCACAAGGCGTCCGAGGTTATCGCGCTTGAGGGCGGCGATCTCGACCGCGAGAAGGAAGCGCGGTTCTCGATGCTGGAAAAGCTGGCCGATCATGACGACGTGCTGATGGAGCAACTGCTCGACGATATTCAGCCGCCGCGCGATGCCGTGTTCGACGATCTCGCCCGCGAATTGCGCGAAGGCCTGATCTGTCCGGTGCTGCTCGGCTCCGCGGTGCGTGAGAACGGCGTGCTGCGGTTGATGAAAGCGCTGCGTCATGAAGCGCCCGGTGTCGTCGAGACCGCAAAGCGCCTTGGCGCGCCCGATGCCGGAAAGGATGCGCTGGCCTATGTGTTCAAGACCGTGCATCTGCAGCACGGCGGCAAACTCTCTCTCGCAAGAGTATTGAGCGGCCGTCTCGACGACGGCGCGACCGTGCAGTCGTCAGGTGGCGCGACCGGGCGGATCTCGGGAATATTGGCGGTGAGCGGCGCCCACGATACCAAACGCCCCTCCGCCGAGGCCGGCGAGATGGTGGCGCTCGGCAAGCTCGACAGCATCAAGACCGGCGATACGTTCTCGAGCGGAAAGACCGCGCCATCGGCGCTGGTGGAGATCGCGCCAAGTCCGCCGGTGCTGGCGATGGCGCTCGCCGCACTGGACCGCAAGGACGACGTCAAGCTCGGCCAGGCGCTGGCGCGATTGAATGAGGAGGACCCTTCCTTCACCGTGGTTCATAACGCGCAAACCCACGACACCGTGCTGTGGGGGCAGGGCGAGATGCATCTGCGCGTCGCGCTGGAGCGGTTGAAAGACCGCTTCGGCGTCAACGTCAAATCGCAGGCGCCCGGAATCGGCTATCAGGAGACGATCCGTAAAGCGATCAGCGCGCAGCGCGGCCGGCACAAGAAGCAGTCCGGCGGTCACGGCCAGTTCGGCGATGTGGTGCTGGACATCAAGCCGATGCCGCGTGGCGGCGGCTTCGAGTTCGTCGACAAGATCGTCGGTGGCGCGGTGCCGCGCAATTATATCGGCGCGGTGGAGGAGGGCGTGGTCGACGCGCTGGTGCGCGGCCCGCTCGGCTTCCCCGTCATCGACGTCCATGTGACGCTGACCGACGGCTCCTATCACAGCGTGGATTCCTCCGATCAGGCGTTCCGTACCGCCGCGCGCATCGGCATGAGCGAAGGCTTGCCGCAGTGCCAGCCGGTGCTGCTGGAGCCGATCCATGTGGTGGAGATCGTCTGCCCCACCGACGCCACCGCGAAGATCAATGCCATCCTGTCAGGCCGGCGCGGCCAGATTCTCAGTTTCGATACCCGCGAAGGCTGGCAAGGATGGGATCGCGTCCGCGCCATGATGCCGGAAGCCGAGATCGGCGAACTGATCGTCGAGCTGCGCTCGGCCACCGCCGGCGCCGGCAGTTTTACCCGCCAGTTCGACCGTATGGCCGAGGTGACGGGGCGCGCCGCCGAGCAGATCATCGCCGCGCACCGGGATGCGGCGTAGACGTCCGATTAAGACGTAGGGTGGTGGGCACGGCGCGAAGAGCGCCTTTGCCCACCCTACAGAGCCGCGCGCACCATTCTCGTGATAATCTCCCGCGACTCGGGGGCTCGAGAACATGGCGATCACGACACGGCGCGCTCACCACGGCCATCGGCCGACCTTTGCCGAACTGTTCACGCCAAAACTTGTCACGGTGCTGCGCGAGGGCTACGCCCTCGCGGATTTTCGCGCCGACGTGATCGCCGGACTGACGGTGGCGATTGTGGCGCTGCCGCTGTCGATGGCGATTGCGATTGCGTCGGGCGTCACGCCGGATCGCGGACTCACCACCGCGGTGATCGGCGGCTTCATCGTCTCGCTGCTGGGCGGCAGCCGGTTTCAGATCGGCGGACCGGCCGGCGCCTTCATCGTGCTGGTGGCGCTGACCGCGCAGCGCCACGGCGTCGACGGCGTGATCCTCGCCACGCTGATGGCCGGCGTGATCCTGATCGCCGCCGGCACTCTCCGGCTCGGCACCTACATCAAATTCATCCCCTATCCGGTGACGGTGGGATTCACCGCCGGTATCGCCGTCGTCATCTTCGCCACCCAGATCAAGGATCTGCTCGGCATGACGCTTGCGAAAGAGCCGGGCGAACTGGTTCCGAAACTGCACGCGCTCGCAGGCGCGCTGCACACCACTAATTTCTCCGCAGTCGCGGTCGCCGCGGTCAGTATCGCCATCATCGTCGGCTTGAGAAAACTGCGGCCGGCCTGGCCCGGCATTCTCATCGCGGTAACGGTCGGGGCGCTCGCGGTGTGGGCGCTGTCGCTGCCGGTGGAGACCATCGGCACCAGGTTCGGCGGCATTCCGCAGGTGTTGCCATGGCCGGCGTGGCCGGCGTTCTCGCTCGAAAAGGCGCGGGCAGTGCTGCCGGACGCCATCGCCTTCGCACTGCTCGGCGCCATCGAGTCGCTGCTGTCGGCGGTGGTGGCCGACGGCATGACCGGCCGCCGGCATCGCTCCAATTGCGAGCTGGTGGCGCAGGGATTTGGCAATATCGGCTCGGCGCTGTTCGGCGGCATCTGCGTCACCGGCACCATCGCGCGCACTGCGACCAATGTCCGTGCCGGCGCGCGCAGTCCGGTCTCCGGAATGTTGCATTCGGCGTTTCTATTGCTGTTCATGCTGATCGCAGCCCCGTTGGCGAGCTACATCCCGCTCGCAGCCCTTGCGGCGGTGCTGGCGGTGGTCGCCTGGAACATGGCGGAGAAGCAGGAGTTCTGGACGCTGATCCGTTCGTCATGGGGCGATGCCACGGTGCTGCTCGCCACCTTCCTGCTGACGATCTTCCGCGATCTCACCGAAGGCATCCTGGTCGGCTTTGCGCTCGGCGCGGTGCTGTTCATCAACCGCATGGCGGAGATGACCGGCGTCGAGGCCGCAGCACCTCTGGTCACGGACGACAGGGCCGACGACGGCAACGGCGATCGCAAGCCTTACGATGCGGGCCTTGCCACCGACCCCGATGTGGTGGTGTACCGCATATCCGGCGCGTTCTTCTTCGGCGCGGCCTCGACCGTGGGCACGGTGCTGGACTCCATCGCCGATACCCACAAGGCGTTCGTGGTGGATTTCGCGGCGGTGCCGTTTCTCGATTCCACCGCCGCCAATGCGATGAGCCGGGTGGCGGCCAGGGCGCAGCGCCAGGGCATCCGGCTGTTCATCACCGGCGCGTCGCCGACGGTGCGGCGCGCGTTGTTGACCCACGGCGTTCGGCCGCCACGCGCAAAATTCCGCGAAACCATCGCCCGCGCGGTTGCCGACATCAAGGGTAGTGGGCCTACGCAACCTGTTGCGAAGGATGTTCTCGCCGCAGGATAGGCGGCGGGACGCTGGGGCTGCGCGGCATTCGCCTTGAGCACGATCTTGACACAGTCGGGCAGAACATAATTGATCGTCATGGCCGGGCTTGTCCCGGCCATCCACGTCTTTTAGCTACGAAAAAGAAAGACGTGGATACCCGGGACAAGCCCGGGCATGACGAAGGGAATCTCGATGTCGGTCGCCTTCACAAAACCCCGCGCCGCGTGTCTGATCGGATGGCCGGCGGCGCATTCGCGCTCGCCGCTGATCCATCACAGCTGGCTGCGCAAGCTCGGCATCGAGGGCGGCTACACCATCGAGTCGGTGCCGCCGGAAGACGTCGCCGAGTTCATCACGCATCTTTCGCATCACGGCTTTGTCGGCGCCAATGTCACCATCCCGCACAAGGAGCGCGCGCTGCTGCTGTCGGTGCCGGACGAGCGCGCCAAGGCGGTCGGCGCCGCCAACACGCTGTGGTACGACGGCGATACGCTGTACTCGACCAACACCGACATCGAAGGTTTTCTCAACAATCTCGACGCGTCAGCGCCGGGTTGGGATGCCGCCACCGATGCGCTGGTGCTCGGCGCCGGCGGGGCGTCGCGGGCGGTCATCTTCGGGCTGATCGAGCGCGGCATCGCGCGCGTGCATCTGGCCAATCGCACCATGGCGCGCGCGCAGGCGCTGGCCGATCAGTTCGGCCCGCAAATCATTCCCGTCCCGCGGGAGGCGATCGGCGACGTGCTGCCCCGTGCGGGACTATTGGTGAACACCACATCGCTCGGCATGAAGGGACAGCCGCCGCTCGAGATCGAGGTCGGCAGATTGCCGCCGCAGGCCGTAGTGGCCGACCTGGTCTATGTGCCGCTGCGGACGCCGCTTTTGGCGGCGGCACAGGCACGCGGACTGAAGACCGCCGATGGCCTCGGCATGCTGCTGCATCAGGCGGTGCGGGGGTTCGAACTGTGGTTCGGTCAGCGCCCCGAGGTGACGCCGGAATTGCGTGAACTGGTCGAAGCCGATCTCACAAAGGGTTGAGGCAGGAATATCGGCGTTTATCCGGGGTCTGTTGATTGTCAGTCCCACCGGAGTTCAGCCTATGCCGTACCGTCGTTTCTCTTGCTCGCGCCCGCTCATTGCCTTGGCGATGGTTGCGACGTCATCGATCCTCGCGCTCGCGCAGCAGACATCGCCGTCGCGGGTGCGCGGCACCATCGAGAGCGTCGACGGCGAAACGCTGATGGTAAAATCGCGCAGCGGCGAGGACGTCAAGCTGACCATGACCAGCGACATCCGCGTGGTCGGCATCGTCAAGATTGCGCTGTCCGACATCAAGGTCGGCTCCTTCATCGGCACCACCACGGTGCCCGGACCCGACGGCGGCAACAACGCGGTCGAGGTGCACGTGTTTCCGGAAGACATGCGCGGCACCGGCGAAGGCTCGCGGCCCTATGATCTGCGCCCCAACAGCAGCATGACCAATGCCACCGTCGCCGAATCCGTGGTCGGCAATGACGGCCATACCCTGCTGATCAAATACAAGGACGGCGAAAAGAAAGTCATGGTCGGTCCCGACACGCCGGTCGTGACCTATGTCCCTGCCGGCAAGTCCGACCTCAAGGCCGGCGCCAAGGTGATCGCCTTCATGAAAAAGCTGCCCGACGGCTCGTTCGAAACCAACCGCGTCAGCGTCGGCCGCGACGGCCTGACGCCGCCGATGTGAAGGGAAGCGACCCGGAATAGCATCCCGTCTCCGGGGTTCCCCCTTGATCGGTCCGCCAAGCGACCCCGGGAGGAAATCGCCATGCCACACATTGCTTCGCTGATGCCGCGCGTGCTCGCAACGTCGCTGGCCCTCATATCCTTCGCCTCGGCCGCCTGGGCGCAGCCCGCGCCAACGGTGCGCATTCGCGGCACTATCGAGTTGGTCGACGGCTCGACGCTGGCGATCAAGTCGCGCGAGGGCACCGACCTGAAGGTGCGCATGACCGACAATGTGGCAATCTTCGGCGTCGCCAGGACCGAACTGTCCGAAATCAAGGAGGGATCTTACATCGGCGTCACCGCGATGCCCGAGCCCGACGGCACCCAGAAAGCAGTCGCCGTGCACATTTTTCCTGAAACCCAGCGTGGCGCCGCCGAAGGTTTCCGGCCCTGGGACCAGCGTCCCAACAGCACCATGACCAATGCCACCGTGGCCCAGACGGTCAAAGGCACCGATGGCCAGAACATCCTCGTTAAATACAAGGATGGCGAGAAGAAAGTCGTGGTGCCGCCGGACACGCCGATCGTCACCTTCGTTGCCGGCGACAAGTCCGAGCTGAAGCCGGGCGCCAGGATCATCATCTTCGGCGCGGTCAAGAAAGACGACGGCACGCTGGAAGCGGCCCGGGTCAATGTCGGCCGCGACGGGATCACCCCGCCGATGTGACTAACCGTCATTCCGGGGCGCGAGCGAAGCGAGCGAGCCCGGAATCCATAACCCCTGCATTGAGTTCAGCATCACGCTCGAGCACAGGGATTATGGATTCCGGGCCTGCGCCAAGAGGCGCATCCCGGAATGACGATGGTTAAAAGCACCTAATCCGCCAGCACGTGGTCGTCGATCTCGGCGATGGTGTTGACGCCGGTGAGTCCCATGGTGACGTTGAGCTCGTTGCGGATGATGTCGATCGCCTTGGCGACGCCGGCCTCGCCGCCGGCGCCGAGTCCGTGAACATAGGCGCGGCCGATCATGCAGGATTTGGCGCCGAGCGCCAGCGCGCGCATCACGTCCTGACCTGAGCGCACGCCGCCGTCGAACAGGATTTCCATCTGCGAGCCCACCGCATCGGCGATCTCAGGCAGCACCTCGATCGATGATGGCGCGCCGTCGAGCTGCCGGCCGCCATGGTTGGACACCACCAGCGCCTGCGCGCCGGTCTTGGCGGCTTGCTCGGCATCCTCGACATCGAGGATGCCCTTGATGATCAGCTTGCCGGGCCAGATGCTGCGGATCCAGTCGACGTCCTTCCAGTTCAGCGAGGTGTCGAACTGCGAGGAGGTCCATTGCGACAGCGCGGTAATGTCGTCGCCGACTTTCAAATGGCCGACCAGATTGCCGAAGGTGCGCCGCTTGCCGCGCAGAACGCCGGCCACCCAGGCCGGCTTGGTGGCGAAATCGAGGAATTTCGACAGCGTCCATTCCGGCGGCACCGTCATGCCGTTCTTGATGTCCTGATGGCGCTGCCCGATCACCTGCAGATCGACGGTCAGCACCAGCGCGCTGCATTTCGCGGCGATGGCGCGCTCGATCAGCGCCTTGATGAAGCCGCGGTCCTTCATGACGTAGAGTTGAAACCAGAACGGCTTGTCGACGCTGGATGCGACGTCCTCGATCGAGCAGATCGACATCGTGCTCAGCGTGAAGGGAATCCCGGCGGCTTGCGCTGCGCGGCAGGCGAGAATCTCGCCGTCGCCATGCTGCATGCCGCACAGCCCGATCGGCGCCAGGATCAGCGGCAGCGAGGCCGGCTCGCCGAGAATGGTGGTGGAGAGATCGCGCTTCGACACATCGACCAGGATGCGCTGGCGAAACCTGATCGCTTCGAGATCGGCGCGATTGGCGCGCAGCGTCTGCTCGGTATAGGAGCCGCGGTCGGCGTAGTCGAAGAACGCCTTGGGCACCCGGCGCATATGGAGCTGGCGCAGATCCTCGATGCAGGTGATGTGCTTCATGAGCGTTTCCGAACCTTCTTGTAATTGCGGCTTTCACCGTCATCTAGCATGGTTGAGCCGTCCGCCAAATCGCCCGGCGTGAGCGGCGGGACCGGAGAACGTGATGACCGCACCGAAAAACTCCAGGGACGCCGAAAAGCGCAAGCTCGACCAGGCGCTGGAAGAGGGCCTTGAAGAAACCTTCCCGGCCTCGGACCCGGTGAACGTGACCCAGCCGCCGCCGTCAAAAGACGACCATCACATCAAGCGCAAAGGCTAGAGCCGACGCCCGGGCTGCGAAAATCGGCCCGCGTGCAAGCCGGTGCCGGGTTTCCGAAGCGTCCGGTTGCGGACACAGTTGTCAAATTAAGCAAGGTATTTCAAATGGTTAAGCGCTGATTTCCGATCCGCCTGCCGGTAATGATTTATCATATTTTTTGAAGCCATTTTAGGGCCGGAGGCTTTATAACCGCGTCACGTTAGTATGGGCTGGCGTTCAAAGCTTCTTGCCGGGACGGTTTGAGAAGCCTGGACGAGGTGGGGGATCAATGAGCCGCAAATATTTCGGGACCGACGGGATTCGGGGACGCGCCAACGGGCTGATCACGCCGGAACTGGCGATGAAGGTGGGGCAGGCGGCCGGGCTGGTGTTCCAGCGCGGCGACCATCGCCATCGCGTCGTCATCGGCAAGGACACGCGGCTGTCCGGCTACATGATCGAATACGCCATGGTCGCCGGTTTTACTTCCGTGGGCATGGACGTGCTGCTGCTCGGTCCGATGCCGACGCCGGCGGTGGCGATGCTCACAAAATCGATGCGCGCCGATCTCGGCGTCATGATCTCGGCGTCGCATAATCTGTTCGAGGACAACGGCATCAAACTGTTCGGGCCGCTCGGCTTCAAGCTGTCCGACGACGTCGAAAGGCAGATCGAGCAGTTGCTCGACGAGAACCTCGACAAGAAGCTGGCGCAGAGCGCCAGCCTCGGGCGCGCCCGCCGCATCGACGGCGTGCATGACCGCTACATCGAATTCGCCAAGCGTACGCTGCCGCGCGATCTCAGCCTCGACGGCCTGCGCGTGGTGGTCGATTGCGCCCACGGCGCCGCCTACAAGGTGGTGCCGGAAGCGCTGTGGGAACTGGGCGCCGACGTCATCGCCATCGGGGTCGAACCCGATGGATTCAACATCAACAAGGACTGCGGCTCCACCGCGCCGGAAGCGCTCAGCCGCAAGGTGCGTGAAATGCGCGCCGACATCGGCATCGCGCTGGATGGCGACGCCGACCGCGTCATCATCGTCGACGAGCGCGGCCACGTGGTCGACGGCGATCAACTGCTCGCGGTGATCGCGCAAAGCTGGCAGGAAGACGGCCGGCTTTCCAAACCCGGCGTCGTCGCCACCGTGATGTCGAATCTCGGGCTGGAGCGCTTCCTCGATAGTTTGGGCATCGAACTGGTGCGCACGCCGGTCGGCGACCGCTACGTGCTGGAGCAGATGCTGAGCCGCGGCTACAATCTCGGCGGCGAACCGTCCGGCCATATCATCCTGTCGGATTACGCCACCACCGGCGACGGTTTTGTGTCGGCGCTGCAGGTGCTCGCCGTGGTGCAAAAGCTCGGCCGTCCGGTGTCGGAAGTCTGCCACCGCTTCGATCCGCTGCCGCAGATCCTGAAAAACGTGCGCTACCGCAGCGGCAAGCCGCTCGACGACGCCGAGGTCAAGTCGGCGATCAGCGACGGTGAAAAGCGGCTCAACGGCCATGGCCGGCTGCTGGTCCGCTCCTCCGGCACCGAACCGGTGATCCGGGTGATGGGCGAGGGCGACGACCGCATCCTGGTCGAGGAAGTGGTCGACCACATCGTCTCCGCACTGGGCCACGCCGCGGCGGCGTGAGCTGTGTGTCGTCCCCGCGAAAGCGGGGACCCATACGCCGTGTCGCTGGTTTTGTCGGATAGCGCTCGATACAATGTTGATAGGCGTTGCCGAATCTTCAACGCCAGGGGTTATGGGTCCCCGCCTTCGCGGGGACGACTCGTGA
>CAVPZO010000008.1:0-10641 GCA_963710045.1 uncultured Alphaproteobacteria bacterium | reverse complement strand
ACACCTGCTCGTTCTTTTCGATCACCAACTGATCGACCGGATAGGCCGTCGGGCCGAGCATCCGGGTCCGTACCTGCATGGTGCAGGCGCGCTCCAGATGGTACATGCGCTCAAAGGCCGAGGCGACCGAGCGGCCGACCGTCAGCGTGCCGTGATTGCGCAGCAGCATGTGGTTCTTGTTGCCGAGGTCCCTCTGCAGGCGCGGACGTTCGTCGTGGTCGAGCGCTACGCCTTCATAATCGTGATAGGCGAGATCGTGGGTCACGAACTGCGCGGTCTGGTTCAGCGGAAGCAGGCCTTCCATGCAGCTCGCGACCGCGGTGCCGTCGGGCGTATGCAGATGCAGCACGCAACCGGCGTCCTCGCGCGCTTCGTGGATCGCGGAGTGGATCGTAAAGCCGGCGGGGTTGATGCTGTAGTCGCTCTCGGTGAGCTGGTTGCCGTCGAGGTCGACCTTGACCAGGCTCGAGGCGGTGATCTCGTCGAACATCAGGCCGTAGGGATTGATCAGGAAATGATGGTCCGGTCCCGGCACCCGGGCGGAGATATGGGTGTCGACCAGATCGTCCCAGCCATAATGCGCGACCAAGCGATAGCAGGCGGCGAGATTGACGCGCTGGCTCCATTCGGCATCCGTCATGTCCGACGCCGCTTCCTTCAGGCGAGCTTCCGCTGGTGACATGCCGGTTTCTCCCGAAATTGTTGGTCTTCGCCGGCAACACTAGTCCTGCGGGTGCTGCGCAGCAAGGCGGGGCCGTGCGTGGCAGTCATGCTTGCCGGGCGGCGGTTTTGCCCTAGGGCGCGGGGATTGCCAGCAGGTTGGAAATGCTGCTGCCGCGGATGTCGTAGACCCGTGCGAAAACCACGTCGTCGCGCTTGATTTCCACCATCACCGGCGCGGTCAGGCCCTTGCAGTAGAATTCGCCGAGCGTCATGGCGAAGTCGGCGGCGTTGCTGTCCCAACCGATGGTGAAGTCGGGGCCGAGCGCGACCTGTGCCGGACGCTGCGGGCCGCATACCGCGACCTTCCATTTGCGTCCGCGCGGCGGGAATTCCTGACGCTCGACCAGTTCCTCACGCAAGCCGTCGGATGCCTGCTTCAGCGCCAGCCCCCAGTAGTCCAGCATGAACAGGTCGTCGGCGCCGCGAACGGTTCCTGCGATATGATTGAAGTGCGTGTACTGGTAGGGGTGCAGGCGTATCATTTCGCCGAGCGGCAGCATCAGACCGAACGCGAAAACCGCGAGAACGGCAGGCTGCCAGCTGCGGCGGTGTTCCTTCAGCCAGTTCATCAGCCACGCGAATGCGACCCCGGCCAGCACCGTCATCGGCGGAATCACGAAAATGAAATGGCGGATACCGTTGTAGAGCGCCGGACGCTTCACCATCGCGACGACGAGCGGCAGCGTGGCCGCGAACGTCAGCATCAGCAGGATGGTCTTGCGGCGCGCCGGCACATCGGTGCGTGACAGCGACATGAAGGTACCGACGACGCCGACGATGGCGAGGCCGAGCAGCACCTCGGGGAGCTGCAGCGCGAACAAAGTGGGCAGATACGACCACGGCATGTCCGGCACCGACACCAGCGCGCCGTCGAACATCTCCTTCCAGGGTTTTTCGAAGAAGTGCGAGAAATAGGTCAGGGCCTGTAATGGATTGCCGGGCTCCATGATCGACCACGGCCATATCAGTCCCATCACCAGGTAACCGAGGACCAGGCCGGGCAGCAGCACATACACGACGTGCGCGAAGCGGCGCACGGCCTCGCGCGCGCTGTGGGTGTGAATTTCCTCAAGCAGCAACGGCAGAAAACCAACGACCGCATAGATCAAGGCAAGGCCGCCGAGGATGCGCGAGCCGACTGCCAGGCCGGCGCCGAGGCCGACAATCAGAATGGTCCGCGGCGAGGGCGAAGGATACTCCTCCGCCAGGCGAACCAGGCCGAGCATCAGGATCGCCATCGAAACGGCGAACGGCGCATCCTTCGGGTTCATGAACATATGCCCGTAGAATGTCGGGCACAGCACCAGCAGCAGCAGGGTCGCAAGACCGGCGAAGGGGCCGCCGACGCGCCGCCCCAGACGCCATGTCACTGCAAGACCGATCAGACCTACGACGGCGCCGAGCAGGCGACGGGTCTCGAACAGTTCGAGCGGAATGACCTTGTGCAGCAACGCCGCCGCCATGTCGAAGCCGCCGCCATACATGTAGAGATTGGCGAACGAAAGTGCGGCGGTATCCTTGAAGCCGGAGCCGTACATGCGCAGCAGCAGATCGGCATATTCAGCGTGGGTGTAGTCGTCCCAGCCGAGGCCGTAGTCGCGAAATGTAAGGCTCGCGATCAGGCCGACCGCGGCCAGCACGATGACGGCGAGGTCGTCGCAAGTCCGCTCCATCGAGCGCCGCACAGGCGTGTCGATGGTCGAAGTCGTTATGGATGACATGGCTATCGGTAACCCGGTGTCCCCTGTGGCTCAGCTTTTAGCGCTTTTCGAGCCTCGTTTCCCCGGCATCCATATAGCGCAGTTCCGCCGGCAAGTAATTGGCAATTGTGGCTTAATTTCCTGATGCAATGCAGCATTTGCAGTAAGGGTAAAAGACCTTCGTCGAGTCCGGTTGGTTTATGTCACTTGCAATATGAACGCAGCCTGAAGCGCGGTTGCCCCGACGGCCGGAAATCTCAATAGCGATATCGGCAATATGACGATATCGTTATGTCGGCTGCTGCGACTTGCTTGAGCGCGGCCTGGGGACATTAACAATGACTTTGATTGCCGGGATTGGCGTTCTGGTTGCCGGCCTTTTGGCGATCGGCCTGGGAATTCAAGACAAGGAGTTCGAGGTCGGCAAGACGCTGATTGTTGCCGGCACGGTCGTGGCCTGCACCGGCATCATCATGCTCGGCCTTTCCGTGGTGGTCCGCGAACTGCAGAACATTGCGCGGCGTCTCGGCCCTGCCAATCTCGCAGCGTCGCGCGGCAACGCTACGCCCGAGCTTCCGGGCGCGTCAGCCGGCCAGCAGCCGACGCCCGCAACTCTCGATCGCGCCGAGCCAGCCGCGCAGCCATCGCCATCCGCTTCATCTCCAGTTCCGTGGGAGGGCGAGGCGGGGGCGCGGGATCGCGCGCGCTCGCGCGGCGATGGCGCGCCGGAACCTGCGGCGCCAGAGCCGGCAGCGGCCACCAAGCCGCGGCGCAATCTGCTGTTTTCGTCGTCGTCGCGCAGGGAACGCGAACGCGCGATGGCAACCACGCCCGATCCCGCCGCCGCGGATCCCGCTCCCGCGCCGCCGGTCGCGCCGCCGGCGCCGAAAGACGCTGCTCCCGCCAGCTTTGAAGATGCCTGGCCGCAATCGGACCGTGCGCGGTCCGACGCATTGCGACGCACCCGTACACCTTCGACGTTTGCCGCCGAGCCGAGTGCCGCCGCGCCCGTGCCGGAGCGTGCCGCGCCAACCGTCCGGGGCGAAGAACCGGCCCCGGTGACGGTGCTCAAATCCGGCGTCGTCGATGGCATGGCCTATTCGCTGTATTCCGATGGTTCGATCGAGGCGCAAATGCCGGAAGGCATGATGCGGTTCGCGTCCATCGATGAACTGCGCTCGCACCTCGATCAGCGCCCGTAGCGTCTTTACTTCGGGAAAACTTGCTCGCATAAAATAAAACGCGGCGGACTCGGCGTTGTTCTTGTCATGCCGGCAACAGTTCGCCCATACTCGGCAAGTAAAGACAGGTTTTCGAAAGATTTCAGGCCATGAACGATGCCACGGGCAAAAACTTCATCGACCTGACCGCGACGATCGTGTCGGCCTATGTCAGCAACAACCCAACGCCGGCTTCCGATATTCCCGCATTGATCGGCCAGATTCACGCAGCGTTGCTGCGGGTTTCGACCGGCCGCACCGAACTGCCGCTCGAGCCGGCCAAGCCCGCGGTGCCGGTGAAGAAATCGATGACCGCCGATTACCTGATCTGTCTGGAAGACGGCAAACGCTTCAAATCGCTGAAGCGGCACCTGCGAACCCAGTACGGCATGACCCCGGAGCAATATCGCGACAAATGGGGCCTGCCGGCGGATTATCCGATGGTGGCCCCGAATTACGCGGTGGCGCGCTCCCAGCTGGCCAAGAAAATGGGCCTCGGACAGCAGCGGCGGCGGCGGAAATAAGGCGTCGCTCTGATATCGCCGCCTTTTTGCAGCGATGGAACCAGCAAAAATATTTTTTTAGGATTACTATCCCCGGGGCTTGAAAGTCGGATAAGTTGCAGGCATATATTCCTGCAACTGAAGGCCCCGCCGATGCTCCAGCACAGCTCCTCCGTTCTTCCCGCGCCGTCCGAGAATTCATCCGCCACCACGCCGTTCACACCGGAACGGGCCTGCCAATGGGTCGCGTTCTGCGTGGCGCGCGATTTTGGACTGGAAATGATTGCGTTGTTCACGCCGACCCGGGGCGCGCCGCGCGCCACCTTTGCCAGACAGGTTGCGATGTATCTGGCCCATATCGGTTTTGAACTGAGTTTTGAAACCATAAGCCGGGTATTCGGCCGTGACCGCACCACCGTCTCGCACGCCTGCCACGTCGTCGAAGATGGCCGCGACGATATCTGGCTGGATTGCCGGCTGGAGGCGCTCGAACTGTTCTGCCGGACCGGATGGGGAGCCCTTCAGCAAACCATGCCGGAGATCAGCCAATGAAATCGGCCCGGCGCACCCGCAACAGGACAACGCCGCACGACGAGGCGCCGTCCGGGGGCATCGATTCATTTCGCGCGCAGCACCTGGATCTTGCGACGCGGGAAATCATGACCGAGACCGGCGCGATCAGCGTGATGGTGAACGACAGCGAAAGCCCGCTGGCCTGGCTCGCCCGCCGCAAGGGCCGCGACGGCCGCAGCATGATCAGCCCCAACCAGTTCATTGCGGGTGAAAAACTGCGCGCGGATTTCACTCGCGGACATTTGTCGCCGCGGGTGACGTCCGACTGGTCGGCGCCGACCGGCCGTTCGCGCACATTTGCAGGCGGTGCCGGCGAGATGACCGACCTGGTGATCGCTTCGCGGCAGCGCGTGCGGCTGGCGATGGAAGCCTGCGGCCCGGAATTTTCCGGGCTGCTGATGGACGTGTGCTGTTTCCTGCGCGGGCTCGAGGAGGTCGAACGCGAGCGCGGCTGGCCGCTGCGATCGGCCAAGATCGTGCTGCAACTGGCGCTCGACCGGCTGGCGCGTCATTACGGGCTTCGCGAGGAGGCGAGGGGGGATGCAAACGCGCGTGTCCGCACCTGGCTTGCGGCGGATGCGGGGTTTGAAGGCTAGGCCATCGCTACGGGGAGCGTTTGCCGGCCAGCGGCAGATTGAGAACCAGCGGCATTGTCCCGAAATTGCAACGTGCAGCGCGGAGGCGCCTTCCGCAAGCCTCCAACTGCCGATACACTGCACTGGCGTCACCGAGAGTGAAAGGACGTGCGATGACCGATGTCCCTGTCAACGCCGGTACTCAGTCGAGCGCGGCCGAACCAAGCCTTCATCGGGTCATGGGCCCCTGGCTGCTCTTGCTGTTTATAGTCGGCGATATTCTCGGCACCGGAATCTATGCGCTCACAGGCCAGGTTGCGAAGCAGGTGGGGGGAGTCGTATGGCTGCCCTTCGTGATTGCATTCGTGGTCGCGCTTGTGACCGCGTTCAGCTATCTCGAGCTGGTCACGAAATACCCGAAAGCGGCGGGCGCTGCCCTCTATACTCATAAAGCTTTTGGCATCCATTTCATCACGTTCATCGTCGCGTTTGCGGTGATGTGCTCAGGTATCACCTCGGCATCGACTGCTTCCCGGGCTTTCGCGGCAAACATGTCAAATGCGATGGGGCTCAATCTGACCGGTTTCGGCATTACCGTCACCGGTCTTGCTTTCATGGCAATCGTTGCCGCGGTCAATTTCCGCGGCGTCGGCGAAAGTGTGAAGGCCAACGTGGTTCTGACCTGCGTGGAGCTGACGGGGCTGCTGATTATTATCGTTATCGGCTTTTGGGCGATCGGGCTCGGCCAAGGCGATGTTTCGCGGGTCCTTCAGTTTCGTGCCAACGTCGACGGCGGCATGTTCTGGCCGGTGATCGCGGCGACCACGCTGGCGTTCTTTGCCATGGTAGGCTTTGAGGATTCGGTCAACATGGCCGAGGAATGCAAGGATCCAACCCGTCATTTCCCGAAGGTGTTACTTACGGGCCTTGCGATTACCGGTCTCATCTATGTTCTCGTCTCGATTTCGGCGATTACGCTGGTGGCGCCGGAGCAATTGGGCGAGGGCGAGACCCCGCTGCTGCAAGTGGTTCAAAAAGGCGCGCCAAATTTTCCACTCTGGATATTTGGCTTCATCACCATGTTCGCCGTGGCAAACAGCGCGCTGATCAATATGCTCATGGCCAGCCGCCTTGTGTATGGCATGAGCCGCGAGCATGTGCTGCCGCCAACCCTCGGCAAAGTACACCAGACGCGGCGCACACCCTATGTCGCCATTGGGTTCACGACGTTGCTGGCATTCGCCCTGATCACGTTTGTCGGCGAGGTGCCTGCACTCGGAGGCACCACGGCGCTGCTGTTGTTATGCGTTTTCACGGTGGTCAATGTTGCGGTCCTGGTGCTTCGGCGCGATCCCGTGGATCACCAGCATTTCCGCACACCGACTATTCTGCCGATCCTGGGCGCCGTGTTTTGTGCTTTTCTGACGGGCCCCTGGACCGGCCGTGACACGGTTCAGTACCGCGTCGCCGGCGTCCTGCTCGCGCTAGGCGTCGTTCTCTGGTTCGTCACCGTCATGGTCAACCGGTCGACCGGGGTGAAGCCAGTCGAGCCGGATATCGAAAATCTAGGCGGCGGTGGCCCTGTCAACTAAGCAACGATGCTGGAGCGGGGCAACGTTGACGCCAATGCTGCGAGCCCGAAAGAGTTCATGAGTTTCTTCGAGCGACTAAAGAGCGCAGCATCCGCCGAATGGAGCGCGTACACCGGGCACCCCTTCACAAACGCCTTGGCGGATGGTTCGCTCGCCGAAGCGGCGTTTCGTCACTACCTCGTTCAGGACTATCTGTTCCTCATCGAGTTTGCCCGCGCCTACGCGCTCTCGATCTATAAATCGCCCAGGCTCGCCGACATGCGCGAAGCGGCTGCCGGCCTCTCGGCCATTCTCGACGTCGAGATGGATCTGCATGTGAAACTCTGCGCCAGCTGGGGCCTGTCGGCCGGCGACCTTGAACAAACCGCTCCGGCGGTCGAGACTCTGGCCTATACGCGTTACGTGCTCGACACGGGAATGCGCGGTGATCTGCTGGCACTCAAGGTGGCGCTTGCGCCTTGCGTGATCGGCTACGCGGAAATCGCGACGCGGCTCGCTTCGCAGCCCAATGCGTACGCGGCAATGAACCCATATCGCGTTTGGATCGCCGAGTATGCCGGTGCTCCCTACCAGGAGGTCGCGGCGAAAGCGCGGGCGCATCTGGATGGTCTTGCCGATCTCTACGCCACGCCCGCCCGCGAGGCAGAACTGATCATGATCTTCAAGGAAGCCACCCGGCTCGAAGCCGAGTTCTGGGAAATGGGCTGGCGCGCGGGCCAGACGGGAAAAACTAATCCTCGTTCGCCTTGAACCGCCCCAGGCCCTTCAGCACGAACGGCGCCAGCAGCGCGATCAGGGCGATGCCGAGCAGCGTCGCCGACATCGGGCTTTGCAGCAGCGCCATCGGATCGCCGAGGCTGATGGCCATCGCGCGGCGCAGCTGGCTTTCGGCGATGGGGCCGAGGATGAGACCGATCACGACCGGCGCGATCGGAAAATCGAACCTGCGCATCAAAAAGCCCATCACGCCGAAGCCGGCCAGCATCGACAGCTCGACGACAGATGGCTTGGCCGCAATGGTGCCGGTGGTCGCGAACACCAGAATCCCGGCGTAAAGCCACGGCTGCGGGATCGCCAGCAGTTTTACCCACAGGCCGACCAGCGGCAGGTTGAGAACCAGCAGCATGGCGTTGGCGATGAACAGGCTTGCGATCAGGCCCCACACCAGATCGGGCCGCTCCGCGAACAGCAGCGGTCCGGGGTTCAACCCGTATTGCTGGAAGCCCGCCAGCATCATCGCAGCGGTCGCCGAGGTCGGAAGGCCGAGCGTCAGCAACGGCACAAGGGTGCCGGCGGCGGAGGCGTTGTTGGCGGCTTCCGGCCCCGCGACGCCTTCGATGGCGCCCTTGCCAAATTCCTCCGGGTGCTTGGTCAGCCGCTTCTCGGTGGAGTAGGACAGGAAGGTCGGAATCTCCGCGCCGCCGGCGGGAAGTGCGCCGATCGGAAAACCGAACGCCGTTCCGCGCAGCCACGGTTTCCATGACCGCTTCCAGTCCTCCTTGGTCATCCACAGCGAGCCGCGCACCGGCTCGAGCTTCTCCTCGCTATGATGACGGCGCGATGCGACGTAAAGCGCCTCGCCAAGCGCGAACAGCCCGACCGCAAGCGTCGTCACTTCGACGCCATCGAGCAATTCGGGAATGCCGAAAGCCAGCCGGGCCTGACCGGTGAGCTTGTCGATGCCGATCAGCCCGAGCGTCAGCCCGACGAACAGGCTGGTCAGTCCGCGGATCGGCGAATCTCCGAAGGTTGCCGACACCGTGACGAAGGCCACGCACATCAATGCAAAATAATCCTCAGGCCCGAACCGCACCGCGAAATCGACCAGCCACGGCGCCAGGAAGGCCAGACCAATGGTGGCGATGGTGCCCGCGACAAACGAGCCGATTGCGGCCGTCGCAAGCGCCGGACCGCCGCGGCCGGCCTTGGCCATCTTGTTGCCCTCGAGCGCGGTCGCCATCGATGCGCTCTCGCCGGGCGTGTTGATGAGGATGGCGGTGGTGGATCCGCCATACATGCCGCCGTAATAAATCCCCGCGAACATGATCAGCGAACCGCCGGGATCGAGCTTGTAGGTCACCGGCAGCAGCAACGCGACCGTGAGCGCGGGACCGATGCCGGGCAACACGCCGACCGCGGTGCCGAGCAGCACGCCGATCAGCGCATAGAGCAGGTTCATGGGCTGGACGGCGACGGCCATGCCGTGCGCGAGTGCTGCGAAAGTGTCCATCACATCAGCCTTTCCAGAGGGCCGGCGGGAAGGCTCAGCGTCAGCAGCCGGTCGAAGGCGAGATAGATCAGGGTGGTCATCACCAGGGCGATGGCGAGGTCGGCGAGAACAGCGCGCCGTCCAAAGGCTCTCGCCGTGGTGACGAACAGTGCGGTGGTCGCAAGGATAAAGCCGCCGCCAAGGCCGATGATGGCGATCAGAAGCGCAAGGCCGGCGAGGATCAGAAGCACAGCCCTGGGGTCGGCGCTTTCGCGCGGCGGCAGATTGCCGCGCAGCGCGTCGATCAAATTGCCGATCGCGAGAATGCCGAGCCCGACCGCGATGACGACCGGCATCACATGGGGGCCCATCCCGTAGGTGGTGTTGGATTGCAGTTGATTCGCGTCCCACACCAGCACCGCGGCCACGGCCGCGAGCATCAGGGCAATGACAAGGCCCGCAGGATCGACGCGCCGGGTCATGATTTGACCAGGCCGACCGACTTCAGCACGTCGGTGACGCGCGCATTTTCCTTCTTCAGGAAATCCGCGAACGCATCGCCACTGAGATAGGCGTCGTCCCAGCCCTTCTGCTTGAGGATATCCTTCCAGGCGTCGGACTTGACCATCTTCTCCACCGCGTCGTTCAGGGTCTTGCGCTGTGCCGCGGTGATGCCGGGCGCTGCGACCACCGAGCGCCAGTTGGTCAGCACCAGGTCAATCCCCTGTTCCTTGAAGGTCGGAATATCGAGGCCGGCGACGCGTTTCTCCGAGGTCACGCCGAGCGCGCGGAGTTTTCCGGACTTGATCTGGCCGTCGTATTCGCTCACGCCCGAAATGCCGGCGGTGACTTTGCCGCCTAGAATGGCCGCCAGCGACTCGCCGCCTCCGGAAAATGGGATGTAGTTGACCTTCTTGGCGTCGGCGCCGATCGCGCCTGCAAACAGCGCCGCCATGATATGGTCGACACCGCCGGCCGAGCCGCCGGCGAAGGTGGTCTTGGCGATGTCGGCCTTGACGGCAGCCGCAAGATCCTGCGCCGTTTTGAGCGGTGAATTGACCGGCACGACGATGACCTGGATCTCCTCGGTGAGGCGCGCAATCGGCGTCACCTGGTCGAGCGTCACCGGCGATTTGTTCATGGCCAGCGCGCCCACCATGACGAAGCCGTTCACCATCATCTGGTTGCCGTCGCCCTTGGCGCCGTTGACGAACTGCGCGATGCCCACGCTGCCGCCGGCGCCCGCAACGTTGGTGACCTGGACGCTGCGGGCGATACCGGCGGCGACAAGGGCTTGCTGCATCGCTCGCGCGGTCTGATCCCATCCGCCGCCAGGTGCAGCCGGCGCCATCAGTTTGAGTTCGAGCTGCTGCGAGAGGGCCGGACCAGCCGCCGCAAACGTCAATGCGACGACCGCGCCGAGCAGGCGCGTATGAAACGGAGTCATTGGGGTTCCTCCAGGCTGATGCGGAGCTGCCGTTGCCGGCCTTACCGCCTTGTGTCATTTCGTCGCATATCAGCCGGAAAAGCCGCCCCTGTCCAGAAA
>CAVPZO010000007.1:0-65634 GCA_963710045.1 uncultured Alphaproteobacteria bacterium | reverse complement strand
GCTGTTCGAAAAATGCATCTATGACGAGCGCGGGCAGCTCACCAACGCCAATATGGCCGATTATCTGGTGCCGATGTCCGGCGAAATGCCCGATATCGACGTCGGCCATGTGGTGTCGCCGACATCCGAGACGGAACTGGGCGCCAAGGGCGCAGGCGAGGCCGGCACGGCGGGAGCGGCCGCGGCGGTGGCGAATGCGGTCAATGATGCGCTGCGGCCGTTTGGCGCGACCATCACGGAAATCCCGTTGACGCCACAAGTTGTACTGACAGCGCTGGGACGAATTTGATAAGAAGACACCAAGCCAAAAACAAACAATCCACCGGAGGGACCATGACCAGGACGACCACCACATCAGGATCGATTTCCCGTCGCCGTTTGCTGGCGGCGGCAAGCGCAGGCGCCGTCGCCACGCTTGGGCTGACCTCAAGCGCTGGCGCTCAACAGCCGCCGATCAAGATCGGCATGAGCATGCCGCAGACCGGCGGTCTCGCCGGCGGCGGCAAGGCCTCGCTGCTCGGCATCGAGATCTGGCGCGACGACGTCAACGCCAAGGGCGGCCTGCTCGGCCGCAAGGTCGAACTTGTCGTCTATGACGACAAATCGAGCGCTTCGGAGACGCCGGCGATCTACTCGAAGCTGCTGGACGTCGACAAGGTCGACCTGCTGTTCGCGCCCTATGCGACCGTGCCGACGGCGCCGATCATGCCGCTGGTCAAGCAGCGCGGCCTGCTGCTGATGGGGAACTTCTCGTTCCAGGTCAACAGCAAGGTCCAGCACGACATGTGGTTCAACAATGCGCCGTGGGGCCCGCCGGACAGCTGGCCGGATTCGTTCCTCGACATCGCCCAGAAGGCCGGCGCCAAGAGCGTTGCGTTTCTGTCGGCCGACCAGGAATTCGCTCAGAATCTGGTGGTGATCGCGCGCGAGGTCGCAAAGAAGCGCGGCATGCCGGTTGTGTTCGATCAGGCCTATCCGCCAAACACGGTGGAATTCTCCAGCATCATTCGCGCGCTGAAGGCGGCAAAGCCCGACGTGGTTTATGTTTCGTCGTACCCGCCGGATTCGGCCGGCATCCTGCGCGCCGTCAACGAGATCGGGATCGGCGACAACGTCAAGGTTTTCGGCGGCGGCATGGTCGGCCTGCAATTCGGCGCGGTGATGGAGAATATGGGCTCGCTGCTCAACGGCGTCGTCAATTACAACTCATGGCTCCCGGAAAAGAGCATGTATCTCGACGGCACCAAGGAGTTCTTCGACCAGTACACCAAGCGCGCGGTCGAAGCCAAGGTCGATCCGCTCGGCTACTATCTGGCGCCGTTCGGCTACGCCAGCGGTCAGCTTGTCGAGGCGGCGGTCAAGGCGGTTGGGTCGCTCGACCAGAAGGCGATCGCAAAATTCCTGCACGCGAACGAGATCAAGACCATCGTCGGCCCGATGAGCTTTGGGCCCGACGGCGAGCGCAAGGAAAACGCGGTGCTGCAGGCCCAGTTCCGCGGCGTCGTGGACAAGAACATCGAGCAGTTCCGCGCTTCGGGCAAGCAGGTGATCCTGTTCCCGGAGAAACTGAAATCCGGCGATCTCATCACTCCCTTCGAGGCCGCGCGGAAGTAGTTGTTGCAGGGAATCGGATCAACAGCGTCATGGCCGGGTTTGTCCCGGCCATCCACGTCTTTCTGCCTGGACATCAGCAAGACGTGGATGCCCGGGACAAGCCCGGGCATGACGAGATAAAACGTAAAGGGCGCATCTTGTATTTAAGCGGGTCAAGGGGGACCTCACTTGTTTTCATTTGACCTGCTGCTCGATGCGGTGGTGATCGGCGTGCTGCTCGGCTGCTTCTATGCGGCGGTCAGCCTCGGACTGTCGGTCGCGTTCGGCCTGCTCGACGTCCCCCACGTCGCGCATCCGGCCTTTCTGGTGCTGGCGTCCTACGCGGTGTACTTCCTCAACGAGCACTATGGCATCGATCCGCTGGTGGCGGGGCTGATGATCACGCCGTTATTCTTTCTGTTCGGTCTTGTCGCCTACCGGCTGTATTACGAAACCTTCGAAAGGCGCGGCAGCGACGCCGGCGTGCGCGGCATCGCGTTCTTCTTCGGCATCGCGTTCATCATCGAAGTGCTGATCATCATGCAATTCGGCGTCGACCAGCGCTCGATCACCGCGGACTATGTCGGAAAGGCCTGGCGGATCGGCGACATGCGGATCCCGTTCCGCCTGGTGGTCGCGTTCGCGGTCGCCGCCGCGCTGACCATCCTGCTGACGCTGTATCTGTCGCGAACCTTCATGGGACGCGCGATCCGCGCGGTGGCGCAGGACCAGGAGGCGCTGCGGCTGATGGGCGCCAACCCGATCCGGATCAAGCAATGGGCGTTCGGCATCGCCACCGCCGTGCTCGGGATCGCCGGCGCCCTGCTCATTATCGTCGCTCCGGTCGAGCCGACGCTCGACCGCACCTATATCGGGCGGACATTCTGCGTCGTGGTGATGGCGGGGCTCGGCAGCATGACCGGCACGCTGGTCGCCGGCATCATCCTCGGCGTCGCCGAAACCATCGTCCTGACCCTGTTCGGCGCCTCCTGGGCGCCGGCCATTTCGTTCGGGATGCTGCTCGGCGTTCTCGCCGTCCGGCCGCAGGGCCTGTTCGGCAGGCTGTCATGAAGCGCAGCGATATCCTTTTCTGGATCGGCGCGGCGCTGTTTCTCGCCGCCGCCTTCGTGATGACGCAGGTCGTCGGCAACCAGTATCCTTTCTTTGCCGCCTACGTGATCCTGCAGTTCATGGTGCTCGCCGTCGCCTGGAGCATCCTTGGCGGCTATGCCGGTTACGTGAACTTCGGCACCAGCGCGTTTTTCGGCGTCGGCGTCTACACCGCCGTATTCCTGTTCAAGGCTTTTGGCGTGCCGCTCGCCGTGCAGATCGCCGCCGCAGCCGCCATCGGCGCGCTGATGGGGTTCGCGCTGGGCCTATTGACCCTGCGCATGCAGGGCATCTTCTTCTCGATCGCGACCATTGCGCTGACGATCGTCATCGAGACGTCGGTAACGAACTGGCGATACGTCGGCGGCGCGGCCGGCATTCAGCTGCAGCGGCCGATGGTGATCGAGCCGTTCAACCATTATGTGCAGATGCTGTTTTTCGTCCAGGCGCTGCTCGTGGTGCTGGCGATTGCGATCTCGCGCTACATCCAGAATTCATGGATGGGCCGCGGCTTGCAGGCGCTCAAGGACGACGAACTCGCCGCGGAATGCACCGGCGTGCCGACCCTGCGGCTGAAGCTGATGGCCTGCGTCATCTCCGGGGCGCTGATGTGCGCGGCCGGCGCCCCCGCCGCGATGTACCTGCAATACGCCGACCCCTCGTCCGCGTTCAATCTCAATTACTCCGTCTCGGTGCTGGCGATGTCGCTGATCGGCGGCACCGCGCATTGGGCGGGCCCGGTGGTCGGCGCGATCCTGCTCGGCACCACGCAACAATTGCTCACCGTCACCATCTCGTCGGAAGTCAACGTGCTGGTGCTCGGCGTGATGCTGGTGGTGTTCGTGGTGGCAGCACCGGAGGGCATCATCGGCCTGGTCCGAAGGGTTCGCCGCAAGCGCAGCGGGGGCGAAAGATGATGCCTCCCGAAACCCAGGCGCCCTTGCTGCGGATAGCCGCGCTGACCAAACGGTTCGGCGGCTTCACCGCGCTCGACAATGTCAGCGTCGACATTCGTCCGGGCGAGCGCTTCGGCCTGATCGGCCCGAACGGCTCGGGAAAGACCACGCTGATCAACTGCATTTCCGGCGCGTTCCGCACCGAGGCCGGCACCGTGCTGTTCCGTGACGAGGACATCACGCGGCTGCAGCCGCATATGCGCACGCGCCGCGGCATTGCGCGCAGCTTCCAGATCCCGCGGCCGTTCAAGAGCATGACGGTCGCCGAAAACCTCATGGTCGCGCTCGACTTCGCGGCGGCCACGGACGAACACGTCTCGGCCGCGCAACGGCGCGACACCATGATGTCGATCCTGACCCGGATGGGCCTGGCGTCGAAGGCCAACGTGTCGGCGACAAAACTCAGCCAGGTGGAATTGCGCAAGATGGAGCTTGCGCGCGCGATGGCGACGCACCCGAAGCTGCTGATTTCCGACGAGGCCATGGCCGGCCTTTCCTCCTCGGAAGTCGACGAGGTGCTCGATCTGCTCATGAGCTTTGCGCGAGAGGACATCACCATCATCATGATCGAGCACATCATGCAGGCGGTGATGCGGTTCTCGGACCGCGTGATGTGTCTCGACGCCGGCAAGATCATCGCGATCGGCACGCCGACCGAAGTCATGGCCAACCAGCGCGTGCAGGAGGCCTACCTTGGCACTTAGCCTCGCCATCAACGGCCTTGATGCGGGTTATGGCGCCGTGAAGGCGCTGCGCGGCGTCACGCTCCATGTCGAGGCCGGCGAGACCGTCGCGTTGCTCGGCACCAACGGCAACGGCAAGAGCACGCTGATGAAATGCGTCGCCGGCCTGGTCCGGCCGACGCGTGGAAGCCTGTCGCTGACCATAGACGGCGTGGCGCATGACCTGACCAGGCTGTCGGCCGAGGCCATCGTCGATCTCGGCGTGGCGCTGGTTCCGGAGGGGCGGCGGCTGTTTCCCAAGCTGACCGTCAAGGAAAACCTGATGCTCGGCGCCTTCCGCAAGGCCGCCCGGCGCGATATCGACCGCAATCTTGCGCTTGCCTTCGAAACATTTCCGGCGCTGAAGGGGCTGCAGGGCCAGCTCGCCGGCACCCTGTCAGGCGGGCAGCAGCAGATGCTGGCGATTGCGCGCGCGCTGATGTCGTCGCCGCGCCTGCTGCTGATCGACGAGCCTTCGGTAGGCCTGTCGCCGCTGCTGGTCTCGCAGACCATCGCCAAGATCGGCGAACTCAACCACATCTCGGCCTGACCGTGCTGATGGCGGAGCAGAACTTCAATCAGGCGATCCGGATCGCCGACCGCGGTTACATCATCGTCCACGGCGAGATCGTGGTCGCGGCGGATTCGGTCGATGAATTGCAAGGCAACGACATTGTGAAGCGGCTGTATCTCGGCGGGGCGGCGTGAGTACTTTCTTACCTCTCCCCGCAGGGGAGAGGTCGAAGCCGGAGCGAAGCGCAGGCTTCGGGTGAGGGGACTCTCCACACGCTCGTACTCGCGGATGGACCCCTCACCCGGATCGCATCTGGCGATGCGATCCGACCTCTCCCCTGCGGGGAGAGGTGACTCAACGAGCAGGAGACGCCGATGCCAAAAGTTCTCAAGCGCGGCCGCGATGCCGCGCAGCGCGCCGAGGACGATTCGAAAGTCCGCGCCACGGTGGAAGGGATTCTGGCCGATATCGAAAAGCGCGGGGATGCGGCGATCCGCGAACTGTCGATCAAATTCGACCAGTGGGACCGCAGGGATTTCCGGCTGACCGACGCCGAGATCAAGGACTGCCTGTCGCAACTGTCGGGGCGCAATCTCGACGACATCAGGTTCGCGCAGGAACAGGTGCGTAACTTCGCGCAGCATCAACGGGAATCGATGCTCGACATCGAGGTCGAGACGCTGCCGGGCGTGGTGCTCGGCCACAAGCACATCCCGGTCAATTCGGTCGGCTGCTATGTGCCGGGCGGGAAATACCCGCTGCTTGCCTCCGCGCATATGTCGGTCATTACCGCCAAGGTTGCCGGCGTCAACCGCATCGTGACCTGCGCGCCGCCCTATCACGGCAAGCCGGCGCCGGCGATCGTGGCGGCGCAGCATCTGGCGGGCGCCGACGTGATCTATTGTCTCGGCGGCATCCAGGCGGTCGGCGCCATGGCGCTGGGCACCGAGAGCTTCGAGAAGGTCGATATGCTGGTCGGGCCCGGCAACGCCTTCGTGGCCGAAGCAAAACGGCAGCTGTTCGGCCGCGTCGGCATCGACCTGTTCGCAGGCCCCACCGAAACGCTGATCATCGCCGATGAATCGGTCGACGGCGAGATGTGCGCCACCGATCTCTTGGGGCAGGCCGAACACGGGCCGAACTCGCCGGCGATCCTGCTTACCAATTCGGAGCGGCTCGCGCGCGACACCATGGCGGAAATCGAGCGGCTGCTGAAAATCCTTCCCACCGCGGCGATCGCGGCCAAGGCATGGGAAGACTACGGCGAGGTGATCGTCTGCGACGATGAAGACGAGATGGTGCGGGAGGCCGACCGGATCGCGTCGGAGCATGTGCAGGTGATGACGCGCGATCCGGATCAATTCTTGAACAAGATGACGAATTACGGCGCGCTGTTCCTCGGGCCGCGGACCAATGTGGCCTATGGCGACAAGGTGATCGGCACCAATCACACGCTGCCGACCATGAAGGCCGCGCGCTATACCGGCGGCCTCTGGGTCGGCAAATTCCTCAAAACCGTCACCTATCAGCGGGTGCTGACCGACGAGGCTTCCACCATGATCGGCGAATACTGCTCGCGGCTGTGCATGCTGGAAGGATTTGCCGGACATGCCGAGCAGGCCAATATTCGCGTTCGCCGCTATGGCGGCCGCAACATTCCTTATGCAAGTGCGGCGGAATGACCGCGCCCGCGACTTCCAAAGACGCCGTCGTTCCGTCTGGACGGCCGCCGTGCGCTGGTGACCGGAGCCGGGCGGGGCATTGGTGCTGCGGCCGCCGCGGCTCTGGCTGAGGCCGGCGCCCATGTCACGCTGTGCGCCCGCACCACAAGCGAAATCGAGCAGGGCGCCACAGCACTCCGCGCCGCAGGCTGTGACGCGGACTGGCTGACGCTCGATGTCACCGACCTTTCGGCCTTTGCCGATGTGATCGCGGCAGCCGAGCCCTACAACATCTTCGTCAACAATGCCGGCACCAACCGGCCCAACCCGTTCACCGCCGTGCCGGTCGATGATTTCGACCATGTGATGGGCCTGAACGTGCGGGCGGCGTTCTTCGCCGCGCAGGCCGTGGCGCGCCGCATGATCGCCGCGGAGGTCAAGGGCTCGATCATCAACATGTCGTCGCAGATGGGCCATGTCGGCGGCGCCAACCGTTCGCTGTATTGCGCGTCGAAATGGGCGATGGAGGGGTTTTCCAGGGCCATGGCGATCGATCTCGCGCCGCATGGCATCCGCGTCAACACGCTCGCGCCCACCTTCATCGAGACGCCGCTGACAAAACCGTTTTTCGAGAACGCCGCGTTCCGCGACAGCGTGCTGTCCAAGATAAAACTCGGCCGCCTCGGTACCGTCGAGGACCTGATGGGCGCCGTGGTGTTTCTGGCCAGCGACGCGTCCGCATTGATGACCGGGTCGTCGCTGGTGGTGGACGGCGGCTGGACCGCGGATTGAGAGCTGCCGGGAGCGGGTTTACTCCGCAGCGCTGCTGATCAATGGCCCGGTCCGAACGAGTGACGTGGATTTCGGCGAAAACGCCCATGCCAGAACATAGAACCCCAGCGCCAGCAGATACAGGAACGCAAATCCGAAATACATCGAATTGTATTCCATCACGCCGCCGAACAGCGCGCCCATCAGATTGTAGGCGAACGCGGTGGAGATGTTGATCCGGGCCTCGCCGATCAGGCTGGAGAAGATGATCCCGGCAAAGAACAGCGGAACGGTCAGCACGACGCAAGCCAGCGCCAGTTGCATCAAGGGCGGGCCGAACATCCATTGGCCGTGACTGACCGCAAAGCCGTAGCCGAACAGCAGGCTTAAGAACAATCCGGCGTAGGCGGGCCCCGCCAGTTTGAACGACGTCCGCGTCACGATCAGGTTGGCGAGATACGCCATGATCAGCACCAGCATGATCGCTGCCGCGATCACGACCCAGGTTCCGCCGAGATGCAGGCCGAGCTCGGTGATCGCCTTGGTCTCCACCAGCATGAAGCCGGAGCCGAGAAAGAAGAACGGCAGGTAGCTGCGGTCAACGGAATCGGAAAAGCCGATGGTCCTGCGCACGAAGAAATAGCTGAGCAGCAGGATCATCCCCAGCGCGATCATGTAGGTGAACGGATAGGCGCGCTCGACCATGTAGAAGAACGGCCAGTCGTCGGTCGGAACGGCGGACTCCGGATAGGGTTGCGCGAAATGATCGGAGACATTGGTAAAGCCGGTCGACGCGAAGGCGTTCGCATCCGGCATGGCCGCGCCCTGGCCTCGCTTGGCGATGAACGCGGTGGTTCGCTCATTGTCGTAGCCGACGCGCACCGCCAGCGGCTTGCCGGCCCCCGGCAGATCCCGGAGAATTTTCGACAGCTTGAACCCCAGCGCATCGTTGACCAGCGTGAACGAGATCGACAGCACGCCGTCCGGCTTGAGCAGCCGGAACGCCTCGGCGATTCCTTCACGGGTATAGACATAGGAGTCGACGCGGAGATTGGACGCATGGCTTAGCGCAGTATGTGAATCGAGAACGCCGTAGACGATCAGGTCGTATTTCTGGTCGGCGGTGCGGAAGAAGTTGCGCGCATCGTTGATCGACAGCGTGACGCGGGGGTCGTCATAGGGGCGCTCGGGATGATATTTGCTGCCGAGAAACGCAATGGCCGGATCGATTTCGATGGCGTCGACGTGGGTAGCGCCCATCCGCAGCGCCGTCGCCACGTCGTTGCCGCTGCCCGAACCGACAATGGCGACGCGGCCCGGCGCCTTCTTGAAATTGTACGGAAACTCGTAATAGGCCCGGACATAGCGATCCTCTGCGGACTCAGCTCCGCGCTTGTCGTCGGCGAAATTGTAGACCTTCTGATAGTAGCTGCCGCCCGACAGGATCTGCATCAGCCCGTCAGGTTTGGCGGCGCGCTCCAGCAACTGGTACGGCGAATAGATCCGCTGCGTCTCGGGCTGCACCGGCCAGGCCAGGATGGCGAGCAGGACGCAAAAGCTTGCGATCCCAAGGGGAAGAAAGTCGTCGCGCGACAGCACGAACAGCAGCATGATGCCGCCGGTCACGGCGAACCAGATCACCGGCGGCAGCCAGTACAGGCTCATCACGAACAGCGCGATGACACCGAGGATGCTGCCCACCAGATTGAGGCCGTAGGCGTTCAACGAATTCGAGCTGTGCAGCAATTTTCCGCAGAGCTGGCCGACCGGATAGCAGATGCAGGCGCAGATGATGAAGCTCGCCCCGAGCAGGAAGTAGACTGGCAGGTCGAACGTGCTGAGCCAGCCGACCGAAAATATCAGGTACATGACGCCGGTATCGTAGCGCAGCAGCGTGATGACGCCGATGAAAAGTGCCAGCATCGGCAACACCAGCGCAGGCGCACAGGGCTGCCGTTGCGCGACCGCGTAACCCGCACCCAGGCCTAGGAAGCAGGCCAGCATGGTGAAATTCTTGTAGAAGGAATAGACCGGGAATACCGATGCGAGCCAGCGGATCAGCACGAGCTCCAGCAACAGGCTGAGCATCGTGACCAGAACGATCAACCTGATCTTGGTCCTGGTATCCAGATTGGCATAGTCGGCTTCGAACGCTGCACCCATCAGCCCGACCCGGCGTTGCAGCGGCTCGGCGAATTGGCTCCAGCGCAACAGGACACCCAGCGCCAGCAATCCGAGCGCGATCCGGACCGCGCCGATGGAGAATTCCGCCGCATTGAGACTCTCGCGCGTAGCAAGATCGTAAACCGCGATCGCGGAGTAGAGCACCAGCAGGCCGCCCAGCGACAGGCAGAAGATATGAACGAGGCTGCGATTGGGATTATGCGAGGCGTTCGTCATGAGCCGGGCCTGGAGCGTTTTGCGGGATGGGGCGCTCACATGCCGGTCGTGAATGACGCGTGACGGATCATTCACGGCGGTTCAAGCGTGCCGCGAATCAAAACAGAACTTGCTTAAAGGGCTGTTACTGGCGAGGCGAAAACCGTGCGGCAATCGCAGTGATTTTCACCTCCCCGCAAGCGGGGAGAGGTAAGGCCTACTCCGCCGCACTGCTCAGCGCCGCAGCGTCGCGCGTGGTGACGACCACCTTGATGGCGTCGTCCACCCGGTCGCGAGCGTAGCGCAGCGCGGTCGGCAGGTCGGCCAGCGCAAAGGTATGGGTATGGATTTTCGCAGCATCGAACCGCTTTTCCGTCATCAGCGCCATCGCGCGCCGCGTGGCGCTGCGGCCTTCGCCGCGGATGCCGTAGACATAGATGTTGTTTTTCACCAGATGCGCCAGATCCATCGTCACCGGGTCGTGCGGAAAGGCGGCCAGGCAGATCTTTCCGCCGCGATTGGTCATGTGAATGGCCTCGTTGACCGTGCTCTCGGTGCCGGCGCATTCGATCACATAATCCGCGCCGATCCCGCCGGTAAGCTGTTTTACGATCTCGACCGCGTTCTCGCGTGCGACATTGATGACGCGGTCCGCTCCGAGCTCCTTTCCGATCGCAAGCCGTGCATCGCGCGTGCCCGTCAGGATCACGGGACTGGCCCCCAGCGCCTTTGCGACGGCCACCGCGAGCAGGCCGATCGGGCCGGGGCCGATCACCACAACGCTTTCGCCGGCGACCAGCCCGCCCAGTTCGGTCAATCCGTACATCGACGTCCCCGCGGTCACGACCAGCGTCGCTTCGGCATCGCTCATGCTGTCGGGCACCCGCGCCAGCGTGTTGATATGATTGATCGCGTATTCGGCGAACCCGCCGTCGGTGGTGAAACCGTTGGCGCGATGGCCCTTGCCGGGTTCGCCGTAGTTCAGGCACGAGGTGTACATACCCTGCCGGCATCGTTTGCACTGGCCGCAGCCGGCATGGATTTCCACGCTGATGCGCTCGCCGATCTCGAACTCGTCGACGCCGGGTCCGAGCGCGACAATGGTCCCCATATATTCGTGGCCGGGCGTGAAATTCTTGTTGAAGGGCAGGCCGCCTGATATTTTCGCCGGCGATCCTGAGTGGATGATCTCGAGGTCGGTGGCGCAGATGGCGACGGCGTCGATGCGGACCAGGACTTCGGCACGCTTCGGCACCGGCACCGGCTTGTCGCGCAGATGAAGCTGATCCGGATCGCCGAGCACCCAGGCCTTCATCTGTTCGGGAACGGGATAGTCGGGCGATGTCTTGACGCCGGGGGGATCGTACATGGCAACGCTTCCTGTTGACCCGGAATTCTAGCCGAAATTGCTTGCGGGCGAAAATCCTCGTTGCGCGGAAATTTGTCCAGCGAGACCGTCGCTCGGTCAATTTTCCACTGGCCGTCTTCGAGCCCAGAACGGATGGTCCGAAAAGCGCGTTTCCAGCGCATAATACTGGCTGAGATTGCGCAAATACGCATTGCGAATCCTGACAAGCCGGTCGCGGTATGCGGTCAGCAGGGCGGCGTCGCCCGACAGTCCCGCGGCAACGGCCTCCGCCCCTCGAAATCCGGTGTACAACGCGTTGAAAAGGCCCTGCGATGACAGCGGATCGAATGCGATTGCGGCGTCGCCGACCACGCACCAGTCGCCGCCGCAGGGATTTTCGAGCCATTGTCCGCGCGCCGAACCGCGCCAGACCGCGCTGGCCTCACCAGGGTCCGGGCGGCGGCAGCCGTCCAACGCGTCCTTGTCAGAAGATCAAAAAATCCTTCCGGCTTGAGCGAAAGCCGCGCCGCCGGCAGATCGGCATCGGCATGAAAGGCAATCACGGTGCTGCCGTCCGGCAGCCGCGCGCTGTACCACCAGCCGTCCGGGATGGCCTCCACCAGCGAAAAACCGTCGAGGTCGCCGCGTGCGGGCCGTGGCGCCAAATGGACGAAGCGGCAGATCAGCCGGTCGTGCGCGGCGATCTGCGCTTGCGCTGCGGCGCGAGCGAACCGCGCGGCGCGGCCGCTCGCGTCGATCAGGAAACGCGCATGTAGCGGCCACGTCCGCCCGGCCGAGCCGATCAGCGCGTTCCAGCCTTGCCCGGCGTCATTTTCGCGCCGGAGATCAAATATCTCGCCCGGTGCGATCACGCTTGCTCCGCGGCTCGCCGCGGTATCTCTCAGCATGGTTTCGAACCCCGCGCGTTCGATACGCCATCCGGGGCCGCGCGGATCGAGGAACGAATCGCGCCGGACGAGTTCGTCGGAACCCCACACTGAGGCCTGGCCCAGGCCCGGCCGATGTCCCGCGGCTTCGAATTGCTCGAGCACGCCGAGGTCGCGCAGCAGCGGGCGCGCCGCACCGATCAGGCTCTCGCCGATCCGGAACGGCGGCGTGGCATGGCGCTCGACCAGCACGACGGAATGGCGGGCAGCGAGGACGCAGGCCGCTGCGGCGCCGGCAGGGCCGGCACCGACGATCAACACGTCGGCAGTAGCGGGTATGCTCAGTTCAACCTCGCCTCAGGCCGGCGGGTCGGGGGGAAATAGCCCAAGACGCTCGACGAACTCGCCCGGCTGGCGCGCACGCGGCGCCGCGCCGGCAACCATCGCGGTCACGCTCACCAGCGGCGCCGCGGGCTTGTGGCCGTCGCTGACATAGATGTGCTCGGGGATTTCCGGATCGCCCTTGACGCCGTCGCGCCGGATGACCAGACCCATACTGCCGTAACGTTCGACCATCCCGTGCAACTGGTCCAGCTTTTCGAGCGTTTGCAGGAACCAGTCGGCGCGGGCTTTGAAGGCGGCGACCCGCTCGGGAGGCTTGCTGTTCGTGTCGGCGATAATCTTGTAAGCGGCCTCCGACACGACCTGGTTCGGCACCCGCGCGGGCCAGAAGGTCGGGACATAAGGATCGTAGGCCGGATCGTAGTCGCCCTGCGACCGGCAGCTTGCGGCATCGGTGTGCCACGGCACCGCCATCCAGCGCGTCAGCCATCCCGCCAACTGACCGAACAGCGGGCCGTCGACCGCCCGCGCTGCGGCAGGAGTGAGCACGTCGCCGACGGGCGGGATCGGTTTATTCTGGCGATGACGGATGCGGAACGGCGCCATGTACATCGTGGCATGCCGGACCGGCCAGGTGATCTCGCAACCAGGATGGAAAACATCGGCCAGGCAGAATTCGAGCGCGGCGCGATCGAGCATTGCGGGCTGTTCGGCGAGCGGCACGTCTTCGATCTTGCCCGCCGGCGCCCGGGCCGGCGGATAATCCGGCACGAAATCTCCCGTGGCCCATCGCTTCAGGCAGAGCAACTGGTTATTGGCCAGCCTGCTGTTCTGCCGCGGCGTTTGCGCGAAGGGCCGTATGTCCATCGCGTCGCCGTAGATCCAGGGCCACGGATCGGGCGACCAGCCGTCCTTGTCGTAGTCGCGGAACGAATTCGCGATCTGCGAACGCAGCGCGAGGTTTGCTTCACCGCTGTCGGCAAGCTTCGCGATCATCGCCGGAGTGAGCAGATCGATCCACCCGCCATAGCCGAAGGCGGCCGCATAGCCCGCATTGACCCATTGCAGGGCGGCCAGCCGTTGAAAGATCGGGAGGACGTCGTTTGTGAACGATACATCCGCCGGCGGGGCGATTGCGCCGGTAGCCGTGAAGACATCGACAAGGACGTCGTGCAGGGTACAGGTGGATTTGAGGTCGGGTGCATAATTCGGCGGTCCCACGACGACCCAGGCCGGATCGACAAGTACTGAACGGCCGCCGATGGAGACCGTCGCGGTCACCGGCCCGTCGGCCGTATCGTCATGCCAGCCGTTATTGTTGGCGAAGGTAGTCAACGGGGCGCCAGGCACGCTGCCGGTCTTGCCGCGTCCACCCAGCACGCGAAGGCGGCCGGCCTCATCGGTCTGCAACTCGCCGAGATATACCGGCTGGTCGAAGAACTTTCCCATGAACACGACCGGTGTTGCCGCCGGCGGCGCGTTGCGTCCGGAGATGGCGTGCTTTCCGCCGAGGATCGCCAGTTTTGTACGGTCGGGCTCGTTCTTGTTGCGCAGAAGCGAGGGCTTCGCGGTCGCGGCTTCCGGGATATCGAGCGCGATCTGGAATTGATACCAGGCGGCCTTCAGGTTTGCGAGTTCGACCTGCCATTCGATCGCGGCGGTGTCGGCGGTCAGTTCGCCCACCACCTCGCCGGCCTGGTTGTAGCCGTAGATACGGAACAGCGCGGCTTGCCGCATAAGGGCGCCGTCGTCGTCGCGCCGTTGCTTCGCTGTCGCCGGCGGCGGGTTGATGACTTCCGGGCCGATGAAGTACCCGGTTTCGGAATTGCCGACGCGCGCGACGCCGATTGCGGGATGAATCTTCGCTTTCACGATCACGGTGTCGCTCATGCCGGGCTCCCGTCATTCAGGATCATCAACATTTCACAACCTGAACGCGCGGTCCAGCGAGGCATGCCGACGCGGTACGCGACGACAGACCGTCACGCCTCAGGTGCCCGCCCCAAGCCCAAGACTCGCATAGATCCGCCTTGCATAGGCGCCGAATGCGTCGGTGGTCTTGATCGGCAGCGCGCGCGGATACGGCAGCTCAATCGGAAAATATTCGGCCATCCGCGCCGGACCCGCCGTGAGCACCGCGCAATGCGAGCCGAGGAATACCGCCTCCTGGATCGAGTGCGTGACGAAGATGATGGTCTTGCCGCTTTCGCGCCATATCCGCAGCATTTCGAGATTCATCTGCTCCCGGGTCAGCGCGTCCAGCGCGCCGAACGGCTCGTCCATCAGGATCAGCTTCGGGTCGTGGATGAAGGCGCGGGCGATCGCGGTGCGCTGCTGCATGCCGCCGGAGAGCTGCTGCGGATATTTGTCTTCATAGCCGGCCAGGCCAACCAGATTGAGAAGGTCGCGCGCCCGCGCCCGTGCCGCCTTGATCGGCAGGCCGACGATCTCCGCGGGCAATAGCACATTGTCGAGGATGGTGCGCCATTTCAACAGCAGCGCCTGCTGGAACACCATGCCGATGTCGCGCGCGGGATCGAAGGGGGTGCGCGCATTGCCGATCTGGATGGTGCCGCCGTCGGCGGTGTGGAGTCCGGCGAGAATCTTCAACACCGTGGTCTTGCCGCAGCCGGATGGGCCGACCAGCGAGATTAATTCACCTTCCCTTACATCCATGGTGACGTCGGACACCGCCAAAAATTCCTGGCCTTGCGCGCGATATACCTTGCGGACGCCGCGCAGGCGGATGAAGGGTTCCTCCGCCGTCATGCCAGCCATTTCTGCAAATTGGCGGCGACGAAGGCATCGTCGGCAAGGTCGGCGTGTTCGCGGCAGACGCGGTCGATTTCCTGCATCTGGCCGGGGCTGAGACCCTCGGCCGGATCGAGGCACCAGATGCCTTGCATCAGGCCCTGCCGCCGCAGGATTTCGTGGCAGCCGGCGATGCAGCCATGAAAATCATTGGCGACGTCGAACAAGGCGCTGTTGCAGTCGGTGACGCGCGTATCGAGCGCCAAGAGATCGGCCGGCAGGCTGTCCCTGCCGCGCGCGGCGCGGCACATTTCGAATTGCTTTATCGCGGTCGCAGTCCACACCGACCAGTGGCCGAGCAGCCCGCCGCGAATATGCGCGCGCGTGGTGATGCCCTTGTCGCGCAGATCGAACGGCAGCGTGAGGTCGAGCAGGATATGATCGTCATTGCCGGTATAGAGCGTGATGCGGTCCAGCGCACCGGCCGAGGCGACGCCGCGCAGCACGTCGAGGGTGCGATAGCGGTTGAACGGCGCGATCTTGATGGCGATGACATTGTCGAGTGCCGCAAAACGCCGCCAGAAATCCGCGCTCAGGATCACGCCGCCGACCGCCGGCTGCAGATAAAAACCGACCAGCGGAATTTCGCGCGCCACCGCCTCGCAATGCGCGACGATCTCGTCCTCGGAGGCGGATTTCATCGCGGCGAGGCTGAGCAGTCCGGCGTGATAACCGATGCCGCGCGCGATCTTCGCCTCCGTGATGGCCTGGCTCGTCGGTCCAACCAGCCCGGCCACCAGCGCCAGCGGTCGCCCGGTCCATGACGCCGCGGTCTCGGCGGCAAGTTCAAGTACGGGCCGGTAAAGGCCGACGTCGCGGATCGCGAATTGCGTGGTGTGGACGCCGACCGCGAGCCCGCCGGCGCCGGCGTCGATGTAATAGCGCGTCAGCGCGCGCTGGTGCGTGGTGTCGAGCGCGCGGCCGGCGTCGAGCGCCAGCGGATGCGCCGGGATCACCGTACCCTCGGCGATCAGCCGCCGCACCTCGGGGTTCATCTCGCTATGATGCATGGCGTGCCCTATCCATATTCCGGCCCGGCGACGGCGAACGGCAGCTCCCCGGTTTGAGGCGCCGCGCGGCCGAACCGCATGCGCTGAAACGGCCGCTCGATGCTCCAGCCGGAGCTGGTCAGATTCTCAAGAAAAGCGTGATGGTCACTGACCACGTCGATCAGGATCGGGCCGGTCTCGGATTGCACGATTTTCTCAACTAACGCCGCGGCCGAGCCTGTGTCATCAGCGAACAGCGGCCCGATTTGCCGCGCCGTGCGGCCGTCGCGGATCAAGGCGACTGCGCTGCCATACGAAATGAGCCGCGAGCTGGGACGTCCAGCCAGTTCGCCTAGGAAATCGCTGCGATCAAAACCCATCGCGCCGCGGTCGCGCGCAATCAACTCATCAAGACTGCCATTCGCAGCGAGCCTGGTTGGGGCCGCCGATACCGAGCCTTCAAGACGCAGCCGCCGCAATTCCAGCGTCGGCTTAAATCCGAGCGGACCGTACACCGTGGCGCCTGCCGGCGTGGCATCCAGCCACGTGGTGAGCCCCTGTTTCGCTGCGGCATTGAGGCAGGCATCGAGCAGTTTTGTCGCAAGGCCGCGGCGCCGCCGGTTTTGTGTGACCAGCACCATGCTGATCCAGGCATTATCGCGCGTGTAGGGCAGCAGCGCCGCGGTGGCGATCAAGCGGTTGTCGCCGTCGCGAATGCCGAACACCGTTCCTTCTGTCAGAAAGAACCGCCAGTCCGCCTCGTTCTGATTCCAGTGCGCTTCTTCGGACAGCGCCAATCCGGCGCGCGCATCATCCACGCTGAGCGTTTCGATGGCGATGTGGTCAGTACCGCCCATCGCGTACCTCGTATTTGGTCGGCTTGCCGAGGCTTGGCATCGACCGCGCCACCCAGTCCGCGGTCCAGGCGATCAGCCGTCCGGTATCGACGATCGGCAAGCCGAACAGTTTTGTCGCCAGCGAAGTATCGGTCAGCCACGCCGTCGGCTGCTCGGTGCCGACGAGAACGGGATCGCGCTTGAGCCGCGCACCGAGCTTCGCCGCGAGGTCGCGCACTGCCAAAATCTCATGGCCGCTGACATTGATCGGCGAGGCCGGCACCTCGCAATGCCTGAGGCAACGCAGCGCCTGCGCCGCGGCATCGCCCTGCCAGATGAAATTGATATTGCCGAGGCTGACGTCGATCGGCGTGCCCTGCGCAATCCTGCTCGCGATGTCGTGCAGCACGCCATAGCGCATATCGATGGCGTAGTTCAGCCGGAACAGCCGGCCGGGCGTCGAATATTTCTTAGAAAAATATTCGAACATGCGCTCGCGGCCGACGCAGGATTGCGCGTATTCGCCGGGCGGATTGGGCGGCAAATCCTCGCTGGCGCCTTTGCCGTCTACCGGCACGAACGGATAGACGCAGCCGGTCGAGAAAGCGACGATGCGCGAGTGCGGAAACGTCTGCGCCACCAGCGCCGGAACATGGGCATTCATCGCCCAGGTCAGCGACAGGTCGCCCTCGGCGCCGAATTTGCGGCCGGCCATGAACACGATGTTCGGCGCTTTCGGCAAGCCGCCAAGCGCGGTTTGGTCGAGCAGGTCGCAGTTGATGGTTTCGATACCGCGGGCCTGCAACCAGTCTTTCACGCCGGGATCGCTGAAGCGCGCGACGCCGATGATGCGGCGATCGGGAAGGGCGGCCTTTGCCAGCCCCGCCAGCGTCGGCCCCATTTTGCCGGCGACGCCGAGGATCATGATGTCGCCCTCGACCTTGCTGAGGTCGTCGATCAGCGCCTGGCTCGGCCGGCACAGCAGATCGTCAAGCGCTGCGATATCGGCAATCGTGTCCGGCAGGGTGTCGCGCGTCAGCAGCATGTCGTGTCCTGGTTATTGTTGAAGCCGCACGTCCCTGACCACGAACAGCCGTTCGAGGCCAAGCACCATTCCGTATAGCGCGACCCCGAGCAGCGTCAGCAGCACCACCGCCATCACCATGGCCGGCGTGTCGAGCGAGGACTGCACCTGGATCATCAAATAGCCGAGCCCGCGCTCGGAGGCGATGAATTCCCCGACGATGGCGCCGGCCACCGCGAGAATGGCGCCGACCTTCATCCCGGAAAACACGTAAGGCAGCGCGCCGGGGAGCTGGATCTTGCGGAACAGGGTCCAGCGCGACCCGCGCAGCGATTTGACGAGGTCAAGCAGGTCGGGTTCGACCTCGCTGAGGCCCCGCGCCGTGGTCAGCAGGATCGGGAAAAAGCAGATCGAGAACGCGATCAGGATGTTCGGAAAGATACCGTAGGAAAACCAGACAATGAACAGCGGGCCGAGCGCCACCTTCGGGATCATGTTCAGGGTGACGAACAGCGGCAGCAACAGCAGGCTGACCAGCGGCGACCAGCAGAACAGCACCGCCAGCGTGATGCCGACGAAGGCGCCCAGGGCAAAACCGCCGAGGATTTCCGCGGCGGTAACGGCGAGGTTGGACAGCCAGGCGTATTTCGCCGATGTCAGCGTGGCGAGTGTCGCCAGCGGCGAGGGCAGGATGAATTTCGGCACCGCGAAGGCGTCGACCAGAACCTGCCACAGCACGATCACGGCAAGATGCACGATCAGGATGATCGCAAAAGTTCTGGCTGAGCGCATTCCGTCACCGGGCACTGCGGTTTCCCTGGGCCAATTCTGCCGAGCGGTTGACAATCTGGCTGTCCCTTGTTGCATTGGTAAACGGGCCGGCGCTTGACGACAAGCGTTGCGCTGGCCGCGAACGAGGAGAGCTGCGATGAAGGTTTTGAGGGTTGCGGGATTGGCGCTCGCCGTGCTGGTGCCGGCGCTTCCCGCCCACGCCGGCGAATCCGTCAATCTGATGTTGAACTGGGCGCCGACGGCGGATCACTCGCCGTTCTATTACGCCAAGGCGCAAGGCTGGTACGAGAAGGCCGGCATCGACCTCACCATCGAGGTCGGCAAGGGCTCCGGCGTCTCCTCGCTGAAGGTCGGCTCCGGCGGCTCGCCGTTCGGCATCGCCGATCTCGCGACCATGCTGGTGGCGCGCAGCAAGGGCGCCGACGTGGTGGCGCTGATGAGCATCTACGCCAACACCGGGCAGACGTTCTACTGGCTGAAGAGCTATGGCGTCGACGGCGCCAAAACCTTTCCCGGCCACAAGATCGGCAATCCGCCCGGCGACGCCTCGCGGGTGATGTGGCCGGCCTTTGCCAAAGCGGCGGGCATCGCACCGGATGCGGTGACCTTCGTCAATGTCGGGCCGACCGCCAAGATCGCGGCGCTGAAGAGCCACACCGTCGATATCATCAGCGATTTCTACAACGAGCACGACCTGAAGGTGATCGAGTTCGGAGCCGATCTCGGCTTTGTGAACTGGAAGGACATCGGCCTCAATCCGTATGGCAATTCGCTGATCGTCAACGGCGCCTATCTGGCGAAGAATCCAAAACTGGCGGAGGATTTCGTCCGCATCAGCCAGAAGGCGTTCGCGGCCTGCGTCGCCGATGTAGCACCTTGCTTGAAGGCGCTGCTCGATCAGGCCTCGGGGCTGGACAAGGAAAATCAGGAGCGGCAGTGGGAGCGCATCAAGTTCCTGATGACCGACGATTTTACGACCAGCAAGGCGTTGGGCTGGATCGATCCGGGCCGGATGCAGAAGGACTACGAGCTGGTGCAGACCTATCTCGGCATGGAAAAACCGTTCGCGGTGGAGAGCGCGTTTTCAACAAAACTGCTCGATCCATCGATCAAGATGGATGCCAGCAAGGTCAAGAAGTGAAAGTGTGCGCGGCCCGACCTCAGTCGGTAGGGCGGATTAGCTGTGAAGCTGCAAGACGTTGTTCCTGGTCAAACCGAGTCTGCTGACGGGGGTTTGCTTACCGAGGCTAGCATGGGGTCTGTGCCAGTTGTAGCGGTGCAGCCATAGGTCCAGGTCGCGGTGTCGCTCATCGGAGGTGTTGTAGGCTCTTGCGTAGGCCCACTCTCGCAGCGCGGTTTGGATGAAGCGCTCAGCCTTTCCATTGGTCTGCGGCGTATAGGGACGGGTCCTGATCTGCTTGATGTTGAGCCGTGCACAGGCCCGGAGGAATGCTTTCGAGCGATAACATGAGCCATTGTCGGTCATGATACGGCTGACGGTGATGCCCAGGCTTCGATAGTAGGCGACGGCGGCTTGCAGGAAGGCGACCGCGCTCTCCTTCCTCTCGTCGGGCAAGACCTGGGCCGTGGCAAGGCGGGAATGGTCGTCGATCGCCACATGGACGAACTCCCATCCGGGACGTCCGGTAGCGCTGTGGCCGACGACATCGCGGGTAATGCGATGGCCGGTTCGATTGAAACGGCCGAGTTTTTTGATGTCGATGTGGATGATCTCGCCGGGCGAGGCACGCTCATAGCGAGGACGGGGCGGCTGCGGCTCCAGCGCCGAGAGCAGGCTGAGACCTCGTCGATTGAGAATACGCGAAACGCTGGCTTTGGAAATTGCGAGCTGAAGCGCGATTTGTTCCTGGGTGCAGCGCTGACGGCGCAAGCTCTCAACCGCATCGGCCGTGGATAGAGGGATTTGGCTTGGCGATGAAAGAGGTTTTGAGGATCGATCACGCAAACCATCCACGCCGTCCGCGCGGAAGCGCTCGACCCATTTGGCAACGGTCTTGGCAGTGCTGTTGTACTTCCGCGCAGCTGCGGCTCCGTTAAGCCCGCCGTCCACAACCGCACGTACCATCTCCTCTCGACCTTTTGGGGTCAGGCGGGCATTCTTATGGGTGTCCATTCGGTCCTCCGCGAATCGCTGGGGTTTGGCAACGTCAGCGTTCCCGGTTCAGGCCGAATGGACAACCTCCTGGAAGTTCACAATTAGCGAAGCGTAATCCGCCATCTGGCAACACGGCAATGGCGGATTACGCTTCGCTAATCCGCCCTACGTGCCATGTGCGACTGCAACGCCGATCCCACTACCTCCACAGTCGCGGTGGCTCCGGCAACGAGATCGTTCCGCTCCGAGCGGTCGAGCGCGATCCGGACCGGAACGCGTTGCGCCAGCCGTACCCAGTTGAAGGTCGGATTGACGTTGGCGAGCAGGGTGGCGCCGGCGCTGCGATCGCGATCTTCGATGCCGGCTGCGATGCTTTCCACGCGTCCGCGCAAGGTGTGGTCGCTGCCCAAGAGCCGCACGTTGACGGCATCGCCGAGGTGAATACGCGGCAGCTTGGTCTCCTCGAAATAGCCCTGGACATGCAGCGTGTCCGAATCGAGCAGCGCCATCACCCCCTTGCCCGGCGTGAGATAGGTCCCTGGACGCAGCTCCATGTTGGTGACGACGCCACCCACGGCGGCGCGCACTTCGCTGCGCTCGAGGTTGAGTTTGGCAAGGCCAAGATCCGCGACGGCCTGGTTATAGGCGGCCTGGGCAGAGCCCTGGGTGGCTGTGACCTGGTCCATCCTCTGCGTGGAGACCACGAGGCCGGGCGTCAGCGCGCTGTAGCGCTTCAGGTCGGCATCGGCCTCCTCGAGCTTTGCGCGTTTGCCGAGCAGCACCGCCTCGGCCTGCTTGAGCGCGATGTCATAGCGCGCCCGATCGATCCGGAACAGCACGTCGCCGCGCTGGACCTGCTGGTTGTCCTTGACGAGCACCTCGGTGACGAAGCCCGAAATGTCCGGAGCAATCGGAACCACGTCGGCCCTGATGTGGCCGTCCCGCGTCCATGGCTCGTTCATGTAGTAATCCCACAGTCTGTACCCGGCCCAAAGCGCGGCCAGAACCACAAGACCGGTCAGTGCGAAGCGGCGTAGCGAATTCAGAACGGCTTTCATGACAGAACCTCCTTGGAAACGAAGACCAGGCTGGCAAACAGGCAGACGTAGAGTGCGAAATCGAACAGCGCGGCGTGCCAGACGTGGCGGTAAAGGCCGGCCCGCGCGATCAGCTTGCTCGCGGCGCGCGCGAGCGCGTAGGCGACAACGGCCCAAAGCAGCAGACTCGGAACGATCACGCCAAACAGATCGAGTTGGTATTTCATGCGGCCATCCTCCCTTGCTCGTGCTGGCGCGGCTGATATGGCGGGGCGTCCGGGAACAGCCCGGCGCGAATCCCGGCTAGGCCGATCAGCGCCTCATCGCGGTCCTCGTACGCCGGTTCGCGCAACGTCGATGCGATGGTAGCGTCGAGCCGTCCGGCCAGATCGTCCGGAAGCCGGCCGGCCGTGTGGGCGCCGAAAGCGTCAGCAAGACGCGTGAGCAATCCATCGATCGCCGCCATTGCACGGCGTGACAGGCGCGCCTGCCGGAGATGGATGATGCTCAGCGCCGTTCGCAGCTGGCGCAGATTGGCGGCGTCGCGCGCGGCCTCGGCGGGAACCACGGCGATGCGCGCGGCCAGCAGGGCCAGGCGATGCTGCATCAGGCTGGCGATCGCGACGCGATCCGCGGCAGAGCTGCGTTCGGCGACCGCGGCCAGCGTTTTCCAGTTGCTTCGCAGCAACCGGCTTGCGATCCAGCCGGTTCCGAGGAAGCGAACGATGCCGCATGTCACGGCCGTAAGCGCAACGCCGACGAACAGCGCGACGCTGGCGTTGGCGAAGGAAGGGAAGCTGCCATCGTAGGACGACTGCAGCGCCAGCTGCGCGGATGTGAAGATGGCGAACCAGGAGCCGGCAAGGGCGGTCGCGGGCCGCGCCGTCATCCAGCCGAACAGCAGGAAGGCCGGCGCCAGTGCGGCGATCAGCATCTCGATCGTCGTGACCCGCGGCAACACACCGAATGTGTAGATTCCGCTGATCACGATGACGACGAGGATCACCACGCCGAAGGTGCGGAATGCCGGACGGGGATCGTCCAGGCCGGCGAGAAACGTTCCGGCCAGCGCGGCGAACAGCGCGGCGGATGCGCCATCGGTCCAGCCGGTCAGGATCCAGAACGCACAGCAGGCAAGCACCGAAAGCGCGGTGGCCGCAGCGGCCCACAGCGCAAGCCCATGATCGCGGTGCGGGACGGAGGCCGTCAATGCGCCGGATTTGAAAGTGAGCTCAAGCTCGCCCGGATCGCGGCCATCGGCGATCGCATCGCGCAAGCGCCGGCAATCCTGCATGACATCCACAAGATCGCGAAGCCGGACAACGAGGCCGGCGACCGTGATGTCGATCCAGCCGGCATCGGCGTCCAGGGCGGGGCGGATTTCATCAAGTGCGGCGCGCAATGTATCGGCTTGCTGTCCGTCGCGACCGCCCGCTTCGAGCCATCGCGCTATTCCTGTGCTGATTTCGGCAACCTGCACTGAGGCCTCTTCGTGCCGTTCGAGCGCGCTTCTGCGATCCTCGATCGATCCGAGCAGGGGAAGCAGTGACAGCATGTGTTGCCGCAGCCGCTGCAGGCCTCGCGCCATGTTTGCGGACGTGGCCGCCTCATAGTCGAGATGCGTGCTGAGCTGCTCGATTTCGGCAGAAGCGGCGGCAAGGCGCATGCGTGTGTTGTCACGCTCCTGATTGCTGCCGCCGCCGGTCAGGACATCCAACCCAAGCCGGCGTGCGTCGGCGAGCCAGGCGTCGGCTTTTGCTGCGATTGCAGAGGTGACGCTCTGCGGCATCACCAGCATCGAGACGACGCTCGCACAGACGATGCCGAGCATGATTTCCTGCACGCGGGAGGAGACGATGTCGAACGTCAATTGGGGCGCCGAGATGATGGGAAAGCCGAGCAGGGCTACGGTGTAGCCGGACAGCATGAACACGTAAGCGCGCGGGGTGCCGTCGATCAGCGAAAAATACAGGAAAACGCCGACCCACAGCGCGATGGCGAGGCTGAGCAATTCGGGTGCATCGACGAGGTTGGGGACCAGCACGATCGTGCCGGCCGCGCCGATCAGCGTTCCCAGCATGCGATAGAGCGCCTTCGACCGTGTCGCCCCGGTCAACGGGTTGGAGGTGATGTAGACCGACGTCATCGCCCAATAGGGCCGCGGCATATCCAGCCAGAGCGCGATCGAGAGCGCCAGCATGGCCGCCGCGAACGTCTTCAGCGCAAAGACGAGAGCGGCATGCCGGGCCCAGAATGATGACGGTTGGTTCATGGCGATCACGAGCTTGCGAAGGCGCGGTTTTCAGGCCCTAGGTCTGCGGGATCATCCAGACGGAGACCGTCTGCCAAACACCGCTGCCTGACTTGTGTTGATAGGCGATGAAGTCGGCGTCATCGCCGTGCATGACTTCGTAGCGATAAGACTCGATGCTTTTCGTCATTGTAGTTCTCCTCATCGGGGGTTGTTCGCTTGCCGTACGAGCCGCACGTCCTCCGCGCATCCGGCCGATGGCGTCGGCGGCTTTCGAAGCGCGCGGTCCTTGGGCTGGACAAACCGGCCGGTCAGGGCCGTCGCCAGTTCGAAGCTGGTTCCCAGAAACGCGACGACTGCAAAAAGATAAGTCAGGTCCATTTGTTGACTCCGGTTATGCGGCGATCCGATCGCCGGAATTCGAGGCGGCATTCCGTGCCTCGATCGCCCTGACGGAATTTTCGAAGGCTCTTTCCAGGACGCCTCTGCCGACGGTCCCGAGCACAAAGCCGAGTATCCAGCCCTTGAGGTTGTTGCCGTCGCGCACGACGGCCACGTCGATATCGGTCGACCCATCGGGCCGGCGCGCGAAGGTGTAGGTGTGGCCGGAGGCGCCTCCCCACACATTGGAGTCGGACGTCGTCAGGACGACGCGGTTGGGGTCGGACCAGTCGTAGTGCAGGCGTTCCCAGACGCCCCCCGAGCCTTCCGTAACGTCGGCCTGCAAACGCCCCAGATGATGCACCTTGAGATACTCCTCGGCGCTGTTGCCAAAGAGTTTGGAGCGGCCGGGCCCGAAGTCGGTGAGACCGGCGATGTACTGCCCGGGCGTCAAGGTGGTTGTCCGATGGAGGTGGATCGTGGACATCTATCGCTCCCGCTCGTTTGATGGTGCGCGGCGGGCCGCTAGCCCGTCTGCTCCTTGCCCTCCGACATGGTCAGGCTAAGATCATCGATCAAACAGATTGGATCGATAATGGGTATCGATACCGTCAATCTAGGTCGCATCGACCTCAATCTGCTGGTTCATCTCGATGCGCTGCTTAACGAGCGCAGCGTGACGCGCGCAGCCAGCCGCGTCGGCATCGGTCAGTCCGCGATGAGTTACAACCTCGCCCGGCTGCGGCAGTTGTTCGGTGACGAACTTCTGACCCGCGGCGCCGATGGCATGCGCCTCACCCCGCGCGCGGCGACGCTGCTCGAGCCGGTGCGGACCATGCTGGCGCAGGTCGAGGCGCTGGTGTCGCGCGAGCAGGCCTTCGATCCGGCAACGGCGGTGCGAACGTTCAGGTTCGGACTGTCGGACAGCATGGAGGTCCTGATCATGCCGGCGCTGCTGGCGCGCATGCGCGAGGTCGCGCCCGGCATTCACCTCAGGCTTACCAATTTCGATGCGTCCCGGCTGCTCGACGAGCTCGACGCCGACGAAATGGACCTCGCAATCGGCTATGACCTGATGCTGCAGGGACAATTCCACCACAAGCGGCGCAAGCTGTTCACCGAGACCTGGCTGTGCATGTTCAATGCCGGGAAGACAGGCATCACCCCTCCGATCTCGCTCGACGACTATCTGCGGCTTCCTCATGTGGTGACCAGCCTGCGGCCCGGGCGTGGCGCGCGCGGCATTGTGGACATAGCGCTGGACAAGCTCGGCTTGCGCCGTACCGTTGCGTTGACCACGCCGCGTTTCCTCACGGCCCCGTCCTTGGTGGCGCGCGCACCCGTCATCGCCACCATGCAGGCACGGCTGGCGCGCCGGTTCGCCGCCGAACTCGGGCTCAGCCTCAGCCCGCCTCCGGTGGAGCTGGGCGAGATCACGATATCGTTGCTGTGGCATACGTCCTACGATCACGATCCGGCCCACACCTGGTTACGGGAGCTGGTGACCGAGCTCGCAGCCGAACTGTGAGCGGGCGAACGATACAAACAGGAATTGTAGGGCGGATTAGCGCAGCGTAATCCGCCATCTTGCCGACATCGGACCAAACGGCGGATTACGCTGCGCTAATCCGCCCTACATGCTGCGAACTGTGAATTCACGCCAGATAGCCCGACACGCCGTCCCACAACAGTTTCAGCGCCGTCACGACCAGCAATGCGTAGACGATCCGGTACATCTGGCGCTGGTCGAGCCTTCCCTGCAGCCGCCAGCCGAGCCATACGCCGGCGGGAATGGCGGCCAGGCAGATCGCCATCAATGTCCAGACGTTGCCGGTCGGCCGTACCAGCAGCAGCCATGGCACCGCCTTGGTGGCGTTGCCGACGGTGAAGAACAGGCTGGTCGTTCCCGCGTAGATTTCCTTGGCAAGGCCGAGCGGCAGCAGATACATCGCAAGCGGCGGTCCGCCGGAATGCGCGACCATGGTGGTGATCCCGGAGCTTAAGCCCGCGGCAACGGCCTTCGGCGCAGAGCGCGGCTGGATCGCCACGTTGCCGCCCTGGACAAACCACAGGCCTGCGAAGATCAGGGTGACAACCGCCATCAGAATTGCAATTGCGCGGTGGTCGAGAAAACGGAACAGCAGGTAGCCAGCGCCGATGCCGACGATGAGCCCCGGCAGCAGCAGCACAAGGTCGGGCTTCGACCACGTCGAGGGCTTCCAGTAGAGCAGCGCGAACAGATCCATCGCGATGAACAATGGCGCGAGCAGGCCGCCGGCGGTCACGGGATCCATCACGAGCGACAGCAGCGGAATGCCGACGATGGAAAATCCGCCGCCGAATGCGCCCTTCATGAAGCAGATCAGCGATACGGCTGCAAAGGCGACCAGGATTGTGGCAGCGGTCAACTCCATGGCCGCCTCCTCAACTCCTCGCCCGGTCCGGGCGCGTGATGAAACCGTAGACCGCCGCTTCGATCTGACCGCGCAAGAGCCCGATGTCGCGCAATTCGCGATCACTGCATTCGGCAAGGCGCTTGAGCGCGGCCCGGCGGGCAAAATAGTGCGCGACGTCATGCGCCCAGGTCTGGAAAAGCAGCCAGACATATCTGCCGGGTCGCACCGGCACCGCGGGCTGGAACAGGGTTGAAAGCGTCGCAGACATTTCAGTTCTCCGTTTATTGCCCCGCGGCAATGCGATGCCGTCGGCGCAGCTTGCTTAAAGCCGCGCCCGGGCCGCATGGACCGCGAGATTTTCGCACCTGCCGGTGCAATCTGGTTGATGTCGCTAAAATGATCCGATATAAATCTCGGTGCAATAGAAACATTGTTCTCGGAGCAATAAATGTCGAAATTCGACTATTTGAAGCTGGCCGACGCCATTGCGGCGGAAATAGCCGATGGCGCGCTCAAGCCGGGTGACCGCCTGCCGCCGCAGCGCAGCTTTGCCTACGAGCGCAAGATCGCGGTCTCGACGGCGAGCCGCGTCTACGCCGAACTGCTGCGCCGCGGCCTTGTGGTCGGCGAGGTCGGCAGAGGCACGTTCATCTCCGGCGAGGCCAAACGCGGCGTGGCGGCGGCTGGAGAACCCCGCGGCGTACGGATCGATCTGGAGTTCAATTACCCGGTGCTTCCGGATCAGACGGCGCTGATCGCAAAAAGTCTGGCCGGTCTGGAGAAGCCCGGGGCGCTCGAGGCCGCCTTGCGGCAGGGAACCAGCGTCGGAACGCCCGCGCTGCGAGACGTCGCGGCCGCGCATCTGTCGCGGGGCGCATGGTCGCCGTCCCCCGATCAGTTGGTGTTTACCGGCAACGGACGGCAAAGCATCGCCGCAGCACTCACCACGATCGTCCCCACCGGCGGCCGCTGCGGCGTCGAGGCTTTGACCTACCCCTTCGTCAAGGGGATCGCCGCGCGCCTGGGTATTTCGCTGGTACCGCTGGCGATGGACGAAGCTGGCGTGCGGCCCAACTCGGTACAAAAGGCGCACCGCGAGGCTCATCTGTCGGCCATCTATATTCAGCCGGTGATCCAGAATCCGCTGGGCATGACAATGACCTCGACGCGCAAGGCGAATCTCTTGCGCATGATCGAAAAGCTCAACCTCCCGGTCATCGAGGACAATGTCTACGGCTTCCTCGAGAATGAGCCGCCGCTTGCAGCGCTCGCGCCGGAATCCTGCATCGTCATCGACGGTCTGTCCAAGAGGATCGCTCCGGGCCTGTCGCTGGGCTTCGTGGTGCCGCCGCGGCGGTTGCGCGAAAGCGTGATGGCTTCGGTACGTTCGGGCGGATGGACCGCGTCAGGATTTGCGTTTGCGGCCGCGCAACGGATGATGGGCGACGGCACCGTTGCCGAGCTTACGCGGCTGAAGCGCCTCGATGCCCGCGCCCGCCAGAAACTGGCGGCCGATCGTCTTTCCGGTTTCGAGATCCAGACCAACGAGAAAAGCTATCATCTGTGGTTGACGCTGCCGGCTCACTGGCGCTCGCAAGCCTTCGTCGCCGCCGCGGCCAGGCGCGACATCGCATTGACGCCGTCGACGACCTTCGCCGTGACGCCCGGCCATGCGCCGAATGCCGTCAGGCTGGCATTGGCGGCGCCGACAATGGATCAGCTCGATAGCGGTCTGCGCACGCTGGCCGGGATGCTGAATGCCAGGGAGGACGATTTCGCTTCGACGGAATAACGAAGTGCCGGTCGCGAGCGCAGGATCAAAAAGTGATTGCGGATGACGCCGCAAACTGCGCTAAGCTCGCCGCCAATCCTTGGCGGTCCAGTCGAGCGTACCGATGCACAGCGAATCTGCACGCACACCAAGCCGGCGGGATCTGTTGTCGCTGATCGGCGCGGTGGCCGGCAGTGCCGCGATGGTTCATGCGATGACCGCGCTCGGCTTCGCATCCGAGTCCGGATACAAGGGGCCGATAAAGCTCGACGGCGATCCGAAGGGCGCGTCCGTTCTCATCCTCGGCGCCGGGCTCGCCGGCATGACCGCCGCGCTGGAATTGCGCAAGGCCGGCTACAAGGTCCAGGTGCTGGAATTCAACAGCCGGCCGGGCGGCCGCAACTGGACCCTGCGCGGCGGCGATTTGTTCACCGAACTCGGCGGCGCGAAGCAGACCTGCGAATTCGAGCAGGGTCTCTACATCAATCCGGGGCCGTGGCGGATTCCGTATCACCATCATGCCGTGCTGGATTACTGCAAGCGGCTGAATGTGGCGCTGGAGCCGTTCATCCAGCTCAATCACAACGCGCTGCTGCATGGATCGAAGGCGTTCGGCGGCAAGCCGCAGCGCATTCGCGAGATCAAGACCGACTTTCAGGGACAGGTTTCGGAATTGCTGGCGAAAGCCACGCAACAAGGCAAGCTCGACCAGGCCGTATCGAAAGAGGACAAGGAGATTCTGCTGCAGGCGCTGAAGTCTTGGGGCGCGCTGGACAAGGACTACGCTTACAAGGCCAACCTGATTTCCGCGGAATTTCGCGGTTTTGCCAAAGAGCCGGGCGGCGGGCTGGGTGCTGCGCCGGTGCCCGGCGAGCCCATCGCGCTGTCGGACATATTGAAATCGCGGACGTGGCGTTATTTGCAGAATTTCGCGCTGCACGAATTCCAAGCCACGATGTTTCAGCCGGTCGGGGGCATGGACATGATTGGCAAGGCGTTTGCCCGCGAAGTCGGCGACGTCATTCGCTACGATGCAAAAGTGACCCAGATTCAGCAGGACGGCCGCGGCGTCACCGTCACCTTTTCGGATGCGAAGAACCCGGCGCCGCCGCAACAGGCGAAGGCGGACTGGTGCGTGTGCACCATTCCGCTCTCGATTTTGAGTCAGCTTCCGCTCGACGTCGGCGCCCGCATGAAGGCGGCGATCGACGCGGTGCCCTACGTGTCGTCGGTCAAGATCGGATTGCAGTTCAAGCGCCGCTTCTGGGAAGAGGACGAAGCCATTTACGGCGGCATCAGCTACACCGATCTGCCGATCCGCCAGATCGCCTATCCCAACACCGGCTTCAACACAAAAGGCCGCGGCGTGCTGCTCGGCGCTTACATGTTCGAGGGCGCCAATGCCTACGAATTCACCTCGCTGGCCCCGGCCGAGCGTGTCGCCCGCGCGGTCGAGTTCGGCGCCAGCATCCACCCGCAATACAAGGCCGAGTTCGAAAACGGCGTCTCGGTGGCGTGGCATCGGGTGCCGTTCACGCTGGGCTGCGCCGGCAACTGGACCGACAAGGCAAGGGAGGAGCATTACGACAATCTCTGCCGGATCGACGGCCGCATCGTGCTGGCGGGCGAACACGCGTCCTGGCTTCCCGCATGGCAGGAGGGCGCCATCCTGTCGTCGCTCGACGCGATTACGCGGCTGCACGAGCGCGTGGTGAAGACATGAGGGCGTTTGCAAATCCAAAAACCTGTGCAGTCGTATTGACGCTTGCGCTGCTACCCTTTGCAGCGCAGGCGCAGAGCGCGGCGCATTTCAGCCCCGCGTACAAATTCACCGAACAAGGCGGCGAACAACTATTCGTCAATGTCTGCCAAGGCTGCCACATGTCCGACGCCAGGGGTGCCGTCGGTGCCGGAATTTATCCGTCGCTCACCGGCAACAAGAATCTCGAAGCCGGCGGTTATCCGGTTTATGTCGTCGTTAATGGTCAACGCGCGATGCCGCCGTTCGGCGCCATGATGAGCGACGACCAGGTCGCGGCGGTGGTGAATTATCTGCGAACGCATTTCGGTAACGATTACCGGGACGCGGTGACGGCGGAGGATGTTAAAGTCGTACGGCCTTAAGGTTCGTCATGCCCGGGCTTGTCCCGGGCATCCACGTCTTTACCGTAGCAAGGAAAACAGGACGTGGATGGCCGGGACAAGCCCGGCCATGACAAAAATGGAAATCACGGAGAAACACATGAAGCCCGGAACGATACTCACCCTCGTCACTCTTCTTGCAAGCACGCTCGCCGCCCATGCCGACGTCGTTCGCCACCCCATCCCCAATTCGACCTTTCCGATCGCGCTGGCGGTGCAGGTCCCGGCCACCGCCACGACCTATTATCTCAGCGGCCAGGTGCCGCCGGTCGTCAACAAGGACGCCGACCCGCAGAGCCTGCAGGCCTATGGCGACGTCAGGACACAAACCGTCGGCGTGCTCAACAGGATCAAGGGCATTCTCGAAGGGCTTGGCCTTGGGATGGCCGACGTGGTCAAGATGCAGGTGTTCCTGGTCCACGACGCGCGTGCGCCGATGGATTTCAAGGGTTTCATGGAAGGATACACTCAGTTCTTTGGCGGCGCGCAGCCCAATCTGCCGGCGCGGACGACGGTCGGCATCGCGTCGCTGGCCAATCCCGGATTCCTGGTTGAGATCGAAGTCGTCGCCGTCAAGGATGCCAAATAAGGAGGATGAAATGCTTCGAAAATCCCGCCGTCGCGCGTTGCTTTGTACCGCTCTCGTCGCAGCTTTCATCGCAGCCGCGCCCGCATCGTTGCGCGCGGAAGCGCTGACCCCGCAGCAGCAGCTCGCCTTCGACATCTACAAGGAATTGGTCGAGATCGACACCACCACCGCCACCGGCGACACCAAGCAGGCGGCCGAAGCGATGGCGGCCCGGCTGCGCGCCGGAGGCTTTGCGGAAGCCGACGTCCAGGTGCTCTCGCCGGCGCCGCGCAAGGGTAACCTGGTGGCGCGGCTGCGCGGCACCGGCGCGCGCAAGCCGATCCTGTTGCTGGCGCATACCGACGTCGTGCCGGCCAAACGCGAAGACTGGTCGATGGAGCCGTTCAAGCTCATCGAGAAGGACGGATATTTTTACGGGCGCGGCACCAGCGACGACAAACACATGGCGGCGGCCTTCGTCGCCGGCATGATCCGCTACAAGCAGGAAGGCTACAAGCCGGACCGCGACATCATCCTGGCGCTGGAGACCGACGAAGAGATTCTGGACGCCAACGCGCTCGGCATTCAATGGCTGCTGAAAAACCACCGCGACCTGATCGACGCCGAATTCGCTCTCAACGAGGGCGGCGGCGTCGGGCTGAAGGACGGCAAGGCGATCCGCAACAGCGTGCAGACCACCGAGAAAGTCTCGATGAGCTATCGGCTCGACGTGAAGAATAAAGGTGGCCACAGTTCGCTTCCAGTCAGGGATAATGCGATCTACCGTCTGGCCGAGGGCCTGGTACGACTCTCCAAATTCAGTTTTCCGCATAAATTCAACGAAACCACGCGGGCTTATTTCGAACGCATCGCGCAGTTCGAGAATGAACAGACTGCCGCCGACATCCGCGCGATACTATCGGACAAACCCGATCCCGCCGCGATGTCGTTCACGCGGCTCGCGGCCAATCCGGGTTACAATGTCCAACTGCGCACCACCTGCGTCGCCACCATGCTGGCGGGCGGCCACGCCATCAACGCGCTGCCGCAACTCGCCAGCGCGAGTGTCAATTGCCGGGTCATGCCCGGCGAACCGATCGAGGAGGTCAAGGCGACGCTGGAGCGCGTTCTTGCGGACGACCAGATCGTCGTGACGCAGCTCAACAAGCCGGTGCTGAGCGCGCCTTCGGCGCTGCACGAGGAGATCATGGGCGCAATCGAAAAACTGTCGCAGGAATTCTGGCCCGGCGCCGTGGTGGTGCCGACCATGAGCGCCGGCGCCACCGACGGCAGCTATCTGCGCAACGCCGGCATCCCCACCTACGGCAATTCGGGGCTGGCCGGCGACCTCAACGACTTCCGCGCGCATGGCAAGGACGAGCGCGTGCTGGCAAAATCATTCTTCGATTGCAACGAATATCTCTACCGGCTGGTCAAGCTACTGTCGGGCGGCGGCCGGTAGCAGAGACACCCGTTTAATGATGCCGGCGCCCTTTGATGAGCGTCGGCAACCACACAAGGAGACCACATCATGTCTGAGAACCCCCCCATCACCTCGCTGGCACTTGCGGGTGCGCTGACTTCGGCGCTCGCCATGGTCGGCAGTGCGGCCCAGGCGCAGCAGGTGGCAAAGGAGAAATGCTACGGCGTTGCGCTGAAGGGACAGAACGATTGCGCCGCCGGTCCGGGCACCACCTGTGCCGGAACCTCCAGGGTCGACTATCAGGCTAACGCCTGGAAGCTCGTGCCCAAGGATACCTGCACCAAGACCACGACGCCGCTTGGTCCGGGGTCATTGGCGCCGATCCAGCGTCCGTCGTGAAGGAAACCGGCATGAAGATGATCAGCGCCGGAACGGGACTGAAGCCGGAGCATGCTTCCGACATTTTCGCCGGTGCGCGCACGGTCGACTTCTTCGAAATTCACGCCGAAAACTACATGGGCGCCGGCGGCCCGCCGCACCATCTGCTGCGCCGCATCGCTTCGGATTATGCGCTGTCGGTCCACGGCGTCGGCCTTTCCATCGGCGGCGCCGGGCCGCTCGACCGCGATCATCTGGCGCGGCTGAAAAAATTGATCGGCGAGGTTCGCCCGGCGATGTTTTCCGAGCATCTGGCCTGGTCCAGCCATGACGGCGTGTACCTGAACGATCTGCTGCCGCTGCCTTACAACGCCGAAACGCTGGACTGCGTGGTCCGGCATGTCGACGAGGTCCAGCACACGCTCGATACCCGCATGCTGCTGGAAAATCCCTCGACCTATGTGAGTTTTGAGGCTTCCGACATGGACGAGGCCGAATTCCTGCGCGCTGTCGCCGCGCGAACCGGATGCGGGCTGCTGCTCGACGTCAACAATGTCTATGTGTCGGCCGTCAATCATGGCTTCGATGCGGCCGCTTATATCGACCGGTTTCCGATCGAGTTCGTCGGTGAAATCCATCTCGCCGGCTTCGCCGAAGACCAGGATGCCAACGCCGCGCGGCTGCTGATCGACGCGCACGGCGCGCCGGTTGCGGACGCGGTGTGGTCGCTGTACCGGCGCACGCTGGCGCGCAGCGGTCCGGTCCCGACCCTGATCGAATGGGATAACGACGTTCCGGATTTTGCAGCAATGGTGGCTGAGGTCGCCCTTGCCCGCGCCGCGTTGGCCGAGCATGCAGGCCGCCGCGATCAGCGCAACGCGGCGTGAATGGAAGCCGGATGACCGAAGCGTTCGAACTTCAGCAATCCTTCGCCGCAGCCGTTCGCGGCTTGCCGGCGGAATTGCCGCTCCGCGGCGCGACGGCGGCAAGGGCCGAGAGCGGGCTTGCGGTTTACCGCAACAACGTGATGTCGGGCCTGATCAAGGTGGTCGCAACGCGCTTTCCGGTGGTTCGCCGGCTCCTGGGTGAGGATGCCTTCCTCGAATCGGCCCGGCGATTCATCGCCGCCGAGCCGCCACGGTCGCCGCTGCTGCTGGATTACGGCGACGGGTTTCCGCAATTTCTCAGGCGCCTCGGCGACGACGCCAGCACCGGCCATATCGCCGATATCGCGGAGCTGGAGGTCGCGCGCGGCAAAGCCTACCATGCAGCCGACGCCGCACCGTTGCCGCCCCAGGCATTCGCGGCGATCCCGGCCGAGCGGCTCGCCGGACTTCGGCTGTCGTTGCACCCTTCGGTGTCGCTGCTGCAATCGCGATTTCCGATCGCCTCGCTCTGGCGCGCTCATCAGGAGGCCGGCGAGGTGACTTTGCAGCAACCGCGCCCGGAAGCGGTCTTGATCGCGCGGCCAATGCTGGAGGTCGAGGTATGGAACCTGCCGCCCGGCGGCTTTGCGTTTCTCACCGCGTTGCGGCGCGGCGCGACCATGGCCGAGGCCGCTGAAGCTGCGATGGATGCGGCGCGGGACTTTGACCTCGCGGTCAATCTCTCGGTGCTGATCCAAGCCCATATCGTAACCGGCTTTCGCGAGGACGAGGTTAGCAAGGACTTTGCGCCGGCGGATTAAGCCCGCATGCCGTCGTTCACGAACTTGTGAATGTACCTATCCCCGTCCTCAAGACCTCGCTTATCCTGCTCGTGTCCTGTCCGATGAGGGGCCGCTTTCTAGAAGCGATCCTGCGGCGGACAGAGCGAAAGCTGGCCGGACGGGGCGCCCCGGACCGGCCGATAGGCTGGTGGCCAAGGTGGAGCGCCGGGAGGCGCAGCGCCCTACGTCACTGGGCGCGCGCGGTGCCTTGCCGCGCGAGGTGGGTACGTTAATCCCGCCTCCAAGGGTGCCTCGCAAGCACCCTGGCGCCTCCCGCCGCTCCATCGCCTCGCGCGGTTCGCGAGGGACTGGCAAACCTCGGACGCATTGCGCCGCGAGAACGCAGACGCTCGGCTGTTTGAATCGTCGAATCAAATTTTGAAGCGAGGCATCTCTTAGACCTCGCCCCGCTCTTTCGCGGGGAGAGGTCGACGCGCATCGTCAGATGCGCGGCGGGTGAGAGGCCAGGCACGGCGCTGCCGAATGCAAGACCTATCGGGTCGGAAGGTCTTCAGCGCAACAAGAGCGACCCGAGAGTCCGCCGATTGTATTGAGCGCACTGCCTCGCCCCTCACCCGAAGCCTTCGCTGCGCTCCGGCTTCGACCTCTCCCGGCGAGGTTAAAAAGTCGGCACAAATCTGCGTGATCGGGCAGTGCGGCCACCCGCTTGTGAAACCCCCGGTTTAGGTTCACGCTCCCGCTGCGCAGGTACGGAGGCATTGTCATGAACGTGATTGCTCGAGCGGCATGCGTTGCGTTCGCATGTTTGCTGTTTTCCGCCCAAATGGCCGCGGCGCAGCCCGCAAACATGGGATGCGCGAGCGAGAGCCCGGCGAACGCGCCGCAAACCCTGCGCTGTGAAGGCGGGGTGACCATCGTCGCCGAAAACGGCGCGCGGTTTACGCTGCAGGATCGCGATGGCAATGGCCGGGTGGATTCGGTCGAACTCTCAAGCAAGGCGTTGTTGCTCGAAGTCCCCAAGAAGCAAAGCGGAAGTCGTTTTCAGGTGATCACGCCGCAGGCGATCGCGGCGGTGCGCGGTACCAAATGGGCCCTGGATGCGGCTGATAGCAAGACCTCGGTTTTTGTCGTCAACGGGCGGGTCGCCGTCGGGCGGCGAACCGGCACTCATACCGTTACCCTCGGACGCGGCGAAGGCGTCGATGTCGAAGCTAAGGGTCCCCTGACCATAAAACGCTGGCCCGCGGCGCGCGTCGCCGCATTGATGGCGCGGCTCGGGCAGTAAAGCCGGCGAATGCGCGGCCGGCATCGCCAAACCCTGATCGCGCTCGCGCTGGCGGGGTGTTGGGGGTTCGGCGTGTATTTCGCACACGAGCGCGGTCACTTGAAAGTTCTCGATCGGGTCGAATTGACGCTGACCGATCTTCGAACGCTGGTTCGCGGCACCAGAGTGCCGCCCGATCGGGTAACCATCGTCGCGATCGACGACGCGCTGGTGAAGCAAGGCGGCATTTATCCCGTCGCCAGGGGCGATCTTGCGAGGATCGTCGATGCAATCGCCAAACTAACGCCGAAGGTCATCGCGATCGATCTCCTGCTTGTCGACCGCGGAACCGACGATGGCGACGACGCGCTGGCGAAATCCCTGACGGGCCGTCCTGTCGCGATAGCGGCGGCGGCGGTGTTCCCCGAAGCCAGTCAGTCGATCGCCGCGGAGAATGACGGACCGCTCGCCCGTCTGCCGCGCGCCGAGAAGTTTCTGCTGCCGCTGAAAAAATTCGCAGACCAGGCGCAAATAGGCATCGTCAATGTCGCAACCGACCGCAGCGGCACCCCTCAATCTGTTCCGATGCTGTTTCGAACCAGCGACAGGGTCGAACTATCGTTTCCGCTTCGCGTTGCTGCGCTTGCGATCGGGAAAGAACCCACCATCGAGCCGAACCGTCTGGTGCTCGGCGATCGATCGATTGCCACCGACGCCGATCATGCTCTTCCGATATCGTTTTATGGTCAGCGCCGGACCATCCGAACGATCAGCGCCGTTTCGGTGCTATTAGGCGAGATTGCTCCGGATGCCATTCACGATCGAATTGTCGTGGTCGGATCGACGGTCACCGGCGGCGGAGATTTCTTTCCGACGCCGTTCGATTCCTTGATGCCCGGCGTGGAAGTCATCGCGACGGCGATCACGCACCTGATGGCCGGTGACGGCATCTTGCGGGACCCGGTGGTGCGCCTCGCCGACGGCATGATTGCGGTCGCGCTCCCCATGATCCTCGTCGGTCTGCTGGCATGGCGGCGCAGCGCGATCGGCCTGATCGCCGCTGGCGCAGTCGTCCTGATCTGGACGGCGGCGAATTTCTTCGCATTCTCGCAAGGGATCTGGCTCGGCGCGGCGGTGCCGGTCGCAGCAGCCGCACCGCCGGCGATTTTGTTTGCCGCGGTGCAGCTGTGGTCGGGCCGGCGGCGGGCGCAGTATCTTGCAATGCGGAGCGAACTGCTCGAACAGTTTCAGGCGCCGGGCATCCAGCAATGGCTGACCAAAGATCCCAATTTTCTGCTGGAGCCGGTTCGACAGAACGCGGCCATCGTCTTCATCGACCTGTCCGGCTTCACCTCGCTCAGCGAGCGGCTGGGACCGGACCGGGTCCGCGAATTGCTGAAGGACTTTCACGCGCTGGTCGACAGGGAGGCAGTCAGTTGCGGCGGAATGATCACGAGCTTTCTCGGCGACGGCGCGATGATCCTGTTCGGCCTGCCGGAAGCTGCGGCAGACGATGCCTTCAGGGCGGCCGAATGCTCGGTCGGACTCTGCGTCAGCGCCGAGCAGTGGATCGCCTCGCTGGCCCCGTCGATCACGTCACGGCTGGGGTTCAAGGTCGGCGCGCATTCCGGAGAAATCGTGGCCTCCAGGCTCGGCGGCGGAAGCTATCACCACATCACGGCGACCGGCGACACCGTGAACGTAGCGAGCCGCCTGATGGAAGTAGCGGCCAGTCACGGCGTCGAGCTCGCGGCGAGCAATGAACTGCTGCGCGCCGCCGGACGCGATTGCGCGCTGTATAAATCCGGCGTCCTCACCGGGCCCCGAGAGACGCGCATTCGCGGCCGTTCGGGAGCGCTCGCGGTCTGGCTTTGGCGCAGCGATCTGGCGGCGCAGGGCGGCGAGGGCCTGTCGACCTGGTAGCGTCACTCCACCGCGATGTGCGACACCTTGACGATCTCGGTGAGCCGTTCGTGATCGGCTTTCATCAGCTTCGCCAGTTCATCGAGTTGCATCGGCTGCCCCGGAATATCGGTATGTGAAAGACGTTCGATCACCTCGGGAGACTGCAGCGCCTTGTTGATCGCCTCGTGGATCCGGCGCACCAGTTCATCGGGGGTCGCTGCCGGCACGTAGATTCCGTACCACGGCAGATAGGCGGCATCGGGATAGCCGGCTTCGGCAATCGTCGGCACGTCCGGCAACTGCTTCACCCGCTCCTTGGTGAAAACCGCAAGCGCCTTCAGTTTGCCGTCCTTGATGTGTGGCAGCGCCAGCGCCAGCGAAGCCACGCTGATATGAATCTCGCCTGTGATGAGATCGATCAAGGCCTGCGGCTGGCCCTTGTAGCCGATATTGGTGATGTCGATCCCTGCGATCCTGAACAGGTTCTTCGCGGTCAGATCGATCGAAGAGCCGATGCCGGGGTTGCCGAAATTCATCTTGCCCGGCTTGCTCTTCGCAAGCTCGACAAAATCCTTCAGCGTCTTTACCGGCAGATTGACCGGCACCACCGCGGCGCTTTGATTCCAGACCACGAGGCCTACGCATTTGAAGTCGCGCATCGCGTTCCAGCCGGCGTCCTTGTAGATCGACGGGTTGACCAGCACCGCGGGGCCGGTCACCAGCCAGGTGTAACCGTCCGGCGCGCTGCGCGCGACCTCGGCGGTGCCGATATTGCTGTTGCCGCCGGGTTTGGCTTCGACCACCATCGCCTGCTTGAAATTCTTGGCCAAGGTGTCGGTGACGCTGCGGGCGACGATGTCGACAATGCCGCCGGCAGGGTAGGGCACGATGACGCGGATCGGCCGGGTCGGAAATGCTGCTTGCGCGAAGGCGGACGTGCTTGCCGCAAACAGCACAAGCCCCGCGACAAGGCAGCTAAATCCCCTGTTCATGACGCTCCTCCCGAGTGATTGTGCCGTTGACGCGGTATGGATATCCGCAGGCGGAAATGCCGCTGTATGATCGGTTATCGGCATCGGAACTGGAGTTGTCAATGGAGTTCGATCTTTCACCGGCTTCGCTGCAGTGGCGGGACCGGCTGCAGGCCTTCTTCGACAAGGAGGTGCTGCCCCGCCATCGCGACTGGTCGCGCGAGGTTGCTGCCCGCGGCGAGGCGTCGTTCATGCCGGATTTGCAGCGCAAGGCGCGGGAGGCCGGACTGTGGAATCTCGCACTGCCCGAACTCGCCGCCGACGAACCCGGCACGCGGCTGTCGAATTTGGATTATGCGCCGTTGGCGGAAATCATGGGCCGGCTGTTCTGGGCGCCCGAGGTCTTCAATTGCCAGGCCCCCGACGTGCCCAACATGATCGCGCTGCAAAATTGCGCCAATGACGAACAAAAGCGCCGCTGGCTGCATCCGTTACTGGAGGGGCAGACTTGCTCGGCCTTCGGCATGACCGAGCCGGACGTCGCCTCATCCGATGCGACCAACATCGCAACCACGATCACCCGCAACGGCGACGATTACATCATTCGCGGCCGAAAATGGTTCATCACCGGCGCCGCGCATCCGCACTGCAGCTTTCTGATCGTGATGGGGGTCAGCCATCCCGGCGCCTCACGCACCAGCCGTCATTCCTGCGTCATCGTTCCGATGGACGCAAAAGGCGTCCGCCTCGTTCGCCCGCTGCGCTGGATGGGGTGCATGGACCACGTGGCGCCGATCGGCGAGATCGATTTCGACGACGTCCGCGTTCCAGTTGAAAATCTGCTCGGCAAGGAGGGCGACGGGTTTCGGGTGGCGCAGGTCCGTCTCGGGCCCGCCCGGATCCATCACTGCATGCGCTCGATCGGATTGTGCGAGGTGCTGATCGAACTGATGCTCGCGCGCGCAGCCGAACGCACCGCGTTCGGCCGCGCCATCATTGAATACGACACCGTGCAGCGCTGGATCGCCGAATTGCGGGTCGAGCTCGAACAGGCGCGGCTGCTGACGTATCGTTGCGCCTGGCTGCTCGACCGCGCCGGCCATCAGGGCGCGTGGCGCGACGTGTCGCTGATCAAGGTGTCGGTGCCGGCGATGCTGCAACGCATCGCCGACCGCGCCATGCAGGTATTCGGCGCCATGGGCGGCTCGGACGATACCCCGATCCATCAGGCGCTGGCGTGGGGACGCCTGCTGCGCATCGGCGACGGGCCGGACGAGGTTCACTTGCGGCAGATCTTCAAGATGGAGACGCCGCCGCCATGGAACATCGCCACCTCGCCCTATCTGTTGCCGCGTCCGGCCTGATCGGATAGCTGAGTAGCAATGACAAAAGCAATTGACGCAATTGCGTTGCGGCTGAACGCGAAGGCGGCCGACGCTGCATCGCTCGCACCTGCGATCGAGAAGCGCGCGCTGGTACGCGGGCCCGGTGATGTGGTCGTGGAAATCAAGGCGGCCGGCGTCAATCCCTCCGATGTCAAGGCCGCGACCGGCCTGATGCCCTACGCGGTTTTCCCGCGCACGCCGGGGCGCGATTTTGCGGGCGTGGTTGTCGACGGTCCTCCCGAATGGATTGGCCGCGACGTATTCGGCTCGTCCGGCGACCTCGGCATCCGCCGCGACGGCACTCATGCGACGCATCTTGTCGTCGAAGCGGCGGCGTTGGTCGAAAAACCCGCTTCCATCTCGATGGAAGAGGCCGCCGGAATCGGCGTGCCGTTCGTGACCGCGATAGAAGGATTCCGCCGGGCGGCCGGGCCTTCGGCGCAGGACACCGTTCTGATCATGGGGCTGAATGGCAAGGTCGGCCAAGCCGCGGCGCAGCTTGCGACCTGGCGCGGCGCGCGAGTGGTCGGCGTCGTGCGCAAGGACGAGGCTTACGAGGGCCACGCCAACGGGTCGGTCGAGGTCATCAATTCGGGTGCCGCCGATGTCGCCGCGCGGGTGCGCGATCTCACCGGCGGCAAGGGCGCCGACATCGTGTTCAATACGGTGGGCGATCCGTATTTCCAGGCGGCGCATCGCTCGCTGGCGCCTGGTGGCCGGCAGATCCTGATCGCCGCGGTTCATCCGGTCGTCGAGTTCAACATCCTGGAATTTTATCGCGGACGGCACACTTATGTCGGCGTCGATACGCTGGCATTCTCGTCCGCCGCGAGCGGCGAGTTGTTGCGGGAAGCGCTCGCCGGCTTTGCGAGCGGTCATCTCAAGCCGTACCCGATATCGCCCAATGCGATCTATTCCCTCGCGGATGCCAAGGCAGCCTATCTTGCCGTCATCGGCTCCTCGCGCGGTCGCGTCATTTTCAGGCCATCGGCATGAACGCGCTTTGTAGCCCGGATGGGCGCAGCGAAATCCGGGAACTGGGATGCTGAAGCGCCGATCCCCGGATTGCGCTGCGCTCCATCCGGGTTACAAGTAAGGAAAACAGGGGGAAAACAGTGACCCAACAACTCAGCGGCGAAGTGCCCAAGGACGCGTCGGCGTCCGTCATAAAACGGCACGCCGCGACCCGCGCGGCGCTGCCGTTTTCGGACACGCGCGATTTCGACGACGCCTCCCGCGGATTTCTTGGCACCCGCGAGAATGCGAAAGTTTCATCCGAAGCGGGCCGTACGGTCTGGAGCCTCGAACCCTACGGATTCCTGTCCGACGAGGAGGCTCCGCCGACGGTGGACCCAAGCCTGTGGCGGCAGTCGCGGCTCAACATGAACCACGGCCTGTTCGAGGTGGTGCCCGGCGTCTATCAGGTGCGCGGGCTCGACATTGCCAACATGACGCTGATCGAGGGCGACAGCGGCGTGATCGTGGTCGATACGCTGACCTCAATCGAGGGCGCGCGTGACGCGATGGAACTCTATTTCGAGCATCGCGGACGCCGTCCGGTGATTGCGGTGATATTCACCCATACCCATACCGATCACTGGGGCGGCGCGCGCGGCGTGATCGACGACGCGATGCTGGCGAGCGGCCGCATTCCGATCATCGCCCCGGATCTGTTCATGGAACATGCGGTGTCGGAAAACATCATTGCGGGGCCCGCGATGCTGCGGCGCGCGCAGTATCAGTTCGGGCCGTTCCTGAAGAAGGGTCCGCGCGGCCAGGTCGATTGCGGCCTCGGCAAGTCGATGGCGGCAGGCTCGGTGGCGCTGCTGCGGCCGACCGATCTGATCAAGGCGACCGGTGACAGACGAACCATCGATGGACTGGAATTCGAATTCCAGATGGCGCCGAACAGCGAGGCGCCGGCGGAAATGCATTTCTTCATTCCGCGCTACAAGCTGCTGAATCTCGCGGAAAACTGCACGCATAATTTCCACAATCTGCTGCCGTTCCGCGGCGCCGACGTGCGTGACGCGCTGGCGTGGTCGAAATACCTGGGCGAGGCGCTGCAACTATGGGGCGGCAAGGCCGAGGCGATGTGCGGCCAGCACCACTGGCCGGTATGGGGCGCCGGGCGCGTCGACACCATGATCCGCCAGCAGCGCGATCTCTACAAATTCGCCCACGACCAGACGCTGCGGCTGATGAATCACGGACTGACGGCGACTGAAATCGCCGAGACCATCCGGCTGCCCACGAGCCTCGACGGCGCCTGGCACGCGCGCGGCTATTACGGCCACATCCGGCACAATGTGAAGGCGATCTACCAAAAATATCTCGGCTGGTATGACGCCAATCCCGCCAATCTCGATCCGCTGCCGCCGGTCGAGGCCGGGAAGAAATTCGTGGAATATATGGGCGGCGCCGACGCGGTCCTTGGCCGCGCGCGCGCGGATTTCGGTAAAGGCGAGTTTCGTTTCATCGCGCAGGCCTTGAGTTCATCTCGTCTTCGCCGAGCCCGACAACGCCGCGGCGCGCGCGATGCTCGCGGATACCTTCGAGCAACTCGGCTATCTCGCCGAGAGTGCCACATGGCGCAATGCCTATCTGTTCGGCGCGCAGGAATTGCGCACGGGCATGCCGAACGCGCCACCACGACCGCCGATGCCGCGTGAAACGCTGGCCGCACTTCGCACCGAGCAATTGTGGGACGTGCTCGGCGTGCGGCTGAACGGCCCGAAGGCCGAGGGCAAGTACATCGTGCTGAATTGGATCTTCACCGATACCAAGGAGCGTTTTGCGCTGACGCTGGAAAATTGCGCGCTGACCTACACCGAAGGCGTGCAGGCGCCGAACGCCGACGCAAGCTTTACCTTGCCGCGCGCGCTGCTCGACGAGGTTATCGCAAAGAAGGCGACGTTCCCTGAAGCGATGGCCGCGGGAAAGATCACATTCACCGGCAACCCGATAAAACTCGGCGAGTTGATGGCGCTGATGGATGAATTTCCGCGCATGTTTGAAATTGTGGAACCGAAACGGACGGTGGTGACATGAGCAAGAATGGCAAGACGGGCGTGAACCGCATCACCGGGCGGTCTGCATTTTTGGCGCTGCTCAAGGACGAGGGCATCACGCATCTGTTCGGCAATCCGGGCACGACCGAACTGCCGATCATGCATGCGCTGAAGGAGCATCCCGACCTCACTTACGTGATGGCGATGCAGGAAAGCCTGGTGGTCGCCATCGCCGACGGATTCAGCCGGGCGTCGGGGCGTCTGGTCGCCTGCAACGTCCATGTAGCCCCCGGCCTCGGCAACGCCATGGGTTCGCTGTACAACGCAAAATTCACCGGCACGCCGATGATCCTCACCGCCGGCCAGCAGGAGCAGGGTCACGGCCTGATGGAGCCGGTGCTGTACGATCCGCTGGTCCGGATCGCCGAGCCGTTGGTGAAATGGGCGGTCGAGGTGACGAGACTCGAGGATTTGCCGCGCATTATACGGCGCGCGGCAAAAGTCGCGATGACGCCGCCGACGGGGCCGGTGTTCATCTCGCTGCCGGGAGACATCCTGAATTCCGAGGCCGGCCTTGAGCTTGGCCGCTCGACCCGCATCGACACGCGGGTGAAGCCGTCGGATGAATCGCTTGACGCGCTGGTGCAGCGCATCCTGAAGGCCGAGCGTCCTGTCATCGTGGTCGGCGACGAGGTCGTGAAAAGCGATGCGCTGGATGAAGCCGCGGCATTTGCCGAGGCAATCGGCTGCCCCGCCTGGCAGCAGACCGCGCCCTATGGCGCGCATTTTCTCTCGGAAAGCCCGTGTTTCATGGGTGCGCTGCCGCGCGTGCAACCGCAGGTCCGCGAGATTCTGGCGCCGCACGATCTGATGATTGTGCTCGGCGGCGATCCGTTGCGGATGTCGGTGTACAGCGAAGTCGATCCGCTCCCCGAGGGGATGCCGATTGTGCAAATCGGTCTGATCGACTGGGATCTGGCCAAGAATTATTCGGCCGAAATCGCTGTGAAGGCCGATGTGAGGGAGACGTTGCGGGTGCTGACCCCCGCGCTCAAGGCCGCGGGCGGTGCGGCGCTGGATACGCGTGCGAAAAACGGCATCGCCGCGCTGGCGCCGAAAAACTGGACGGCGAAGCGTGCAAGACTGGTCGACCAGATCTCAATGAAGCGCGACTCCTCACCGATCGATCCCGACTGGCTGACGCTGCAGGTTGTCGAGGCGATGCCTCAAAATGCCATCCTGGTCGACGAGGGACTGACGGCGTCGCGATATATGTCCGCGCTGCGGCCGCACCGCGATCGATACGGCTATCACGGGCTTGCTTCGGGAGGTATCGGCTGGGGATTGCCGGCCTCGGTCGGCGTCAGCATTGCCAATCCCGACCGGCCGGTGGTGTGCTACTCGGGCGACGGCAGCGCGATGTACTCGATCCAGGCCCTGTGGACCGCGGCGCATCACAAGCTGCCGTTGACGGTGGTGATCGTGAACAATGGCGGCTACCGGATCATCAAGCAGCGGCTGCTGGCCTTTCATCAGGACGATCATTTTGTCGGAATGGACTTTGCCGATCCGCCGGTCGATTTCTCCGGCCTCGCAAAGGCGCTCGGGCTTGAGACGATCCGGATCACCAAAGCGGAGGATGTACCTTCCGCGCTCAAGTCGGCATTCGGCCGGCCGGGAGCGAAACTGATCGAGGTGATGGTGGATGGAGCGGTGAAGTGAGATCGCCGGCCGTGAGGAAAAAGCGGGTTACAATTTTGTATCTTGGGAAGCGCTCGGTGCGCCAGCCAGCGTCGAGTGCGTCGCAGACTGCGCCGTGGCCGGTTGAATTCGGCTCGGGTCGAGGAACGCTATTCGCGCCGCAATGATGCAAGTCACCACGATCCAGAACAACGCCGCGCCGTACCACAGACCGCGCCGATCGTTCGTCGAATCGATCGTGATCTTCTCGGCCCACGCCGCCAGATCGGGCTCCATCAACTGAAGCGGCGCGGCTTGATTGCAGTTCTGGTCGGTGGTCGATGTCATGGTGTAGAAATGCCGCAAAACCGCGCCAGTTCAAGGATACAACTCTCCATATTGCGCGGGCTTCTTAGACGTTCCTGTTACGGCGCCATCGCGCCGGAGCATCTTTTTCCAAGCCGCCCGATTTCCCGCTGGACCCCGGCCGGGATCCAAGTCTTATATAAGACATAGAACTCGCGGGCCGAACGCAGCAGTCACGGATGGAAGACCGACAAGAACAGCGTTCCGTGCGTGACGGCACAACGGCCAGTCCATCGAATTGGCGGGACCGTCTCGCTTTAGCGCCTTCCCATATCGCTGCGGTCGTACCGGGCTTGATGCTCTGCATTTTCATCACCGCGGTCGCGATGGTTTTGCAGAATTGGGAGGAGGCGGCCTTCGGCCACGCTTACGTCGAGGCGCTGGTGATCGCCATTCTTCTCGGCATCGCGCTCCGCAGTTTCTGGCAACCCGGAGACATCTGGGGTGCCGGCATTTCGTTCAGCGCCAAGACGCTGCTCGAAATCGCCGTCGTGCTGCTCGGCGCATCGATCAGCCTCGGCGCGATTGTGGCCTCCGGCCCGGCGCTGCTGTCCGGCATCGTCGCAACGGTCGTTGCAGCGCTTGCCGCGAGTTACGCGACCAGCCGCGCACTGGGCCTGCCGCGGCGGGTTTCGATCCTGATCGCCTGCGGCAACTCGATCTGCGGCAATTCCGCCATCGCGGCGGTGGCCCCGGTGATCGGCGCCGACAGCGACGACGTCGCCTCGTCGATTGCATTCACGGCAATCCTCGGCGTCGTCGTCGTGCTCGGATTGCCGTTGTTTATTCCGTTGCTGGCGTTGACCGAAACCCAATATGGCGTGCTGGCGGGATTGACCGTCTATGCCGTGCCGCAGGTGCTGGCTGCGACGGTGCCGATCAGCGCCGTCAGTGCGCAGCTCGGAACCCTGGTCAAACTGGTGCGGGTGCTGATGCTCGGACCGGTCGTGGTGCTGTTGTCGCTGTTCCGGTCAAGGCTAGGTGTATCCGGACCTGCGCCGCGGCCGGGTCTGCTTTATCTTATTCCGTGGTTCATCATCGGCTTTCTCGTCCTGGCAACGGCAAGAAGTCTTGGACTGATTCCGAATCCGCTGCTGGTGCCGGTCATGATCTCGGCAAAAGTGCTGACGGTGATATCGATGGCAGCACTCGGACTTGGCGTCGATCTGCGCGTCGTTGGCCGCGTCGGCGGCCGGGTTACCGTCGCGGTCGTGGTGTCCTTGCTCGTCCTTATCGCCATCAGCATCGCGCTCATCCGGCTGCTGCGGATCGCGTGATGGACTACTCTTATATTAGACATATGACTCGTTTACGCGGGATGGTCGCCGTGCCACTTTTCGATGACATCGAAACCGGCCGGCAGTGTCGAGAAGCGTTGGAGGACGCATGTTGAGAGGCGCGGACATCGTCGCCAGAACGCTGCAAGATCTCGGCGTCACGCGCATCTTCACGCTGTCCGGCAACCACATCATGCCGATCTTCGACGCGCTGCTGTCAACCAACATCCAGTTGATTCACGTCCGGCACGAAGCGGCCTGCGTGCATATGGCGGACGCGTGGGGGCGCTTGACCGGCGAGCCCGGCATCGCGCTGGTGACCGGAGGCCAGGGCCACAGCAACGCCGTGGCAGCGCTCTATAACGCGCTGGCGTCGGAATCCCCATTGGTGCTGCTGTCCGGACACGCGCCCTTGAGCGAACGCGGCCGCGGCGCTTTCCAGGAAATGGCGCAGGCCGACCTCGCGCGTCCGGTGACGAAGGCGTCGTGGACGGCACAAGCCGTTGCGACACTGGGTTCGGACATCGCCAGGGCAATCGAGCTTGCGACCGCGGGGCGTCCCGGTCCTGTGCATGTCAGCCTTCCCGTCGATCTGCTCGAACAGACCATTGCGGATGAGCAGATAACGCGGATCACGAAAGCCGACCTTCAGCTTCGTACCGCGCCGCTGATGCCGGAAGTCGCGGACAAGGTGATTTCTCATCTTCGTGCAGCGGCAAAACCTCTGGTGATTTGCGGCCCGGCGATGTGCACCGAGCGCGGCCGCAAAACCATGCGGGAAGCGGCCGACGCGCTCGACGTGCCTGTGATCGGAATGGAAAGCCCGCGCGGTATCAATGATCCCGGCCTCGGCGCCTTCGCCGAAATCCTGGCAGGGGCCGACCTCGTCGTGCTGGTCGGCAAGCCGCTCGATTTCACGCTGCGGTTCGGCGAACCGCCTGCGGTATCGTCTTCCTGCAAATGGATCGTGCTCGATCCCGATGCCGCCTTGATCGCGCGCGCGTCAAAAGCGATGGGGGAGCAGTTGCTTCTGTCTGCAGTCGCCCGCGCGCAAATTGCGATACAGACCTTGAGTGAAATGAATTCAACGCCGCGGCCGAAACCATCGGTGTGGCACGCGCACGTAAGCGAGGTTCTCGCTTATGAACCGCCACAATGGGCGTCAGCTCACGCGAAAACGTCCGGTCATGTTCATCCAATCGAAATGTGCAGGGCAATCAGCGATTTCGTCGAAAAGCATCCGGGTGCGACGTTTGTGTCCGACGGCGGTGAGATCGGGCAATGGGCGCAGGCCCTGGTGAAGACGGACCGGCGAATGATCAACGGCGTCGCCGGGACAATCGGAGTTTCACTCCCTTTCGCGATCGCCGCAAAGCTAGCTCATCCCGAGCATCCCGTGGTTGCCGTGATGGGCGACGGTACGTTTGGGTTCCACATGGCCGAATTCGACACCGCGGTCCGTTACAACCTTCCAATCATCGTTGTGATCGGCAATGACGCGCGCTGGAATGCCGAGTATCAGATACAGCTGCGTCAATACGGCGCGGAGCGCGCCAAAAATTGCGATCTACTGCCGTCGCGCTATGATCGCGTGGCGGAGGCGCTCGGAGGGTTCGGAGCGCTGGTTTCGACCGCGGCCGATCTACCCGATGCGCTCGATCGCGCCTATCTAAGCCGCCTGCCTGCCTGTATCAACGTCATGATCGAGAGCGTGGCCGCTCCGATCATTCGCCGGTGAGAAACGTATGAACACGACAACCCCATTGCTCGAGGTGAAAGGCGTCACGCTCCAGTACAAGACGCCCGATCATCTGGTGACGGCCACGTATCGAATTGACTTCCAGGTCTTCGAAGCAGAGAGATTCATTCTCCTCGGACCGTCGGGTTGCGGAAAATCGACCCTGCTCAAGGCGGTCGGCGGCTACATGATGCCGACCGAGGGTGAAATCCGGTTGAAGGGAAACCTGATCAAGCATCCGGGACCGGATCGCATGATGGTGTTTCAGGAGTTCGACCAGCTGCTGCCGTGGAAGACGGTAAAGCAGAATGTGACGTTTCCGCTCGAGTCGTCGAGCCGCATGTCGGGGCGCGAGGTGGAAGAACGCGCGATGCATTACATCAACAAGGTCAATCTCGCGGGCTTTGCCGACGCCTATCCGCACACGCTGTCCGGCGGCATGAAGCAGCGCGTGGCGATCGCGCGCGGCATGGCGATGGAGCCGGATATCCTGCTGATGGACGAGCCGTTCGCAGCCCTCGATGCCCTGACGCGCCGCAAGATGCAGGACGAATTGCTGGCGCTGTGGGACGAGACGCGCTTCACGGTGCTGTTCGTGACGCATTCGATTCCCGAAGCCATCAAGATCGGAACGCGAATTCTGTTGTTGTCTCCGCATCCGGGCCAGGTGAAGGCCGAGCTGAACAGCGGCGCGCACATTCGGGACGCTATCGAGCTCGAACAGCGCATTCAGCATATGCTGTTCGCCGACCAGATCGAGGAGGCGGAGAATGTCTGAGCCTCGGATCGCTATGACGGACGACAATGTCACGCCGCTGCGGCCCGAGATCGTCCGCGATCAGACCGAGCAGTTCGCCGTGGTGCAAAAGCCGCTGTCGACGCTGGAGCGGATCTACAATCAGGTCTGGCTGCGCAAGGTGTTGATCCTGGTGGTGCTGGCGCTGATCTGGGAAGCCTATGGGCGCTTTTTGAACAACGATCTGCTGTTTCCGACCTTCAGCGCCACTGCGCGTGCTTTCTTCGATGCCATCCTCAGCGGCGTGCTTCCGGCGCGCGCGTGGGCGTCGATCAAGGTGCTGCTGATGGGATATGGCTGCGGCGTTGTACTGGCGGCGTTGCTGACCGCACTTGCGATCATGTCGCGTATCGGCACGGATTTTCTCGAAACCATGACGTCGATGTTCAACCCGCTGCCGGCGATCGCGCTGTTGCCGCTGGCGCTGATCTGGTTCGGGCTCGGCAATGGCAGCCTTATTTTCGTGCTGGTGCATTCGGTAACCTGGGCGATTGCGCTCAACACGCATTCGGGTTTCCTGTCGGTCAGCACCACGCTGAAGATGGTGGGACGAAACTACGGCCTTACCGGACCGCGCTACATCTGGAAAATCCTGATCCCGGCGGCCTTTCCCAGCATCCTGACCGGTTTGAAGATCGGCTGGGCCTTTGCCTGGCGCACATTGATCGCAGCCGAGCTTGTGTTCGGCGTCAGCTCCGGCAAGGGCGGGCTCGGGTGGTTCATTTTCGAGAACAAGAACACGCTGGATATTCCGAATGTGTTCGCAGGCCTGCTTACGGTAATCATCATCGGCCTCGTGATCGAGAACGTGATCTTTCGCACCATCGAGAATCAAACCATCGGCCGCTGGGGCATGCGGTCGTGACAAAGGAGAACGGTATGAGATTTCAAGCATTGACGCGGCTGGCCGCGGCGATCGGGCTTTTGAGTGTCGGCCTCGGCGGCACAGCGTATGCCGAAGCGGACACGGTTCGCATCGCAAAGCAGTTCGGCCTCGGCTATCTGCCGCTGACGCTGATGGAAGAGGAAAAACTGTTCGAGCAGCATGCGAAGAAGCAGGGGCTCGATATCAAGGTCGAGTGGCTCCGGCTATCGGCCGGCGCTCCGATGAACGACGCCATCCTGTCCGGCAATCTCGATTTCGCATCCGGCGGCGTCGGGCCGCTGCTGACGATCTGGGGCAAGACCCAGACCAATGTGATGGTGAAGGGCGTGGCGGCGCTCAATGCGATGCCGCTCTATCTGGTAACCACCAATCCGAACATCAAGACGATCAAGGATTTCACCGAAAAGGACAAGATCGCGCTTCCCGGCGTCAAGACGTCGATCCAGGCGGTCACGCTGCAGATAGCCGCAGAACAGGTTTTCGGCAAAGGCCAGCAGGACAAGCTGGATTCGTTCACTGTCTCGATGAGCCATCCCGATGCGCTCGCGTCGATGCTGGGCGGGAAGTCCGAGATCAACTCGCATTTCGGCTCGGCGCCATTTCAGGACATGGAACTGGCCGACCCGCGCGCGCGCAAGGTGCTGGACAGCTACGACGTTCTCGGCGGGCCGCACACCTTCAACACGGTCTGGGCGAATTCGAAATTCGTTAATGCCAATCCGAAGATCGTGAAAGCGTTTCTGGATGCGCTGGAGGAGAGCATGACCCGCATCAAGTCCGATCCCGCGAAAGCGGCGGCAATTTGGGTCAAGGCCGAGAATTCCAAGCTCTCACCGGCGGACGCCGAGAAGATAATCCGGAATCCACAGAACGAATGGACGACCACACCGAAGAAGGTCCTGACCTATCTCGATTACATGAACCGGGCCGGGTTGGTGACAACCAAGACAAGCGACTGGAAAGACATCTTCTTCAGCGGCATCCATGGCCTGCCGGGCAGCTAGCCGGGCAATATCGAGTGAATGACATGAATGTTCATGCCAGCGCCAAACAACCGGAATCGCATCAAGCCGATGCGATGACGGTCAAGGTATGGCGCGGCGATCGGGCCGGTGAATTTCAGACGTTCGAAGTGCCGCGCCGCGAAAACCAGACCGTGCTGGATGTCGTGACCGAGATACAGCGAACCCAGGACGCGACGCTGTCCTATCGCTTCGCATGCCGGGTCGGCATGTGCGGCTCCTGCGCGATGGTCGTCAATGGGCGCCCGCGCTGGACCTGCCGGACGCGGGTCGATCAACTGGAAGAGGGGACGATCAAGCTGGAGCCGTTGCGCAACTTGCCGATTGTGAAGGATCTCGCGGTCGACATGGCGCCGTTCTTCGATAAATGGCAGAGCGCGCACGGCTATTTCGAGCCCGGCGAGAATCCGCCCGAGGACTTCGCGATCGTGGCGCCTGATTCAGCCGCGCGTCAGGCCGCCGACGCCGGCATCGAATGCATCAATTGCGGGATCTGCTATTCGGCCTGCGACGTGGTTTCCTGGAACGAGGATTATCTCGGTCCTGCCGCGCTCAACCGCGCCTGGACGCTGTTCAACGATGTGCGGGACCGCGGCCAAAACGAGCGCCTTCAGGCTGTATCCGGCGATGCCGGATGTCATTCGTGCCACTCTCACATGAGCTGCACGGAGTTCTGTCCAAAGGCGATTTCGCCAACCTTTTCGATCGCAGGCCTGAAGCGCGCCACCTCGGTGCGTGCATGGAAAGGTCGGCGATGACCCCTGTTCTCTATCTCGCCCAACGCGGTACCGCCGCTATCCTTGCGGTTGCGGTCACGGTTCATCTGGTCACGATCATCTACGCTGTTCGGGGTGGGCTGACCGCGGGCGAGATTCTGGCGCGTACGCATGGCAACCGATGGTTCCTGGGCTTCTATCTGATCTTCGTACTTGCGGCGGCGATCCATGCGCCGATCGGACTGCGCTCGGTGCTCCGCGAATGGGCCAAATGGCGTGGTCGTTCGCTCGACGTTGCGATGCTGACTTTCTCGGCGCTGCTGCTGGTTCTGGGTGTGAGGGCCGCGCTCGCGGTGTATCTCGTATGATCCGCAATCCGCACCTCAAGCCGGGATTTCTGGCGGCGATGCTGCATCGCCTGTCCGGCATCGCATTGGCGATTTTCCTGCCGATGCATTTTATTGCGCTCGGGACTGCTCTTAACGGCGCCGATTCATTTCAGAGCTTTCTAGGCGTTACGCACAACGGATTTGTCCGCGTCGCGGAGTGGGGACTGGTCACGGCGCTTGGCCTGCACATGGCCCTGGGTATTCGCGTGCTGGCGATTGAGTTCCTCGCCGTGCGCGAGCGCGGCGCCATCGTCGTGTCTGCCTGCGTGGCCTGTTCGGTCACGGTCGGGCTGTTGTTTCTCCTGAACGGAATGGTGTGATGGTCGCCCTTTCCATGCAGACGCTGTCGATCCTATGGGCGGGCGCGTTCCTCGGCGCGCTGGCGGCGGGCGGTGCTGGATTTGCGTTCGCGCTGGTGGCGTCATCGATCTGGCTGCACGGACTGGAGCCATTGCAGACGACTGCGCTGGTGGTGGCGTGTGGCAGCCTGTTGCACGTCACATTGGTGTGGCCGATCAGAAGTTCGATCGAGCCGGCACGACTGTTTCCCTTTGTCATCGGTGCCGTCGTCGGCATACCCATCGGCGTTCTGGCGCTGACGCAGTTCAATAGCAGCGCCCTGAAGATATCGCTCGGCGTCTTCCTCACGATCTATGGCTGCTACGCCTTGCTTGCGCCGCGGCTGCCTCAGGTAACGTTTGGCGGCCGGGCGGCGGATGGCGCGATCGGATTCATCGGCGGCGTCCTTGGCGGGATCGGCGGCTACTCCGGCGTGATCCCGACGGTGTGGACGCAACTGCGCGGTTGGTCGAAGAACACGGCGCGAGGCGTCTATCAACCGTTCATCCTGTTCGCGCATGTCACCACGCTGCTGCTGGTCGGCGCCGCTTCGTTCAATCGCGGCGGGGTTACGCTGTTCCTTTACGCGCTCCCGCCGCTTGCGGCGGGCGCATGGCTTGGATTTCAAATTTACGGCCGGCTCGACGAGCGCCGGTTCAAGCAGGTCCTGTCCGCGATGCTGATCGCGTCCGGCCTGTCCCTCGTGATCTAGGAGGAAGTCGTCATGCAACTCGACCTGCGAGAAGTCGAAGAAATCTGCAAAACGCTCTATGTGCAAGCGCTGAAAGTCTTGCCTGCAGACATCAAGGCCGGGTTCAAGGAACTGGTGCGCACCGAGACCGACGCGACCGGGCGCTCCATCCTCGACACCATGATCGAGAACATCGCCGTCGCCGAGCGGACCAAGAACATCTTGTGCCAGGACACCGGCATTCCGATCTACAACGTCGTGGTCGGGCGGGATGTCGAATTCGACGGCGCCGGATTGAAGCGCGCCATCCGCACCGGCTGCGAGCGAGCGACGCACGAATATTCGCTACGCTCCTCGGTCGTGCACCCGATTACGCGGAAGAACAACCAGACCTCCAGCGGCATCCGGGTGCCGATCATCCATGTCGATTTCGACGAGCAGCCGGAGACGGTGTCGATCGAGATGATTCCGAAGGGATCGGGATCGGAGAACGGTTCGTTCCTGCAGATGCTGCTGCCGTCCGACGGTATCAACGCGGTGAAGCGTTTTGTCATTGATAGGGTGATCGAGTCCGGAGGCCGCGTCTGTCCGCCAACCATCGTTGGTGTCGGCATTGGCGGCACGTCGGACCTCTGCATGCACCTTGCCAAGATTGCTGCGACACGGCCACTCGGCTCGGTTTGCTCCGATGAAGAAGGCGCGAAGATCGAAAAGCAATTGTCAGGAGCAGTGAACGAACTGGGGATCGGCCCGCAGGGGCTTGGCGGCCGCTCGACCAGCTTTGCCGTTCACGTCGAGGTTGCCGCGACCCACATCACGCAAAATCCGGTTGCCGTGAACATCCAGTGCCATTCGGCACGCCGCGCCCGGGCCACGATCACGCCCGGCGGCATCAGCTTTTCGGCCTGAGGAACACGATCATGGCGCACCACACCCTTGAAATGCCGATCACTCCGGACCAGGCGCGGACGCTGAAGGTCGGCGACACCGTGACGCTGGAAAAGACGCTGTATGGAATCCGCGACGCTACGCTGATCCACATGTTCGACCGCGATCGCCGCACAAGACTCGATCTGCAGGGCCACGCGGTGATCCACACCGCGCCGAACGTGCACAAGGTGCCGGCCTCGCCGGAGGCTCCGGCCGGCTACACGCCGTTCTGCATCGGCACCACCACGTCACAGCGCATGGAGCGTTTCACCCGCCCGCTGATGCTGCGCGAAGGCGTGCGTATCATCATCGGCAAGGGCGGCATGGGGCCGGAGACGTCAGCCGCGTTCAGCGAACTCGGCGGCGCCTATCTTGCCATCGTCGGGGGTGCGGCGGCGCTGGAGACCACCTGGATCGAGCAGATCGAGGATGTCGATCTCGACGACCTGCATCCCGAGAGCCTGTGGCGGTTCCGCATCAAACATTTCGGCCCGCTGCTGGTCGGCATGGATTCGCATGGCGGCTCGCTGTTCGCGGATAACCAGAAAGAGGTAGCCAGCCGACGCGACGCGATCCTCAAAAGCATTGGGGCGGCCTGAGCGAATGGAACTCCGCCGGATCGATACCGACATTCTTGTTCTCGGCGCCGGCGGCGCCGGGCTATTCGCGGCCTTGCACGCGAAGAAGACCGCGCCTGCGCTCGACGTCACCGTGGCGGTGAAGGGATTGCTCGGCAAATGCGGCTGCACGCGCATGGTGCAGGGCGGCTACAACGTCGCACTGGCGCCCGGCGATTCCGTCGAACGCCATTTCATGGACACGATCGAGGGCGGCAAATGGCTCAACGATCAGGATTTGGCATGGAAACTCGTCACTGGAGCGCAGGTCCGAATCCGCGAGCTTGAAAACGAGCTCGGCTGTTTCTTCGATCGCAATCCCGACGGTAGCGTGCACCAAAAGGCTTTCGCCGGGCAGACTTTCGACCGCACCGTTCACAAGGGCGACCTAACCGGCATCGAAATCATCAACCGGCTCTCCGAGCAGGTCTGGCGGCGCGACGTCAACCGGATGGAGGACCACCGCGCGCTCGATTTCATCCCGGCCGCCGACGGCTCGGGCCTTGCCGGCGTGTTGATGCTCGACATGCGGACCGGCGAGCCGAGTTTTGTGCGCGCCAAAGCGACGCTGCTGGCGACCGGCGGCGGTCCGACGATGTACAAGTACCACACGCCCTCGGGCGACAAGACCTGCGACGGCCTTGCGATGGCGCTGCGCGCTGGGCTTGCGCTGCGCGACATGGAGATGGTGCAGTTTCATCCCACCGGCCTGCTCGCCGGGGCCGGCACGCGGATGACGGGGACGGTGCTGGAAGAAGGTCTCCGCGGGGCAGGGGGACGCCTGCTCGATTCCAGCGGCGCGCGCTTCATGTTCGACTATGACGACCATGGCGAACGCGCCACGCGCGACATCGTCAGCCGCTCGATCATGTACCAGATCCGCAAAGGGCTCGCGACGAAGAACGGCGGCGTGCATCTGCAGATGAGCCATCTTGGTCCCGCGAATGTCGCAAAACTGTTCAAGGGCATGGTGGAGCGCTGCGCCGATTGCGGCTTCGATCTCGCCGGAGGCCTGGTCGAGGTGGTGCCAACCGCGCACTACATGATGGGCGGCGTCGTGTTCGACCTGGAATGCGGCACGTCGATGCCGCGGCTGTTTGCGGCCGGCGAGGATACCGGCGGCGTACATGGCGCCAATCGCCTCGGCGGCAACGGCGTTGCCAACTCGACGGTGTTCGGCGGCATCGCCGGCGCCTCAATGGCGCGTGCGGTGCTGCGCGAAGGGAGCCTCGCCGATCCCGATCCCGCATCCATCGGGCGGTCGCTCGACCGCGCGTTTTCGCCGCTTGGCCGTCCGTCCGGTGATCTCAATGAAATCCGCGAAGGTCTGATGAAAACGATGTGGGATGACGTCGGAATTCTGCGAAGCGGCGAGGGGCTGGCGCGCGGCGCCGCGGCGCTCGACGATTTGCAGGACGCGGTTGCCCGCTGCGGCGTTGCCGATGGCGACCGGCGTTACAACCTGACCTGGACCGATCGGCTGAACCTGGAAAACCTCATTCAGGTCAGCCGCACCATCTGCGCGGCGGCGCAGGCCCGCACCGACAGCCGCGGCGCGCATTTTCGCGAAGATCACCCGATGGCATCCGATCTCGCGACCTCGCGCTATACCGTCGTGCGGATGCACGACAACGATATCGATGTCACCACCGAGCCGGTCCACTTCATCCGCATCGAGCCGGGCCAGACATTGCTTGATGAAATGCTGGAAGCTCCATCTCCCGTTCTTGCAACACATTCATAATGCACATTCATTCCAGCACGAGAGCCAACCGATGAACAGCGCGAAGGGAAACAGCAAGCGGTCCGAGGCGAGACCGACGCCGCCTGCTGCAAGTGCCGCGCATGCATCGCTCGGCTACCGGCCGCTGTACCGCCAGGTCAAGGAACTGCTGATGAAGCGGCTTGGCGATGGCAGCTGGGCGCCGGGCCAGTTGCTGCCGAGCGAGCCGGAGATCGCGGCGGGACTCGGCGTCAGCCCCGGCACCGTGCGCAAGGCGCTGGACGAGATGAGTTCGGAAAGCCTGCTGGTGCGCCGGCAGGGCCGCGGCACCTTCGTGGCGTCGCACGACGAAGAGCGCATCCTGTTCCAGTTTTTCCGGATGTTGTCCGACAATGGCGTGCGGCGCTTTCCGGAAAGCCGCACGATTTCGGTGTCGGTTGCCAAGGCCGACGAGCTGGCGGCCACCCGGCTCGGTATCGGCCTCAAGGAATCCGTCGTCGTCATCGAGCGCGTGCGATCGCTCGATGCGCGGCCCTGCATCCACGAAAAGATCGTGCTGCCACGCGTGTTGTTCCCCGGCATCGAGCGGATCAAGGATTTGCCGAACAACCTCTATGCGCTCTATTCCGTGAAATACGGCGTGACCATCGCGCGCGGTTCGGAAAGCCTGAAGGCCGTGGCGGCCGGTGAGCGTCAGGTCGAACTGCTGGAAACCGAACCGGGCGAGCCGATCCTGCTGATCGATCGCGTCGCATTGGGAGTTGATGGCACGCCGGCGGAATGGCGGCGGTCGCTGTGCCGCACCGATCAATCGCATTATCTCAGCGATCTCAAATAAACCCGCGCGGCGCTTGCCGTGCCAGATTTGCTATCTTATACAAGACTCAAGATCGCCAGCGTGGAGACAGGAATGAATTCGCAAGTGAGCAGCGCCGCAGGTCAGAAATCCAACATCCCCCAGGTTCTGGCGCACAGTCCAAAAGACAATGTCGCCGTCGTGGTGGTCGAAGGCCTGAAGTCCGGTACAAAAGCGTTCGGCGTCGTCACCGAGGACAACTCGACCTTCACGGTCGACGTCAAGGACGATATCCCGATCGGGCACAAGGTTGCGCTGATCGATCTCGTCGACAAGGACACTGTGATCAAATACGGACAGGACGTCGGCCGCATGGTCGCTTCCGCCGGCAAAGGACATCACGTCCACACCCAGAACATGAAAACCAAGCGTTGGTGAGGAGCAGCATCATGGCAACAACCATTGCGCACGAAATGTCGTCCCCCTTTGTCGGCGGCGCTCCCGACCAGTTGATGACCCGCTCGCTCGACGCCAAGCGCGCCTCGTCCGATTTTGCCAAGGCTACCTTCCGGGGATGGAAGCGCGAGAACGGCCGCGTCGGCGTCCGCAATCACGTGGTCATCCTGCCGCTCGACGATCTTTCCAATTCGGCCTGCGAGGCGGTAGCGAATAACGTCAAAGGCACGATGGCGATTCCGCACGCCTATGGCCGGCTGCAATTCGGCGAGGACCTCGATCTGTTTTTCCGCACCTTGATCGGCATCGGCTCGAATCCGAACGTCGCCGCGGTGGTCGTGATCGGCATCGAGGACGGCTGGACCGGGCGCGTGGTCGATGGGATCGCCAAGACCGGCAAGCCGGTGGTCGGCTTCGGAATCGAGGGTCACGGCGATATCGCGACGATTGCCAAGGCCAGCTATCAGGCCAAGCGCTTTGTGCAGTGGGCGTCCGAACTCAAGCGCGAGGAATGCCCGATCTCGGATTTGTGGATTTCGACCAAATGCGGCGAGTCCGACACCACGACCGGTCTGTCGTCGTGTCCGACCGTCGGCAATATGTACGACAAGCTGATTCCGAATGGCATCTACGGCGTGTTCGGCGAGACCTCGGAAATCACCGGCGCAGAACATCTGTGCCGCGAGCGCGCTGCCAGTCCCGAGATTGCCGAGAAATGGTACAAGATGTGGAAGGCGTATCAGGACGACGTGATCGAGGCCCACAAGACCAACGATCTTTCGGACTCGCAGCCCACCAAGGGCAATATCGCCGGCGGTCTCACCACGATCGAGGAGAAGGCGCTCGGTAACCTGGAGAAGATCGGCCGCAAGTGCCGCTATATCGACGCGCTGGAGCCGGCCGAGGCGCCGGCCAAAGGTCCGGGCCTCTATTACATGGACTCCTCCTCGGCGGCCGCGGAATGCGTGACCCTGATGGCGGCGGGCGGCTATGTGGTTCACACCTTCCCGACCGGGCAGGGCAATGTGATCGGCAACCCGATCGTGCCGGTGATCAAGATATCCGGTAATCCGAAGACGCTGCGCACCATGGGCGAGCACATCGATGTCGATGTCACCGGCGTGCTCCGCCGTGAGATGACGCTCGACCAGGCCGGCGACGCGCTGATCGACATGATCGTGCGCACCTGCAACGGGCGCTTGACGGCGGCGGAGTCGCTCGGCCACCGCGAGTTCTCGCTGACGAAGCTTTATCGAAGCGCGTGACGACGCTTTCGGTCAGCGACGCCATCGCATGGGTTGCCGCGGTCTTTGTGCGCAATGGCTGCAGCGCCGATAACGCACAGTCGGTTGCGCGGGCGCTTGTCGCTGCCGAGGCCGACGGCCTCAAGGGCCACGGCCTGTCGCGGATTCCCACCTATCTGCAGATGGTGCGAAGCGGCAAGATCGACGGCATTGCCCGGCCATCGTCAGCACGCCCGCGTCCGGGCGTGCTCGCTATCGATGCCGCGCATGGCTTCGCCTATCCCGCGATCGACCTCGCCGTCGCGGAGTTGCCGGCACTTGCGGCCGAGCTAGGCATCGCCACGGCATCGATCCGGCGCTCCAATCACTGCGGCGAGACTGGCCTGCCATGCGAAGCGCTCGCACGAAAAGGCCTGGTCGCGCTGTTATTCGCCAATACGCCGGGCGCGATGGCGCCCTGGGGTGGACGCGAGCCGGTATTCGGCACCAACCCGATCGCGTTCGCAGCACCTCTGCAAGGCCGTGAACCGGCGGTGGTGGATTTGGCGTTGTCCAAGGTGGCGCGCGGTCCGATCGTGGCCGCGAAGCAGCGCGGCGAATCCATTCCGGAAGGGTGGGCGCTCGACGCCGATGGCAATGCCACCACCGATGCGGACAAAGCCCTGCAGGGCAGCATGATTCCGCTCGGCGACGCCAAGGGCGCGGCGCTCGCTTTCATGGTGGAGGTGCTGGCTGCCTGTCTGCCCGGCGCAAACCTCGCCTTTGAGGCGTCGTCATTTCTCGATGGCAATGGCCCGCCGCCCGCGACCGGTCAATTGCTGCTCGCGATCGATCCCAAGGCTTTCGGTCACGCCGGATTCGGCGAACGAATGGCAACCCTGGCCGGTGCGATCGAGCAACAACCCGGCGCGCGGCTGCCGGGAACGCGTCGCCTTGCCAACCGCGATCGCGCGGCGCGCGATGGCATTGTCATTGCGCCCGAGATCGAGGCCGCAGGAAATTAGTTCTGTGTCGCGTTCCCGATCGGCCCGTCGATCTTGTCTCGATAGTCCGGGTTCAGCTTGATGGTTCAACACTTCCGACCCGGCTGTCGATCTCGCCGCGAAGCGCCGCAAAATCGATCGGCTTGGTCAGCAGCGCCTCTGCACCACCTTCCAGGGCTTTTCGCCTTGTATCGGCGTCGCCATAGGCGGTGATCATGATCACGGGAACGTCCGGCCGCGCGGCCTTTGCCTTCGGCAGCAATTCAAGACCGCTCATTCCGGGCATGTTGATGTCGGAAAGGATCAGGATCAACGATGCACCGGTCGCTTCGCTGATGCGTTGCAGCGCGCTGTCCGCCGACTGCGCAAAATCCATCGTGAAGCGGCCGGCGCGGAGGTCGCGTCTGAACTGCTGGCGAAACAGCATTTCGACATCGGCTTCGTCGTCAACGACGAGAATAAGAAAACTCACCCGTTTGCTCCTGTCTTGCCGGTTGCTGCCGCGCGCGGAAGGATAATCCTGAACTCGGTGAATTCGCCTGGCTCGGTGTCGACCTCGATCGATCCGGCATGCTGCTTGACGATGATATCGTAGCTCAATGACAGACCAAGTCCCGTCCCCTCGCCGGGTGGCTTGGTTGTGAAGAACGGGTTGAACATTTTTTCCTTCACCTCCGGAGCAATACCGCCGCCATTGTCCCGAATCCTGATCTCGACACTGTCGCCGAGATTCCGGGTCGCGGCAGCGAGGGTGGGTTCGTAGCCATCCAGTCTTGTCTCCGCCTTGTGCTTCATCGCCGCGTAGAAGCCGTTCGAAATCAGGTTGAGAAATACCCGCGTAATCTCCTGCGGAAACAGCTCGACTTCGCCGGCGGCCGGATCGAAGGATCGCTCCAGCCTGATTTTGAATTCCTGCTTTTCCGCCCGGGCGCCGTGATAGGCAAGGTTGAGGGCTTCGTCGATGATGCCGTTGAGATCGACCGGCCTGCGCTCGCCGGAACCTTCGCGCGAATGCAGCAGCATGTTCTTGACGATCGAGTCGGCGCGCTTGCCGTGCTGCAGGATCTTGTCGAGGTTGCCGCGCAACATATGGGCGAGTTCGCTGATTTCGGCCCGCGCGTTGTCATCGAGCCCGGTCTTCGGAATTGCTTCCTGCAGTTCGTCGAGCAACTCGACAGAGACCGCTGAAAAATTGTTGACGAAGTTGAGCGGATTCTTGATCTCGTGCGCGATGCCCGCGGTGAGTTGTCCGAGCGAGGCGAGTTTTTCAGTCTGAACCAGCCGGTCCTGGGCGGTTCGCAATTCCTCCAGCGATTTGGAAAGCTCCTTGGTGCGTTGCTGCACTTGCTCGAACATGCGGACATTGCCGATGGCGATCACCGCCTGATCGGCAAAGGTCTGCAGCAGGGCAATCTGTCTGTCGCTGAAAGGATGCACTTCACTACGGCGGAGGACGATCACCCCGATGCTTTCGCCCTCGCGCAGCAGCGGAACAGACAAAATGGTACGGTTGCCCTGATGCCTTGCCATTGCTTGTGCTTCAGGAAATTCGTCTCCTTCGGCGGAGAGCAAGTCATGTATATGCACCGGCATTTTGTCGACGACTGCGCGTCCTCCGGTCCAGTCACGGTTGATGAGCCAATTGTCCGCATCCATCCGTAACGGGCCGTGATGCGCGCTGGCATGAAGGTAATCACCCACCCTGAGACGCAGGAGAGCATCATTGGCATCGCAAAGCGAGCAAGCGCTCTCGACAATGGCCTTGAGGACCGGTTCGACATCAGTGGGCGACGATGCAATTACGCTGAGGATGTTACCGCTGCCGGTCTGGTAAGTCAGCGCCTCGGACAGATCACGGGTCTTTGCCTGAACTTCCTCGAACAGCCGGACGTTTTCGATCGCGATGGCCGCCTGGTCGGCAAACGTCGTGGCGAGCGCGATCTGCTTGTCGGTGAACGGCCGCACCTCGGAACGAGTCATGACGATGACGCCGATGGCTTTGCCCTCGCGCAGCATCGGTACGCCGATGATGGTGCGGAAATCGCCCAGCCTCTGCGCCTCGTTGAAGGTGTAGTCGGGGTCCGCCTGGACGTCGGCAATATGAACGACGGCTCCCTCAAGCAATGCGCGCGCCGTTGCCGAGCCGCGATCCGGCACCACCGGAACGTTTCTGACGTACTCCATGAACTCGGTGGAAAATCCGTACAACTCGCCGCGAAAAAGTACGCCATCTTTTTGCCGGGTGATGGTGGCCTTCTCGGCATCGCACAGCTTGGCTGCGGACTCGACCAGCGTTTGCAACACCGTCTGCAAGTCGAAGGTTGAGCGGCTGATCACCTTGAGCACGTCCGCCGTCGCGGTCTGCTGCTGCAGCGATTCACTCAAATCGTCGGTGCGCTGGCGTAGTTCGTTGAGCAGGCGCGCGTTCTCGATGGCAATCGCGGCCTGATCGGCGAATGTCTTCAGCAGCGTGATGTGCTTGTCCTCGAACGGGCGGACCTCGGTCCTGCGGACAAAGATGGTGCCGAGCGCGCGATCCTCGCGGATTAACGGCACGGCGAGCGTGGTTCGATGTCCGAGCCGGAGCGCATATTCCCGGCCGAGCGGAAAATCATGGTCTGTGCTTTGCAGATCCGCCACGTGAACCGTTCGCTTGTCGCAGATTGAGCGCCCCGTGACGGATTCGCGGTTCAGCGGCGCCGTTCGGCTATTGGGCGTCCGTCCGATCTCGCCAAGTTGGGCGGCATAGTGCAATTTTCCGTCCTTGACGGTGAGGATGTCCACGATCTGCGCTTCGCAGATTCGCGCGGCGCGCTCGACGACCGTATCGAACACAGGTTGGACGTCGCCGGGCGAACTCGAAATCACGCGCAGGATGTCGCTGATCGCGGTCTGCTGCTCCAGGGATTCCGACAGATCGCCGGTGCGCTGATGCAGTTCGTTGAGCAGGCGCGCGTTCTCGATGGCGATGGCGGCTTGATCGGCGAAGGTCTTCAGAAGGGCAATATGCCTCTCTTCGAAAGGACGCACCTCGGTGCGGCGGATAAGCATCGCGCCGAGAGCGTGACCTTCGCGCAGCAGAGGCACGCTTAGGGTCGTCCGATGGCCTAGCTGGAGTGCCAGTTTCCGTCCTGTCACAAATTCATGTCCGGCGCTCTGAAGATCGATCACCTGGACCGGTTCCTTGTCGCAAATGGACCGGCCCATGACGGTATTGCGGTCGATCACATAAGTGGTTCCGAACGACACCTTCCCCAGCTCGCCGAAGACACCTTGGTTACGCAGCATCCCGTCCTCAACGATCATCATGTCCACAAAGGGCGCCTTGCAGATGCCGGCAGCGTGCCGGGCGACCAATTCGAGCACCGGCTTGACGTCGCCCGGCGAGTTGGAGATCACCCGCAGGATGTCGCTGATCGCGGCCTGCTGCTCTAGCGACTCAGAAAGTTCGCGTCGAAGCCTTGCTGTGTCGCTTTCGGCATCGACGGATGCCGCGGGCGCGCGCTTGCGCTTGGTCGGCGGCTTACGGGCCGTCGAAGATTTGCGCAGCGTCTGTACGCGCTTCGCCATCGGTATTAGCCTCTGCCGGGAAACCGTAAAAAATCAAATACTGTCAAAGGCTACCCAATCCGGATGCTTCCGTATAGGTGGTGAAATCGCGCAACGGTTGCCGATCCCGGGATTACCTCGGCTTGAGCGAGGAATGCCTGGATGGAACGGAGAGTTGTTCTCGACGCCATGCAAGAACACGTGGCAATGTCCGGCCAACAGCAAAACCCGCAATGGGAGAGCGTAATGAAGAGTTTTCAGGTCACCGATTTCAAGGCCCCTTTGACAGAAGTGGATCAGCCGACCCCGCAACCCGCGGGCACGCAGGTGCTGATCAAGGTCAAAGCCGCCGGCGTCTGCCACAGCGACCTGCACATCTGGGAAGGGGGCTACGATCTCGGCCATGGCCGCAAGCCTCTCTCGCTGAAGGACCGCGGTGTCTCGCTGCCGCGAACGATGGGACATGAGACCGTCGGCGAAGTACTGGCATTCGGACCGGATGCCGAGGCCGACTACAAGGGCGATCTCAAAATCGGCGACATCGCGCTGGTCTATCCCTGGCTCGGTTGTGGAAAATGCGAGGTTTGCCTCGCCGGTGAAGAGAACATGTGCGTGAAACCCTATTCGCTCGGTGTCCACTGCGACGGCGGCTATGCCGACCACATGACGGTGCCGCATCCGAAATATCTCCTGAACCTGAAAGGCCTCGATCCCGTTACCGCGGCGCCATACGCCTGCTCCGGCGTCACCACCTACAGCGCGCTGAAAAAGGTCGAGAAGGATTTCGACAAGCCCATTGTGATTTTCGGCGCCGGTGGTCTGGGGTTGATGGCGCTGTCGCTCTTAAAGGCAATGGGCGGCAAGGGCGCCATCGTTGTCGACATCGATGCGCGCAAGCGCGACGCCGCCGAAAAGGCCGGCGCCCTTGCCACCGTTGATGGCGCCGCGCCCGATGCGCTGGAGCAACTTGCCAGCAAGGCCGGCGGTCCGATCAAGGCGGTGATCGATCTGGTCGGCAATGCGGCGACTACACAACTCGGCTTCGACTGCCTGACCAAGGGCGGCAAGCTGGTCATCGTCGGCCTGTTCGGCGGCGGCGCGACGTGGGCATTGCCCTTGATTCCGATCAAGGCCATCACCATCCAGGGCAGCTACGTCGGCAATCTGCGCGAGACCCAGGAGTTGCTGGACCTGGTGCGGGCCAAGAAGATCGCGCCAATTCCGGTGACGCCGATGCCGCTCGCGCAAGCAAATCAGGCGCTGACGGATCTTCAGAAAGGCAAGCTTGTCGGGCGTGCGGTATTGACGCCATAGGTTGTTTCGGAGCTGCGATCAGGATGTCCCAGGACAAGAAGAATGAACCTCGACCTTCCGGCAGCAAGCTGGACATTTTGCGCAAGCATCCGATCTTCAGCGATCTCGAACCGGATGCGTTCGATCAGCTTTGCCGCTACGCAAAGCTGTCGAATTTCAAGCGTGGCGCCACGATCTGTTCCAAGGGAGATGCCGGCAACAGCCTGTATGCGGTGATCTCCGGCACCGTGAAGATCAGCACCTCCTCCGCGGAAGGCCGCAACGCGATCCTCAATCTGATCGGCACCGGCGAAGTTTTTGGCGAGATCGCGCTGCTGGACGGCGGCGAGCGAACGACCGATGTCATCGCGAATTCCGATTGCGAGCTGTTTGTCATCGACCGCCGCGAATTCATCCCCTTCGTGCGAAGCCAGCCGGCGCTGGCGATGAAGTTCATCGAACTGCTGTGCGCGCGGCTGCGCTGGACCAGCGAGCATGTGGAGCAGATCATTCTTCAGGATCTGCCGGGCCGTCTCGCCAGCGCGCTGATTCGTCTGACCGAAAAGCATCAGCAATCGCCCGCCGGCCGCACCATTACCATTACCCAGCAGGAAATCAGCGAGATGGTGGGCATGTCGCGGGAGAGCACCAATAAGCAATTGCGGGCCTGGGCAACCCGCAAATGGGTTCGTCTCGAACACGGGGCCATCGTTGTTCTGGACGCCGAGCAGCTTCAGGCG
>CAVPZO010000006.1:0-22300 GCA_963710045.1 uncultured Alphaproteobacteria bacterium | reverse complement strand
ACGTGCAGCACATGGTATCGCCGCCGACCATCGCAAGAGTTGACGGCAAAAAATAGCGTCATTGCGATCGGCAAAGCGGCGAAGCAATCCGGTCTTGCGCTCGGTCACCGAATTGCTTCGCTGCGCTCCCAATGACGGGTAGGGCGTCTCGGGGCTCTCCGCTTTTTAAAAATTTGCAGCGTCTTGGACGATAACGTGAATGGCACTCAGTGCGCTCCATAGGAGGCGATTGCTATGCCGCCTGTGTTCCGGAGCCCAATCACGACCTGGCGCTGCTTGATAGTTTTCTGCATCCTTCGCTTGCAAACCGAATTGAACCAATCCAACATGCTTGCCACGCAGAAAGGAAAAATGCCGATGGCCGGGTCAAAAATTACCGTCAGTGGACTTACGCCGCTTGAGGTACGCGAGCTCGAGCAAAAATTGGGAAAATCAGCTGTCGAAGAGGGAGGCAATATTAGCGGCGATCAAGCATTTCCAGAGCCGGCTACGCTGGTGATAGCAACCATTGCTCTTAGCTCGTTAGCCTTGAATGCTTTGGCTATTATTCTGTCGCGACCGAAAGCCGTGAAAAAGCGGAAGGTTACCCTCATATTCGAAGAGGGAGATAAGAAAACGACTGCAGAATATGAAGAGGAAACGCAAGCGGTCGGACCACCCCCGGCGGACGTCGTTGAGAAGATCGGCAAGGCTCTTGCCTTTGATCCGAAAAGCTTACCTGACATGGCCACGTTAAACTAGGGATCGGATGATCCTTGCAATGCGCAGCTATGTCGAACCCATAATTAATGCGTCCGTCATCTCTCAGATCGACCTGCGCAGGGATATTTCCCGGCTCGTGCAGCTTGATTTTCCCGAGCGATTGCTTCCAACGTTTCTTCACGAAGGCACTCATCATGCGTGCTTCAACTCTCCAGTCGGGACGGCGCTCGCACTTCTGAGAATGCGCGCTTATCGACGAGCAACGCGTCTTCGCACCCATCCAGATGAGGACCATTGGGACCTTCTCGAGGACGTGTCGCGTCAAGAAGTGACGATGGAATTGCTCAGGCCGCTATCCGAAGGAATGTCGTGTTTTTCAGAGCTTGATTCAGTCCCCGGACAATCCAACGTAATAACAATGCCAATGCTTTCGGCATTTTTTAATTTTGGCGGATCTAAGCATGAGTTTAAGAAAAAAGAGATTCTCGACAAGCACGGGCCGAACGCCTTTCTGTTTTCGCTCCTCTATCGAGCACGAACCAATCCTGAACTTTCGCAAAGACGAGAGGCCGTTCTAGCGGGACAATTTCCTCTAAAATTCGGAGGCCATCTTGCGGGATACATGGCCCTCAAGAATATCTGGGCCGCAGCAAAGAAAAGAAGCTCTTTGGCATGGGATGCAGAACTGTTTCTGTCCTTTGTGCGTTCATTTTTCTACGATGATTACGGGTTAATCGCGGTCATGCTAGATCCAAATGTCAGCGAACATAACGCCGCGAATGCAATCGCAACATATATTACCAGCAGGTTGAAAAAGTTGTTGACGATTGATATCGAAAAAAGCCTGGCCGATCACGAAACGCACCTTGGACGCACCGCTGCGCCAAAGTCAGGTGGCCATTTAGTTCATATCCTTCCTGGGGGATTGGAAATGGACCAATCCCTTCGCGATATTGGCATTGAACGCTTGGAGGACTTGTTTTCAGAATTGATCGATAGTGAGGCCTTTGATGACGTAGAGCGAATGATGAGAATTTTCGATCTCCAGAGGATTCAAAAGCGTGAAATGATGTGCCTTGGAAGTCTCGACGCGGAAGTTGAGGTCAATTCTTTTGGCCGCGTTCTGGCAAGAGCGGTAACTGAGGATTCGGTAGCGCAAATGCCAACTATTGCGGTCGCGGCGCTCGATGGGATTGCCATCGGAAAAGCACGGGGCGCGCTAGAATTCTATTTAATTCCTGCGGACAATGCGAGCGCCTCGGTGGTGCTTAGAAACAACGAAATCGTGTTTGTAAATTTTGACGGACCTATCAGCAAAATTCGCCAGCAAAAGCTCACTTCTCTATTTGGTGCTCGGACGAGAGATTTGAAAATCATTGCCGAGCAAGAGGAAAATCTGGAGCACGTAATTAATAAGGATGCGATTCACTTTGTTAGAGATCAGGCGAAGATCACCGCGCCTCAGGGAATTGAAAAACTGTATTTGTGGCTTGCGACTCTTTCAGTATCGCAGGAAAATTGGCAAGCCGCCTCGGAGGTTCTTCAAGAAGGCGGGCTACTTAAGTTATGCGGGGGTGATGTTGAATTTATAATTGGCTTGGCATTTCTAGGCGTGGCGGGATCAGTCTGCACCGATCTGGCAGAACTAATTGCAATGGGCAAAGAGCAGCGCGTCGAAGTGTCCGAAATTTGCAGGAAGGCTGCTTCTATCCAATCGACCGTTGGTCTTCCTACTATTTTGGAGGGTGATGGAAAGCTCATGGTCATCATGTAAGTCCTGAGCGCTTGACGCCGCGCTATTAGGTTTAGAAAAACGGAAATCCACCTTCTTCTATTAAAATTTCAGCTTCTCCGCCGCCTGTGCGGCAAAGTAGGTCAGCACGCCGTCGGCGCCGGCGCGCTTGAAGGCGAGCAGGCTTTCCATCATCGCGCGCTCGCCGTCGATCCAGCCGTTTTGCGCTGCCGCTGCGATCATCGCGTATTCGCCGGACACCTGATAGGCGAAGGTCGGCATCGCAAAGGTGTCCTTGACCCGCCGCACGATGTCCAGATAGGGCATGCCCGGTTTCACCATCACCATGTCGGCGCCCTCGGCGATGTCGAGTTCGACCTCGCGTAGCGCCTCGTCGGAGTTGGCCGAGTCCATCTGGTAGGTGCGCTTGTCGCCGGTCAGGGTCTTGGCCGAGCCGATGGCGTCGCGGAACGGGCCGTAGAACGCCGAGGCGTATTTCGCGGCATAGGCCATGATCTGCACGTCCAAAAATCCGGCCTCGTCCAGCGCCTCGCGGATGGCGCCGACCCGGCCGTCCATCATGTCGGAGGGGGCGATGATGTCGCAGCCGGCTTCCGCCTGCACCAGCGCCTGGCGCGTCAGCACCGCGACGGTTTCGTCGTTGAGGATCTTGCCGTCCCGGATCAGCCCGTCATGGCCGTGGCTGGTGAAGGGATCCAGCGCCACGTCGCACAGCACGCCGAGCTCTGGAAATTCCTGCTTGATCGCGCGCACCGATTTGCAGACCAGATTGTCGGCATTGAGCGCCTCGGAGCCGTGCTCGTCGCGCAAGCCGGGCTCGGTGTAGGGAAACAGCGCGATGCAGGGAATGTTCAGGTTTACCGCGCGCGCGGCATCGCGCACCGCCTGATCGACGCTGAGGCGCTCGACGCCGGGCATCGAGGCAATGCCGGCGCGCGTGTTGTGGCCGTCGGCCACGAACAGCGGCCAGATCAGGTCGTCCGCGGTCAGCACATTCTCTCGCACTAGCCGGCGCGCCCATTCCGCCTTGCGGTTGCGGCGCGGACGCATGACCAGGTCGAGGGGAGGGGCTGTCGCGGTGTCGCGCCGGGGGCCGTCGCGCAGCTCGATCGGACGCCCGAATTTGATCGCCATATTGTCGTCACTCCTGCAAAGCGGCCCGCCCTTTAACCTTTGCAACTCTAGCAGCCTGGCCCGGCCGCGTCACCGCGGCCTTGATCTGCCGCAAGCGCAATTGATTTTGCCGGGCCAACGGGTCATGACTCGTCTCATGAACAACTCCTTGACCATGGGCCGCGATCTGCATGTCTGAAACATCCTCCCGCGAGCGCGACCAGACGCCGCGGGACAATGCCATGTCGGTGGCGGCGATCTCGCACGGGCGGGTGGAGTCCGGCGACAATGTATGGACCCGGCGGCTGGTGCTGTTCCTGCGCATCATGGCGGTCGTCTCGGTCGCCAAGGGCCTCTATCACTGGGCGCAGGTCACCGGCTTTGTCGGCGGCGAAGACGACGCCTTCGAAAACCAGTCGATGGCCTGGCAAAGTGCGACGGTGTATTTCGCGGTGATCGAACTGGTCGCCGCCGTCGGCCTGTGGCTCGCCACGCCATGGGGTGCTGTGGTGTGGCTGACCACCGTGGTGTCGATGGCGGTGATCGAATTGATGTTTCCGGCGATCTATGGCGGCAGCATCGCGATCGTCGGCGTCGAGGCCTTGATGCTGGCGGCCTATCTGGCGCTGGCCTGGATGGCGGCGCGCGAGCGGCCGCCGTAGATGTCGTCATTCCGGGGCGCGCGCTCGTAGCGCGCGAACCCGGAATCCAGCGCCGCACACTGCTGCTGGATTCCGGGTTCGCGCCCAAGCGGGCGCGCCCCGGAATGACGACGAGGGCGACAACTCGCATAAAATTTTCCGCATTTTTCGCGGTAACATTTGAGTCACCCTAACGGCGCGGTCACACCTGTTACGCGAATGTTTCGAATTCGAACCGTTGTGTTCCCGAATGCGACAAGGAGCGCCAACGAAGCGTGAACAGGGCAGCCGCGTCCTCAATGAAACGTTGCGAAAAGTCCTTATACGGCGGGCTTAATCCGCGATTCACTGTCTTAAATTCATGATCTCTTTATTGTCTTATTTAAGCTGATCTTCAAACGCCTCCTCTAGGTTATGGCTATCAGGCGGGACACAAGTTTCGTCGAATAAGTCGATAAAAACGACAACAGGGGACGTGTCATGATGAAAGCCGTTGCAACGGCGGTGGAAACCGCTGAACGCACTGCCGGCCAGGCGCCGGTGCAGCCGCTCTATCTCGAAGCGTTGACTTTGGTGGAGCGGCTGCATCGCCGCCTGCTCGACGTCATCAAGGACGAATTCGACCGCCGCGGCCGCGCCGACATCAATTCGGTGCAGGCGCTTCTGCTCTACAACATCGGCGACAAGGAACTGACCGCGGGCGAGCTGCGCACGCGCGGCTATTACCTCGGCTCCAACGTCTCCTACAACCTGAAGAAGCTGGTCGAACTCGGCTTCCTCGATCATCAGCGCAGCCGCGTCGATCGCCGCTCGGTCCGCATCCGCCTGACCTCGCAGGGCCAGGAAATCCGCCGCATTGTGGACGCGCTCTATCAGAAGCACGTCAAGACCGTGGAGCAGGTCGGCGGCATCTCGAATGAGGAATTCGCCACCCTCAACAAGTCGCTGCACCGGCTCGAGCGGTTCTGGACCGACCAGATCCTGTATCGGCTCTGAGAATTCAGGCCAAGCCGGCGAATCAAAAAGACCGGCGGCCATTACTTCAAGTTGCTCTGATCCTTAGCGCATCGGTCCATGTCCCGGACCGGTGCGCTTTGTTTTGCGCACTGCAAAATTATGGTTTCCGGCCATGGAACTTTTGCGCCGGCTTGGCGCTTATCAGTTCACATCGGAGGACTGAGGTCATGTTGGTCGAGCGCGGCCTGCGGGTCATGAATGTCGAGGCGGTCGGCGATGCCTATGCGATCGCGTCGAACTACCTGCGCAGGACCGGCGCCATTCCCGACACCTTCGTCACCAATGACCGGCTGCTGGAAATCATCGTGCAGATGTTTCACCGCGGCGAATACAACAAGATCCGGCTCGCCAACAAGGCGATCTCGCAGTTCGAGGCCACGCGGCCCGTTTGAACGCCTTGTTTCAACCCTGATGACGACATGACTTCCAGCGAGGATTCCATGGACGCCGCCATCGACCGCATCATGCAGACCTATGACCTCCTGATGAACCGCTCCGCCGCCGCCAGCGCCGAGGCGCGCGCCAAGGTGACCGAGTACCTCGGCGCGCTGTTCGAAGCCGGCGAAAAGGACACCCATCGCCTCACCGTGTGCGGGCTGACCTATCTGCGCGAACTGGATGGCTCCAGCGATCCGGTGAAGGCGGGATTTACGGGGCTGTAGCTCCGAACCTCGCCCCGCTCTTTGCGGGGAGAGGTCGAAGCCGTAGCGCAGCGGAGGCTTCGGGTGAGGGGCGAGGCACTGCGGAAAATTTGCGCGACGGCCTCTCGGGTCGGCTAATTGCGATCAGGTTTTTCGACCCGATAGGTTTTTGATTTGGCAGCGCAGTGCCTGGCCCCTCACCCGGCGCTTCGCGCCGACCTCTCCCCGCGAAAGAGCGGGGCGAGGTTTAAGAAGCGCCTCGCGTAAAATTCCAATTCAAATTTCAAACAGCCACAACTCCGCATTCTCGCGGCGCAACGCGTCCGAGGTTTGCCAGTCCCTCGCGAACCGCGCGAGGGGGTGGAGCGGCGGGAGGCGCCAGGGCACCAGCGGGCACCCCTGGAGGCAGGATTAACGTACCCACCTCGCGCGGCAAGGTTCCGCGCGCGCCCAGTGACGTAGGGCGCGGCGCCTCCCGGCGCTCCACCTTGACCACCGGCCTGTCGGCCGGTCCGGGGCGCCCCGGTCCGGCCAGCTCTCGCTCTGTCCGTTAAGGGATCGCTTCTAGAAAGCGGCCCCTCATCGGACAGGACGCGAGCAGGATAAGCGAGGTTTTGACGACGGGGATAGGTATACATTCACAATTTCGTGAACGGCGATTTGTGGGCTTGGATGCGGGCAGCGCATTTTGCGCCGCCTGGAATGACGAAGTCTGCTGCGCGACGCGGTCGAAGGCATCTGCTAGATAGTTGCGCTCACAGGACCGCCCAAGGAATCTCCATGCTCACCCTCCATCACCTCAACGACTCCCGCTCGCAGCGTATCCTCTGGCTGCTGGAAGAACTCGGCACGCCGTATGAGATGCAGCGCTATCAGCGCGATGCCAAGACGCGGCTGGCGCCGCCGGAGCTGGAGGCGGTGCATCCGCTCGGCAAGTCGCCGGTGATTGTCGATGGCGAGGTGAAAATCGCGGAGTCCGGCGCGATCGTCGATTACGTCATCCGCCGCTATGGAGGCGGCAAGATGATGCCGGCGCCCAGCAGCGCCGAGTATGAAGCGTATTGCGAGTGGCTGCATTATTCGGAAGGCTCGGCGATGCTGCCGCTGATGATGCATCTTTATGTCTCGCGGCTGGGGGACGCCGGCAAGCCGCTGCATCCGCGCATCGACAGCGAGATGGCGCGGCATCTCGGTTATGTCGACCGAGCGCTGCAGGGGCGGGAGTTCTTTGTCGGCGAGGCGCTGTCCGGCGCGGATATCCAGATGAGTTTTGTCGGCGACATGGCGAAAGTGTTCGACCGGATTGTGCCGTATCCGAACCTTGCGGCATGGCTGAAGCGCATGCATGGGCGGCCGGCGTTCCAGCGCAGCGTGGAGAAGGGCGGGGCGTACCGGTTTGCGAAGTAGCCGTGTCCCGGGCGCGATGCAGCGCTTCTTCAGCGGTGCATCGCAGAACCGGGACCCCGGTTAAAGTAAAGCAACCGGGACCCCGGCTCTGCAGCGCACCACGCCGCAAGGGCGGCGCGCTGCGCTGCGTCCGGGGAACGCTAACCCCCGCCAAAACGCTGGCATCCCACCATATCTTGCATAAATGGCGGACAGCAGGCGCAAGCGCTTGGCCCGCCGGGTCCGATATGCTATCTCCCCAGCGCCGCTTTCGACCGCCACACATATCCGCCCGCGGGCCGCCCAAGTGCCTGCGGCGGTGGAGATATTTCGCCCATGAATCCTCCTGCCAGCTCCGCAAAAACCGCTTCCGCGCCCGACTCGTTCTTCACCGCCACGCTTGCCGAGGCCGATCCTGAGATCGCGGCTGCGATCCGCGGCGAGCTCGGCCGGCAGCGCCATGAGATCGAGCTGATTGCGTCTGAAAACATCGTCAGCCGCGCGGTGCTGGAAGCGCAGGGCTCGGTGATGACCAACAAATATGCCGAGGGTTATCCGGGCAACCGCTATTACGGCGGCTGCGAATTCGTCGACGTCGCCGAGACGCTGGCGATCGAGCGCGCCAAGAAATTGTTCGGCGCCAATTTCGCCAACGTGCAGCCGAACTCCGGCAGCCAGATGAACCAGGCGGTATTTCTGGCGCTGCTGCAGCCGGGCGATACCTTTATGGGCCTCGATCTCGCCGCCGGCGGCCATCTCACCCATGGCTCGCCGGTGAACATTTCCGGCAAATGGTTCAATGCGCAGCATTACACCGTGCGCCGCGACGACCAGCTGATCGACATGGACGAGGTCGCGCGCCGCGCCGAAGAGGTGAAGCCGAAACTGATCGTCGCCGGCGGTTCGGCCTATTCGCGGCCTTGGGATTTCAAGCGCTTTCGCGAAATCGCCGACAGCGTCGGCGCACACTTCATGGTGGACATGGCGCATTTCGCCGGCCTCGTGGCCGGCGGCGTGCATGCCTCGCCGATCCCGCATGCGCATGTCGTGACCACCACCACGCACAAGTCGCTGCGCGGCCCGCGCGGCGGGTTGATGCTGTGGAACGACGAAACGCTGACCAAGAAGCTCAATTCGGCGGTGTTTCCGGGCCTGCAGGGAGGGCCCTTGATGCATGTGATCGCTGCAAAGGCAGTGGCGTTCGCCGAAGCGCTGCGGCCGGATTTCAAGATCTATGCGAGGAACGTGGTCGAGAATGCCAAGGCGCTGGCGGAATTGCTGCGCGCCCATGGCCTCGATATCGTCTCCGGCGGCACCGACAATCACCTGATGCTGGTGGATCTGCGGCCGAAGGGCCTCAAGGGCAATGTCTCGGAGAAGGCGCTGGTGCGCGCGGCGCTGACCTGCAACAAGAACGGCATTCCGTTCGATCCCGAAACGCCGTTCGTCACCTCCGGCCTGCGGCTGGGCACGCCGGCGGCCACCACGCGCGGGTTCGGCGTCGCCGAATTCCAGCAGGTCGGCGGGCTGATCTCCGAAGTGCTGAACGCGCTGGCGCAATCGCCTGACGGCAAGGCGCCGCTGGTGGAAGCGTCCGTGAAGGAACGGGTAAAGGCACTCACCGATCGCTTCCCGATTTATTGAGGTGATTTAAGTGTTCACGTCATTGCGAGCGAAGCGAAGCAATCCAGAGGCCACGAACACCGACTGGATTGTTCGTCGCAAGTGCTCCTCGCAATGAAGGGGGGATAGGTCATGCGCTGCCCAAGCTGCAACAGTCTCGATACGCAGGTGAAGGACTCGCGCCCCACCGAGGACTCCGCGGTGATCCGGCGGCGGCGGGTCTGCATGGCCTGCAATTTCCGCTTCACCACCTTCGAGCGGGTGCAACTGCGCGAGCTCACGGTGATCAAGCGCAACGGCCGCCGCGTGCCGTTCGACCGCGACAAGCTGGTGCGCTCGCTGCAAATTAGCTTGCGCAAGCGCCCGGTCGATCCGGAGCGGGTCGAGAAGATGGTATCGGGAATCGTGCGCGAGCTTGAAAGCGGCGGCGAGGCGGAGATTTCGTCGGAAACCATCGGCGAGATCGTGATGGAGCATCTGCGCCAGCTCGACGACGTGGCCTATGTGCGGTTCGCCTCGGTGTATCGCAATTTTCGCGAGGCCAAGGATTTCGAGACCGTGTTGGGCGAACTCTCCGGCGACGACGACCGGCCAGCGGCGTTGCGAAAATGATCTTCCGCATTCTGGAAGATCAATACGCGGAAAAATCCAAAGCATCGAAAGCTGCCGACCAGCGCTTCATGGCGCTGGCGCTGACGCTGGGACGGCGCGGGCAGGGCCGCTGTTGGCCCAATCCCGCCGTCGGCGCGGTGATCGTGAAAGACGGCGTCATTATGGGGCGCGGCTGGACCCAGCCCGGCGGGCGGCCGCATGCCGAGGTCGAGGCGCTCAGGCGCGCCGGCGATGCCGCGCGCGGCGCCACGCTCTATGTGACGCTGGAGCCGTGCTCGCACCATGGCAAGTCGCCGCCCTGCGCCGATGCGGTCATTGCGGCGGGCATCGCACGCGTGGTGTCGGCGATCGAAGATCCCAATCCGGAAGTGGCAGGCCAGGGCCATGCGCGGCTGCGCGCGGCCGGAATCACTGTCGACGTGGGCTTGAGCGCCGCCGAGGCCGCGCGCGACCACGCCGGACATTTCCGGCGCATCCGCGACAAGCGCCCGCATGTCATCCTCAAGCTGGCGGTCTCCTCCGATGACAAGATCGCCGCCGCGGGCCGCAAGCCGGTGGCGATCACCGGCGACGCTGCAAAGGCGCGCGTGCATCTGCTGCGCGCGCAATCCGACGCCATTCTTGTCGGCATCGGCACCGTACTGGCGGATGACCCGCTGCTGACCACGCGCCTGCCCGGCATGGAGGCGCAATCGCCGGTGCGGGTGGTGCTGGACCGGAGCTTGCGCCTGCCCGGGAGCAGCAAGCTGGTGCATTCGGCGCGGGAGACGCCGCTGTGGGTGATGACCTCGAACCTTGCGGAGGCGCCCGCCGCCATGAAGCTTGGCGCTGCCGGCGCGCAGGTGATCCGCGTCGCCACAGCGCCGCCGGGGCTCGATCTGCAAGCCGTGCTGCATGCGCTGGCGGAGAAAGGCATCACGCGGCTGCTGGTAGAAGGCGGATCGCGGGTGGCGTCGTCGTTCGTTGCAGCCGGCCTTGTCGACGAAGTCTGGCTGCTGCGCGGGCCCGAGGCTGTCGGCGCCGACGGCGTCGCGGCGCTGGACGCATTGCCGCTGAGCGCCGTCACCCAGTCGCCGAAGCTGCGTGTTCGTGCTAGCGAAAGCTTGCAGAACGACACTCTTACGATTTATGAGCGCGCATAAAAATGTTCACCGGCATTGTCACCGATATCGGCGAGATCGTCGCTCTGACGCCGACGGCGCAAGGCCAGCTGCACCGGCTGCGCATTGCCTGCCGCTACGATCGGGCGACGATCGCCGACGGTGCATCGATCGCCTGCAACGGCGTCTGTCTCACGGTGGTTGCGTCGGGGTTGGCGCAGGGCAAGACCTGGTTCGAGGTCGATGCCGCCGCCGAGACGCTGGCCATGACGACGGCGAAGCATTGGCGCGCCGGAACAAAACTCAATCTGGAGCGCGCTTTGAAGATCGGCGACGAACTCGGCGGCCATATCGTCGCCGGGCACGCCGACGGCATCGCCGGCATTGTTACGCGCGACGACCTGCCCGACATGGCGCGGTTCGAGCTGCGCACCACCCGCGAACTGGCGCGCTTCGTCGCCGCAAAAGGCTCGGTGACGCTGGATGGGGTGTCGCTGACGGTGAATACGGTCGATGATGTCCGGTTTTCGGTGCTGATCATTCCGCACACGCTCAGCGTCACCACGCTCGGCGAGTGGCGCGAGGGAAGCGAGGTCAACCTCGAAGTCGACCTGATGGCGCGCTACGCCGCGCAACTCAGTGAAATGAAATAGCTTCGTAGCCCGGATGGAGCGAAGCGAAATCCGGGGTCTTTGTCGCGGATGTTGCTCCCGGATTGCGCTACGCTCCATCCGGGCTACGGTCATCGAGCTTGACCTGCGGTGCCATCCGTCTGAAAGAGTGGCAAACCAGTTTACGGGTACTGAATGGCAGACGCGCGGCGCGCAGCATTGAAGGACCAGACCGACATAACAGGCGCGCGCGCGCTGATCGTGGAGGCGCGGTTTTATGACGACATCCAGGATGCGCTGCTGGAAGGCGCGCTTGCCGAACTCAAGCCGGCCGGCGTCAGCTACGACGTGATCACCGTTCCCGGCGCGCTGGAAATTCCCGCGGCAATCGCGATCGCGCTGGATGCGGCGGAAAAGAGCGGCAAGCCGTATGACGCCGCGATCGCGCTGGGCTGCGTGATCAGGGGCGACACCATCCATTTCGAGATCGTCTCGATCGAATCCTCGCGGGCGTTGATGGATTTATCGGTCGCCCGGCGCATGCCGCTCGGCAACGGCATCATCACCGTCAACACCGACGCGCAAGCCTGGGCGCGGGCGCGGGTGAGCGAGCTCAACAAGGGCGGCGATGCCGCGCGCGCGGCGCTCGCCATGCTGCGGATCAAACGCCGTCTGGCGAAAGCTTAAACGATGGCCGAAAGCAAAAAGACCCCTGACAAAAAAGCCAACCGCCGTGGTGCTGCGCGACTGGCGGCGGTGCAGGCGCTGTACCAGATGGATATCGCCGGCGCCGGGATCAACGACATCTTCGCCGAGTTCGAAAGCCACTGGCTCGGCGGCGAGGTCGAGGGCGACAAATACTTGCCCGCTGAAGCCGCATTCTTTCGCGACGTCGTCGCCGGCGTGGTGCGCGATCAGGCAAAGCTCGATCCCTTGATCGACGATGCGCTGTCAAAAGGCTGGCCGCTGAAGCGGATCGACGCCATTTTGCGCGCGGTGCTGCGCGCCGGCTCCTACGAACTGGAGCACCGCAAGGATGTGCCCGCGCGTGTCGTCGTCTCGGAATATGTCGACGTCGCGCACGCTTTTGTCGACGGCGACGAAACCGGCATGGTCAACGCGGTGCTCGACCAGATCGCCCGCCAGTTCCGCGCCGACGAGTTTTCCCGTGCGACCCCGTCATCCTGAGGTGCTCGCCGCCCTCCGCGGCGAGCCTCGAAGGATCGGCCACAAGTGCCGGCGCCTGCGGCCGTCCTTCGAGACGCCGCGCAAGCGCGCGGCTCCTCAGGATGACGGAGGAGGGTGTGGCGCGAGCGTGAAGAGAGATCGTCATGCCCTCCGGTGAAGACTCCCTGATCGCGCGTTACTTCGGCCCGCTGGCGACCGATCCCGGCGCGTTCGACCTCACCGACGATGCCGCGATCCTGAAGCCATCGGGCGACGAAATCGTCGTCACCACCGACGCCATCGTCGAAGGCGTGCACTTTCTCTCCAACGATCCGCCGGACACCGTCGCGCGCAAGGCATTGCGGGTGAATCTCTCCGACCTAGCCGCCAAGGGAGCTGCGCCTGCGGGCTTCGTGCTGACGCTGGCGTTGCGCGCGGCAGACGATGCCTGGTTTACGGCGTTCGCGCGCGGACTTGGCGAGGATGCATCGCAATTCGGTTGTCCGCTGCTCGGCGGCGACACGGTTTCCACGCCGGGCCCGCTGATGATCTCGATCACCGCCTTCGGCCGGGTGCCTGCGGGCAGGATGGTCCGGCGCAACGGCGCAACGGCCGGCGACCGCGTGGTGGTATCAGGCACGATCGGCGACGCGGCCCTGGGCCTCGGCCTCCTCAAAGGCGGCGCATCGGCTACTCTCGGGAGCGACGAAAGAGAGATGCTGATTGGACGTTATCGCGTGCCGCAACCGCGTGTCGCTCTGGCGCAAGCGGTTCAGGATCACGCCTCGGCAGCGATGGACGTGTCCGACGGCCTCGCCGGTGATCTCGCCAAGCTGTGCGCGGCATCGGGCGTGTCCGCTGCCATCGACGCCCAGAGCATCCCGTTGTCCGGTCCGGCCCGGACATTGTTGAGCAGCGGTGCCGTCGGCATCGAATCCATCGTCGCCGGCGGCGACGATTACGAGATTCTGTGCACGATTCCGGAGAATCGCTTCGAGGCGTTTGAACAAGCCGCAAAGCTTGCGGGGGTGCCCGTGACCTCGATCGGGACCATCATCGCAGGGCTCGCGGTTCCGAGGTTTATCGACGCGCAAGGGACCGAAATAGCGCTGCCGCGGCTGTCTTACAGCCATTTCTGAGATTTTCGGTGTAAAGCGTGCGCAAAACGTTTCGAAAATCGACCGTTTAGGCCATTCGCGACGTTGCGCTGCGGGAGCGATTTTGGCATGGTCCCGCCGATTTGAGGCCGCCCTTTTGGGCAGGGCAGGCCTCCTTTTTGTGCGCCCGCCGCACCTGCGGCGATGGCGTGGGTCGATCCAAATCTGAGGCAACTTAAATGACAGCATTATGGGTGATTGTGCTCTGCGGAGTGCTTTCGATTGTTTACGCCGCGTGGGCGACGTCATCGGTCCTGAAGGCCGATGCGGGCAATGCGCGGATGCAGGAGATCGCGGCCGCGGTGCGCGAGGGCGCGCAGGCCTATTTGAAGCGCCAGTACATGACCATCGGCATGGTCGGCATCGTGATCTTCGTGTTGCTCGCCTGGTTCCTCGGCCTGCTGGTTGCGGTCGGCTTCCTGATTGGCGCGATCCTGTCCGGCGCCGCCGGCTTCATCGGCATGAACGTCTCGGTGCGCGCCAATGTCCGCACCGCGCAGGCCGCGACCACGTCGCTGGCCGGCGGACTTGAACTCGCCTTCAAGGCCGGCGCCATCACCGGCATGCTGGTGGCGGGCCTGGCGCTGCTCGGCGTCACCATCTATTTCGCCATCCTCACCCACGGCCTGGGCTACGCGGCCAACAGCCGGACCGTGGTCGACGCGCTGGTGGCGCTCGGCTTCGGCGCCTCGCTGATCTCGATCTTCGCCCGTCTCGGCGGCGGCATCTTCACCAAGGGCGCCGACGTCGGCGGCGATCTCGTCGGCAAAGTCGAGGCGGGTATCCCTGAAGACGACCCGCGCAACCCGGCCACCATCGCCGACAATGTCGGCGACAATGTCGGCGACTGCGCCGGCATGGCGGCCGACCTGTTCGAGACCTATGCGGTGACCGCGGTCGCCACCATGGTGCTGGCCGCGATCTTCTTTGCGACCTCGCCGCTGCTGGTCAACATGATGACGCTGCCGCTCGCGATCGGCGGCGTCTGCATCCTGACCTCCATCGCCGGCACCTTCTTCGTCAAGCTCGGCGCCAGCCAGTCGATCATGGGCGCGCTGTACAAGGGCCTGATCGCCACCGGCCTGCTGTCGCTGGTCGGCGTCGCCGCCGTCATCTACTGGCTGATCGGTTTCGGTCCGCTGGCCGGCGTGAAGTACACCGGCATGGCGCTGTTCCAATGCGGCGTGGTCGGCCTCGTCGTTACCGCGCTGATCATCTGGATCACCGAATACTACACCGGCACCGAATATCGCCCGGTGAAGTCGATCGCGGCCTCGTCGGTGACCGGCCACGGCACCAACGTGATCCAGGGCCTGGCGATCTCGATGGAATCCACCGCCGGTCCGGCGCTGGTGATCATCGCCGGCATCCTCGTCACCTACAGCCTTGCCGGCCTGTTCGGCATCGCCATCGCCACCACCACCATGCTGGCGCTGGCCGGCATGATCGTGGCGCTCGACGCCTTCGGCCCGGTCACCGACAATGCCGGCGGCATCGCCGAAATGGCCGGCCTGCCGAAGGAAGTCCGCAAGGCCACCGACGCGCTGGACGCGGTCGGGAACACCACCAAGGCGGTCACCAAGGGCTATGCGATCGGCTCGGCCGGTCTCGGCGCGCTGGTGCTGTTTGCGGCCTACAATGAAGACCTCAAATTCTTCATCGCCAACGCCGCGAAATATCCGTACTTCCAGGGCGTGCTGCCCGACTTCTCGCTGAACAATCCCTACGTCGTGGTTGGCCTCTTGTTCGGCGGCCTGCTGCCGTATCTGTTCGGCGCGATGGGCATGACGGCGGTCGGCCGCGCCGCCGGCGCGATCGTCGAAGAGGTGCGCCGTCAGTTCCGCGAAAAACCGGGCATCATGCAGGGCACCGACAAGCCGGATTACGGCCGCGCGGTCGACCTGCTCACCAAGGCCGCGATCAAGGAAATGATCATCCCGTCGCTGTTGCCGGTGCTGTCGCCGATCTTCGTCTATTTTGCCATTTTTGCGATCGCGGGCGGCGGTGCAGCAGGCAAGTCGGCGGCTTTCTCGGCGGTCGGCGCGATGCTGCTAGGGGTGATCGTGACCGGCCTGTTTGTCGCGATCTCGATGACCTCGGGCGGCGGCGCCTGGGATAACGCCAAGAAATACATCGAGGACGGCCATTACGGCGGCAAGGGCTCCGACGCCCACAAGGCCGCGGTGACCGGCGACACCGTCGGCGATCCCTACAAGGATACGGCGGGGCCCGCGGTGAACCCGATGATCAAGATCACCAACATCGTGGCACTGCTGCTGCTGGCGATCTTGGCGCACTGAGCTGTGATTGATTGAAACGAAAACCCCGCGATGCGAGCCGCGGGGTTTTTACGTAGCCCGGATGGAGCGAAGCGAAATCCGGGGTCTGCGCGGCTGTGGATGTCGTGTCCCGGATTGCGCTTCGCTCCATCCGGGCTACCAAGACCACAGTTCCCTCAGTTCACATCCATCTGCAGGCCTTCCTGCTTGATGATGCCGGCAAACTTTGCGGTTTCCGCCGCGACGAAATCGGAAAACTGTTGCGGCGAGCCGTAGTCCGACCGCGCGCCCATCGCCGCGATGGTCTTCTTGATGTCGTCGCGTTCCAGCATCAGCTTGATCTGCAGGTTGAGCGCATCGACGATGGGCGCGGGCGCGCTCTTCGGCAGGAAGATGCCGAACCATGACGAGACGTCGAATTTGGCCAGTTCCGGCGCGCTCTCGCGCATGGTCGGAATCTCCGGCGCCGACGCGCTGCGTTCCGGCGTGGTGACGGCCAGCGCATTGAGCTTGCCGTCCTGCACCTGCGGCAAGGTCGGATAGAGATTGTCCGACAGGATCTGGATATCGCCGGCAAGGCCGGCCTGCAGCGCCGGCCCCGCGCCGCGGAACGGCACATGCACCATCTTCAGCCCGGTGAGCTGCAGGAACCAGGCGAAGGTGAGGTGAGGGCTTTGGCCGACGCCGGAGGAGCCATAGGTCAGCTTGTCCGGATTGGCCTTGATATAGGCGATCAACGCCGGGATCGATTTGATCCCGGTCGAGGGGTGCGCCGATATGATGTTCGGAATCCGGATCAGGTTGCTGATCGGCTGCATCTGCTCCGCCTTGTAGCTCAGGTTGCGGAAGATGCTGTGGGCGATGGCGTTGGGGCCGGGATTGCCGACCAGGATGGTATGTCCGTCGCCTTTCTGCCGTACGAATTCCGACGTGCCGATGGTGCCGCCCCCGCCGGAGCGGTTTTCCACCACCGCCGACTGGCCCCAGTTGGCCTGCAGGTGTGCCGCCAGCAACCGTCCCATCACGTCGGTACTGCCGCCGGCCGCCGCCGGCACGATGAGGCGCACGGTTTCGGTGGGCCGCCAGTCGGCGCCGTAGCTGGAGCGCGGCAATATGGCGGCAGCCGAAAGCGCTGCGGTCCCCGACAATACGCGGCGGCGCGAAAGCAATCTGGTCACGGTGTTTTTCTCCCTGTTGGCAATTGTTCTTGTTGCGGGCAGGTTAAGGAATGCGCCGCCGGTCGGCAAGCGGACGCCTTGGCGCAGGCTCCTTGGGTGCTGCGTTCCCCGGATGCTGCGCAGCGCGCCGCTCTTCGCGGCGTGGTGCGCTGCTAAGCCGGGGTCGTAAAGGGGCGCAGTGTTCGTGACGGTCCCGGCTCTGCGGAGCGGCATAAGAATGCCGCACCGCGTCCGGGACACGAGAGCTACCGGAAGCTGATCAGCTTGAACAGCGGCGCGAGGTAGCTGAGTTCCTGGCCCGAGGTCGGCGTGGTGCGGCTGATGAAGTCGAAGATCTTGCCGTCCTGCAGCCCGTAATTGGCAAGCCGCTGCACCTGGCGGTTCTTGTCGAAATAGATCGCAATCACCCGCTGATCGACCACCTGCTGGTTCATGAACATCACTTTGCGTTCGGCGCGCTGCGAGATGTAATAGAACACCTCGCCGTTCAGCGTCGCCACGGTGGACGGCGTGCCCATCACGATCAGCACCTGGTCCTGGCTGGCGCCGATCGGAATTTGCTCGAGCGCGCCGGGCGGCAGGATGTAGCCCTTCTGGAACTGCTCCCCGGTGCAGGCGCCGAGCACCGCGCAGACCAGCGCGACGGCCATGGCCGGCCGCAGGCCGCGCCAGCGCGCAACGAGGCCGCGCGGACGGCGTGCGCGTTGACCTGTCTGGCTCGAAAGTGTCATTGCGGGGCTGGCCCCATCCTCTTGCATCGCACGAGCCGTTGACGTACCGGGCAGCCAACAGGATTGCAACATGGGCCAGCCCCGAGGGCTCGCTTGCGGAACCCACAATGCTTTGGCCGTTCAATCACTTCAGGAAGCCCCTCGCGTCCCCGCGCGGCACCATTGAGGCCATCTATGGCATGATCGTGGCGCAAGCGCGAGAACCCGTGTTTTATCAGGCCATGGGGGTGGCTGACACGGTTAACGGGCGTTTCGACATGGTGCTGCTGCATTTGTGGATGGTGTTGCGGCGGCTGCGGCCGGTCGAAGGCAGCGCCGGCCTTTCCCAGGCGCTGTTCGACCATTTCTGCGGCGACATGGACGCCAATCTGCGCGAGATGGGCGTCGGCGATCTCACCGTGCCCAAGCGCATGCAGAAGTTCGGCGAGGCGTTTTATGGCCGGGCCGCCGCTTACGATCTGGCGCTGAATGCAGGCGGCGAGCCGTTGGCGCAGGCGCTGTGCAAGAATATCCTGGACGGACGCGACATCGGACACGCCCGGCAGCTCGCCGCCTATGCCAACGCGGTCATCGCAGCGTTGGCCGGGCTGGATGACACGGCAGTCAGCAAGGGATCGTGGCAATTTCCGTCGCCGGCGCCATTTGCGGCGGCGGGGTGAGCAAAGTGAGCAGCATGACAGACAACGCAAACCCCTGGAGCGTTCCGGTTGCGGTGGCGCAGATTCCGGAGGCCGGAATGCATCGGGAATTCGAGGCGAGCTCGAACCAATGCCGGGCGCTGGCCGAACTCGGCGGCTTGCGCGAGGTCAAGTCGGCCCATGCGTCGCTCGATCTCACGCCGATGCGCGAAGGTCGCGTGCATGTCGTCGGTCGCGTCAAGGCGCGGATCGGACAGACCTGCGTGGTCACGCTGGATCCGATCGAGAATGACATCGATGAGGCGATCGATCTGATTTTCGCGCCGCCGGAGCAGATACCGGCGCTGGCCGATCTGGTCGATGACGCCGCGGAAAGCGAGGCCGAAATTCCCGATCCGCCGGAGCCGATCGTGGGCGGAGCCATCGACCTCGGGCGGCTCGCGACCGACGCATTGTTTTTGGGCGTCGACCCCTATCCGCGCAAGCCGGACGCGGTTTTCGATCTGCCGGGGATTCCCGACGATCCGGAGGATCATCCGTTCGCAGCACTCAAAGCACTAAAGCCCGGCCCCGATCCGTCGGATTCCCGCAAGCCCAAAGGCGAATGAGCGGGACCAAACCCAGGCGAACGGGTGCCGAATTAGGTTCGGAATTCATGCTAATCGATTGAATTCGCGTACTTTCCTTAAGAACGCCGATTCAGGAGCGATGTCAGCGGCCCGCGCAAAACGATGCGGTCAAGATGTTGTATCGGGCTTAAGAAACGCTATTGTCCCCGCCCGGCCGGGGTGCAGCGCTGTGCTTCGCCGACCGCTGGCGTTCGCAGCGAATCGTTAGCCCGCGGCCGAGCGCATCACGGCCGCAAGAGATCAGGTTTCCGGGACGTTCATGCCTCAAAAGGTTCGAATCGCGCTTGACGCCATGGGTGGCGATATCGGCGCATCGGTCGTCATTCCCGGCGCCGCGATTTCGTTGAGCCGGCATCCCGACACCGAATTCCTGCTGTTCGGCGACCGCGCGCTGATCGAGGCGCAATTCGCCAAACATCCGGCGATGAAGGCCGCGTCGCGCGTCATTCATACCGACGTCGCCGTCAGCATGCACGACAAGCCGAGCCAGGCGCTGCGCCGCGGCCGCAAGACCTCCTCGATGTGGCTGGCGATCGACGCCGTCAAGAAAGGCGAGGCCGACGTTGCGGTATCGGCCGGCAACACCGGCGCTCTGATGGCGATGGCACGATTTTGCCTGCGCATGCTGCCCGGAATTGACCGCCCTGCGCTGGCGGCGGTGTGGCCGACCATGCGCGGCGATTCCGTGGTGCTGGACCTCGGCGCCACGATCGGGGGTGACGGCCACCATCTGATGGCGCTTGCGGTCATGGGCAGCGCCATGGCGAGCGCGCTGTTCGATCTGGAGCGGCCCACGGTCGGTTTGCTCAATATCGGCGTCGAGGAAATGAAGGGCGGCGAGGAGATCCGCGCGGCCGCCGAGTTGTTGCGTGCGATGGATCTTCCTCAGCTCGAATATATCGGCTTCGTCGAAGGCGACGGCATCGGCAAGGGCGCCGCCGACGTCATCGTCACCGAAGGTTTTAGCGGCAATATCGCGCTGAAGGCGGCCGAGGGAACCGCGCGTCAGCTTTCCGAATATCTGCGCAGCGCCATGACGCGCACCTGGCGCTCGCGGATCGGCTATCTGTTCGCCAAGGGCGCCTTCCAGGCGCTGCGCGACAAGATGGACCCCAACAAATCCAACGGCGCGGTGTTTCTCGGGCTCAACGGCATTGTCGTGAAGAGCCACGGCGGCACCAATGCGGACGGCTTTGCCTACGCGATCGATGTTGGCTATGACATGGTCCGCTACGAGCTCGTGACCAAGATCAATCAAATGCTCAACCGCGACGGCAGCGCGCCTGGTGTTGCGCCGGCTGCGCAGGAGGCTGTCTCGTGACCACAATCCGTTCGGTCGTGCTCGGCTGCGGCTCTTATCTGCCGCAGCGGATTCTGACCAATGCCGAACTGGCGGCGAAGGTCGATACCTCGGACGAGTGGATCGTCCAGCGCACCGGCATCCGGCAGCGTCACATCGCCGCGGAAGGCGAGTTCACCTCGCATCTGGCGATCAACGCCGCGCGGGCGGCGCTGGCCGACGCCGGGGTCGACGCGCAGTCGATCGACCTGATCGTGCTCGCCACCTCGACGCCGGACAACACGTTCCCGGCGACGGCGGTCGCGGTGCAGAGCGCGCTTGGCATCAACCATGGTGCGGCATTCGACCTGCAGGCGGTATGTTCGGGATTCGTCTTCGCGCTGGCCACCGCGGATAATTTCTTGCGCAGCGGCGCGTTCAAGCGGGCGCTGGTGATCGGCGCGGAAACCTTTTCGCGGATCCTGGACTGGAACGACCGCGGCACCTGCGTGCTGTTCGGCGACGGCGCAGGCGCCATCGTGCTCGACGCGCAGCCGCAGTCCGGCATCAAGCCCGACCGCGGCGTGCTGACGACGCATCTGCGCTCCGACGGCCGCCACAAGTCGAAATTGTATGTCGATGGCGGAGTATCCTCGACCCAGACCGTCGGCCATCTCAGGATGGAAGGCAAAGAGGTGTTCAAGCACGCCGTGGGCATGATCACCGACGTGATCGTCGATGCCTTCAAGGCCAGCGGACTCACCGCCGACGACATCGACTGGTTCGTGCCGCATCAGGCCAACAAGCGAATCATCGATGCTTCGGCGCACAAGCTGCATATTGCGCCGCAGAAGGTGGTGCTGACGGTCGACCGTCACGGCAACACTTCGGCGGCGTCGATCCCGTTGGCGCTGGCGGTCGCGGTTGCCGACGGGCGGGTGAAGAAGGGCGACCTGGTGCTACTGGAGGCCATGGGTGGAGGCTTCACCTGGGGCTCGGCGCTGTTGCGCTGGTAAGCGCCGCGTTAAAATGGCCATGTACTTTGCGGGCTTCTTTCATGCTAATGCATGATGAGCGCTGTTGACCGTGGGTCTTTAAGCTCTTAATTTCAGGAATAAATTGTTCGCCGTGAGTTTTGGGGCAGGCGATGACCGGGACCGGAAAGACAGTCACACGCGTCGATCTGTGCGAAGCCGTCTACCAGAAGGTGGGGCTGTCGCGCACGGAGTTGTCCGCCTTCGTCGAACTGGTGCTGAAAGAGATCACCGACTGCCTGGAGAAGGGCGAGACCGTGAAACTGTCATCGTTCGGGTCGTTCATGGTGCGCAAGAAGGGTCAGCGCATCGGCCGCAACCCGAAGACCGGCACCGAGGTGCCGATTTCGCCGCGCCGCGTGATGGTGTTCAAGCCGTCCGCCATTTTGAAGCAGCGCATCAACGGCAATGGCAGCGCCGGTAGCGGCGACGGCAAAGACGAGTAGTTCGGGTAAGTCTCTGCGTTCAACCAGCGATTGAAACAGGAGCTTGTGCTTGGACAAGGCGCCGGATGCATTCCGCACCATCAGTGAGGTCGCCGACGATCTCGACATTCCCCAGCACGTGCTGCGCTTCTGGGAGACGCGGTTCGCGCAGATCAAGCCGATGAAGCGCAGCGGCGGCCGCCGCTACTACCGCCCCGACGATGTCGATCTGCTGCGGGGCATCCGCCGGCTCTTGTATGGCGAGGGCTACACCATCCGCGGCGTGCAGCGCATCCTGAAGGAGCATGGCGTCAAGTCGGTGCAGGGGCTGGTGGATGGGTCGGCTGCGGTGTCTTCGTTCGGGGCCACCGGTGACGATGCGATGCGCGGGGAGGCCGGCGACGAGGGAGCCATCGCCGATGCCGGCGATGATGAGGAGGCCGCCACCGGGCAGGCGGCTTCAACGGTACGGGCCGGTGTGGCGCCGCCGCCGGCAGCAATGACCGCGAACAAGGCTGCGAGCGACGATGCGCGCAGGCTCGATACCGCCCGGCTGGAGGCCGCGCTGCAGGACCTGATCGCCT
>CAVPZO010000005.1:0-20279 GCA_963710045.1 uncultured Alphaproteobacteria bacterium | reverse complement strand
AAACGTCGCGGCAGCGCCGCAAGCGCGCAACATGTCGGCGTAGCCGGGCCGGCAGTGGCTGCCGCCATGAAATCCCAGCACGGTCATCCCTGCGGCGACCGCGCCGGTAACGCCGGGGATGCTGTCCTCGATCACCACGCAACGCGCGGGCGAAGCATTCATCTGCTCGGCAGCGAACAGAAACAGGTCGGGCGCCGGCTTGCCGCGCTTGACCTGGTCCGCGGAGAAAATATGCGGCGCGAGGATGTCATAGAGGCCGGCGCAGGTCAGGCCATGGCGAATCTTTTCGGGCGTCCCGCTCGACGCCACGCATTTCGGCAGACGAATCGCGGCCACCGCCTCGGCGACATACGGAACGGCCCGCAGGTCCTCGGCGTAGTGCTGCAGCGTAGCCTGTTTGACCTGTGACGTGAAATCGTCCGGAAGTTTCCGGCCGATCTCGGCTTCGACGATCAGCCGTGCTTCGAGATCCGATACGCCGAGAAAGCGGTCGAGCACCTGATCGGCCGTGATCGGATACCCATGGCGCGTCAACATCGCCGCATGGGCGCGGCACGAAATCACTTCGCTGTCGACCAGCACACCATCGCAGTCGAAAATGACGAGGTCAAAACTCAAGACGATTTGTCGTCGTCCAGCGGCACGCAATACAATTCCAGCCGGTGATCCACCAGTTTGTAGCCGAGCTTGCGGGCGATCTCTGCCTGCAGCTTCTCAATTTCCTCGGAGGTGAATTCGATCACCTTGCCGTCGCGCAGATTGATCAGATGATCGTGGTGGCTGTCGCGCATCTGCTCATAGCGGGCGCGGCCCTCGCGGAAATCGTGCCGCTCGATGATGCCGGCGTCCTCGAACAGTTTTACGGTGCGATACACCGTCGAGATCGAGATCTTGTCGTCGACCGCGACGCAGCGGCGATACAGCTCCTCGACGTCGGGATGATCCAGCGCCTCCGCCAGCACGCGCGCGATCACGCGGCGCTGCTCGGTCATGCGCATGCCGGTGGCGGCGCAGCGCGCCTCGATGCCGGTGGCCTTGAGCGGTGAGGATTTCAGGGCGGTCATGGTTTCAGCCTTCAACGAAGCCTGTTCTGCCACCGCGCGCGGCCTACGACAAGTCGCGCCGCATCAACACTGCGTTCAATTGTTCGCCGTCAGGCTGTTTATAATAGCGTTCGCGGCGGCCGGCTACCGCAAACCCGGCCCGGGCATAGAGCCGGTGCGCAGGCTGATTGTTTTCCTCGACTTCGAGGAAAACGGTGCGCACGCCGCGGCCGGCAAGATGCCCCAGATGCGTCAGCAGCAGATTGCGCGACAGGCCGCGGCCGCGGTGCTTTGCATCGACGGCGATCGACAAGATTTCGGCCTCGTCCGCCGCTATGCGCGAAACCGCGAAGCCGATGGTTTTGCGTCCCTGCCGCAGGCGATGCACCAGCGTGTTGCGCTCGGCCAGCATCTGCTCGAATTCGCCTTCGCCCCAGCCGCGATGAAACGATGCGCCATGAAGCTGCGACAGTTTTGGCGCATCGCGCAGGGTCGCAGGCTCGACCGCGAGCGCGCCGCCGCCCCACAGGCCGGTCAGCCAGGCGATCATGGACTTGATCACGGCGCGGATGGCTGCGCGGCTTGTCGCAGCATGTCCTTTTGAGGTTTTGCGTCGGGGGCGCGCAGATAATACGGCCGCGCCGGCGCGGTGTCGGGGCTGACCGCGGCGCCGAGCCAGCCGACCCAGGCGATGTCAGGTGCGGCCTGCGCGTCGACCTGCACTGGCGGTGGCGCGTCCGCGGGCCAGCGCTCGGCGAGAATATTCGCAGCGTTGCCGACCACAACCGGCGCGCCGAAACGCGCGGCGTCCAGCGCCTCTGCGACCGATGCGAGGCGGGGCCAGAGCAAGGACGAGCCGTTGCCGGCGACCACCTGCAGATAGACATGATCGTGCCGCGCATCGATCGCGGAGATCACCGGATGCTCGCCGCCTTCGTTGACGACGGGAGCGGCGTAGGCAGTAAGCGTGGTTACGCCGACGACGGGCTTGTCGGCGGCCAGCGCGATCCCGCGCGCGGCGGACAGACCGACCCGCAACCCGGTAAAGCTGCCGGGGCCGGTGGTCACCGCAATGCGGTCGAGGTCCGCGAAGCCGAGGCCGGATGCCTTGATGACCCGCGCGATCAGCGGCATCAGCGCCTCGGCATGGCCGCGCTTCATGGGCAGCGATTCCTGCGCGATCATCCTGCCGGCGTCGGTGTCCAGCACCCCTGCGGCGCAGGCATCCAGCGCGGTATCGATGGCGAGGATCAGCATGGGCAACTCTCGTCATGCCCGGCCTTGTGCCGGGCCTCCACGTCTACCTTGCCACAAGACAAGACGTGGATGGCCGGGACAAGCCCGGCCATGACGAAAATCCTGAAATTAACATATTAGCGGAAGTCAGCAGGCCGTCAGATCGGCCTTACCTCAATGACGTCCGGCACGAAGTGCTTCAACAGGTTCTGGATGCCGTGCTGCAGCGTCGCGGTCGATGACGGGCAGCCGGCGCAGGAGCCCTTCATGTTGAGATAGACGATGCCGTCCTTGAAACCGCGGAAGGTGATGTCGCCGCCGTCATTGGCGACTGCAGGCCGCACCCGGGTCTCGATCAGGTCCTTGATGGTGTCCACGGTTTCAGCGTCGGCCTCGTCGAAGAACTCGCTTTCCTCATCGGAGGCTTCATCGCCGCCGGCGCTGCCGTCGGCCATCAGCGGCGCGCCGGACATGTAGTGCTCCATGATGGCGCCGAGAATCGCCGGCTTCAGGTGCTGCCAGTCGCTGTCGTCCTTGGTCACGGTCACGAAATCCGAGCCATAAAACACGCCGGTGACGCCGGGCACGCCGAACAGCTTTTCGGCCAGCGGCGAGCGCGCAGCGGCTTCGCGGTCGGTGAATTCCATGGTGCCGCTGTCGAGCACGGCGCGGCCGGGAATGAATTTCAGGGTAGCGGGATTGGGGGTGGCTTCGGTCTGGATGAACATGGCTTTCTCCGGCGTCGCCGGTTCAAGGCCGGCGCGTGGCGTGTCATCTAGCAGATGGCGATGCCAAAAGCACGGTCAAGGGCTCATTTGCGTCGTCCCCGCGCAGGCGGGGACCCATAACCCCTGACGGCCATGGTGTTTTCTGCGTTTCAACGACGGATTGTTCTGCCGCTGCGGCCAATTGGAGAGGACACGGAGTATGGGTCCCCGCCTGCGCGGGGACGACGCAGAGGATGTGGTCAGCGCAATCCGAAATCCCTACGACAGCGCGTCGATATCCGCGTCGCTGAGGTTGCCGGGCACCAGCGTGACCGGAATCGGGAAGGTGCCGACCATTTTGGCCATCAGGGTGATGATCGGCCCCGGGCCTTCCGGGCCGGGGTTGGCCGCCAGCACCAGCATCGAGATGTCGACGTCCTGGTCGATCACGTCGAGCAGCTGTTCGGTGGAATCGCCCTCCCGGATCACCCGCTCCGGCGTAATCGCGGCGATGCCGTTGGCGCGGCCGGAGGCGCGGTCGAGGGCCGCATTGGCCTCCTCATGCGCTTCGGCGCGCATGATGTCGGCGACCCCCAGCCATTGCTGGTTCTGGTCCTCGATTTCGATGATGCGCAGCATCACCACGCCGCCGCCGACCCGAACCGCCCAGCGGCTTGCGTAGTACACCGCGCGGTCCCATTCCGCGGTGTCGTCAACGATGACAAGGCATTTCGGCTTGTGACCGGTCTCATAGCTTCGACGTTGCGTGCTCATGCATGTCCCGATGCTGCGCCAAACCGCCGCATGCTGCCACACTCCCTCTCCTAATGGGAGAGGGTTGGGAATCTATCGTGAGCTTGAACCCTCGCCCGGAGCGCAAATGCGCCCCTCTCCCATAAGGAGAGGTGAAGCGGAACTCGCGTCCCGGTTCTCTACTTCTTGCGAATGAATCCGACGATGTCCTTCACCGCCCTCATGGTTTCGGAGGCTATGACGCGGGCGCGGTCGGCGCCGTCGGTCAAAACGTAATCGACATAGGTTACGTCCTGGGTCAGCCGCTTCATCTCGGCGGCGATCGGCGACAGCTTTGTTACCGCAAGATCGACCAGGTTGGACTTGAAGCCGGAGAACTGCGCGCCGCCGAATTCGCTCAAGATCTCGGATTTCGGCTTGCCTGCCAGCGCCGCATAGATGCCGACCAGATTGTCGGCCTCGGCGCGCGCCTCAAGGCCTTTTTCCTCCGATGGCAACGGCTCCGGATCGGTCTTGGCCTTGCGGATTTTCTGCGCGATGGCGTCGGCATCGTCGGTGAGGTTGATGCGCGAGTAATCCGAAGGATCCGACTTCGACATTTTCTTGGTGCCGTCGCGCAGGCTCATCACCCGCGTCGCCGGCCCGGTGATGACGGGCTCGGGCAGCGGAAAGAACTTGTCGCCATGGCCGTGCGCGGCGATCGATTCCGAAAAATCATTGTTGAATTTTTGCGCGATGTCGCGCGACAGCTCAAGGTGCTGCTTCTGGTCCTCGCCGACCGGCACGTGGGTGGCGCGATAGACCAGGATGTCCGCCGCCATCAGCACCGGATAATCGTATAGTCCGATCGAGGCGTTCTCGCGGTCCTTGCCGGCCTTCTCCTTGAATTGCGTCATGCGGTTGAGCCAGCCCAGCCGCGCCACACAGTTGAGCACCCAGGTAAGCTCGGCGTGTTCGGCGACCTGGCTCTGGTTGAAGATGATCTGCTTTTTCGGATCGATGCCGCTGGCCATGAAGGCCGCGGTGACTTCGCGGGTGTTGCGGCGCAGTTCGTCCGGACCGCCCCATACCGACACCGGCCCGGTAATGGCGTGCAGGTCGACCACGCAATAGATGCAGTTATGGGTCGCCTGCAGCTTGACGAAATTCACGATCGCGCCGAGGTAATTGCCGAGATGCAGATTGCCGGTCGGCTGCACGCCTGAAAAAACCCGCTCGATGATCGCCATTATCTTAGGTCCTGCTGCGCTTCCGCGCCGTCCATTGCCACGCGGAGCTTATCTGCGCAAGTCGCGAGGCGGTGAATGCCTGACGGCGCCGATCGCATCGGCCCAATTGATGACGCCGAGCAACGCCAGCAGCAGGCCGTAGATTGCAACCCCTGCGACAATCAAAACGCCGAGTATCGCGGCTTGTGCAACTCCGTGCGCGTTCAAGACCGGGGGCCACACCAAAGCGGCTGTAAACCATAGCCCGCCGCCCATCGCCAGCGCAGCCACCACAATGCGCGGCAGCCGCCGCCGCGCCGCCGCATCGATCGAAAAGCCGAATGTCGCAGCCCCGCGTCGGATCAACGCGAACGCGTTGCTCCAGGCTCCCAGCGCAATGGCGGCCGCGATGCCGGCGGCTCCGGCTATCTGGGCGAGCACGACAGCCGACACGATCGCGACCGCAAATCCCTTGAGTGCCGCGAAAAGCGGCGTGGCGGTGTCGCCGCGCGCGAAAAAGGCCGGCGACAGCGCCTTGACCAGCACATGAGCGGGCAGGCCGAGCGCCAGCAACGCCAGCGCCTGCGCGGTGGCGGCGCTATCGGCGGCGGAGAACGCGCCATGCTCGAACAGCGTGCGCACGATCGGCTCGCGCAGCACGATCAATCCGAGCGCCGCAGGCAGCGCCAGGCCAACCGCAAGTTCAAGCGCGCGGGATTCTGCTTGCGCAAGCGAAGCCTTGTCGCCGGCGCCGACGGCGCGCGTCAGTTCCGGCACCAGCACGGTACCCATGGCGGTGCCGACGATGCCGAGCGGCAACTCGATCAGCCGGTTGGCGAAATACAGCCACGACACCGCCGCCGGCGACGACGATGCGATGACGGCGCCCGCCATGATCAGCAATTGCGGTCCGGAATTCGCCACCATGCCGGCCATCCCCTTGACGAAGAAGCCGCGCATCGGCGCGTCGAACGACACCTGCAGCGGTGCGGCGAGTTTCTCGCCGCCTGCGCGCAGCGTCAGCATCAGCAATTGCAGCAGCCCGGCGAACCCGACGGCTGCGGCCATCAGCAGCGCGGCATCGGCTGCATCCCGCCGCCACGTCAGCAGCGCCATCATCACGGCGATCAGCGCCAGGTTGAAAAGAATCGGCGAAAACGCCGCGAGCGCAAAATGGTGTTGCGCATTCAGCAGTCCCATCATGACCGCGACCGGACCGGCGAAGGCGAGATAGGGCAGCATCAGCCGGGCACACTCGACCGCAAGCTGCAGGGTGGCGTGGCCGGCAAAGCCCGGCGCCAGCGCCGTGATCACCAGCGGCATCGCAACGCCGATCAATATCGCCGCAACGACCATTGCGAGGCTGACGCTGCCGAGCACGCGACCGGCGAAGGCGGCGGCTGCAATCGCGCCATCGTTGTCCCGGATGCGCAGCCAGGCCGGCACCAGCACGGTATTCAGCGCACCCTCGGTCACCGATCGCCGCAGCACGCTGACCCCCTGAAACGCCACCAGGAACGCATCCGCCACCGGTCCCGCGCCGAGCAGCGCCGCCACCATGGCGTCGCGCGCGAATCCCAGCAGCCGCGAGGTGAGCGTTCCTGTGGAGACGGTGAGGATGGGGCGGATCATCAAGGCATTCTATAGCGACCGGCGCTTGCTGGCGCATGCAGGAACGTGATAGGTCGCGGCACCTTTCCAAAGGCAGACTTCTCGCACCGATCTGGATCGGATTCTCCGCATCCTCGCAATTGCCGCAACGGGATATTCTTGATGACTGCAGCTAAATATGATGTTCTTGGGATCGGCAATGCGATTTTCGACGTGCTGGTGCGGACCGACGAGGGCTTTCTGGCGCGCCACGGCATGACCAAGGGCGGCATGGCGCTGATCGACGAGGCGCGGGCGCTTGCGATCTATGGCGATATGGGCAAGGATTCAGGCACGCCTGTGGAGATGTCCGGCGGCTCGGCGGCCAACACCATTGTCGGTATCGCCCGTCTCGGTGCGCGCACTGCCTTTATCGGCAAGGTCAAGGACGACCAGATCGGCCGGCTCTACAGCCACGACATCAAGGCGGCCAACGTCGCCTTCGCGACCGCGCCCGCGGCGGGGGGCCCGGCGACCGGCTGCTCCTACATCCTGGTGACCCCGGACGGCGAGCGCACTATGAACACCTATCTCGGCGCCGCGCAGGAACTGACATCAGGCGATATCGATCCCGCCGAGATCGCGGCTTCCGCGATCGTCTATCTTGAAGGCTATCTGTGGGATCCGAAAAACGCCAAGGACGCTTTCCTGAAAGCCTCGACAATCGCGCATGATGCGGGCCGCCAGGTCGCGCTGACGCTGTCGGATGCGTTTTGTGTCGATCGCTATCGCGGCGAGTTTCTCGATTTGATGCGGGGCGGAACCGTCGACCTGATCTTCGCCAACGAAGCCGAACTGCATTCGCTGTACCAGACCGCGGATTTCGACACCGCATTGGCGCAGTTGCGCAACGACGTGAAACTCGGCGTCGTCACCCGCAGCGAGAAGGGCTGCGTGGTGGTGACGAAGGATGGCGTGGTGTCGGTGCCGGCATTTCCGATCGAAAGACTGGTTGACACCACCGGCGCCGGCGACCTGTTCGCCGCGGGGTTTTTGTTTGGCCTTGTGCGCGGCGCCAGCCATGAAAATTGTGGCCGGCTCGGCGCGCTCAGTGCCGCCGAAGTGATCCAGCACATCGGCGCGCGGCCGCAGCTGTCGCTGAAAGAGCTGGCGAAGCAGAACGGGCTGCCGGTGTAGCGTGTCCCGGACGCGGTGCAGCGCGTAGGGCGGATTAGCCGAAGGCGTAATCCGCCGTCTCGCTGACTGTATCGGCGATTACGCTATCGCTAATTGTGAACTTCCAGGAGGTTGTCCATTCGGCCTGAACCGGGAACGCTGACGTTGCCAAACCCCAGCGATTCGCGGAGGACCGAATGGACACCCATAAGAATGCCCGCCTGACCCCAAAAGGTCGAGAGGAGATGGTACGTGCGGTTGTGGATTCCGGCATGAGCAAGGCCGCGGCGGCGCGTCAGTTCAATACGACCATAAGGACGGTGACCAAATGGGTTGAGCGCTTCCGTGCGGACGGTGTGGAAGGCTTGCGGGATCGATCCTCAAGGCCTCTTTCATCGCCAAGCCAAATCCCCCTAGCCACGGCCGATGCAGTTGAGAGCTTGCGCCGTCAGCGCTGCACCCAGGAACAAATCGCGCTTCAGCTCGCAATTTCCAAAGCCAGCGTTTCGCGTATTCTCAATCGACGAGGTCTCAGCCTGCTCTCGGCGCTGGAGCCGCAGCCGCCCCGTCCTCGCTATGAGCGTGCCTCGCCCGGCGAGATCATCCACATCGACATCAAAAAACTCGGCCGTTTCAATCGAACCGGCCATCGCATTACCCGCGATGTCGTCGGCCACAGCGCTACCGGACGTCCCGGATGGGAGTTCGTCCATGTGGCGATCGACGACCATTCCCGCCTTGCCACGGCCCAGGTCTTGCCCGACGAGAGGAAGGAGAGCGCGGTCGCCTTCCTGCAAGCCGCCGTCGCCTACTATCGAAGCCTGGGCATCACCGTCAGCCGTATCATGACCGACAATGGCTCATGTTATCGCTCGAAAGCATTCCTCCGGGCCTGTGCACGGCTCAACATCAAGCAGATCAGGACCCGTCCCTATACGCCGCAGACCAATGGAAAGGCTGAGCGCTTCATCCAAACCGCGCTGCGAGAGTGGGCCTACGCAAGAGCCTACAACACCTCCGATGAGCGACACCGCGATCTGGACCTATGGCTGCACCGCTACAACTGGCACAGACCCCATGCTAGCCTCGGTAAGCAAACCCCCGTCAGCAGACTCGGTTTGACCAGGAACAACGTCTTGCAGCTTCACAGCTAATCCGCCCTACAAGCTGTGCTCACGCCGCCTTCTGCGCGGCATCGAGACCGGCATAGACGCCGCTTTCGAACCCCGCAAATGCCTCGAGACATTTCTGGTCCGCGAACGGCAGCACCTGCATCAGGATGACGCCGGAAATATCGCGCGCCGGATCGATCCAGTAATAGGTGTTGGCGAGGCCGGCCCAGGCGAGGCTGCCGGGGCTGCGGCCTTCCGCCGTTTTGGCGGTATTGATCAGGAAGCTGAGGCCCCACTTCTTAACCATGTCCGGGTAGAGATCGACGTCGTTGGTCGCGAATGCGACCGCCGACGCCAGCTTGCCCATGTTCAATTCGCCGATGTGGTTCTGCCCCATCATCGCGACGGTTTCCGGCTTCAACACCTGATTGCCGTTGCCGCGCCCTTTGTTGAGGACCATCTGCGTGAACTTGATGTAATCGCCGGCGGTGCCGTAGAGCCCGCCGCCGCCCATATGGAATTCCGGCTCCTGCTCAAGCTCAAACGGGATCGGCGCCAGCGACCCGTCCTCGCCGCGCGCGTGCATGGCGACCAGGCGTTTGCGCTGGGAATCGCCGATCTTGAAGGCGGTGTCGGTCATGCCGAGCGGCGCGAACATGTGATCGCGCAGGTATGCATCGAGCCGCTTGCCGCTGACCGCTTCGATGGCCTTGCCGACGAAATCGATGTTGGTGCCGTATTCCCAGCGGGTGCCGGGGTCGGTCATGATCGGCGTCTTCAGCGCGGCGTTCTGGCAGCCGGTGATGCCGGGCGTGCCGGTCTTCTCCAGATATTTCACCATGTCGCCGTTCCACATGTCGTAGGCGAAGCCGGCGGTGTGGGTCATCAGATGGCGCAGCGTGATCGGATTTTTCGCGGGCCGCAGTTTTGGGTCGCCGTTGGCGTCGAAACCTTCCAGCACCTGCGGGGAAGCCAGATCGGGCAACACCTTGCCGACCGGTCCCTCCAGCGAGAGCTTGCCCTGCTCGACGAGCTGCATCGCAGCGGCTGCGGTGACCGCTTTTGTCATCGACGCGATCCAGAACACGCTGTCCGCCGTCATGTCGTCGTCTTTCGAAAGGTCGCGCTTGCCGAACGCGCCCTGATAGACCACCTCCTTGGCCGTAGCGGCCATCGCAACCACGCCGGGAATCTGTTTTGCGTCGGCTTTCTGACGCAATGCCTGGTCGATCTGAGCCTTGCTTTGCATGTCGCACCTCCCGTCTTGATTTTTTAAGTGGCCGATCTTCCCCCCATGCGCGGTTTCCCGCAAGCGGAAGCGGTTTGTCGGGGAATCGCGATCTCGTGATGCAGGCGGGAGACAGGCCGCGCGGAAACCGACAAACCGGCGGCGACAGCCTGGGGTTTTTGCAGGCGGTGGACTTGCATTGCCGGTAGTCCATCGGCATATCCTGCGGGCGCTGATGCGGGTTCGATTTCTGGAACAATTGTTGCGGTAAGGCGTTCAAATTGCGGCGCAAATGGCGCGTGCCGAACCGGCGCATTTGATGAAAATGGTTGCAGCGCCTGAGCGTTGCGAGGGGATGACGATGATTTCGAAATGGAGCGACTGGAAGCGGTATCCGCGCGCCGGAAAAGGCGAGAATATCGAAGCGCCGATCAGCCCCGGCATCTATGAAGTGCGTTTTGCCGGCACCGGCGCGCTGCATTCGTTCGGTGCGGTCGACAATGTGGCGCAGGCGTTGTCGCTGTTGCCGGTCGCCTCAAAATCATGGTTCGGTCGCCGCGAACCGGCCAAGCTGCCGGAGCTGGAATATCGTACCTGCGCCACCTCCAGCAAGGCGAACGCCAAGGCCGCCGCGGAACGCATGATCGGCCGCCGCGAGACCTATATGAGCGGCGCGGCTTAGCTGCCGTCGTTCCGGGGCGCGCGAAGCGCGAGCCCGGAACCCATAACCCCTGTATTCGAGTTCAGCATCCGAACATCGCCACGGAGCGTATGGATTCCGGGCCTGCGCCAAGTGGCGCATCCCGGAATGACGAGGACTCGCAACCGATGCATTGCAGCCCATTTCGGCCTATACTCCCCCGCAGCATCGCGAGAAACTTTCAGGGAGTAGCCTCATGTCCCCCACAACAGCTGCCGCACGCTCGACCCCCGCCACGCCATCGCTGCATGATCGCCTGAAAGACCCCTCGCTGCTGCGCGAGCAGTGCTACATCGACGGCGCCTGGACCGGCACGCCCGAACGTCCGGTGACCAATCCGGTCAACGGCGTCGAGCTTGCCAAAGTGCCTGTCATGAGCACCGAGGAAGCAACGCAAGCGGTGGAAGCCGCCGAACGCGCGTTTCCGGCGTGGGCCAAGCTCACCGCCAAGCAGCGCTCCAACATCTTGCGCAAGTGGTTCGACCTGATCATCGCCAACCGCGAAGACCTCGCGCTGATCCTTACCTCCGAGCAGGGCAAGCCGCTGACGGAAGCGCTGGGCGAGGTCGATATCGGCGGCGCCTATGTCGAATTTTTCGCCGAGGAAGCGCGCCGCGTCTATGGCGAGACCATTCCGTCGCAGCGGCCCGACGCGCGGCTGCTGGCGATCCGCCAGCCGATCGGCGTCTGCGGCGCAATCACGCCGTGGAATTTTCCATGCTCGATGATCACCCGAAAAGTTTCGCCGGCGCTGGCCGCGGGTTGCACCGTGGTGCTGAAGCCCGCCAATGAAACGCCGCTCACGGCATTGGCGCTGGTGGTGCTGGCGGAGAAGGCGGGAATCTCCAGGGGCGTGTTCAATATCCTGACCGGCAATTCGTCCGCGATCGGCAAGGTGCTGTGCGAACATCCGGCGGTGCGCTTCGTCGGTTTTACAGGCTCCACCGAAGTCGGAAAGATTCTCTACCAACAGGCCGCGGTGGGCGTGAAGAAGCTCGGGCTCGAACTCGGCGGCAACGCGCCGTTCGTGGTGTTCGACGACGCCGATATCGATGCCGCGGTCGACGGCGCGATCGTCTCGAAATACCGCAACATGGGCCAGACCTGCGTCTGCGCCAACCGCATCTACGCCCAGGACAAGATCTACGATGCGTTCGTGGCAAAACTCTCGAACAAAGTCGCGGCGATGAAGATCGGCGACGGCACCGAACAAGGCGTGGTGCAGGGGCCGCTGATCAATATGGACGCAGTCGACAAGGTCGAAAAGCATATCGCGGACGCGGTCAAGCACGGCGCCAAGATCATCACTGGCGGCAAGCGCCACGCGCTGGGCGGCACCTTCTTCGAGCCGACCGTGTTGTCGAACGTGGCGCCCGATGCGCTGGTGTCAAGGGAAGAAACCTTTGGGCCGCTGGCGCCGGTGTTCCGCTTCAAGGACGAGGCCGACGTGATCGCGATGTGCAACAACTCGCCGTTCGGTCTGGCGTCGTATTTCTATTCGCGCGATCTCGGGCGGGTCTGGCGGGTCGCGGAAGCGCTGGAGTCAGGAATGGTCGGCGTCAACACCGGACTGATCACCACCGAGGTCGCACCCTTCGGCGGCGTCAAGGAATCCGGGCTCGGCCGTGAAGGCTCGCATCACGGCATGGAAGAGTATGTCGAGATCAAATACGTGATGATGGCGGGGATTTAATTTCGTCATCCCCGCGAAGGCGGGGACGACAAACGCTAACCTCCACTCGAACTCTCTCCCCCAAACGCGCCATGCCGTCCCACGCCTGACGCAAACCGCGCGGCGCCCGACAGCGTCTCGCCGGATGCGATCACCTCAAGCCCGCCGCGCATTTCATTGGCGATGGCGTCTTCCTCCTCGAGGTCCCACTGCCGCAGTGCGGAGAGCCGGTCCGCGCGCATGCAGGTTTGCGGAAATCGCGCGATGTCTTTGGCAAGCGCGATTGCATGCGCCCGCGTTTCGCCCTTCGGCACCAGCCGGTTGGCAAGACCCATGCGCAGCGCTTCCGCGCCGCCCACCGGGCGTCCGGTGAGAATGAGGTCCATCGCCTGTGAATGCCCGATCAGCCGCGGCAAGCGGATGGTGCCGAGATCGATCAGCGGCACGCCGAAGCGGCGGCAGTAGATGCCGAAGGTCGCATCCTCGGCGACCACGCGCAGGTCCGCCCACAGCGCCAGCTCCATGCCGCCGGCCACCGCAAATCCTTCCACCGCGGCGATCACCGGTTTTGTCAGCCGCAGCCGGCTCGGCCCCATCGGCGCGATGGTTGCATGGCCGCCGATCTCGCGCTTCTTGTTGGGGTCGCCTGTCGCCACCGCCTTCAGGTCCGCGCCCGCGCAGAAAGTGCCGCCGGTGCCGGTGAACACCGCGACCGATGTGCGCTCATCGGCGTCGAAAGCGAGGAATGCATCGAACAGTTTTCGCGCGGTAGCTCCGTCGACGGCGTTGCGGCAATGCGGACGATTAATGGAGACGATGGTGATCGGTCCGTCGCGTTCGATGAGGATCGTGTCGGTATCGGTCATATCAGGCGCTCCCATCCTGTCTTGCTATTGAAATGCTCAGCGCTCCATTACCCAGCGGGTGACGGCGTGGTGAAAATTAATTGGACCCGGCACCGTCTTGTGCGTCTTGAGATACTTGAACCCGGCCTTTTGCAGCGCGCGGTTGGGCGCCACGTTGAACGCATTCGGCTCGCAGAACAGCCGCTTCAGCTTCGAGCGCTCGAAATAGAGATCGGCGCTGCGCCGCACGCATTCGGTGCCGATGCCCTTGTTCCTGCGTTCCGGGTCGATGACATGCAGGTGCATGCCGGCCTGCTCGCCATAAATGATCTTGTCCGACGTCGAGAAGCCGACGGGGCTGTCGTCGGAAAGCCAGATTACCAACAAGGCATTTCGCTTCTCGACAGGGAGCGCGCACTCGCGCTTGAAGCGTTCGCGCCAGGCATCCGGCGGCGGCAGCCGCGTCGGATCGACGCCGAGCATTTCCAGATGTTCCGGTGTCGCGCCGTGAAAATAATCGATGATGATCTCGGTTTCCGCGAGCGTCATTTCCCGCACCGTCAGGGTCATCGATCTGTCTCCAGATCAGTTCCGGTGATGAGGCGGTAGGCTTCGAGATAGCGCTTGCTGGTGGCGCCGACCACGCTTGCCGGCAAGGGCGGCGGAGGAGCGTCGCCGTTCCAGCGGCCGGCGCGGCGCTCGGCGTCGAGGTAATCGCGCAAAGGCTGCTTGTCGAAGCTCGGCTGCGGCCGGCCGGGCGTATACACATCCGCCGCCCAGAACCGCGAACTGTCGGGGGTCATCACCTCGTCGATCAGGATGATGCGCCCGTCGGCGTCGCGGCCGAATTCGAATTTGGTATCGGCGATGATGATGCCCTGGCCGCGGCTGACGGTTTCGCCGAGCGTGTAAACCGCACGGGTCATGCTCTCCAGCGCATGCGTCACGTCCTCGCCCAGGATTTCGCGCATGCGGCCGACGGTAATGTTTTCGTCGTGGCCGGTTTCGGCCTTGGTGGCCGGGCTGAAAATCGCAGGCTCCAGTTTTGCGCTTTCAAGCAGACCCGGGGCGAGCTTTTCGCCCGCCAGCGTGCCCTGCGCGGCATACTCCTTCCATGCCGAACCCGAAAGGTAACCGCGGATCACGCATTCGATCGGGAACACATTTGTGCGGCGGCACAGCATGGCGCGGCCGGCGATCTCGGCGCGATGTCCCTGCAGCGCCGGTACTTCCTTGATGATTTCGTCGGCATCGGCGCTGATCATGTGATGCGGCACCACGCCCTCGAGCTGACGAAACCACCACGCGCTGATTTGCGTCAGCACCGCGCCCTTCATCGGGATGGTTTCGGCCATCACCACGTCGAACGCGCTGATGCGGTCGGTGGTCAGCAGCAGCACGCGGTCGTCGCCGACGGCGTAGATATCGCGCACCTTGCCGCGGCCTATCTTAGGAAGCGGCAGGTTGCTGGCGAGCATCGTGGTTGTGAAGTCCGTCATTGCGAGGAGCCCTTGCGACGAAGCAATCCAGTCTTGTGCGTGGGGAAGGACTGGATTGCTTCGTCGCTTCGCTCCTCGCAATGACGGGTGTACGTCATTCCGGCAGCGGAATGAACTCGTGTTCGTTGGGCACGTGGGCAAAGCGGCCGGACTTCCAGTCCTGCTTGGCCTGCTCGATCCGCTCCTTGCTGGAGGACACGAAATTCCACCAGATGTGGCGCGGGCCTTCCAGCGCGTCGCCGCCGAGGAACATCATCCGTGCCGGTGTGATCGCCTTCACGGTGATGCGGTCGCCGGGACGGAAGATCAGCAGCCGCGGCCCTTGATAGCGCTCATGGGCGATCTCGATCTCGCCGTCGATCACATAGATCGCGCGCTCCTCGTGGTCGGGATCCAGCGGCACGCTGGCGCCCTGATCCAGCGCGACCTCGGTATAAAACCACGGCGACACCATATCGACCGGCGATTTCGTGCCAAACGAACTCCCGGCAATGACGCGCGCGGTAAAACCGGCATCTTTCACCGTCGGCAGGCTGTCCGCGCCGTAGTGCTGGAACGAGGGTGCGATTTCCTCCGAGCCTTTCGGCAGGGCGATCCAGCTTTGCAGGCCGAGCATTCTTTGCCCGTTCTGCCGCTGCACATCCGGGGTGCGCTCGGAATGCGCGATGCCGCGGCCGGCGGTCATCAGGTTCATGGCGCCGGGCTGGATTTCCTGGATGTTGCCCTCGCTGTCGCGGTGCATGATCGAGCCGTCGAACAGATAGGTGACGGTGGCCAGCCCAATATGCGGATGCGGCCGCACGTCCATGCCCTTGCCGGAGACAAATTGCACCGGTCCGAAATGATCGAAGAAGATGAAGGGCCCGACCATCTGCCGCTTGCCATGCGGCAGCGCGCGGCGCACCTCGAATCCGTCGCCGAGGTCGCGGGTGCGCGGCACGATCACCAGCTCCAGCGCGTCGCAGGACGTGGGATCGCCGAGCACGGGATCGTTGGAGGGAAGCCAGCTCATGGGGATCTCCTGATATTTTTGACGAGCATAGCAGCAATCCTCAACGTCGTCCCCGCGAAGGCGGGGACCCATAACCCCTGGCGTTAGCGTTGACGGCACGGCGGTTCAAGCAAGTATACTGACGCCAACCAGAACATCGGCGACACGGCGTATGGGTCCCCGCCTTCGCGGGGACGACGAAAACGCCGGGGAGTGAAACGAATGTCTGCTCAGCCCAAACCCGGCGCCGCGCTCGCGCAACTCACCGGCCCGGTCATCGAAACGCCGCGGCTAAAGCTGCGGCAGTGGCGTAGCGCCGACGCTGCGCCGTACACAGCGATGCTGGCGGATCCCGGCACCGCGCGATTCATCACCGTCGATGGCAAGCCGGTTGAAGATGAAATGACCGGCTGGCGGCATACCGTTGTGATGGCCGGGCATTGGGCGATCCACGGCGCAGGCATGTTCGCGGTCGAGGAAAAGCACAGCGGCAAATTCGTAGGAAGGGTCGGACCGTGGTTTCCGCCGACCTGGCCGGATTTTGAAGTCGGCTGGGGCATCACCAGGGAAGCGCAGGGCAAGGGCTATGCGAGCGAAGCCGCGCGCGCGGCGATCGACTGGGCGTTCGCGAATTTCGAGATCGCGCAAGTGATCCATTGCATCGATCGCGAGAACATCGCGTCACAAGGCGTGGCGCGACGGCTCGGCGCCGAAAAACAACGCGAGATCGAGCTGTTCGGTCACGTGGCGGATATGTGGGTCACGACACGCAGCGCGTGGACGGCGCCGCGGAATTAGAACATCCGGAAATTGAAAAAGCCGCCGGCGGGCCGGTCAAACTGGGCCTGCCGGTAGCCGCCGAACTGCGAAACCGGGGCGGGAGGATAGGCGGCAGCGTAATTCGGGCGGTCGTGGCGGTCGACGCGCGCCACGGTCCTCGGACGCGATGGCGATTTCGCGACTGCTTTGGCGGGCGCGGCCGGAGCAGTGATGGCCTCAGCCGCCGTGGCAGGCAACTCAGCCCTCGCCTGCAGAGCCGGGCTGTCCGGCTTGCGGTAGGTCATCTGCCGCTCCCACTGCAACCGTTCGGCGGTCGGGGGCAGTGGCGCAATATCCGGGTAAACCACTGCCGCTACTTGCGGTTTGTCGTGTCTTTCCTGCGACTGGCGCCATGATGCCAGAGATCCGCCGCTCGACACGGTCGCAGCCACAGCTGGAGTGGGGGCGGCTTCTTTGGGGATCAGATAATCGGCGACGAACAGCAGCCCGAGCAGGCAACACCCCATTACCACAAAATATCGCAGAACCGGCACGACGCACGCCCCTTGTTGGCGTCGATAATTCGGCGCCTGAGTATTAGTTCCGCCAACCGCAGTTGGGTTCAGCGAAATTAGGTAGTAGCCGGTCGGGGAATAAGGGGATTGCGGCAAATCACCGGAAAATGAACAGCCGAAACCGGGGCCGCTCGGGCGAAGCTATTGCCGCCCGAGATGGGTCGCGGTTTCGACCCGATCGAAGCGCTCCAGCGACAGGATGGCGTCCGCCAGCTGATCGGCGCGAGCGTTGAGCACCGGTCGCGCCAGCGTCAGAAACTTCTGCTGCATCGCCGCCGCATCCGGAAACGACGACGGTTCGCCGGAGGGATCGGCATAGAGCCGCTCATGCACGCCGTCCTCGGTGGTGATGGAAACCCGCGCGCCGAACGGATGGCTGCGGCCGGTCTCAAGGCGGTCGTCCTGCACCACGTCGAAACGGTCCGCCAGCGCATCCACCGCGGCATCGCCAAGCCGCGCGTAATCGTCCCAGCCGAAGCGGCCCTGATCCAGCGCCACAGCACCTGTGAAGAACATCGAGAACTGGCCGCCGACGATCGAGGTCGGGTGGCGTTTTGTCGCGGCGTCGCCGGTCAGGGTGATGCCGTTGCGATGCAGGCCGATCTCGACGCGCTTGATCTGGTCCGGCGTCAAATTGTGCTCCCTGCGCATCGCGATCAGCGCATCCAGTGCGGCATGGGTATAGCGGCAGCTCGGATAGGGTTTTACGCCGATCTTCATGGTCTCATAGATTTGGCCTAAGCCCGCGACGGCCTTGTCCGGATGCGCGTCATCGCTGTAGCCGACCAGCAGGCCATGCTTGCCCTCGACCGATTCGGTGGCGCCGACAAAATCGTTGCGCGCCAGCGTCGCCGCAATCACGCCGTTCATGGCGGCGGCGCCGACCTGGTAGCGCTTGTTCCAGGCGCCGTTGACCAGAAACTGCAGCGAACCCGCGGCCTGGCTGCCGGACACGCCGAACGCCGCGACGATCTGTTCCTTCGACAGCCCGAACAGTTTTGATGCCGCCGCCGCCGCGCCATAGGTGCCGGCGGTCGCGGTCGGGTGAAAGCCGCGCTTGTAATGCGAGGTCGGGTCCAGCGCATTGCCGAGCCGGCAGCACACTTCATAGCCGGCCACGATCGCGGTCAGCACGTCGCGGCCCGACGCGCCGACCAGTTCGCCGACCGCGAATGCGGCGGGGACCACCGGCGCGCTCGGATGCAGCGAGGAGTCCGCATGGGTGTCGTCGAAATCGAGCGAATGGCCGAGCGCGCCGTTGAGCAGCGCCGCCACCGCCGGCGTCCAGGTCTTGCCGTCGCCGAACACGGTGGCATCGCCCTTGCCATCCAGCGCCAGTGCTTCGAGCATCTTGAGCAAGGACGGCGTCGATTCCGCGTCGCGCCGCGCGCGCACCGCGCTGCCGAGAAAATCCAGCGTCAGGATTTTGGCGCGCTCCAGCACTTCCTGCGGGATGTCGTCGAATTTCAGATTTGCGACATAGGCGGCGAGCGTTGCGGTTTCGTGAGCCATCGTGTTTCCTCAAGCGTCGAGCGCAGGGTAGGGGGGCTCGATCGCGGTTTCAAGCCGTTCGCGCAAGGCGGGCAGCATCCATGCCGAAAGTCCTCTATACCTGCATCTCGGCATCGGGAACGAGGGTGGATGACGGCATTCCTGAAAGATGCGATTGGCCGGGTAAATCCCGCAAGGTCGAACTCGGCCTTGGCGTGCGGGTCACGGTGGCCGCGTTTGGGGCGCTGGCGGTGGCGATGGCGCTGGGACTGAAGCTGCCGCTATGGGCCGTGCTCACTTCCATCATCGTCACCCAGATGAGCGTCGGGCGTTCGTTGAAAGCGACGCGCGACTATCTGGTGGGCACCGTGGGCGGGGCGATCTATGGCGGCGCGGTCGCCATCCTGATTCCGCATTCCGGCGAGGGCGCGCTGCTGGCGGTGCTGGTGCTCGCGGTCGCGCCGCTGGCTTTCATCACCGCCATCAACCCCAGCCTCAACGTTGCGACCGTCACCGCCATCATCGTGCTGCTGTTGCCGATGATGCATCAGACGACCCCGCTCGACTCCGCGATCGATCGCGTGCTCGAATGACGGTCGGCGCGATCACCGGCCTCCTGGTATCGTTCTTCGTGCTGCCGTCGCGGGCGCACAGCCTGATCCGCGTCAATGCGGCGCGGATGCTCGATCTGCTCGCCGCCGTGCTGTCGGAATTGCTGGCCGGTCTGACGCGCGGATGTGACAACGACGCGCTGCACGCCTTGCAGGACGGCATCGGCGCCGCAATGGCCGGCCTGAACGCCACCGGCGCCGAGGCCGAGCGCGAACGCGCCGCGCATCTGTCCAGCGGCCCTGACACCGGGCCGCTGCTGCGGACAACGCTGCGGCTGCGCCATGATCTTGTGATGATCGGGCGGGCCACGGTGGTGCCGCTGCCGGCCGGCCTGCAGGCCCGGCTGGCCGCGCCGCTCGCACGCGTCAGCGAGACCATGTCTGCCTACTTGCGGGCGATCGCAGAGGCGTTGCGAACCGGCGTCGGCGCGCCCGCGATCTGGCCGGTGCAGGCGGCGCTTCAAACCTATGCCGCCGAAGTCGCGGCCCTGCGCAGCGAAGGCCTCACCCGCGGCCTGCCCGGCGACGTCACCGAGCGGTTTTTCGCGCTGGGATTTTCGCTGGAGCAGATGCGGCAGAACCTGAAGGATCTGGAGCGCTGCGTGGCGGAATGGGCGGAGACGTCCGGGATCGCGGCGCCCGCTGCCGAAGATTAGGCCGCGCTGACTCAGCTTGCGACTTTCCGCAACATCGAGGGGACGATGAGCCGGTGAAACGGCAGGATGATTGCGAGATAGGTGCGGCCGAGCCAATTGTGAGTGAGCACCAGGGTGGTCGTGGTGACGCGGCGTTCGGCGCCGCTGCCTGCAACGTCGACCACCAGACGGAAATCCAGGTGTGCGTCGTCAAGCCCCGCCACCAGGCGGTCGGGCGTTTCACTGAGGACGGGAAATATCCCGACGCGGTCCGCAGCGCTGCTCCCGGTTGGAGCGGCCGTCTTCAAACCGAGCGGCGCAACCAGACGATTGCGCAAACCAAGCAGCGCCAGGGTCCATCGCGGCCGGCGCGCGGTCATCTTTTCGGCGGCATGCCGGGCATCGAGCGCGGCATTCACGGTGATGCTGTACGCATCGATGAACTGCG
>CAVPZO010000004.1:0-18487 GCA_963710045.1 uncultured Alphaproteobacteria bacterium | reverse complement strand
ATTTCACGCCGCCCGGTGCTTGTGATAAAACTGCCCGGGGGGAATCGGAGAGCCCGGATGCCTTCGTTGACCGAATGGAAAGTGCCGCCGGCGATCCAGCCGCGCGCCGAGGATTTTGGGTTCGACCTTGAGCGCGCGCTGGCCGCGGTGGTCGGGTTGCATTCCATCATTCCGCCCGATGCCTTCACCGCCGACACGCTCGGCACCGAGCGCGCCGGCAATGGCGTGGTGATCGGCGACGGGCTGGTGCTGACCATCGGCTATCTGATAACCGAGGCCGAGACCGTCTGGCTGCATCTCGGCGACGGCCGCGTGGTGGAAGGCCACGCGCTCGGCTTCGATTCCGAGAGCGGCTTTGGTCTCGTGCAGGCGCTCGGCCGTCTCGATCTCGAGCCGTTGCCGATCGGCTCTTCCGCCGCGGCGGAGCCCGGCGACCGCATCGTGCTGGGCGGCGTCGGCGGACGCACCCGGTCGCTCGCCGGCCGCATTGCCGCGCGGCAGGAATTCGCCGGCTATTGGGAATACCTGCTGGATCAGGCGATCTTCACCTATCCCGCGCATCCTAACTGGGGCGGCACCGGGCTGATCTCAACCAGCGGCGAATTGATCGGCATCGGCTCGCTGCAGCTCGAGCGCGAACGCGGCGGGCGGCCTGAGCATCTCAACATGGTCGTGCCGATCGACCTGCTGAAACCGGTGCTCGACGACCTGCGCAAATTCGGCCGCGTCAACAAGCCGGCGCGGCCGTGGCTCGGAATGTATTCGCATGAGATCGAAAACAAGATCGTGGTGGTCGGCATCGCCGACAGGGGCCCGGCGGCGGGCGCCGAATTCAGGACCGGCGACGTGATTCTGGCCGTCAACGGCGAGAAGGTTTCAAACCAGGGCAGGTTCTACCGAAAACTCTGGGCGCTCGGGCCCGCCGGCGTCGACGTGCCGCTCACGCTCTACCGCGAGGGCGACGTTTTTGACGTGACGGTGAAATCGTCGGACCGTGCCAGGTTCCTGAAGGGGCCGCGATTGCATTGATCCGCGTCACTGGCGGGCGTTTTCACCTTCGGCGGCGCACCGGGCGAATTTATTGACAGGTTCAACCTTGGCATGCCCTGATGCATTGCGCCGCTCTACTGGCCGCAGGGGGATTTCATGGGCAGTGCACTTCCGAATATCCAGCACGTTATCGTGCTGATGTTTGAGAACCGGTCGTTCGACCATCTGCTCGGCGCGATGCCGGGCGTCGACGGCGTGCTCGATAACAACGGAAAACTCAAGCCGGATCTCTACAACACGATGAACCCGCTTGCGGCGCCGGACGCCAACAGCAACCCGGCCACCTATATGACCGGCATTGTTCCCGGCGTCAGTCCGGACCCTGCAACCCAGCCGAATTACGAGGCGCAAATCATCACCAACGATTTCAACCATGCCTTCGGCGACGGCATGATCCACGATCTGTTCGGTCCGGGCGCCACGGGCATCATCGGCGGGCAGCCGCTGAACAAGCCGTCGATCACTTTCCCTCCCGTCAACGGCGGCTTTCTCTATCGACCCCTGGCGAAGACGGCACAAATCCGAACAACGGCCCGGGGGCATTGACCTATTTCGAATGGCCATCGATGCAGGTCTTTCACACGCTGGCCAAATCGTTCGTCGTATGCGACGCGTGGCACTGCGACACGCCCGGTCACACCGCGCCCAACCGCGCTTTCATGCATTGTGCCAGCACGGGCGACCTCGGCATTGACGACAATGACGCTGTCGGCAGTACCACCATGGTGAACCGCCTGACCATCTTCGAGCGTATCCAGCAAAAAGGCCAGACCTGGAAAATGTATTGGCCGGGCAGCAACTGCGATACCAACTGGCTGAACGAGCAGGTGTTAAGCCAGCAATACAACCCCAACGAACCCTATGGGTATAACGTCACCAACGTGCCCATTGCCAATTTTTTCACCGACCTGACCAACGGCACGCTTCCCTTCTACAGCTTCATCATGTGCTGGAGGCGCGGCACGGATACCAGCATGCACCCGTATTCTTTGGTCGAAGCCGGCAAAAACTTCCTGGCGTGCATCTACAACGCGCTCAACCAGAGCCCGTACTGGGGCGATACGTTGTTGATCGTGAATTTCGACGAGAACGGCGGCATGTACGACCACCAAAGCGTTCCGGCAACGGTCGCGCCCGATTTCGATCCAAACAGCGACAATCGAATCAGTGGACAGCAATCCGTTCCGCAATCGCCGCCGGTCTGGTCCTGGAATTCGCAAATCACCGGTGTAACCTATTCGTTCGATTTCACCGCGCTGGGCGTACGCACACCCGTGCTGCTGATCTCGCCATGGCTGCAGGCGGGCGTTTGCAACACGCAATACCAGACCACTTCCATCCTGCGGTTTTTGCAGGCCTGCTGCCGCGACCGCTCAATACCGAGCCTTACTCGCTTACGCAGCGCGATCTGACCGCCCCGTCGATTGCGCCGGTTTTCGATTATTCGCAATTCGGGGTCAGTGCGATCCGTACCGACTGCCCGAGCAACATACCGGGCTATACCAATTCGGCCATGTATCCGAAAACCATCAGTTGCTCCGAACTCACGTCTGACACCCACCCGACCGCGGAGCAACTCGCGGCCGCACCCGCGCCGCATCTTGTCAAGATGACCAGGAAATACCTCGGGCCGTTGCCCGGCCACCCGGACAGCGGCAAGCCTTTGACACGCAGCTTTGCCACGGTCGGCGAGATGGAGGCTTATTCCAAAGAGCGGATGGACGCGGCGCTCGCCTATATCAGCCCGAAGAAGATCAAGCCATGACGTCGTTCGTCCGCCGTCGGCATCATCTGACCAGCGCAAACAGCAGCAGCGAGCGTCCCGTCACCTCGTAGGTGCTCCCGAACGCGAAATGCACGCCTTCGGGAGCGTCCGGGATGTTGGTGTCGACGAGCAGCGACCAATGCGATCCGGCAACGGCTTCCGGCAGCTTGAAGCCGACGGTCCCCTCAAAACTGTTCATGATCATCAGCACGGTCTCATCCTCGCCATGCCGGGGCATCGCGGTCTTGCGGGTGCGCCCGTCGAGCAGCATGCCGAAGCATTTGATCCAGGGTGTGTCCCAATCCGCCTGGCTCATCTCGCCGCCGCCGGCGCTGACCCAGGTCACGTCGCGGACGTTGAGCTCGCCGTCGTTTTTGCCGGTCAGGAACCGGCTGCGGCGCAGGATCGGATAGGCCTTCAGCAACTGGATGAGGCGCCTGGTGAACGCCAGCAGGTCCTTGCCGTCGTCGTCCGGATTCCAGTCGAACCATGAGATGTCGTTATCCTGGCAATAGGCGTTGTTGTTGCCCTGCTGGGTGCGGCCGAATTCGTCGCCGCCGAGCATCATCGGCGTGCCCTGCGAGAACAGCAGCGTCGCCAGCATGTTGCGCTTCTGCCGGGCCCTCAAATCGAGGATCGCCCTGGCACTGGTCGGGCCTTCAACGCCGCAATTCCAGGAATGGTTGTTGGAGCTGCCGTCGCTGTTATTTTCGCCGTTGGCCTCGTTGTGCTTGTCGTTGTAGCTGGCCCAGTCGTTCAGCGTAAAACCGTCATGGGCGGTGATGAAGTTGACGCTGGCCCAGGTCCGCCGGCCCTTTTCGTTGAAGAGATCGGCCGATGCCAGCAGCCGATCCGCCAGCTCGGCGGGCGGCGCCATGCCGCGCCAGTAGTCGCGCACGATGTCGCGGAATTTGTCGTTCCATTCCGCCCAGCCCGGCGGAAATGCGCCGACCTGATAGCCGCCGGGGCCGCAATCCCATGGCTCGGCAATCAGCTTGACGGTGGTCAGCAGTGGATCCTGGTCGACGGATTTCAAAAAGCCGCTCTGATCGTCGAAGCCATAGACTTCGCGGGCGAGGATGGTGCCGAGATCGAAGCGGAAACCGTCGATATGCATGTGTCCGGCCCAATAGCGCAGGCTGTCCATCACCATCTGGATGACGCGGGGATGCGACAGGTTGACGGTGTTTCCGGTGCCGGTGTCGTTGATGTAACGGCGCTTGTCGGCCGGCAGGCGGTAATAGCTGGCATTGTCGATGCCCTTGAACGACAGCGTCGGTCCGAGTTCGTTGCCTTCGGCGGTGTGGTTGTAGACCACGTCGAGAATGACCTCGAGGCCGGCGCCATGCAGGCGCGACACCATTTCCTTGAATTCGCGCAAGGAGTTCGGCACGTCCGAGGCGTAGCGCGGATCCGGCGCGAAGAAGCCGATGGTGTTGTAGCCCCAGTAATTGGTCAGGTGTTTTTTGAGCAGATGGTCGTCGTTGACGAAGGTGTGGACCGGCAGCAGTTCGACCGAGGTGATGCCGAGCGATTTCAGGTGGCCGATGACGGGATCGGAGCCGAAGCCGGCATAGGTGCCGCGCAGGTTCTCCGGGATGTCCGGATGTTGCTTGGTAAAACCTTTGACATGGGTTTCGTAGACGATGGTCTCGTCCCAATGCACGTTTTGCCGGTCGGCTTCGGCGGTCCAGTCGAAATCCGGATCGACCACGACGCATTTCGGCATGAAGGCTGCGCTGTCGCGCGCGTCGAAGCTGAGGTCGTCGCCAGTCTCCATCTTGTAGCCGAACACGGCGGGATTCCAGGTCAGCGAGCCGGCATGCGCGCGGGCATAGGGATCGAGCAGCAGCTTGTTCGGATTGAAGCGGTGGCCGTTGGCTGGATCGTAAGGCCCGTGAACGCGATAGCCGTAGAAGGCGCCGGGTCCTACGTCCGGAATGTAGCCGTGAAACACCTGGTCGGTGTATTCGGGAAGCTCAACGCGGGTCTCGCGCTCGCCGTCGAACAGGCAGACCTCGACCTTGGTGGCGCTGGCCGAGAACAGCGCAAAGTTGGTACCCCGACCGCTCCAATGCGCGCCGAGCGGGTAGGGAAGTCCTTCTTCGATTCGAGCGGTCATGATGCCCCGTTTCCTGCGCGGCAACGCGCGCCAGACACAACTTGGTGGACGGGGAAATGTTGCAGCGCGGCTTGAAGCTTTTTCAAGCCGGTTTTATGGGCATTGTCATTCCGGGGCGCGCTCTTTGCGCGAGCCCGGAATCCATAACCCCTGTATTCGAGTTCAACATCCACTCGCTGGCACAGGGAGTATGGATTCCGGGTCCACGCGAAGACGCGTGTCCCGGAATGACGGTGTTATTCCGCCGCCGCCGCCTTGGCGTCGTATCGATAGCCCGCCGCCGGATGCGGTGCGGCGAGCCGCGCGCGGCCGGCGCCGAACAGCTTTTCGCGCAGCGTGCCCGGCTGGTAGGCGTCCTTATAACGCCCGCGCCGGACCAGTTCGGGCACCAAAAGATCGGTGATGTCCTCGAAATCTCCGGGCGAGATCGCGAAGGGAACGTTCAATCCGTCGACATCGGTCTGCTCGAACCATGCCTCGATCTCGTCGGCGACCTTTTCCGGCGTGCCGACCAGCACCGGCCCGATGCCGCCGATACCGACATGCTCGGCGACCTCGCGCACGGTCCAGACCCGGTCCGGATCGGCGCGGGTGATGTTGTCCATCGCCGTGCGGCCGGCATCGTTAAGGACGTGGCGCACTTGCTGGTCGAGGTCGTAGGTCGAAAAATCGACCCCGGTCCAGCCCGACATCAAGGTCAGCGCGCCCTCGTGATTGATGTGGCGGCGATAGTCGGCGTATTTGGCGGCGGCTTCCGCTTCCGTGCGTCCCAGGATCACGGTCATCATGCTGAACATCAAAATCTCAGCCGGGTTGCGGCCGGCCTCAGTAGCGAGTTTGCGAATTGCGGCCACGCGCGGCGCGATCACCTTGGCGGACGGGCCCGACATGAACACGCATTCGGCATGCTGGGCGGCGAACAGCCGTCCGCGCGGCGAGGTGCCGGCCTGATAGAGCACGGGCGTGCGCTGCGGCGATGGTTCGCTCAAGTGAATCGCATCGAGCCGATAGTTTTCGCCCTGGTGCCGGACCCGATGCACCTTCGAGGGATCGACGAAAATACCGCGGTCGCGGTCGCGGATCGCGGCGTCGTCCTCCCAGCTGCCCTCCCACAGCTTGTAGACCACTTCCATGTATTCGTCGGCCACGTCGTAACGGTCGTCATGCGCGGTCTGTTTCTCCTTGCCGGCGCCGCGCGCGGCGCTGTCGAGATAACCGGTCACGATATTCCAGCCGATCCGGCCTTCGGTGAGATGATCCAGCGTCGACATCCGCCGCGCGAACGGGTAGGGCGGCTCGTAGGACAGCGTGCAGGTGACGCCGAAGCCGAGATTCTCGGTGACCGCCGCCATCGCCGAGATCAGCAGCAGCGGATCGTTCACCGGGGTTTGCGTGGCGTTGCGCAAGGCGGCATCCGGACTGCCGCCGAACACGTCATAGACGCCCAGCACATCCGCCAGAAACAGCCCGTCGAAGCGCCCGCGCTCCAGCGTGCGCGCCAGGTCGGTCCAGTACGGCAGCCGGTTATAGTCCGCAGTGCGGTCGCGCGGATGCGTCCACAGCCCCGGCGATTGATGCGCGACGCAATTCATCGCGAAGGCGTTGAGCCGGATTTCTTTTGTCATGACAGATACCTTTGGGAGCAGAATTGCGATTCCTGCGCGGTTTACCGGCCGGTGGCTACTTGCGCGGCGGCGGTTTTTTAACCGGCGGAGGAGCGGGATTCTCGGATGGTTCCGGCATTTTTTCGACGGCCACGACCTGAATACGCCGGTTCGCCGCCGCCGTCGGGCGGGCGGCTTCCCGCAGTTGTTCTTCGCCCAGACCGAGCGACAGCAGCCGCTTCGGCGATATCTTGAACATCGTCACCAGCGTATCGCGGATGGCATCGGCCCGCCGCTGGCTGACAATCAAATTGTGGTCGCGCCTGCCTCCCGACTCGGTGTGGCCGACGATCAGGAATTTGTACGGCAGCAGCGCCGGCTGAGTGAGCGCGTCGGCGATGCGCCCCAGCGTTCGATACGAGCCCGGCCGGATGATGGAGGAGTCCGGATCGAACAGCACGTCGATGCTGATCTGCGGCAGCTTGAGCAGTTCGGGGACGAGCGGCGGGCGAGGCGGGGGTGTCGGCTTCGATTTCGCGCGCTCGGTCGCCTGCTGGCGTAGCGCGGCGAGCTCGAGTTCCGGCGCGGTTTGCAGCCCGCTGAGCTGCTCGACCAGGTTTTCCGCCGGCGCCGTCGCTTGCGCAAGCGCGGGACATAAGGGGGCTGCGAGCATGATCAGCAGCCCGGCCAGCAGGCCGGCGTCCCGCAACGGGTTGGCGGGGTGCATCAGCGGTACCCCGCGTCGGCGATGGTTTTGGTGCATTGTATGGTGACGCCGCGCTTGGCCGATGTGAGGCACTGCAGCGTCTCGGTCGTCTGCGCCCCGCCGCACAGTTTGGCGGCTTCGCGTGCACAGACCTTGAAAACGCCGGCGCGCGCCGCTGCGCGCTGCTGGACCGCGCTGAAGACTTTCGGGTAGTCCGCCTTGCACTGCGCCGAAACCACGTCCTGGTTGCGTAGAAGACAGTCCTTCAGGCGGGTCGGATCGAGATTGACGCCGCGGCAGTTGTCGTCGATGTCCTTGCCGCAGCTGGCGCCGAGCAGTGCGCCGGCGTCCTCAAAACTCATCGTCTGCGCCGACGCCAGCGCGGGTGCTGCGAGCAGGACAGCCAGCAATAACGCTCGAAACCCGTGCAATCGCCAAATCCGGTCCATCAGGCCTCCCCAGGCTGGTTTTTTCATTGCGTCGATTCTATTCGAGATAGACCGCAGAGAACAGATTGAACCATAGTCCTATGCAACGATCCATATCGACAGATGCGGCAAAGGAGACCTGCGCTTGACAGACCTGACCAGCCGGCAAGCCGGCAAACGCATCGCCTTGCTCGGTGTGCCTGTCGAAGTGGGCGCGTCGCGGCCCGGCGCGCTGATGGGTCCGGCGGCCTTGCGTACGGCGGGGCTCGGTCCGCTGCTCGAGAATCTTGGTTTTACGGTCGAGGACCATGGCGATATCTCGGCGCTTGACCTGGTCCGCGCCGACGACGCGCCGCCGCAGAATGCGCGACACTACCGCGAGATCGGGGCCTGGATTCGGGCCGTCAGCGCGCGCGCCTATGCACTGGCGCAGTCCGGCGCCATTCCGGTCTTCCTTGGCGGCGACCACAGCCTTTCGATGGGTTCGGTCAACGGCGTTGCCCGGCACTGGCACGAACGGGGCCGCGAGCTGTTCGTGCTTTGGCTCGACGCCCATGCCGACTACAACACCCCGGCCACCACAATATCCGGACACATGCATGGCATGGTGGCGGGATTCTTGTGCGGCGAGCCCGGCCTCGACCGGCTGCTGGGCGATGAGCCGCGCGCGTCGATCAAACCCTCGCAGCTCGATCTGTTCGGCACCCGCTCCATCGACCCCCTGGAGAAGGAGTTGGTGCGCGAACGCAACGTCGCGGTCGCGGACATGCGGCAGATCGATGAATTCGGCGTCGGCGTCCTGATCCGGCGCGTGATCGAGCGGGTGAAAGCCCGCGACGGCGTTCTGCATGTCAGTTTCGACGTGGATTTCCTCGATCCGGATCTCGCGCCCGGTGTCGGCACCATCGTGCCGGGGGGCGCGACCTATCGCGAAGCGCATCTGGTGATGGAGTTGCTGCACGATTCCGGGCTGGTGCGCGCCGTCGACATCGTCGAGCTCAATCCGTTTCTCGACGAGCGCGGCCGTACCGCCCGCGTCGCGACCGAACTGGTCGGCAGCCTGTTCGGCCAGCAGATCACCGACCGGCCCACGCCGACCAATGCGATCGTGATGCCCTGACCACGACGGAGTTGTCCTTGCCACAAGATTCAGAGCCACCCGCGAAGCGAAAAGCCGTTGCAACCGCCAAACCCGTCGCGGGCCGCTGCTTCTGCGGCGCGGTCCAGTTCGAGATCGATTACCCCGCCCGCTGGGCCTGGCACGATCATTCCAGCGCCAGCCGGCGTGCGCATGGTGCAGCCTACGCCACCTATGTCGGCAGCTGGCGCAAGCGGTTTCGCTTCACCAAGGGGATGGCCGGGATCACCCGTTTCGAAGACAGGGCGACGAAAACCGCGCGAAGCTTTTGCGCGCGCTGCGGCACGCCGCTAATTTACGAGCGCGCTCGCTCGCCGCACATGGTGAATATCCCGCGCGCGCTGTTCCTCAGCCGCACCGGCCGGCAACCGCTCTACCATATCGGCATCGAGGAAAAGCAGGAGTGGACCTATGCCGGCGCGCCGCTGGTTCCGCTCAAGGGTTTTCCAGGCGTAGTCTGGGAGCGCTCGAAAAAGAACAAGCGCATCGACGACGGCGCGCTGTTCTGACGTTCAAAGTCGGCGCGAATTGTGATTTCATGACATAATAAGCAATCGATTTTGAAGGGGGATGCCTTGGCTCACGACCGTTCGACCGTAGAATCGGTGATTCAGCTTTACTTCGACGGCCTCTATGAAGGCAGCGCCGACAAAATCGGCGAGGCGTTTCACCCCAGCGCAGATTTGCGCTGGCACGAAAAGGGCCAATTGCAGGTTCTGAAAGTGCCGGACTGGCTGGACCGCATCCGCAACCGTCCGTCGGCCAAGGCGCAGGGGCAGGCCAGAGAGGATTTCATCGTGACCATCGACCGGTCGGACGAGACCACGGCCTTCGTCAAGGTGCGCTGCCAGCTGCCGCCGCGTTATTTCACCGACTATCTGGTGGCGATGAAATTGAGCGACGGCTGGCAGATCGTGTCGAAATCCTATCGCTACGACACCAAAGAGTGAGATCACGGCGCTTCGTCCATCACGCGCGCGTGACGCAAAAGTGTTTGGCCCGGCCGCCACGTGTGAAGTAGCTCACATTCGATCGCCGCGTTTGGGACTATCTGCAGCGCAACAACTGCATTGCAGGAGAGACGATATGAACACGCGACGATTGGCATTCTGGTGGTTCAGGTTCGTGGCGTCCGGGCGATTTATCGAAACGTTTTTCAACCTGCGGCGCGTGCGGCGTTCGTGACGCGACAGGTGCCGTATCGGGATGGCCCCGCTCTATTCGGCGCTGCTCACCAGCTTGATGCGCGGCTCCGCGGCCTGCATCAGGCTGCGATAGGCCGCGACGTAATCCAGCGCCATGCGGCGCGCGGTGAAACGCGTCTCGAATTGCTTGCGAACCGCACCGCGGTTCAATTGCGCCAGCCGTCCGACCGCGGCCACGGCGCTGATCTCGTCCTCGACGATGTATCCGGTCAGGCCCTCATCGATGATCTCCGGCACCGAACCTCGATTATACGCAATCACCGGCGTGCCGCAGGCCATCGCCTCGATCATGACCAGGCCGAACGGCTCCGGCCAATCGATCGGAACCAGCAGCCCGATCGCGCCTGAGAGAAAATCCGATTTTTCGTGATCGCCGATCTCGCCGATGTAGTCGATTAGCGGGTGGTCGATCAGCGGGCGGATGATTTCATCGTAGTATTCCTGGTCGGCGCGATCAACCTTGGCGGCGATCTTCAAGGGAACGCCGCATCGGATGGCGATCTTGATGGCGCGGTCGACGCCCTTTTCCGGCGCGATGCGGCCCAGCACCGCCAGATAGCCCGGCGTGACCGGTTGCGGCATCAGTAGTTTTTCCGGCAGGCCGTGATGGATGGTGCGGATGAAGTTGGCCTGCGGCACCGGCCGCCGCTGCGCGTTGGAAATCGAAATCACCGGAATCGATGAAAATGTCGTGAACACCGGCTGGTGCTCGGGCAGGTCGAGCCGGCCGTGCAGGGTGGTGAGAAACGGCGTCGGCTGCCGGGAAAACAGCGAGAATGGATAGTAGTCGAGATGAAAATGCAGGAAGTCGAACTCTTCGTCGTCACATTTCTGCCGCACCCGCTCCAGCATCACCATGTGCAACGCGTTGGGATCGCGGACCGATCCATCGAGACGCAGTGCCTTGGGCCAGGTGGCGTCGAGTTTCGCCGATGTTTGCGAATCCCCGCTGGCGAATAATGTGACATCGTTTCCAAGCGCGACCAGTTCCTCGGTCAGCCAGTGCACCACCCGTTCGGTGCCGCCGTAAAGCCTGGGTGGAACAGCCTCCGTCAACGGAGCAACCTGCGCGATGCGCATCTATTCGCCTCCTGATGTTTTCGTTTGGGAACAAAAAGCCCCTGAACCCTCAGTCGGCACCGGCATGCCGCAGAGGGAACGTTCTCGCATGTGCGTAGTTCCTTTGAACACGCGCATTCCTTCCACGTCGCGGTCTTGCCGATGGCATCTCAGCCGCTCAGACTTTCAATGACGCCTATGCTGCAAGATTGTTGCGCAGTGATGGCGTTACGATGGGAAAATCCGAACTGCCGCGGCAGTTCGCTCATGCGAAATGTGTCCGGTTAGGATTCTTCTTTCCCTCCAACAGCTTTGCAGGTCACATGGACAATCTTTCAGGATACGCGCGGCGTCCCTTCGCATTCGTGTTGCGTTATTTGCGCCAGCGGCTTGCGTCACATGTCGTCATCCTGACTGCGGTTATTGCAGCGGTTGCTTGTTCGGTAGGCACGCAATATGGCGTGAAATCGCTGGTCGACAGCCTGGCCGCAGGCCCGTCATATGGCGGCGGCGTATGGCTGGCATTCGTTTTTCTCATGTCGCTGATTGCTGCCGATAATTTTCTGTGGCGGATCGCAAGCTGGACCGCGAGCTTCACATTTGTGGGAGTAACCGGTGACCTGCGCCGCGACATTTTCCGGCATCTGACGGGTCATGCGCCGAGCTATTTCTCCGACCGGCTGCCGGGAATGCTGACCAGCCGCATTACCGCCACATCCAACGCCGTCTTCACCGTCGAAAACATGTTCGTCTGGAATGTGTTGCCGCCGTGCATCGCCACCATCGCGGCGATCGCGCTGATCGGAACCGTCAGCCTGCCGATGGCGGGTGGAATGATCGTCGTGGCTGGCGTCATGGTGGTTGCGATGTTCCATCTGGCCGCGGCGGGCAAGCCATTGCATGACGATTTTGCCGACAAGGCCGCCGCGGTCGACGGCGAAATGGTCGATGTCATCAACAACATGCCGCTGGTACGGGCGTTTTGCGGGCTCGCCCACGAACACGACCGCTTCGACAGCACGGTTAACCGCGAACTGACCGCGCGCGGCCGCAGCCTGCGTTATCTTGAAAAGCTGCGGCTGACCCACGCGGCGATCACCGTCGTTCTAATCATCGCGCTGCTCGGATGGGTCATCACGTTATGGCAGCGCGGCGGCGCCACCACCGGCGACGTGGTGCTGGTCTGCACTTTGGGGCTGTCGATATTGAATGCCACGCGCGACCTCGCGGTGGCGCTGGTCGACGTCACCCAGCATGTCGCGCGGATGACGGAAGCCATCGCGACGCTGCTGCTGCCGCATGAATTGAGCGACCATCCGGAAGCCGAGCCGCTGGTGAAGGCGGGCGCGGCGATCGCTTTCAACAACGTCTCGTTCCGCTATCCCGGCGGTCTGCAGGTATTCGAGCGGTTCAGTCTCCGGCTGCAGCCGGGGCAACGCGTCGGGCTGGTGGGTCAGTCCGGCGGCGGCAAGTCGAGCCTGTTCGTGCTGCTGCAGCGGTTTTACGACGTGCAGCAGGGCAGCATCACCATCGACGGCCAGGATATCTCGCGCGTCACCCAGCAGAGCCTGCGCGAGGCGATCTCGGTGGTGCCGCAGGACATCTCGCTGTTCCATCGCTCCATTCTGGAAAACATCCGCTACGGCCGGCCTACCGCGACCGACAATGAAGTGTTGCGCGCGGCGATCGCGGCGCGCTGTGATTTCGTCGAAGCCCTTCCCGAAGGGCTTGAAACCATGGTGGGCGACCGCGGCGTCAAGCTGTCCGGCGGCCAGCGCCAGCGCATTGCGATTGCGCGCGCGTTCCTGAAGGATGCGCCGATCCTGCTGCTCGACGAGGCCACCGCCGCGCTCGACTCCGAATCCGAGGAGGCCATCCGCGAGGCGCTCGGCCGCCTGATGCGCGGGCGCACCGTGATCGCAATCGCGCACCGCCTCGCCACGCTGCGCAATTTCGATCGGGTGGTGATGTTGAAAGCCGGCAGGATCATCGAGGACGGCCCGCCCGATCGCCTGATGCAGGGCCAGGGCCCGTATCGGGAACTGGTGACGCAGGAACTGAGCAGGCTTGCGAAGCACGCAGCCTGATTCTGGTATACTGTTGGCGTACGACTCAAACTGTTTGATTTTCACAAAGCCGGCGAACCGGCCGGGGTCCCATGGCAGCTGAAGTCGCAACTCAATTGAAGGTGCAGAACGTCGAGCCGGTCTCGGAATCGCCGTTCTACATTCCGATGACCGGGCCGGCCGCCCGGCCGCGCCGTTCGCTCAAGCACGACGACACGTTTATCGTGCTCGACAGCCATGGCGATATCGGCGCTTCCGCCGGCGGGCCCGACGGCCTGTTCAACGCCGACACCCGTTATCTGGCCCGGCTCGAACTGGTGCTGGACGAAGTGCAGCCGCTGCTGCTCGGCTCCAATTTGCGCGATGACAATTCCGCGCTGACGGTCGATCTGACCAATCCTGATGTGGTTCGAGGCGGCCGCATCGTGCTGCAGAAGGACATGCTGCACATCGTGCGTACGATCTTTCTGTGGCGCGGCACCGCCTATCAGCGCATCGGCGTGCAGAACCATGGCGAAAGCCCCGCGAGCTTCGACCTGACGCTGCTGTTCGACAACGACTTTGCAGACTTGTTCGAAGTCCGTGGCGAGAAACGCCCGCGCCGGGGCATCGGATCCAGCAAGTTGCTCGGCCCGGCCGACGTGGCGTTTGAATATAACGGGTTGGATGGCAAGACGCGCAGCACGGCACTGCATTTCGAGCCGCGGCCGACGCGGCTGGCGGTGAATGCCGCGACCTGGCATTTCGAACTGGCGCCGCAGGCGATAACCTCGCTGTTCGTCGCGGTCTCCTGCAACACGCCGATCCCGCATAAGCCGGCGCCGTTCTTTCGCGGGCTGCTGGCGCATCGCCGCGAAATGCGCACGCTCACCGCGGGCGCCGCCAGCATCGAAACGTCGAACAATATTTTCAACGAGGTGCTGTGCCAGTCGATGGCCGACCTCAATATGCTGATGACCGAGACCCCGCAGGGCCGCTATCCCTATGCGGGGATTCCCTGGTATTCCACCACGTTCGGCCGCGACGGAATTATTACCGCGCTGCAGATGCTGTGGATCGATCCGCGCGTGGCGCGCGGCGTGCTGAAGCGGCTTGCATTTTATCAGGCCAGGTCAGTCGATCCGCTCGCCGACGCGGAGCCCGGAAAGATCCTGCACGAGATGCGCGGCGGCGAGATGGCCGCGTTGCGCGAGGTGCCGTTCGCGCAATATTACGGCAGCGTCGATGCGACGCCGCTGTTCGTGCTGCTGGCCGGACTCTACGTCGAGCGCACCGGCGACGACGAGACCCTCGCCGAGCTATGGCCCGCGATCGAAGCGGCGCTGCGCTGGATCGACGGGTCAGGCGATCCCGATCGGGACGGGTTCGTCGAATATCAGCGCGCTTCGGAACAGGGACTGGCCAACCAGGGCTGGAAGGATTCCTACGACGCCATCTTCCATGCCGACGGACAACTGGCCGAAGGTTTCATCGCGCTGGCCGAAGTGCAGGGCTATGTGTTCGCCGGCAAGCAGCTGGCGGCGCGCTGCGCGCTGCGTTTGGGAAAGATCGACCATGCGCGCAAGCTGGAGGCCGAGGCGCAACAATTGGCTGAGCGCTTTGAAGCGGCGTTCTGGTGTGACGAACTCGGCACCTATGCGCTGGCGCTCGATGGCGACAAGCGCGCTTGCGCGGTGCGCACCTCGAATGCCGGACAATTGCTGTTCACCGGCATCGTGCGTGAGGACCGCGCCCGCATGGTCGCCGCGGACCTGATGCGGCCGCATTTCTTCACCGGATGGGGCATCCGCACCGTGGCGCGCGGCGAGGCGCGCTACAATCCGATGTCCTATCACGACGGATCGATCTGGCCGCATGACAATGCGCTGATCGCGCTTGGGCTGGCGCGGTACGGCCTGAAGCATTCGGTCGAGCATGTGTTCAAGGGGCTATTCGACGCCGCCACCTACATGGATTTGCGGCGGCTGCCCGAATTGTTCTGCGGGTTTCAGCGCGAGCGGCGGCGCGGACCGACGCTGTATCCGGTGGCCTGCGCGCCGCAGGCGTGGGCGAGTGCTACGCCGTTCACGCTGCTGGAAGCATCGCTCGGTCTGGAATTCGACGCGGCGCGCGGCGAAATCCGGTTGCGTAATCCGCGGCTGCCGGCTTTTCTCAACGAAGTGATCCTGCGCGAACTGCGACTCGGTCCCTCCAGCGTCGATCTCCGGGTCCGCCGCCACGGCGAGGACGTATCGCTGGAAGTTTTGCGCACGCGGGGCCGGATTCAGGTGTCGATCGTGCTGGCGCATTGAACCTGTGGCGCTTTTGTCTGCATCCGTGAGGCGTCGGCGCGCCGCAAAATTCGAACTTTGACCGCCGATATCAGTTGGTATTGCTGGAACCGTCGGGTTCCCAGTTCCGCGCTGCTTGCCAGGCATCGAATGCCAACTCATGCCTTTCGATTCTGGATCCAGGAGGCCGTATGCGCGCAAAACATCTGCTTACCTATGTTGCAATCGTTTTTGCGCTGCTCCCGGCTGCCACATCGCGGGCGCAAAATGACGCGGGTTCGCCGCAAGCGGACCCCAAGCCGCCGCAGCAGAACACCGCTCCGGCGAAGGAGCCGGCGCCGCCGCCCACGGTCACCGTCATCGGCGCAAGGGACGCTCATGGTGTGCTTGGCCGCGATGTGCGCAGCGCGGCCGACGAGGCCATGGGACGAATCGTCGACGTGATCGTCGATCGAGGCGGGCAGGTGCGCGCCGCCGTGATCGATTTCGGCGGCTTTCTCGGCGTCGGCAGCAGGAAAATCGTGGTCGACTGGAACGCGCTGCATTTCGGCCGCATCGCCAGCAAGAAGGATAGCATCACGCTCGAATTGACCAGGGATCAGGTGACGGCGGCGCCTGAATACAAGGAGGACACGCCGATCGTGGTGCTCGGCGCATCGGGCAGCCTGCAACCGTTGCAGTTCACGCCTTGACGATTTCGGAGACATAACCTGTTGGCGCGCCCATCCAGACAGCCGATTGACCGGATAGACGATGACCGCCGCGACCTGGCGACCGGGCGCGACGGCGATCCGCCGCTGTCGCCGGAGCCGACGCGCCAGCCGCCATCGCCGTCGCGCCAGAGCCTGCGCGGCCTCGACTGGTTCATTTTCTTCCTCGCCGATGTGCAGACCGGATTCGGTCCGTTCATCGCGGTCTATCTGACCACGCAGAAATGGACCCAGGTCGAAATCGGTTTTGTGCTCTCGATCGGCGGGCTGGTCGCGCTGATCGGGCAAATGCCGGGCGGAGCCATCATCGATGCGGCCCGCTCCGAGCGGCTCGTCGCTGGCCTCGCGGTCGCGACCATCGGCGTCTGTGCGCTCGGCTATGCGGCGTGGCCGATCTTTCCGGTGGTGGTGGCCGCGGCCACGCTGCATGCCATGGCAAGCTGCGTGCTGGGACCTGCGATTGCCGCGATCAGCCTCGGTCTGGTCGGGCCGCTCGCGCTCGGTGAACGGCTCGGACGCAATGCCCGCTATGCGTCGCTGGGCAACGGCGTCGCCGCCGCGGTGATGGGCACCTGCGGCTATCTGCTGTCGAGCCGCTCGGTATTTCTGGTCACCTTCATTCTGGCGATTCCGACTTTGCTCGCGCTCAAGAGCATTCGCGAATGGGAAATCGATCCCGCGCAGGCGCACGGTGCGGTGCCACGCAAGGTGCCCGACGCCGACGCAACCAGCGTCTTGAAACTCATGCGCCAGCGCCCCTTGCTGATCTTCGCCGGCAGCGTGCTGCTGCTGCAACTCGCCAACGCGGCGATGCTGCCGATCATGGCGGGCGTGGTGACGACCCGCTCAAGCCAGTGGGCACCGGTATTGATCGCCGCATGCATCATCGTGCCGCAAGCCATCGTCGCGCTGACGTCGCCGTCGGTGGGGCGCAAGGCCGAGCTGTGGGGCCGCCGGCCATTGCTGCTGCTTGGTTTTGCCGCACTGGCGATCCGCGGCGTGCTGTTCGCGACCGTGACCGATCCGTATCTGCTGGTCGCGGTGCAGGTGTTCGATGGCATCACCGCGGCGGTGTTCAGCGTGATGATCCCGCTTGTCATCGCCGATATCGCTTTCGGCAGCGGCCATTTCAGCCTCGCGCAGGGTATCGTCGGCACCGCCACCGGCATCGGCGCTTCGCTCAGCACCGTGCTGGCGGGTTATGTCACCGACAGGTTCGGCAGCAGCATCGCTTTCCTGGGGCTTGCGGCGGTTGCGGCGACGGGCCTTGCCATGATCTGGCTGGTGATGCCGGAAACGCGGCGAAGCGCCGCTTGATCGGAGATCGATCTATCTGGATTGGAATGCGGCCATGCAATACTCTCGCGGTGCCGGGGTTTTTCCGTATGGTTCGCACCTTCATATCCAGCCATTGTCACGCCGCGCTGCTCGCCGCGGTCTGGCTGATCGTTTTCAGCGCCGCGCCGTCGCGAGCCGACGACGCCGTGCGTAGCGCGCCGAAGCCGGCAGTTTTCTCGCCGGTAAAACTCGGACGCATCGACGATTTCTTCAATAACGAAGTCGCCACCGGAAAAATTCCCGGCGCGATGTTGCTGATCAAGCAGCACGGCCGGCAGGTGTATTTCAAGACCTTCGGCATGAGCGATACCGACACCGGCAGGCCGATGACCCCCGACACCATCTTCCCGCTCCACTCGATGACCAAGGCCATCACCAGCTTTGCTGCGATGATGCTGGTCGATCAGGGCAAGCTGCGGCTCGACGATCCGGTGTCGAAATACATTCCATCCTTTGCCAGGATGAAAGTCGGGGTCGAGAAGACGGACGACAGCGGCAGGGTGGGTCTTGAACTGGTGCCGACCAGCCGGCCGCTGAGCATCGAGGATCTGCTGCTGCATACCTCCGGCATCACCTATGGTTTCTATGGCAAGGGCCTGGTCAAGGCAGCCTATGCCGACATCTATTTCGGCGATTTCGATAACGCGCAATTTGCCGAACGTATCGCGATGAAGCCGCTGGCCGGGCAGCCGCGCACGCTATGGGACTACGGCCATTCGACCGATATTGTCGGCCGCGTCATCGAGATCGTATCCGGACAATCGCTGTACCGGTTCGAGAAGGCCCAGTTTCTCGATTCCCTCGGCATGACCACGACAAAATTCTTCCTGACCGATCCGGCGGAGCGCGTACGGTTTGCAAAACCGCTGCCGCGCGATCGCACCGTCGAGCGCAATTCGCTTGACGTGACGCGATGGGAATCCGGCGGCGGCGGCATGGTGACCACCATGAGCGATTTTGCGCGTTTCGCGCAGATGTTGCTCAATGGCGGCGAGCTCGACGGCAAGCGCTATCTCAGCCCCGCGA
>CAVPZO010000003.1:0-9442 GCA_963710045.1 uncultured Alphaproteobacteria bacterium | reverse complement strand
CATTCCTCCTTCAATGTCTTGAGCTGCTTTGGAATCCTCGCACGATCAGAGTTAGCGTGCTCGATTCTCACCGCCAAGCGATGATTTCGACCATCGCAAGCATGTCACGGCCATGCCGCATAAAACGGGCCCCGTTTCGCCTGCTCCAGTCTGGCGCGGCGCCGGTAGGCGCCGGGCGAAATGCCCTGATGCTTGCGAAAGAAGCGGCTGAAATAACCGGGATCGCGAAAGCCCAGGCCGTATCCGATCTGTTCGACCGGCAGATCGAGCTGATGCAGGCGGGTGCGGGCCTCGTGGATCAATCGTTGATGGATGATGGTGCGCGGACTGCGTGCCTTTTCGCGTTTGCAATGCGCATGCAGCTTGTCGTCGGTCACGCCCAGCGCCGCAGCATAGCGCGCGATCGGCCAGCCGTCGCGATAATGCAGCTCGACCATCTGAAGAAAGTTGCCGACAAGACGCGGCCCGTCGCCGCGCTGGACGGCCTCGCTGGCGCTCTCCTCCAGCGTCGCCGAACGCCACAGATGCAGGCACAGCAGCAGGATATGGGATGAAACCATGGTCATGCTGCCGCGGCCCGGCGTGCGCAGTTCGCGCACCAGCGTCGCACAGGACTGCGCGACGCCGCCGAATTCACCGTCGAGCTGCGGTCCGCTCAGCATCGCGAAGCGGTTGATCGTGCGCTGCAGGTGAAGCGCTTCGGCGCTGCCGGCGACAATCCGGGTCAGGAAATCCTCGGAGATGGCGACGAGATAACCCGTCGTGCCGGCTTGCACCTGGAGATGCGCGTCGACGTCGCCCGGCAGCCAGATCAGCGCGGGGGCTGCGAACGCGACCGTGGTTCCGCGCAACGCGGCTATACCGCTTCGTGTCTCGATCATTAGCAGGTGGGCGCGCCGGACGGCATCCTGACGAATGATCCAGTCGCGCGGCGCGAGCCCTCCGGAATAACCTTCCGCATGCAAGGCCGGGCTCGTCGCCTCGACAAAGCCGGCCGGGCCGGGAGAGCCATCCGTTTTGCGGTCCTGCACCTGAGACAATCCGTCGCCTGAAATCGCCTGTTATTGACGGAATGATACAATCTTTCCCCGGAACCGTCCAATTATTTGCCAATAGCCCTCGACTAGGCTCCTTCGGTCGAACGCTATCCAAGGCGACGGACGGATTTATCTCTGGGAGGAGAACATGGTGTCACCAGTCACTCGCCTTGCGGCGGGGTTGCTTGCGGTTGCCGGCGCTGCCGTTTTCGGAGCGAACGATGCCGCTCAGGCACAGAGTTCAGTCAAGATCGGCTATGCGCTCTCGCGCACCGGCCCCAATGCCGGTGGCGCCGCGGTGACCACGCTTCCAAATTACGAAATGTGGGTCAAGGAAGTGAACGCCGCGGGCGGCCTCAAGCTTGGTGACAAGCGCGTTCCGATCGAGGTCGTGCAATATGATGATCGCTCCAGCGCGGAAGAGGCGGCGCGCGCCCTGGAACGCTTGATCACCCAGGACAAGGTCGACTTCATCCTGCCGCCCTGGGGCACCGGCCTCAACCTTGCCGTTGGGCCGATCCTCAACAAGGCTGGTTATCCGCATCTCGCAGCTACGGCCGTGACCGACCGCGCGCCTGAACTGGCGAAGCGCTGGCCCAATAGTTTCTGGCTGCTCGGCACCAGCGCGGGCGCGGCAAACACCCTCGTCGATCTGCTGGTCAAACTGCGGGGAGAAGGCAAGATCGGCGACACAGTCGCCATGGTCAGCGTCGCCGACGGCTTCGGTATCGATCTGTCGGGCGCGGCGCGCCCCGCATTAACCAAAGCCAACTTCAAGCTGGCCTATGACAAAACCTATCCAGTCGGGACCCAGGACCTCAACCCGATCGTCAACGAAGTGAAGGCGCTCAATCCAGATGTTTTCATCGCCTTCAGCTATCCGCCGGACACGCTCGGGATTACCGAACAGGCGCGAATCGCGAACTTCAATCCCAAGATTTTTTATACAGGCGTCGGTACCGCGTTCCCGTTGTTCAAGCAGAAGTTCGGCGCGAATGCTGAAGGCGTGATGGGGATCGGCGGCTGGAGCGGGGACAGCGCACCGATCAAGGACTATCTGGCGCGTCACAAGGCGGCATCGCCGAACGGCGCCGAGCCGGATCGCTGGGCCAGTGCTGTGACCTACGCCAGCCTTCAGATGCTGCAACAGGCCATCGAGCGCGTCGGCAAGATCGATCGTGAAGCAGTGATCAAGGACTTGCAAACCGGAACGTTCGATACCGTGATCGGCAAGGTCAAACTCGAGAACAACCTGCCGACCAAATACTGGTGGGTCGGGCAATGGCAGGGCGGCGAATTCTATGGCGTTGGACCGGCTACCAACGAAGGGGCACGCGCGCCGATTATCCCGAAGCCGGCATGGAAGGCGCCGTGATTGCCGATTGGTTAAACTGGCGATGAGTAAATGACGAACGCGGTCCTCACCGGACTCATGCTCGGTGGTATGTACGCGTTGATCGCCATGGGTCTGACGCTGCAATATGGCGTGGCGCGGATCATGAACCTGTCCTACGGCGAGTTTCTCGTCGCCGCGGCCTTTGCGTCCTACTGGCTGTTCACCGGATGGGCGTTCAGTCCGCTGCTTGGACTGACGCTGGTCATTCCCATCAGTTTTGGCGTGAGCTACGCGCTTTATCGCGTGCTGCTCACGCCACTGGTACGGCGCGCCCGCACCCGCGACGCGCTCGAGGTTGAAAGCATTCTTGCGACGTTCGGAATGATGTTCATCGTTCAAGGCATCATGCTGGCGATATTCGGCGGCGCTTATTACAGCTATTCGTTTCTCGCGATCCCGGTCGCGTTGCTCGGCGAGAGCCTGGCATTGAACCGGCTCCTGGCCTTCGGCCTCGCCGTGGCGATCGGCCTTGCGCTGTATCTGGCGCTGACGCGCACCCGGATCGGGACTGCGATTCGCGCCGTTGCGGTGGATCCCTCCGCGGCGCAACTGGTCGCGATCGATGTCGCGCAGACGTCGGCGCTTGCCTTCGCGCTGGGCGGCGCGCTGGTGGCGACGGCGGGCGTGCTGATCAGCATGTTCCTGACCTTCAGCGCCAGTTCCGGCGTGGTGTTCACCATGAAGGCGCTGATCATCGTCGTGATGGGAGGCGTGGGCAATCTGCTGGGATGCCTGGTTGCCGGTCTTCTGTTGGGTCTCAGCGAGGCCCTTGTGGCGACCTTTGTCGATCCGGGACTGACCCTCGCGGTCAATTTCGCGCTGTTCCTGACGGTGCTGCTGATCAAGCCGGCTGGCCTGTTCGGGAAGGCGCAGCGATGAGACCGTCGGGAATAGCACTTGCGGTGGCGGCCCTCGGCGGCCTGGTCGGGCTGGCCTTTCTTCCGCGTTACGTGAATGCCTATCATTTGTCGCTGGCGATAAGCCTTCTGCAGTTTACCGTTCTGGCGACGGCGTGGGGCATGTTTTCCGGCCCCACGCGTTATGTCTCGCTGGCGACCGCGGCTTTCTTCGGTGTCGGCGCCTATACCGTCGCGGTGCTCGGCGAAGTGCTGGCCTGGCCGCTGGTCCTTGCCATTGCCGCGGCAATCGGCGGGGCGATGGCGGCTATCGTCGGCCTGTCGACGCTAAGGCTCAGCGGCGTCCATTTCGTGATCTTCACCTTTGGCCTTGCGGAACTGGTGCGCCAGCTCGTCGTCTGGTACGAGGTCAACAAGACGCGCGTGCTCGGCCGCTATGTCTTCGTGGATATCACGCAGAACGACATCTACTGGCAGCTTCTTGTCCTTGCGGTCGCGGTGTTCGCCATCGGCTGGATGATCGCGCGCTCGCGGCTCGGATTTGCACTGCGCATCATCGGCGAAGATGAAACCGTGGCGCAGCATTGCGGCATCAATGTCACCACCGCCAAGGTCGCGCTGTTCACGATCAGCGCGGTACGTCATGACCCTGGTCGGCGCGATCATGTCGCCGCGCTGGACGTATATCGAGCCGTCGATTGCGTTCAACGCAACCGTCTCCTTTCAGGTGGTGATCATGGCGCTGCTCGGCGGTGCGCACCGGCTGTGGGGGCCGGTGCTCGGCGCGGTGCCGCTGACATTGCTGTTCGAGTTCCTGTCGGCGCGGTTTCCAAGCACCTCGACGCTGGTGATGGGCGTGGTTTTTCTGTTGATCGTGTATGCGCTGCCGTCCGGGGTAGCCGGTTTGTGGGACCGGATCACCTCGCGGCCTGCATTGCGAACGATGCGGAGGGCGGGGACATGACGCAGGCCGTCGCATCATCGCCTGTGCTTGAGGCGGCGGCTTTGACGCGGGCGTTCGGCGGGCTCGTTGCGGTCAACGCCATCGATCTGACCGTAAGGCAGGGCGAAATCGTCGGGCTGCTGGGTCCGAACGGCTCGGGCAAGACCACGGCGCTCAATCTGATGTCAGGCCTGCTGCGGCCGGATTCCGGAACGATCCGTTTTGCCGGAAAGGACATTGCCGGGTTGCCGGCGTATCGCATCGCGCGTCTGGGTCTGGCCCGCACATTTCAACTGGTGCGCGTGCTCGGCGGCATGAGTTGCGCCGACAATGTCCGGGCCGGGTTGGCCTTTCATCGCGCGCCGCTGCGCATCCGGCGAGATGAAGGTTGCCGCGGCCATGCTGCTGGAACGGGTTGGCCTCGGAGGGCAAAGCGAGCGGCCCGCGTCCGAACTCACCTATATCGATCAGAAGCGTCTTGAGCTCGCGCGTGCCCTGGCGCTGACGCCCCGGCTTTTGCTGCTCGACGAATGGCTCGCAGGGCTTAACCCGTCGGAGCTCCTGATCGGGATCGAGTTGATCCGTTCGCTGAAAAACGACGGACTTTCGATCCTGCTGGTCGAACATGTCATGGACGCGATCCGTTCGCTTTGCGATTCCTGCGTGGTCATGAACAGCGGCCGCAAGATCGCCGAAGGCGAACCGGGCCGGGTGCTGACCGATCCCGTTGTCATCGAGGCTTATCTCGGGGTGGCGCGTGATGCTTGAAGTCTCCAATGTCAGCGTTGCCTATGGCCAGCACCGCGCGCTCACCGACGCTGCGCTGAAGGTGGGGAACAGGGAAATCGTCGTCATTCTCGGCGCCAACGGCGCCGGCAAGACCTCGCTGATGAAGGCTGTCGCGGGCATGATCCCCTGCCTTCCCGGCAAGCGCGTCCAACTTTCCGGTCGCGATCTTTCCAGCCTTCCGGCGCACGAGATCGTCGAGGCGGGCCTCGCGTCGGTGCCGGAAGGGCGGGGCATTTTCGGTGAACTGACCGTCGCCGAAAATCTGTTGCTCGGCGCCAATCCGAAGCGGGCGCGCGATGGCGAGGCGATGCGGCGCAAGCAGGTGCTGTCGCTGTTTCCCCGTCTCGGCGAGCGGCTCGCTCAAACCGTTCGCACCATGAGCGGCGGCGAGCAGCAGATGGTCGCGATCGGCCGCGCGCTGATGTCGAACCCGGAGATCCTGCTGCTGGATGAACCTTCGCTCGGCCTGTCGCCGTTGCTGGTCCGCGAACTGTTCGCCGCCCTCAGGCAGGTGCGGCAGGCCGGCGTCGGCCTGCTGCTGGTCGAGCAGAACGCGCAGGAAAGCCTCGCGCTGGCCGATCGCGGCTATCTGATCGAAAACGGAAAGATCGTCGGCAGCGGCACGGCGTCGGCGCTGAAATCCGACCCGGCGGTGCGGCGTGCCTATCTTGGCGGGCTTCCAGCGGCAAGCGCATGACTCTGAACAACCACCATCAGCAATCACAGAAGGGAAGCTGAAATGAATCAGATCAATCTGTTGCTCGAGAACCGGGATGTTCAGGCGATCGACGGGGTGACCTTCGACCGGCTCAATCCGATAACGGGGGATGTCGCCACGCGCGCTCCTGCGGCGAAGGTTGCCGATGTCAGGCGGGCGGCCGATGCCGCCGCCGCGGCTTTTCCCGCCTGGTCGGCCACCGGGCCAAGCCAGCGCCGCATGATCCTGCTGAAAGCGGCCGACGTGCTGGCGAGCAAGACGCCGCAGTTCCTCGAACTGATGGCGGCGGAAACCGGCGCGACCGCCGGCTGGGCGGGGTTCAATGTCCATCTTGCCGCGGGCATGCTGCGCGAGGCGGCGTCGATGACGACGCAGATTTCCGGCGAGGTGATCCCTTCCGATAAACCCGGATGCATCGCGATGGCGATCCGTCAGCCTGCCGGCGTGGTGCTCAGCATTGCGCCCTGGAACGCGCCGGTCATTCTCGGCGTTCGCGCGGTGGCGCTGCCGCTGGCCTGTGGAAATACCGTTGTCCTCAAGGCGTCGGAGATTTGCCCCGGCACGCACCGGCTGATTGCGGAATGTCTGCGCGAGGCGGGCCTGCCGCCGGGTGTTCTCAATGTCATCACCAATGCGCCGGAAGATGCGCCCGCGCTGATCGAGGCGCTGATCTCTCATCCGGCGGTGCGGCGCATCAACTTCACCGGCTCCACGCGGGTCGGGCGCATCATCGCCCAGATCGCCGCGAAATATCTCAAGCCGGTTCTGCTTGAGCTCGGCGGCAAGGCGCCGCTGCTGGTGCTTGACGATGCCGACATCGATGCGGCGGTTGCGGCCGCGGCGTTCGGCGCCTTCATGAATCAGGGGCAAATCTGCATGTCGACCGAACGGATCGTGGTCGATGCGAAAATCGCCGACGCATTCGTCGCAAAACTCGCCGCCAAGGCAGGGACGCTGGTGGCCGGCGATCCGCGCACGGGAAATATGCCGCTTGGATCGCTGATCGGCATCGAAGCCGCGGGCCGGATTCAGGGCCTGATCAAGGATGCGGTCGGAAAAGGCGCGCGGGTTGCCGCGGGCGGCAAGGTCGATGGCACGCTGATGTCGGCGACGGTGGTCGATCATGTCACCTCGACCATGCGCATCTATGGCGAGGAGTCGTTCGGCCCCATCGTGACGATCGTCCGGGTCAATGGCGTGGACGAGGCCGTGCGGGTCGCCAACGACACCGAATACGGATTATCGGCCGCGGTCTTCGGCCGCGACATCGCGCGCGCGTTCGATGTCGCAAAGCGGATCGAGTCCGGCATCTGCCATGTCAACGGGCCGACGGTGCATGATGAAGCCCAGATGCCGTTTGGCGGCGTGAAAGCGTCGGGCTATGGGCGTTTCGGAGGCAAGGCGGGCATTGCCGAATTCACCGAACTGCGATGGATCACGATCGAAACCGGCCCGCAGCATTATCCGATCTGATGCATCAGCAGCATAGCCACCGGGTGGTTCGCTTGCGCGAACCACCCTTAACATCGGGATCTGTACCCGCTCATCCGGTAGATTTTACCGTGGACCGGTACCGCTTCCAGTTCGAAATTATCGCTTCGTACCGGACAGGCTTCTTGATCTCCGGCACTGGCTTCGGCGCCATCGTCGCCAGACCCGCAAATTCAGGCCCTGCTGCGTTTGGCGCGTGCGGCCGCACGGCGGCGGCGGTGGTGGCAGCAGCGAGCAAGGCAAATACCGCAAATGCGAAATTCAAAAATCGCTTCATGGAAAGCCTCCATGGGTTAAAAACCGTGCCAATGGTTAGCTCGGATCGCGACGTGCGAATGTGACCTGCTTCATATTTCACGTTGATGTGTTATCGGCAGTCCATCGAGTGTCCTGACGGTGCAGCACCTCTTGTGATGCACCGCAGAGCCGGGGACCCATGAAATGCCGTCAAATGGGCCACGCTGCAGCGCATCACTTCGTGCTGCGCTGCGTCGGCATCACTCTACGCCGCTCTTGCGGCCTTCTTCATCTGCGCCGCAACAATCTTCAAATCATCGACGAAGCGTTCGTATTCCCGCGCCTTGGCGTCCTCGTCGGGCAGCCGCAGCAGATAGGACGGGTGCACCGTCACCAAGGCCTTGGTGCCGTCCTCGAGATCGATCAGCCTGCCACGCGACTTGTTGATCGGGGTGATCTTGCCCAACACGCTCTGCGCCGCGGTGGCGCCCATTGCCACCACCAGATCGGGCTTGATCGAGGCCAGCTCGCGCTCGTACCACTGCCGGCAGGCCTTGATCTCCGGTGTGTTCGGTTTCTGATGCAGGCGGATTTTTCCGCGCGGTACGAATTTGAAATGTTTCACCGCGTTGGTGACGTAGACCTTGTCGCGATTGACGCCGGCCTCTTTCAGCGCGCGGTCGAGCATCTGACCCGCCGGGCCCACGAATGGTTTTCCGGCGAGATCTTCCTTGTCGCCGGGCTGCTCGCCGACCAGCATCACCTGGGCATGCTGCGGGCCCTCGCCGAACACGGTCTGGGTCGCGTCTTTCCAGAGATGACAGGCGCGGCAGCCGGCGGCTTGCTCGCGCAGGGCCTCGATGCTGTCGCCCGATGCTGAATGCTTAGATTTCATGGGCTCGGGCCGTTTCTGCGATTTGTGCGGTTCCGTTGCGGCGCTGGCGATCATCTCGCCGGTCGCGCGTCCGGCACCGGCGATCAGAGACTTAATCAGCGAGGCCTCCGGCAGGTTCCGCCAATATTTCTTCGGCATCTCGGCCTGCATCGCCTTCACCTTGAGCCGGGCGGGGTTGAAGATGCTGGCGTAGTAGCGCCGCCAGGTTTCCTCCAACCGGTCTTCCGACGGCGCGCCCGATTTGCTGACGCCCGGCGTGAACGAAACGGCGTGGCCGTCCCAATGCGCGCAAACGTCCGGGGTCAGGATCGACCAGGCCATATCCGCAAAACGCCGCGCGAAGAACGGCGCCGCCAGCTCGACGATGTGATGCTCCGGCTCGAACCAGGCAATGAAATGCGACTCGCGCTCGCGCCCGACCTCGCGAAAGCGGACGAAGGCGTGCATCTTGTGCTCGTCGCGCCGCACCGCCTTAGCCATCGCCGCGACCTGCGCGACGTCCGGATCGGTGGCGACATCCAGCAGTTCGTGATTGCCTCGCAGCCGCCACAGCAGGCGGTACAGAAGCGCAAAACGCTGGGGATCGCGATGCAGGATCGCGGTTTGCGCCAGCTCGACGAATTTGGCGGGTACGTTGAAGCTGCCGTGCGGCGTTTCAAGCGGTGGCCCTGGTGTGGGCTCGAACAATTCGGGCTCGTCGCTTTGCACCGTCCACGTCACCTCGGCCGGTGCCACGTTGTTCAGGGCCAGAGTGCGTGCCGCTTTGCGCCAGCCCTCAAAATCGGTTTCGTTGACAAGAGTAATGAAGTGCATACGAACTCCATGTTCGTCATGCCCGGCCTTGTGCCGGGTATCCACGTCTTCTTTTAAGCAAAAGATCGTGGATGGCCGGGACAGGCCCGGCCCAATGACGACTTAATTCTTTAAAAACCCAAATCCTAACTGCGTCGCCTTCGGCCTGAACCGTTCCGCCAGCCGCGTACTGTCGAGCAGATGCGGCGAGGGCCGGTGGTCGGAGAGAACGATGAAGGGCAACGCCTTGTTCCGCGGGATATGCAGCCGCGCCAGATCGGCGGCGC
>CAVPZO010000002.1:0-46637 GCA_963710045.1 uncultured Alphaproteobacteria bacterium | reverse complement strand
CCCTCATTCGAAGGTGAGCCGCCAAGCGGGCTCGATTGTCCGGGGATGTCAAAGCCGCGCCGGAGATCCGAAAAACGGGCCGGCAGCAGGTGGCCGCTATGTACTGTGGTCAAAGCGTAAGGTCAAGGCGCAGAAACGGACGAGAGAACCGAAAACCTCGAAACGGTGTAGAAGAAAACCGGTGTCAGGTGAACGGCTTACGGCCCATGCCCGACTGACGGTCCGGCGCCGGCAAAGTCTTGCGGCGAACTTCAGGCACGTTGCGGCGAACTGAGGGCAGTTGGTCGCCTGGCAAGGCGAGGACAGGACGAAACATCGCGTCGGTTGAAGCACTGAAGCCCGATCACAGGATGCGCGTCGCGGTGGGGCGCGAAATTCCGTATCCGTTCAAATACTTGCGGGTGATGCACGGCGTGGCCGGCGCGATCCACCACGTCGGCCGCTATCGAAAGTCGGCGCCGGGTCAGGCACTTGCACCCCGTCGCCGATTTTCACCCGCGCCGTACATTACCTCAATGTCTGATCTTCTTGAGGCGAACCGAAGGCCGATGTGTGACCGCGATTTTTGTTGCGGCAAGACCAGGTTTTTTCGCGGCGATGATGAGCGGGGTCGTTATAAGATTAAATTCTTATTTCTATCCTCCCATCAAAAGTCAAGTGGTGATTCCTATTCTTTGCGAGAGGGTAAAACGTAGACGCGATGATCCGAACAAATATTCATCTCTTCGCCGCAAGAGCGTCCCAGCCGCCTAAAATTCCGTCAGGCGATGACGACACTTTTTTCAGGACGAATTGGGGCAGCGAGCCTTACCTATCGCAAGAACTCCAAAACTTTCCCGAGATAATCAGATGACCCTTCTTCCCATCGATCGCACGCTCAGCATACACGGCACCCTCTCAGACCGAACCGAACCGAAAGGCGCTCGCGAGCGGCTGTCCAGGCATCTGATGAAAATATACATCGATGGCGAACAGGACGAGCACCGCTTGACGGTGCATGGCTTGTCCTTCCTTCGCAATCTGGATCGGGGGGATCAACTCCAGAAGCTGAGCCGGTGATTTTGCTTCTCGGAGCAGCCGCCGCATCAGCCCTTCTGCGCCTGCCGTTGTTTTCGCAGCGAATTGCGCCGCATGATCCGCGCTTTCGCGATGCGGACCGCCTCAGTCCTGGGTGTCCGTTTTTCGAGTGGGGCTCAGTTTCCGCGCCAGCAGATTGGCTCCATGCGCAACTGCGTGGGCGCAGTAGACGCCGTGCTGGACGGGCTGCACGTTCATGGGACCGGTGAGTTTCGATTTGCTTTTGGGCATCACCGATAACGCGCGCCTTACGAGTTCGTTCGATGGTTTGTGAAAAGGACGCCGTCCGTGATTTAACCGAGCGTTCCACTTCGCTCATGGCGGGGCTACGATGCTAACACCCTTCCGGACTCGGAGGCAGGTTGGCTCGGCGCTCCACTAACTTCTGCCCTTCGTTCACAGCGTTCATAACGCCTCCGCCGAGCCTTATATCGAGCATCAGCGACGGTCACATAAATCTCCGTACTGAATATAAGGCGGGCGTAGTCGGCGTTTGCCAATTGATCCGGGCGACCCGTGCAATTCGACAGCCCACTTTTCCGAAAAACTGCTGCTGGAATTTCCGCCTCGCGACACCGGCGTAAGTCTGACGTACTCAAATCCTTTCAGGGCGGCTGTTCGCCGGTTCATCGCATGGCTCAGCACCCGGTTCGTAATATCTTCGTCGGGAAACGCTTTGCGGTAGGCATGGCGGTAACGGTTATACGAGATATGAACCCATATTTGCCGGCGAGCATGGAAAATGCCCGCATTCGCGTGACCGCTAACCGGAAGAAGGGGATCGATGCCTGCCGTTTCCGGCACAGTGACAAGGAGTGCCCGGTTCGGTGATCCGGGGGACAATGCCTGTTCTATTGTGCCGACATAATTGCGGATTGCTTCCTCATCAACAGCGGCGATCGGAACGTGCAGGCACGCGGGCAAGGTCCAGCTTGACAGTGCGATTTCTTTTGCCGCCTCGTCGATGAGCAGAGGCATTATCGAGCACCATACGAAGGTAACAATGGCAGAAACCGATGCAGTAACGGCTTATATCTTCAAACAGCGCGAGGAAGCACGAAATACGTTCAATAAAGAACATCAGAAAGCAAGCGTAGCCCGCATGGGCGCAGCGATATGCGGGTCCGCCGCGAGCGGCCCCGCTTGCGTTTAGGTGATCGCCCCGGATATCGCTCTGATGTCCTTCGTCAAGGGGTTTGAGCGTGAAGGATCGCCTCCATGCGATTTTCGCTGGAGGGTGCGGGAGGGATGATCGTGCAACGGTGGAGGCGAAACCTGAAGACGTCGGTGATCAAGCTCTGATTCGCGTGTACGTTCGCAGTTCCGAGGTTCGTCCGGGGCTGTCCGCTGTCTACGCGCGGGCGTCGATCTTTTGATCGGCCACAAAGCGATATCGGGAATTCCCCTGCCGTGGTTTCGCCCCCGCCGTTGCACGATATTTGTCCGGGTCGCAGTCCGGGTGCTGGCTCCTTATCAGGCCTGTCGATCTGCTCACATCGCCGGCGTTGCGGGGGCGCCGACGGCCTGGCTGACGGCCCAGATGAAGCCCGACAGCTCACGTGCAATCGCGGTCACCACGAGGGTTGGCCGTTTGCCGCGTCGTGCCAATGCGCGGTAGCGCGCGGTCAGACGCGCCTGGGCCTTCCAGGCGATCTGCTGCACGGCGGCGGGAGCGGCTTCTACCTTGGCAAGCTTCTTCTTGCCGACCCGCGGGGGATGGCGGTAGCTCCAGGAACACTCCACCAGAATGCGCCGTGCCCGATGGTTGCCGGCCTTGGTGATGCCGCCGCGCCAGACCCTGTCACCCGTCGACTCTTCGCCCGGCACCAGGCCTAGATAGGCCATCAATTGGCGCGGGCTGGCAAAGCGCGACAGGTCGCCGATCTCGGCGAGGAAAATCGTAGCCGAGATGAGATCGAGACCGCGCACGGCCATCAGTGCCGTCACCACCTTCGCAAGCGACCAGTCCGGCACCGCCGCGACGATCGCCTGCTCGAGCCGGATCACGCGCTCTCCGGCTTGCCGCACCGCCAACAGCATCTCCTCGAACGCGATGCGCTGTTCGCGGTGGGCGAGCTTCTGGCTCACCAGCCACGTCATATGCGCCCTGGTCCAGGTTCGCTTGCCGGTAAAATGCCGGCCGAGCCGCAGCAGCAACGACAAAACCTGCTGGCGTTTCGACTTGAGATCGTCGACCGCGGCCTCGCGCGCCCGCACCAGATCCCGCATCGCTTCGTGCCGCGGATCCGGAACCCAGACCGCGGTCAGTTCGCCCGCCCGCAACAGCTTGGCCAGGTTGAGCGCGTCGCGCCGGTTGGTCTTCACCCGATCGCCCGGCTTCCTCGGGATCAGCGATGGCGCCACCACCACGCACTCGTGACCCAGCATCTTGATCAGCCGGTACAGCCCGTACCCCGTCGGCCCGGCCTCATAGCAGAACGTCAGTCGCCGATGCTGCGTCGCAAGCTTCCTTATCAGCTTGCTCGTCGCCGCTTCCGTGTTCGCGACCTCGCCGAGGTAGCGGACTTCGCCGTTCCGGCCGCTCTCCGCGATTGCCACCGCATTGCGCAGCTTCGATGTATCGATACCCACAAATACTTCGCTATAATCCGCCATGACTCGTCCTCCTTGCGTGAGGCTCTACCCGGCCTATCCGGGCAACCCTCGTTACGTATCGAGGGCGAGTCGCCTCAATTTGAGAAGGACATACGGTCTGCGCTCATCCGGGCTACGATGCTAAGCTTGCTGTAGTTCCTTGAAGATGGGGCCCCCAAGGACTACCTTCGCTCGAAGCCCATTCCGTCTAGTCGCGTGTTACCCCTATGCCTTGCACCCGTGGTCAAGCAAATCCAAATCGTCATACTACGTTGAGACTATTCGCAAGATACCGGCGGTTATTGTCAGTGCCCGAGTTGCGACAATCGGCTGTTTGTGGACACCGGCACCAAGAATATCCACGTCGCAGAAATGGCTCACATCATTGCTGCCAGCGATGACGGTCCGCGTGCCGACACGAAGGTTTCGGCCGCAAGACAGAGGGTCGTATGACAACCTGATTCTGCTCTGCGCCAACTGCCACACGACTATCGATAAGGCACCTGCAGACTTTCCGGACGAGATGATCATAAGTTGGAAGCGCAAGCATGTCGAGCGCATCGCGTCCCTGTTCGGCGCGGTCGAGTATCCCGATCGTGCTACGGCCCGAAAAGCCATCGAACCCGCCCTCGCAGAAAATCGGGCTGTCTTCGATCAGTTCGGTCCAGACAATGACTACCGCGCAGATCCCGAGAGCGAGCTTGCGAGTGTGTGGCAGCGCAGAGAAGATGAGGGCGATCATTCTGCCGAACAACCGCAAGGTATTGACCATTCTTGACGCTAACAGCCGGCATCTCAACGCGGCGGAACGGAAAACCGTTGAAGCTTTCCGCCAGCATATTGATGACTTGGAGGCTAAGCACATCAGCGAGGGCAACGGCGACGTGGCAAGCCGGTTTCCCGTTGGTATGAGTGACGTTTTGGCGGAGGTTTAGAATGACCAAGCACACTCCGGCTGGGACAACCCAGTGGGTTGCAGAGGCATTGCGCAAAGCTGAGGACGTATCCGAAGTCGACGTGCTGGATGATCAGGTGCTGCGCGTTGAACGATCAGAGTATGCGCCCTTTATCGCTGGGATTGTGTCCGAGCGTCGCGTGTGCGCCGATGACATCAAGCCATTGGTGAAATCAAGGCATGGGTCGAGATCATCGCCAACGTACCCGAAGGAGTCCTGTTTGGACCGGAGGCGCGCTTCGGTTGGCTCAAGACAATCGTATCGCGACAGGCGCGTTCGGTGATCTTTACCGCGTAATCAGCGAATCGGACGTGCGAGGCTTCCAACAGAGAGAGATCGCCTTCATCGAGCGAGGCTTGCGTCAACATGACCGTGTGACAGGCTTTGATCGTGAGTATGACAGGGTATATCGCGTCAATCGAAAGGGCTTGCCAGACCTAACGGCGGCAATGCTGAACGAATATGAGCTGACCGCGGACCACCTCTACAGCAAGGGACCGCTACGGAAGCTTCGATGTCGCCGTTAACACTAATCCGAACGGTTCAATCACGAACGCTGCTGAAGAGGCCGCCAAATCTATGGGTGTCGAAATCCTCAAATGGGGTCCTTTCTTCGGGCGCATCAATAAGAAATGACGGAAAAGTCTGATCTGGCGGTTCTAAACAGTTTGTATGAAGAGGTAGGCCGGATCAGAACTCGGGTACCGAGTAGCCGCTGGTACCTCTTCGGATCAATCACGACGGCCAAGCGGCCAGTTAGCGACATCGATGTTTTGGTAGTGTGTGAGGCCAGCGCTGACTGCGCGACGGTCCGCTCGGAGCTTGCCTCGATTTGCTCCCACTTCCCGATCCACCTCTTATTGATGACCCAAAGTGAAGAGGAGGAGCTAAAATTCATTCAGGGACAGGACGCCGTCGAGATGCCTACGGTTTGATGGGTCGCGTGTGGTATACGCAAATGTACGCGCCCCGCGTTCCTTCCACCGCACTGGCTCACGACCCCGCGCTCATTCCGCGGCCCTCCTCATCGGTTCATCCAGCACTTCCGCCTTTTGCCGGTCACGACCGAACCAGGCGTAGAGCGCCGGCAGCACGAACAGCGTCAGCAGCGTCGCGGTGATCAGCCCGCCGATCACCACGGTCGCGATCGGCCGTTGCACTTCGGCGCCCGTACCCGTCGCCAGCGCCATCGGCACGAAGCCCAGCGACGCCACCAGCGCCGTCATCGCCACCGGCCGCAACCGGGTCAGCGCGCCTTCATAGATGGCGGCGAGTTTGTCGCGACCTTGCGCCATCAGTTGCTTGATGAAGGTCAACATCACCAGGCCGTTGAGCACGGCGACTCCGGACAGCGCGATAAAGCCTACCGCGGCGGAGACAGAAAACGGCATTCCCCGCAGCCAGAGCGCCAGCACGCCGCCCGTCAACGCCAGCGGCACGGCGCTGAACACCAGAAGCGCGTCGCGCGCCGAACCGAGCGCGCTCATCAGCAGCAGGAATATCAACACGAAACACGCCGGCACCACGATCGACAGCCGTTGACGCGCCGCCGTCAAATTCTCGAATTGGCCGCCCCAGGTCAGCCAGTAGCCGGGCGGCAATTTCACCTCTGCATCGATCCGCGGCGCGCGCTTCGTTCACGACGGAGGCAATGTCGCGGTCGCGCACGTTGGCCGTTACCACCACCCGGCGCTTGCCGTTCTCGCGGCTGATCTGGTTCGGGCCTTCGCTGACGGTGAACGACGCGAGCTGACCAAGCGGAACGCTTTGCGGCGTCGCGCCCGCAAGCGGCAACGACACAGGCAAGTTCTTGAGCGCATCAAGATCGTTGCGGATGGCGTCCGGCAAGCGGACCACGATCTCAAAATGCCGATCGCCCTCGAATACCACGCCGGCGTCCCGGCCGCCGATCGCGATGCCGATGACGTCCTGCACCGCCGCGAGGCTCAGGCCGCGCCGCGCGATCGCGGCCTTGTCCACATTGATCTCAAGAACGGACAGCCCGCTGCGCCTGTTCGACCTTCACATCCGCGGCGCCTTTGGTGGCCCGCATGATTGCCGCGATCTGGTTCGCGGCTTTCAGCAGCGGCTCGAAATCATCGCCGAACACCTTGACCGCTACATCGCCGCGAACGCCGGCCAGCAGTTCGTTGAACCGCATCTGGATCGGCTGCGTCATCTCGTAGTTGTTGCCGGGCAGCTCGCGAGCTGCCGCTTCGATTTGTTCGAGCAGGGCATCCTTCGTAAGGTCCGGGTCAGGCCATTGCGCTTGCGGCTTCAGAATAATGAAAGTGTCGGACGCATTGGGCGGCATCGGATCGGAGGCAATTTCGGCGGTGCCGGTTTTTGAGAATACGAACGCCACCTGCGGCAAGGCGCTGATCTTGTTTTCGACCTCCAACTGCATCGCCTGTGCCTGCGCGAGGCCGGTGCTCGGAATGCGTATCGCGTGCATGGCGACGTTCTTTTCATCGAGCGTCGGGATGAATTCCTGGCCAAGCCGCAAGAACAGCAGAAGCGCGCCCGCGAACAGCACGACCGACCCGGCAATCGCCGGCAGCGGATGCTTGATCGATCGCTTGAGCAACGGCGCGTAGGCGACTTTCAAAACCCGCACGGCCGCATTGTCCGCTTCGCTCACCCGGCCCGTGACGAAAATCGCGATCAGCGCCGGAATAAACGTCAGCGAAAGCACAAACGCGGCGAGCAGCGCGAGAATGACCGTCAGCGCCATCGGCTCGAACATCTTGCCTTCGACGCCGCTGAAGGTCAGCAGCGGCACATAGACCAGGATGATGATGGCCTGCCCGTAGACGCTTGGGCCGATCATCTCCTCGGCTGCGGCCTGCACCGTCTGCAACCGCTCGGACACGGAAAGCGAACGGCCGGCGGCCGCCTGCCTTTCCGCCAGATGCCGCAAGGTGTTTTCGGTAATGATCACCGCGCCGTCGACGATCAGCCCGAAGTCAAGCGCGCCGAGGCTCATCAGGTTCGCGCTGATCCGGCCCTGCACCATTCCTGCCGCGGTCATCAGCATCGCGACCGGGATCACCAGCGCGGTGATAAACGCCGCGCGGAAATTTCCGAGCATGACGAACAGCACCAGGATCACGAGAACCGCGCCCTCGCCGAGATTCGTGGCAACTGTTTCGATGGTGGAGTTGACGAGTTGGGTGCGGTTGAGCACCGTCTTGATCTCGATGCCGGGCGGCAGGGTTCGGCGAACCTGGTCGATCCTGCTTCGACCGCGGTCGACACGGTGCGGCTGTTGCTGCCGATCAGCATCAAAGCGGTGCCGACCACGACCTCGCGCCCGTTCTCGCTGGCGCTGCCGGTTCGGATTTCTCCGCCGATCGCCAGCGTCGGCCACGTCGCGAACGCGGACCGGCACCGCGCCGCGCGTGCTGATGACGACCTCGCCGATGTCGTCGAGCGTTTCAAGTCGGCCGCCTGTACGGACCGCAATGCCCTCGCCATTGCGCTCGATCACGCTGGCGCCGCGGCTGACGTTGTTGGCTTCGATCGCCTTGATCACGTCGGCAAACGACAGACCAAGGGCGACCAGCTTCGCCGGATCAGGCTGGACCTGATATTTTTTGACATAGCCGCCGATCGAATCGACGCCGGCAACACCGGTCACGCTCTTGATTTGCGGGCGAACGATCCAGTCCTGTACGGTGCGCAGATATGCGCCGCGCGCAACCTCAGAGGTAAGCCGTTCGCCTTCGGGCGTGACATATACGGCGACATCCTGCCCCGCCGAGGCATAGCCGACGGTCCACATATATATTTCGCCAAGGCCGGTTGAGATCGGCCCCATTTTTGGATCGACGCCGGGCGGCAGGTTCGGGCGCAGCTCCAGCAACCGCTCGTTGACTTGCTGGCGGGCGAAATAGATGTCGGTCTTTTCGGTAAATACCGCGGTTACCTGGGAAAAGCCGTTGCGCGAGATCGAGCGTGTGTTGTCCAGGCCCGGGATCCCGGTCAACGCGGTTTCAATCCGCAACGTTACCTGTTTTTCGATTTCGGCCGGCGACAGCGCGAATGCGGTCGTATTGACCTGCACCTGCTTGTTGGTGATGTCGGGCACCGCGTCGATCGGCAGCCGCGTCAGCGACCAGAGGCCAAGCACGACGAGACACAGCGTGGCCACCACCACGACCCAGCGGTGTTGAATGGCAAGCGCAAGAATGCGGCTGATCATGATTGCGCTCTAATGTTCATGCTGGCTCGGCCTTGCCGAACTCGGCCTTGAGGACGAATGTGTTGGCGGTCGCAACGCGCTCGCCGGCTGCAAGGCCGCTTGTCACTTCGACCAGCCGTGCATCCTGACGGCCGACGCCCACCTTGCGGGCCTCAAAGCCATCCGCCGTGCGAATGAACACAACGTTTTCGCCCTTGATCGATTGCAGCGCGGTTTTGGGCACGGCGATTGCGGCCGGCGCCTCGTCGGTTGGAATTTCCGCCGTAATGAAAGTACCCGGCCGCCATTTGCGCGCGGCGTTATCGATGGAGGCCACCACGCGGGCGGCTCGGGTGTCCTTATCGAGCAGAGGGCTGATGAATATGATGGTCGCGGGCGAACTCTCGCCACCGCTTGTGACGGTGATCTGCCGGCCTTCACGAATGGTCGCAGATTCCGAAGTCGGCACCGCCAGATCGGCCCAGACCACGCTGAGATCGACAATGACGAACAGCTCGCTCTCCTGGCCTTCGCGGCCGACCAGCGAACCGAGTTCGACACGCCGCTCGGCCACCCGTCCGGTAATCGGCGCGCGCAACTCCTGCCGCCGCAGCGTCTCGACCGGCTGTTGGGGCAGAGCTTCGATCTGCTCGGCCGTCAAGCTGAGGGCAAACAGTTTTTGGCGGGCGGTCTCGATCTTGACGCGGGCATCCTGGAACGTGGTGCGCGCGCGCAAAAAATCGTTCTCGCTGAGAACCTTTCCGTCAAACAGCCTTGTCGAGCGATCGAACAGTGTCTGCTGCAGGTCGAACACCAGACGTGCGCCGAGATATTCGCTTTTCGCGTCGGCGACCTCGCGGCTTTCGATCACCGCAATAACTTCGCCGGCCTGTACCGGGTCGCCGAGGCGCTTGCGCAACTCAGCGACAGTTCCCAGCAATCGCACCGCGACACGCGCGATATGATCGCCGCTCGGCGTTATCGAGCCGGGTACGCTGACGCGCTTGCTCAACATGCCGCCGCCGACATCGACGACTGCGAACTTGCCGGCCTCAACCTGGCGCTCTGTCAGTTTCACCGAGTTGTCATCATGCTTCTCGGTCGCGCCAGGTTTTTCGTCGTGAGCTGCGACGGGAAGTGCCGCGCCGAGCATCAGCCCGGCCGTCAGCAACCAGATTCTGATCATTGCAATTGTCCCGAAACGGGCATTCACCGCCCGCGACTTCGCCAAACCATTTTTGAATGAATGCGAGCTGCCGCGTTGTCTTAAGACAAGCGGCGCAAGCGAACGGGCCTCGAAGGCCGCGTGGAAAGGTCAGGCGCGGGGTGGTTTAAACAAAGGAAGGCCCGCAAGCACGGCCGGGGATTGCTCCCGGCCAAACGCCAGCGTGCGCAGACCCAGGTCGGCCGGCAATGTCACGACCGCCACGGCTTGAGCGGCGACGTGAGAGAGACAATGGCCGCTATGACAGGCCAACTGTTGTTCGGGCGTATCCGGAGCAGAACCCGAGTCGATGTTCGTTATCACCGTTGCCGCATCGGTTTGACGAACGCAAGACCACACCCGGTACAGTGAAGCAGCGATAGCAGCAGGCCGACTGTCAGCAGCAAGACGAACGGCAGCCGGCCGAGCCGGCTTCCGAGTTCTGCCTGCACTGTCATGTCGTCCAACTGCGTCATCGTCCTGCCAGTGAACCCTTCACGCCGGGAAATTTCAAGGCTCCTTTTATCAAACGAGGTCGTGGTGGATGTGCCATGCAGCTCGAGCCCCAAGGGTCGCCTTCCCGGTTGACCGCATACCGGGATTGGGTATATCGGCAGGTTGATGATCCGGTCTTTTGGTGACAAGGACACCGAAGCGCTGTTCCGGGATGAACGGGTGCGCCGGTTCGCCGGGACTGCGCGCGTGGCCAAGCGGAAGCTCGAAGCCGTCAACGCGGCAAGCCGGCTGGAGGATCTGACGATACCGCCTTCGAACCGGCTGGAAAAGCTCAAGGGCGGCCTAAGAGACTTTCACTCGATCCGGATCAACGATCAATGGCGGGTGATTTTCAAATGGATCGACGGCGAGCCGCATGAGGTTCGGATCATGGACTATCATTGAGCGGAGACGACAATGGCGAATGAGTTTGCGCCGGTCACGCCGGGCGAGATGCTGAAGCACGAATTCTTGGCTGCATATGGTCTGTCGCAAAGCGCCCTCGCGAAGGCGATCGGAATTTCGCCGAACCGCATCGCCGAGATCGTCAACAATCGGCGGCGCATTACGGCAGACACTGCGCTTCGGCTCGGCCTCTACTTCGGCAACAGTCCGGAGTTCTGGCTGATCTTCAGGCTCACTACGACCTGAAAATGGCGCGGCGGAACCTCAAATCCGAAGATGCGAAGCGGATCAAGCCGGTTCGGGCTGCGTGAACGGTTGTTCGATCTCGGCAAGTAGCCCAGATGGAGCGCAGCGAAATCCGGGGCCATTGTATTGCGTATGAAAAACCCGGATTGCGCTGCGCCCATTCGGCTACGCTTGCGTTTGGGTCCCCGCTACGATCACCCCGCATACGCTAGCCGTTGTCGCCGGCGAACATTCATCCTTATATTTTCCGGACCTCCACTACGACGACGATCGAAGGCCGCTCGGCGGCGGCGCTGATCGCCAAGATGGACGTGAAGCGTGTCGCGACCATGAGCCCCGATTATGCTTACGGACAGGAAGTGACCGCGGCATTCGTAGCCCATCTGAAGAAGATCAAGCCGGAGGTGGAGGTCGTCGATCAGCAGTGGCCCAAGCTCGGCGAGGCCGACTACACCCCGTTCATCAACGCCCAGCTTTCCAAAAAGCCGGACGCGGTGTTCTCCTCGCTCTGGGGCGGGCATTTTGTGACCTTCATCAAGCAGGCCAAGCCGCTCGGCTATTTCGACGCGATCAAATATAACTTCGTGGCAGGCGGCGAAGCAGGCTCCATCGAATTGGCCAAGGCGATCGGCGACGATTATCCGCTGGGGATCTGGGGCAACGCCTACGACATATTCTACTGGACCGAGGGGCCTGCCAAGCACAAGGAATTCATCGAGCGCCTGAAGAAGTACACGGGCCAGGAGCATCCTTCGTCCTGGCCAGCGATCGGCTATGTCGCGATGCAGGTTCTGGTCGAGGGAATCAAGAAAGCCAATAGCACCAAGTCGGACGACGTCGCCAAGGCGCTCGTCGGACTCTCCGTCGATACGCCGATTGGCAAGCAGACGATCGATCCAAAAACGCAGTCGGCCAATCGCGGCCAGTTCTGGGGCAAGATGGTGAAGGATCCACGCTATCCGTTCCCGGTGATGGAAAAGCCTGTTTATGTCGATCCCACGTCATTCGTGAACTAAAGGATCGAAGGCCAGCGTGGTTCGCCCCGTTAGTCGCAAGCTGGAAGGCTCGGCAGTCAAGACGGTCGCCAAGGTGCTCGATATCCTCGAGCATCTTGGCACCATCGGCAGGCCAGCCACGGTATCCGAGGTCGCCATGACCACCGGCATCAATGTCAGCACCGCGCATCGCCTGCTTCAGACGCTGGCGCGCCGCCATTACATCGAACAAAATCAGGAAACGCGCGCCTATACGCTGGGTCCGCGACTGTTCGAGCTCGGCAGCGCCTATGCCAGAAACATGGATCTGGTCAGCGTTTCCAGGCCCTTCATCGAGCACTTGCGGGATGCGACCGGCGAGACGGTTCATCTTGCGATCTTGAGCGATCGCGAAGTGGTGGAAGTCTGCACCGCGACCGGCAGTCAGACGGTTACGGTGTCGCGAGGTACCGGGCGGCGCGATCCCGCGTCCTGCACCGCGACAGGCAAGGTCATGCTCGCCTTCCTGACACAGGCTGAACTGGACCATTTTTTTGCGGCCGGCCCGTTGCCGGCCGCGACGCTTAAAAGCATCACCGACCCGGCGCTGTTTACCGCCGAACTGGCGCGCGTGCGGGCGAACGGCTTTGCGCTCGACGAGCAGGAATTGTCGGAGGATGTGTGCTGCGTCGGCGCGCCGATCCGCAACGGGCCGGACCGTGTCATTGCAGCGGTCAGCGTGGCGATGCCGACGGCGCGCTTCCGGCAGGAAAAGGTGCCGGAGTGGACGCGTCTTCTGGTCGAGACGGCAGAGCGAATCTCCAGCGTCATCAGACTGTCGAGTGCCGGATAGCAAATGGATTCATCATTCCTGTTCGGCCAGTTTCTCGGCGGTCTCACCGCGGCGATGTTCCTGTTTCTTATCGCGTCCGGCCTGTCGCTGATTTTCGGCATCCTGCGCATTCTCAATTTTGCGCACGGTTCCTTTTATATGATCGGCGCCTACCTCGCATGGCAACTCGTTCACATCCTGGGTCCCGCTTCCGGCAGCTTCTGGCTCGCGGTGTTCGCCTCGGCTCTCACGGTCGCACTGCTGGGCGCGCTGATCGAACGCTTCCTGCTCCGTCGTCTCTACGGGCGTGAAGAACTTTATCAGCTGCTGTTCACCTATGCGGTGGTGCTGGTGCTTGCCGACGCCGCGAAAATGATATGGGGCACGCAGCAATTATCGGTCTCGCGGCCTCCGAGTCTCGCCGGCGCGATGACGCTGTTCGGCGCGGTCATCCCGTACTACAATCTGCTCATCATCGTGCTCGGGCCCGTGCTTGCTCTCACCATATGGCTGGTGCTGCACCGGACCCATATGGGGCGGATGGTGCGGGCAGCCGCCCTGGACAGGGAAATGCTGGGCGCGCTCGGCGGCAATGTCGGACGCATCTATACCCTGGCCTTCGCCGCCGGATCGTTTCTCGCAGGTTTGGCGGGAGCGCTTGTGACGCCGATCAAGACGGTGGTTCCCGGCATGGACGTCGAGATCATCGTCGAGGCCTTTATCGTGATCGTGATCGGCGGCCTCGGCTCGCTCTGGGGCACCTTCATCGGCGCGCTGATCTATGGGCAGTTTCTCTCCTTCGGCATTCTGATTTTCCCGCGCTTCTCGATCTTCGCGGTTTATGCGCTGATGGCCATCATCCTGATCATCCGGCCGTGGGGCCTGTTGGGAAGGCCGTTGCCGCGATGACGGATCGCCTGATCGAACGCGTGCCCTGGACGCTGATCGCATTTGCGGCGGCGCTGTGCATTCCGCTGCTGGCCTCGCGCTTCTACACCTCGCTTGCGACCGACATCCTCATTCTCGCGCTGTTCGCCACCAGCCTTAACCTTCTGCTCGGAACCACCGGGCTGGTTTCCTTTGGCCACGCGGCGTATTTCGCGGCCGGCGCCTATACCTGCGCCATCCTGATGAAGAACCACGGCGCGCCGTTTGCTTTTGCGTTCGCCGCAGCAGGCGTCGTCGCCGGCGCGATCGCGCTTGTGTTCGGATTCTTCTGCGTCCGGCTGACCAAAATCTATTTTGCGATGCTTACCCTCGCCTTCGCGCAGATCGTGTGGGCGATCTGCTTCAAATGGAACGACGTGACCGGCGGCGAACAAGGGCTTTCGAATGTGCCTTATCCGGATCTGGCATGGATGGCGGAAATCCCGGGCCTGGGCGGCATGCGGGTCGGTGAGCACTATTTTTATGTAACCCTTGTGCTGGTCGGCATCTGCTTTCTGATCCTGCGGCGGATCTCGGAATCTCCGTTCGGGCGAATCCTGACGACGATCCGGGAAAATCCGGAACGCGCCGAGTTCATCGGCATTCATGTGCGCCGCTATGAGTTGGCGGCGTTCGTCGTGGCCGGCGTGTTTGCCGGGCTCGCCGGCGCCTTGTTCGGAATCTTCAACCGAGGCGTCTTTCCGGATTTCGGCTACTGGTCGAAATCGGCCGAAGTGCTGATCATGGTGATCCTGGGTGGCATGGGGCAATTCTGGGGACCGCTGGTGGGCGCGTTCACGCTGACCGCGCTCAACCAGCAGATCACCTCCTACACCGAATTCTGGCCGATGGTGCTGGGGCTCATTCTCATCGTATTGCTCTATGCTTTCCCGGCGGGCATTCTCGGAACGCTTGCCGGCATCACCGGCGGTCGCCGGGAGCGGACCGATGCTTGAGGTGAGCGGCCTGCGAAAGACTTTCAGCGGATTCGTCGCGATCGCCGATGTGAGCTTCTCCGTCGAGCGGCGTCAGATCGCGGCCGTGATCGGCCCGAACGGCGCCGGCAAATCGACGCTGTTCAACCTGATCACGGGGCACGTCCGTCCGGAGACCGGACAAGTGCGCTTCGACAATAATGACATCACCGCGGCACAGCCGTCCGCCATCTGCCGAATGGGCGTCGGCCGGTCGTTTCAGCACGCCAACATCTTTCCAAAGCTCACCGTGTTCGAGAATGTGCAGGCCGCGCTGATCGCGCATCGCGGCGCCGGCCCGAATTTCTGGACGAAGTCGCGCAGCATATTCGGCGACGAAACCGGCATTCTGCTGCGATCGCTTGGGCTGCATGGCCATGCCAGTACGGTTGGTGGAACGCTGTCCTACGGAAACCAGAAGCAACTCGAACTCGGCATCGCGCTTGCTGCCGATCCCAAAATGCTGCTGCTGGACGAGCCGACCGCGGGCATGTCGGCTTCGGAAACACGGGCGACGATCGAACTGCTTCAGCAGATCGCGCTTGAGCGCGAACTGACATTGCTGTTCACCGAACACGACATGGATGTGGTTTTCGCCATCGCGCAGAAGATCGCGGTGCTGCATCAGGGGCGATTGATCGCCACCGGATCGCCCATGGAAGTGCGCAACAATCCTGAAGTCCGGCGGGTCTATCTTGGGGAGCAGCGGCAATGACGGCGCTGCTCGATGTCAGGGACATTCACACCTCGTACGGCCGCTCGCGCGCGCTGTTTGGGGTGTCGATCGAGGTCGCTCAGGGAGAATGCGTCGGCCTGCTCGGCCGCAATGGCGTCGGCAAGACCACGACGATGCGCTCGATCATGGGGCTGACGCCAGCCTCCGCCGGCCGGGTGCTGTGGAAGGGCAAAGACATTGCAGGCTGGCCGCCGTTTCAGATCGCACGCTCGGGAATTGGATTCGTCCCCGAAGACCGCCGCGTGTTCGCCGACCTGACGGTTATCGAAAATCTCGACGTCGCGCGCCGCGCGTCGCAACGGCCGGGCCCATGGACCGTCGAGGCGGTGTTCGATTTCTTTCCGAAGCTGCGCGAACTCGCCGGCCGTCGCAGCGGCTTTCTTTCGGGCGGCGAACAGCAGATGCTGACGATCGGCCGCACGCTGATGTGCAATCCGGAATTGCTGCTGCTGGATGAACCGTCGGAAGGCCTGGCGCCGCTGGTGGTGGAATCGCTGCTGCAGCAGGTCTCAGACCTCAAGCGTCGGGGCCTGACGATTTTGCTGGCGGAACAGGCGCTGGATTTTTGCCTCACGCTGGCCGACCGTGTTTACGTCTTGCAGAAAGGTGCGGTGCGTTTTTCCGGACCGTCATCTGCGCTGCGCGATGATCCCGGGCTACGCGAGGAATTGCTCGCCCTGGCGCCGCCCGTCATTTGAGTTTTGCTATCAACACATCACATGGAGGAAAGCGAACATGCCATTCGTCAACATCAGAATTCTCAAAGGCCATTCGCAGCAGCGCAAGGACGAAATCTCCCGGCGCGTGACCGCGGCCATCAGCGAGGTCGCCGAATTGCCAAACGAAGCCATCTGGGTGGTGTTCGAGGATGTCGGCGCTGACGACTGGTATGTCGGCGCGGCACGCGTCAGCGACCTTCAGAAGGCGGCAGCGGCGGGGAAGACGAAAACATGAGCGTTGAAATTCGTCATCCGGCATTCCGGTCCGTGGTCGGCCCGTCGGTTGAATTCGAGCAACTCGGCACCGGCTTCCTGTTCACCGAAGGTCCGTTGTGGAATGCCGCGGGCAAGTATTTGCTGTTCAGCGACATGCCGGGGGACCGGATACGCCGCTGGTCCGCGGATGGCGGTGTCGTCGAGTTCAGGAACCCGAGCAACAAGTCGAACGGCCTGACCTGGGATCGCGAAGGCCGGCTGCTCGCCTGCGAACACGCGACCAGCCGCGTGACACGCACGGAGCCGGACGGGCGCATCACTGTGCTGGCCAGTCATTATGACGGCAAAGAGCTGAACAGCCCCAATGATATTGTGGTGAAACGCGACGGCGCGATTTACTTCTCCGATCCGACCTATGGCCGGATCGAGTTCTACGGCGTGCCGCGGCCGACCGAACTTGGGTTTAGGGGTGTCTACAGGCTCGATCCCGACACCAAAGCGTTGAACCTTCTCTCAGACGATTTCAAACAGCCGAACGGCCTTTGCTTCTCGCGCGATGAGAAACATCTGTTCGTGAACGACACCGAGCGAGGTCACATCCGCCTGTTCGACGTCCGGTCCGACGGAACGCTGGATCGCGGCCGCGTTTGGGCGGAAACCACCGGCGAAGGCCCAGGCGCGCCCGATGGCATGAAGGTCGACAGCGCAGGTAACGTCTACTGCTGCGGGCCGGGCGGCATCCACGTCTTCGATCCATCGGGGACATGCCTGGGCGTGATCAAGGTGCCGGAGCCGGCCGCAAATTTCGACTGGGGCGATGCGGACAACCGCAGCCTCTTCATCACCGCGTCGACATCTCTGTATCGTGTCCGGGTTGGAGTACCGGGCCGCTGACGGTTCGAACCGTCGGGATCTGCACTCGGCTCACCCGTTCGATTTTGCCGTGGACCGGTACCGCTTCCAGTTCGAAATTATCGCTTCGTACCTGACAGGCTTCTTGACCTCCGGCGCTGGCTTCGGTCCCGTCGTTGCCAAACCTGCAAATTCAGGCGCTGCTGCGTTTGGCGCGTGCGGCCGCACGGCGGCGGCGGTGGTAGCGGCGGCGAGCAAGGCAAAGACCGCAAATGCGAAATTCAAAAATCGCTTCATGGAAAGCCTCCATGGGTTAAGAACCGTGACAATGGTTAGCTCGGATCGCGAGGTGCGAATGTGACCTGCTTCATACTTCACGCTGACGTGTTCTGCAGCGCACCACGCCACCGGGGGCACGAGGTTCATGCCGCTTTGGTCGCCCGTTTCATCTGAGCCGCGACAATCTTCAAATCACCAACGAAGCGCTCGTATTCCCGCGCCCTGGCGTCTTCATCGGGCAGCCGCAGCAGATAGGACGGGTGCACCGTCACCAGCGTCTTGGTACCGTCCTCGAGATCGATCAGCCGCCCGCGCGACGTGTTGATCGGCGTGATTCTGCCGAACACGCTCTGCGCCGCGGTGGCGCCCATCGCCACCACCAGATCGGGTTTGATCGAGGCGCGTTCGCGTTCGTACCATTGCCGGCACGCCTTGATTTCCAGTGTGTTCGGTTTCTGGTGCAGCCGGATTTTTCCGCGCGGGACGAATTTGAAATGCTTTACCGCGTTGGTGACGTAGACCTTGTCGCGGTCGACGCCGGCCTCTTTCAGCGCGCGATCGAGCATCTGGCCCGCCGGTCCCACGAACGGTTTTCCCGCGAGATCTTCCTTGTCGCCGGGCTGCTCGCCGACCAGCATCACCTGGGCATGTTGCGGGCCCTCGCCGAACACGGTCTGGGTCGCGTCTTTCCAGAGATGACAGTCGCGACAGCCGGCAGCCTGCTCGCGCAGGGCCTCGATGCTATCGTCGGATGCTGAATGCTTGCGTTTCATCGGCTCGGGTCGTTTCTGCGATTTGTGCGGTTCCGTTGCTCCTTGGGCGATCATGTCGCCGGCCGTACGTCCCGCGCCGGCAATCAAGGGCTTAATCAACGAGGCCTCCGGCAGGTTCCGCCAGTATTTCTTCGGCATCTCGGCCTGCATGGCTTTCACCTTGAGCCGGGCAGGGTTGAAGATACTGGCGTAGTAGCGCCGCCAGGTTTCCTCCAGCCGATCCGCCGACGGCGCGCCGGATTTGCTGACGCCCGGCGTGAAGGAAACGGCGTGGCCGTCCCAATGCGCGCAAACGTCGGGGGTGAGGATCGACCAGGCCATATCGGCGAAGCGACTTGCGAAGAACGGCGCCGCCAGTTCGACGATGTGATGCTCCGGCTCGAACCAGGCAATGAAATGCGACTCGCGCTCGCGGCCGACCTCGCGGAAGCGGACGAAGGCGTGCATCTTGTGCTCGTCGCGCCGCACCGCCCTGGCCATCGCCGCGACTTGGGCCACGTCCGGATCGGTCGCGACATCGAGCAGTTCATGATTGCCCCGCAGCCGCCACAGCAGGCGATACAGGAGGGCAAAGCGCTGGGGATCGCGATGCAGGATCGCCGTCTGTGCCAGCTCGACGAATTTGGCCGGGACGTTGAAGGTGCCGTGCGGCGTTTCGAGCGGCGCCGCCGCGGGAGGTTCGAACAACTCAGGCTCGTTGCCTGCCACCGTCCATGTTACCTCAGCCGGCGCCACGTTGTTCAGGACCAGCGCGCGCGCTGCTGTGCGCCAGCCCTCGAAATCGGTTTCGCTGTTCAATGAGATGAAGCGCATATGGTTTCTACAATCCGTTCACACCACCGTCATCCTGAGAGGAGCCGCGCTCTTGCGCGGCGTCTCGAAGGATGGGCCACGAGCGCTTGCGGCCATCCTTCGAGACGCGGCCAAGAGGCCGCTCCTCAGGATGACGGTTGAGTGTTTTGCTGCGTCACTCAAAATCCAAATCCCAACTGCGTCGCTTTCGGCCTGAACCGCTCCGCCAGCTGCGCGCTATCGAGCAGATGCGGCGGCGGACGGTGGTCGGAGAGAACGATGAAGGGCAGCGCCTTGTTCCGGGGAATATGCAACCGGGCGAGGTCGCTTACACGGATCGACGAGAGCCGCCGCGTCGCGATGATGCGGTCGACCGCCTTGGCTCCAAAACCCGGCACCCGCAGCAGCTGCTCGCGGCTGGCGCGGTTGACGTCGAGCGGGAAGCGATCGCGATTGCGCAAGGCCCACGCCAGTTTCGGATCGATGTCGAGCGGCAGCATGCCTTCCGCCTTGTCGACGATTTCGCCGACGTCGAAGCCATAGAATCGCATCAGCCAGTCAGCCTGATAAAGCCGGTGCTCCCGGACCAGCGGCGGCGCGCTTAGCGGCAGCGCCCGGCTGGCGTCGGGGATCGGGCTGAACGCGGAATAATACACGCGCTTGAGATTGTAGGAGCCGTAGAGATTGGCGCTGGTGTTGAGAATGGTCTGATCGGTGGCGCTATCTGCGCCGACGATCATCTGCGTGCTTTGCCCTGCCGGCGCAAAACGCGGCGCGTTCCTGCTTTTTGTATTTTCTTTTGCCTCGTCGAGTCTGAGCCGTAGCCGGCCCATGGTGCGCCTGATCGCGCGCACGTCCTTCTCCGGCGCCAGCTTCGCAAGGCTATCCTCCTCCGGCACCTCGATATTGATGCTGAGCCGGTCGGCGTATTTTCCAGCCTCCGCAATCAGCGCGTCGTCGGCTTCCGGAATCGTCTTCAGATGAATATAGCCGCGGAAGTGATGCTGTTCACGAAGCTTGCGCGCCACACTCACCACCTGCTCCATGGTGTAATCGGCACTGCGGATGATGCCGGAGGAGAGAAACAGTCCTTCGATATAGTTGCGGCGATAGAAATCGAGCGTCAGCTGCACCACTTCGTCGACCGTGAAGCGCGCGCGCGGCACATTCGAGGTAGCGCGGTTGACGCAATAGAGACAGTCGTAGTTGCAGGCGTTGGTCAAAAGGATTTTCAGCAGCGAAATGCAGCGGCCGTCCGGCGCGTAGGAATGGCAGATGCCCATGCCGGGGGCGGTCGAGCCCAGCCCCTTGCCATCGCGGGAATCCCGCTGCTCGGTGCCGCTGGAGGCGCAGGAAGCGTCGTATTTGGCGGCGTCCGCCAGGATTTCCAGCTTGCGCTGCACGTCCATTACTTGAATCCCTTTGATTCCACTTGTGAAAAACAAAGTTTCCATCCCGATTGACTCTGTGGGCCATCTTAGCTTTATATTAGAACATATCATGAACAAATGAGCCAGCTGCGGGTTCACTAAAAAACTGTGGCAGCGGATATCTCTTCAGGAGCGGCGCATGACCGGCGCACGCACAGGCACGCTTGCGCGGTTGCGCGGCAGCATCGAGCGCATCGAAACCCACGACGCCACCGCGCCGGACCGGGCGGCGCTCGGTCATGCCGGGGCCGATGCGGCGTTGCGGGGCGGTCTTGCCCTGGGCGCGGTGCATGAGGTGTTCGCCGAAGGCAGGCAGAGCGCTGCGGCGACGGGATTCATCGCGGGGCTGGCGCGGCGCGTCAGGGCGCGGCGGCCGCTGCTGTGGGTGCGGCAGGATTTTGCGGAAATCGAAGCCGGCGCCCTGTCGATGAGTGGGTGGAGCGAACTCGGCCTCGATCCGCGCCTCGTGGTAACCGTGCGCGCGCCCGACGTGGAGACCGCGCTACGGACCACCGCCGACGCGCTGGCCTGCGATGCGCTCGGCGCCGTGGTGCTGGAAATCTGGGGCGAGACCCGGCAGCTCGATCTCGTCGCCAGCCGCAAGCTGACACTGGCGGCGCGGATGTCGGGGGTCACCGGCCTGCTGCTGCGCCTCGCGGCGGCGCCGATGCCCTCGACGGCGGAGACGCGATGGATCGTGCGCGCGGCGCATTCGCCGCCGCGTCGGGAAGCATGGGGCGCGCCCATGCTCGACACCCACCTTGTCCGCAATCGTCATGGCCCCAACGGGCATTGGATCATGGAATGGAAATGTGATGAGTGCCTTTTCCGTGAAGCGCCGGCGCATCCTCAGCCTGTGGCTGCCGCGGCTGCCGACCGACCGCATCAAGCGCCAGCGCTCGCGCAGCAACGCCGCGCCGGCTGATGACGCTCCTTGTATTGTCGTCGCAAAGCAAAACAACGCGCTGCAGATCTCCGCGCTGGATGACGCCGCGGCCCGTCTCGGCCTTGAGACCGGCCTGCCGCTGGCCAATGCTCGCGCGGTCTGCCCTGACATCCAGGTGTTTGACGCCGATGAGGCCGCCGATGCGCAGGCGCTGAACGCCATCGCCGACTGGTGCGACCGCTTCACGCCGCTGGTGGCGCTGGATTCCCCGCATGGCCTGTTCCTCGACATCACCGGCTGCGCGCATCTGTTCGGCGGCGAGGCCGCGCTGATGCAGATAGTGTGTGATGCGCTGACGCGGCAGGGCTTTGTCGTAAGTGCGGCGATTGCCGGCACACCGGTCTGCGCGCGGACAATGAACCGCCATGTCCATGGCCGCATCGTCGGTGATGGCGAAGAGGCCGATAGCGTAAAACCGCTGCCGGTGTTTGCGCTCGGAGCTGACAGTGCGATCAGCCGCGGTCTGCGCCGCGCCGGACTGAAAACCATCGGCGATGTCGCCACGCGCGCGCGCCATGAGATTACTGCAAGATTCGGCGCCGATTTCACCGCGTTGCTGGAGCAGGCGCTGGGGCAGGGCGATGCGCCGATCAGCCCGCGCAAGCCGCTGCCGGATTACATCGTGGAGAAACGTTTTGCCGAGCCGGTCTCGACCGATGGCGTGATAGCAGCGACCTTATCCAGGCTGGCGCAGATGCTGGTCGCAGCGATGGAGCGCCAGGGCAAAGGCGCGCGGCGGCTGGAAGCAAGCTTCTTCCGCACCGATGGCGCGGTGCGCGGAATCGCAGTGGATACCGGACAGCCCGCCACCAGGGCTGCGACGATCGACCGGCTGTTCCGCGAGCGGCTCGATGCATTGAGCGATCCGCTCGATCCCGGTTTCGGCTTCGATCTGGTCAGATTATCCGCCAGCCGCACCGAAATCGTGGTGCAGCAGCAGCGCGATCTCGATGCCAATGTGCACGACAACGACGAACTGGCTGCGCTGATCGACCGCATCGCCGCGCGCATCGGCGGCCGGCGCGTGGTGGTACACCTGCCGCAGGACACCCACATTCCGGAGCGCGCAGGATTGGCGGCGCCGGCGCAGCATCAGCTTGCCGCAGCAGCGCTTGCGGCCTGGCCCGCGCGGGTAGAGGGCGAGCCGCCGCTGCGGCCGCTGCGGCTGTTCGAACGGCCGGAGCCGATCGAGGTGTTGTTTGCGGAAGTTCCTGACAAACCACCGAAACATTTCAAATGGCGGCGCGCGTCTCACACCATCGTTCGCGCGGAAGGCCCGGAACGGGTCGCCATGGAGTGGTGGCGTTCGCAGGAAGCGATGCCGACGCGTGATTATTTTCGAGTGGAAGATGAAGCCGGAATACGATTTTGGCTTTATCGCGACGGGTTATATGGCGAAATCGTGCAGGGGGACGGCAAGCCCGTGCAGCCGGACTGGTTCGTGCATGGATTGTTTGCATGAACACGCCCGGCATCGGCGCACCACCTGACTATGCCGAGATCGGCATCACCACGAATTTTTCCTTCCTGCGCGGCGGATCGCACCCGCAGGACTATGTGCACCAGGCAAGCGAGCTTCGGATTCCCATCATCGGCATCGCCGACCATAACACGCTGGCCGGCGTGGTACGGGCCTACAAGGAGCTTGGCAATCCGGAGGTCGAACACAAACCGAAATTGCTGATTGGTTCGCGGCTCGGTTTCAATGACGACACGCCGGACATTCTGGTCTATCCGCGCGACCGCGCGGCTTACGGCCGGCTATGCCAGTTGCTGACTCGCGGCAAGCGCGCGGCGGAGAAGGGCGAATGTCATTTAACACTGGATGACCTGCTGGACTTCGCGGAAGGACAGCTTCTGGTCCTGACGCTGCCGCATCGCTTTGAGACGTCGAAAGCGCTGAAAACTCTCGATCATCTGCAGCGCAGCCGCGCGGAGTGTGTCTGGCTCGCGGCCAGCCTGCTGTACCGCGGCGATGACAGGCGCCGTCTCGCCCGGTTGCAGCGCATTGCCGCCACGGCCCGCGTGCCGCTGCTGGCGACCAACGAAGTGCTGTATCACCATCCCGTGCGCCGGCCCTTGCAGGACGTTCTGACCTGCATCCGCGAGAAAACGACCATTGAGCGTATCGGCAAAAAACTTGAGGCCAATGCCGAGCGCCATCTGAAGCCGGCGCAGGAGATGGCGCGGTTGTTTAGCGACATGCCGGAAGCGATCGCAGAAACCATGCGCTTTGCCGGTCGCATCGCGTTTTCGCTCGACCAACTCAAGTATCAGTATCCCGACGAACCGGTGCCTCCGGGCAAGACCGCGCAACGGCATCTGGAAGATCTGACCTGGGCCGGCGCGCACAAAAAATTCCCGATCCGGATCGCACCAAAAACCAAAAAGGTCTTGCACAAGGAACTGCGCCTGATCCGGAAGCTGAAATACGCGCATTATTTTCTCACCGTGCACGACATCGTCCACTACGCGCGTGATGAAAAAATTCTCTGTCAGGGCAGGGGCTCGGCTGCAAACTCGGCCGTATGCTATGTTCTCGGCGTCACTGCAGTCGATCCGACCAAGGTCGACCTGCTGTTTGAGCGATTCATATCCAAAGAACGCCTGGAGCCGCCTGACATCGACGTCGACTTCGAACACTCGAGGCGTGAGGAGGTGATGCAATATGTCTATCGTCGCTATGGCCGCCATCGCGCTGCGATCATCGCTACCGTCATTCACTATCGTCCGCGCAGCGCCATCCGCGATGTCGGCAAGGCACTGGGCCTTACCGAAGATGTCACGGCAGCGCTGGCCGATACGGTGTGGGGAAGCTGGGGCAAGGGTCTCAACGAGATGCAGGTCAGGCAGGCCGGCCTCGATCCAAAAAATCCCATGGTTGAACTCGCCGTCGAGCTGGCAACCAAACTTATCGAATTCCCCCGCCATCTGTCGCAGCATGTCGGCGGTTATGTCCTGACCCAGGACCGGCTCGATACTTACGTGCCGATCGGCAACGCCGCGATGGATGATCGCACCTTCATCGAGTGGGACAAGGACGATGTCGACGCGCTGAAGATGATGAAGGTCGACGTGCTGGCGCTGGGCATGCTGACCTGCATCCGTAAATGTTTCGATCTGATCGCGCGGCACAAAGGCAAGCAGTACGAGCTTGCGACGGTTCCTCAGGACGAAAAGCCGGTTTACGACATGCTCTGCGAAGGCGAGTCGCTCGGTGTATTCCAGGTCGAGAGCCGCGCCCAGATGAACATGCTGCCACGACTTCGCCCGCAAGTATTTTATGACCTCGTCATCGAAGTCGCGATCGTGCGGCCGGGTCCAATCCAGGGCGACATGGTGCATCCTTATCTGCGGCGGCGAAATGGAGTTGAAAAGGTTGATTATCCGTCGCCGTCACCTGCGCATGGCGACAAGGATGAGCTGCGCAAAGTCCTGCACAAAACCCTCGGCGTACCACTGTTCCAGGAGCAGGCGATGCGCATCGCCATTGAGGCTGCGAAATTCACCTCCGAGGAAGCCAATGGCCTGCGTCGGGCAATGGCGACGTTTCGAAATGTCGGCACCATCGGAAAATTCGAATCCAAGATGGTCAACAACATGATCGCGCGCGGTTACAATCGTGTGTTTTCTGAAAACTGTTTTGAACAAATCAAGGGCTTCGGCAGCTACGGCTTCCCTGAAAGCCATGCCGCGAGCTTCGCGCAACTCGTCTATGTCTCGTCATGGCTCAAATACTGGCATCCCGACGTGTTCTGCTGCGGATTGCTTAACTCGCAGCCGATGGGTTTTTACGCGCCGGCGCAGATCGTAGGCGACGCCCGTAAAAATAAAGTCGAGGTGCGCGAGATCGATGTGTCGTCCAGCTTCTCGCAGAACACGCTAGAAAAAACTGGCGGAAAATATTGCGCTGTCCGGCTCGGCTTTCGCCAGATCGACGGGTTCAAGTGGGCCGACCCGGATGAGGAGTTTTTGAGAATAGAAAATAACAAAAGACTGGAGAATAAGAAGCCAAAGCCGGAAGACTGGGGAGAGGACATCGTCGCCGCGCGCGAACGCCGTCGCTTCACCTCGCTGGAGGATTTCGCCCGCGATACGGGATTGCCGAAGCGCGCGCTGATCCTGCTGGCCGACGCCGATGCGTTTCGTTCCATCGGCCTCGACCGCCGCGCAGCATTGTGGGCGGTGCGGCGGTTGCCGGATGACGTGCCCCTGCCGCTGTTTGAAATCGCTACCGCGCGCGAACAGCCCGATGAAGACGCGCAGCCGTTGCCCTTGATGCCACTGCCGGAACAGGTGGTGGCCGACTATCAGACCATCCGGCTGTCGCTGAAAGGCCATCCGATGGAGTTTTTGCGGACGATGTTTGCGTCAGAACGCGTTGTGAGCTGTGCCGAGGTTTCGCATGCCAACGACAGGCAGCGCGTCCGTTGCGCCGGCGTGGTGCTGGTGCGGCAACGACCGGGCAGCGCCAAGGGCGTGGTGTTCATGACGCTGGAGGACGAAACCGGCATCGCCAATATCGTGGTGTGGCCGAAGGTGATGGAGCGTTTTCGCAAGGAAGTGATGGGCGCGCGGCTGATTCTGGTCGAAGGCACCATACAAAGCAGTCCGGAAAAGGTGGTGCATCTGGTTGCCGAGCGGTTGTTCGATCGTTCGTCCGATCTGGTGCATCTGGCCGATGATGCGCTCAGGCAGCGGCATGCGGTGCCTGCCGGCCCGGCGCTGGTCGAGCCGCTCAACGACGACCGCCGCGAACATCCTGACAGCCCGGCTCAGAAAATCCGTCACCCCCGCAATGTCCGCATCCTGCCGCGCTCGCGGGATTTTCATTGAGGGCACCCGCAAGAATTCGTCATGGCCGGGCTTGTCCCGGCCATCCACGTCTTGTTTGTTATGCGTGAAGAAAGACGTGGATGCCCGGCACAAGGCCGGGCATGACGAACGGAATCCCCCATGCAAACCCCTCGCGACATCCTCGCCGAACTCTGGACATCGACCGGCGGCGACGCTTCCGCGCTCGATCATGTCAAGCTGACCGGCGAGGAGCCGCAGCTGCCGTCGTCGTTTCGCCTCGCCGCCGCAGCGCAGGTCAGCATCGCCGCGGCGGGAATGGCGGCGGCAAACATCTGGCAATTGCGCAGCGGGCAATCGCAGGATATCGCGGTCGATATGCGCCATGCCGTGGTCGAGTGCCGCTCCGAGCGCTACCTGCGCGTCGACGGCAAGACGCCGGGCCCGGCGTGGGACGCCATCGCCGGCATCTACAAGAGCGGCGACGGCCGCTTCGTGCGGCTGCATACCAACTTCCGGCATCACAAAGACGCCGTCTGCAAGGTGTTGAACTGCAAGCCGGAGCGCGACGAGGTGCAGGCCGCCCTGATGCAATGGGACGGCGAGGCGTTCGAAACCGCGGCCTACGCCGGCGGCTGCGTGGTCGCGCTGATGCGCTCGCATGATGAATGGTCCGCACTATCCCATGCGAAAGCGCTTGCCGAACTCCCGCTGATATCGATCGAGAAAATTGGCGAAGCCGCACCAAAACCTTGGGCGCCGGGCGATCGGCCGCTGGCCGGCGTGCGCGTGCTCGATCTGTCGCGGGTGATCGCAGGCCCCGTCGCGGGCCGCACGCTCGCGGTGCATGGCGCCGACGTGATGCTGATTTCAAGTCCCAACCTGCCGGCGATTCATTGGCTCACCATCGATAACGGCCGCGGCAAGCTGTCCAGCTTTGTCGATCTCAAGAGCGAACAGGGGCGCGACGTGCTGCGCGGCCTGCTGGCGCAGTCCGATATTTTCTCGCAAGGCTACCGTCCGACATCGATCGCGGCCCTCGGCTTCTCGCCAGAGGACGCAGCCAGGATCAGCCCCGGCATCGTCTATGTCTCGCTGTCGGCCTATGGCCATGCCGGGCCTTCTACAAGTCCTTGGGCGGGACGCCGCGGCTTCGACTCGCTGGTGCAGACCGCGACCGGCTTCAATCATGCCGAGGGGCAGGCGGCCGGCGTCGGCGGGCCGAAGGAATTGCCGGCGCAGATGCTCGATCATGCAACCGGCTACATGATGGCGTTTGGGACGATGATGGCAAAGGCGCGCCAGTCGCGTGAGGGCGGCAGCTGGCATGTCCGGGTATCGCTGGCGCAGACCGGGCGCTGGCTGTGGAATCTCGGCCGCGTCGCCGACGGGTTCAAGACCGAGGATTTGAAGGGCGAATCCGTGACGCCCTTTATCGAGGAAATCGCTTCGGGCTTCGGTCCGCTGCGATCCGTGCGCCATTCGGCGAAGCTGTCGAAAACCCCGGCGTTGTGGTCCCGCCCGGCAATGCCGCTCGGCAGTCACCCGCCGGAATGGCCGGGCGGCTGAAGCCCTCTCAAATTTTAACTTAAAACGCCAAAAGCGCGTTTTTCGATTGTTTGCGACAGCAATTAGGCACTATTAGCACAGCGATGAGGCAAATTGCCGCGGAACCATCGACGAGCTGACCAAGGCCTTATGCAGACGAAATTTATCAAGCATTTGCAAGTACTTAGCCGTCGACGGCTGGCGGTTGGGGCAGGCTTGCTGGTGCTCGTGACGGCTGCCGCTTATGGGCTTGTGCACGTTGGCAAGGCAACTCACGGAAATTCCGAGGTCTCCAGCCAGGCCCGCAAGGGCCTGCAGCGCTACACCCCGACGCCGTCGGAATGGGACAGCCTGTCTTTCGAGCCGGTGACCGAGCGGGCATTCCGGGCCGAACACGTCACCGAAGGCAAGATCGCGGTCGATGAGGACCGGTCGACGCCGGTGTTCTCGCCCTATGCCGGCCGGGTTACCAGGCTGCTGGCGCGGCCGGGCGACCAGGTCACCCAAGGTCAGCCGCTGTTCATCATCGAAGCCGCCGACAATGTACAGGCGCAAAACGATTTTATCGCTGCCATGACCGCGCTGAACAAGGCGAAGTCGGCCCTCGATCTGGCGCAGCTGCAGGACAAGCGCGCCAAGGATCTGTTCGAGGGCAAAGCGGTCCCGCTGAAGGATTATCAACAGAGCCAGGCAACCCTGATCCAGGCGCAGAACGATCTGCGCTCGTCGCAAACGGCGCTGGAAGCTGCGCGCAACAAGTTGCGTATCCTGGGCCTGACCGATGACGCCATCACGGCGTTTCAGGAAAGGGGCAGCATCAACCGCGAAACCACCATCTTCGCGCCGATCGCAGGCACCGTGGTGCAACGCAAGATCGGCCCCGGCCAGTATATCGCCGCCGGCGCGAGCGACCCGGTATTCGTGATCGGCGATCTCTCCACGGTATGGCTGACGGCCTTCGTTCGGGAGACCGAAGCGTCATTGGTGTCGGTGGGGCAGGAGATCACGTTCCGCCTGTTGGCGTTCCCCGGCCGCGTATTCACCGGGCGCGTCAACTATATCGCCGCGGCGATGGATCCCGCGACCCGCCGGCTGCTGGTCCGCGCCACTGTCGACAATAAGGACGGCCAGCTGAAACCGGAAATGTTCGCGACCGTGACGATCTACGAGGCCGGCGATCAGTCATCCGTCGCCGTGCCGAAGCAGGCGCTGATCTACGAGGGCGATCAAGTCCGGCTCTGGATCGGGCACGAGGACAAGTCGATCGAGCTTCGCTTGATCAAGACCGGCCTCACCAATGGCAATCTGGTTGAGGTCAAGGGCAACCTGAAGCCGGGCGAGCAGATCGTCACCAAGGGCAGCCTGTTCATCGACCGCGCCGCATCCGGGAGCTAGGTCATTTCCGGTTTGGCACGGTACGTCCAGCGCGTCATGGCCGGGCTTGCCCCGCAGGCGGGACAAGCCCGGGCATGACGAACTTGATGGCAGCACTTGTGAAAGATCCGGTCTGAATGGATCGCCTCGTCGAACTCGCCGTCCACCGCCGCTACCTGATGGTGGCGTTGTTTGTCGTCGTGTTGATCGGCGGCCTGATCGCGTTCAAGCAGCTCAACATCGAGGCCTATCTCGATCCGACGCCGCCGATGGTCGACATCGTGACGCAAAGCCCGGGCTTGTCCGCGGCGGAAATCGAGCGTTACGTCACCATTCCGATCGAGACCCAGGTCGCCGGTATCAAGAACCTGCGCACCATCCGCACCATCTCGTTGTACGGATTGTCGGACGTCAAACTGCAATTCTCGTTCGACTACACCTATGACGAGGCGTTGCAGCAGGTACTTAACCGGCTGTCCCAGATGGCGCCCTTGCCCGGCAACGTCCAGCCGGGAATTTCGCCGCTCAGCGCCATCGGCGAAATCTACCGCTACCGCCTGGCCGGGCCGCCGAACTACAGCGTGCTGGACTTGAAGACGCTGCAGGACTGGGTGTTGCAGCGCCGGTTCCGCGCCGTGCCCGGCGTCATCGACGTCACCGGGTGGGGCGGCAGGACCAAGACCTATGAGCTTCAGGTCGACTTCAACAAGCTGATCGCCAATGGACTGACGCTGCCGCAGCTGCTGCAGGCCGTTGGTAACTCCAACATCAATGTCGGCGGCAGCACCGTCAATATCGGCGCGCAATCCGCGGTGGTGCGTGGCGTCGGCCTGATCCGCTCGATCGACGATCTCGCCAACACCATGGTGTCGCAAAGCGGCGGCAATCCGGTGCTGGTCAAGGATATCGCCACCGTCACGGTCGGCGAGAAACCCCGTCTCGGTATTGCCGGCCTCGATCAGGACGACGACATCGTGCAGGGCATCGTGCTGATGCGCCGCGGCGAGCAGAGCTCGCCGACCATCGCGCGGGTCGAGCACCTTGTGAACTCGATCAACAACTCCAGCGTCCTGCCGCCCGGGGTAAGAATCGAGCGCATCTACGACCGCAAGGACTTGATCGACATCACTACCCATACGGTGCTGCACAATATGGGGGTCGGCATCCTGCTGATCGTGCTGCTGCAATGGGTTTTTCTTGGCGACCTGCGCAGCGCGCTGATCGTCGGCGCCACCATTCCGTTCGCGCTGTTTTTCGCCGTCATCATCCTGGTGATACGGGGCGAATCCGCCAATTTGCTGTCGGCCGGCGCCATCGATTTCGGGCTGATCGTGGACGGCACCGTGATCATGGTGGAGGCGATTTTCCGCCGGCTGTCGCAGACCACCGCCCTGTCGGAGGCCGAGCAGAACCACATCTCGCGCGAAACCACCATGGGCATGAAGAGCCATGCCATCCTCTCGGCCGCGGCCGACGTGTCGCGCTCGATCTTCTTTGCCGCCGCCATCATTATCGCGGCATTCATTCCGCTGTTTACGCTGAGCGGGGTCGAAGGCAATATTTTCGGGCCGATGGCGCGGACCTATGCCTATGCGCTGGCCGGCGGGCTGCTGGCGACGTTCACGGTGACGCCCGCGCTGAGCGCGCTGATCCTGCCGGCGCATATGGAGGAAACTGAAACCCGGATCATGGCGTTCCTGCATCGCATCTACACGCCGGTGCTGGCCTGGGCGGTCGAGAATCGAAAGCTTGTGATGGGCGCCGCCGCCGGCCTCGTTCTCTTGACCATGGTTTTCACCCGGCTGCTCGGCCTTGAATTCCTGCCCAAGCTCGAGGAAGGCAATCTGTGGATTCGCGCGACCTTGCCGCCGACCATCTCGCTGCAGGAGGGCAACGCCTATGTCAACGAGATGCGGAAAATCATCCGCAGCCGCCCCGAAGTAGAATCGGTGGTGTCGCAGCACGGCCGCCCGGACGACGGCACCGATGCCGCCGGCCTGTTCAACGCCGAATTCTTCGCGCCGCTGAAACCGGTCAGCGAGTGGCCGAATACGCACGACAAGGACGAACTGACCTCGCAGTTGCTGGCGGAGCTGCAGCACAAATTTCCCGGAGTCGAGTTCAATTTCTCGCAATACCTGCAGGATAACGTCGCCGAAGCCGTCTCCGGCGTGAAGGGCGAGAATTCGATCAAGCTTTACGGCAACGATCTGCAGGCGCTCACCGACACCGCCAACAAGATCAAGTCGGTTCTTGCCACTGTGCAGGGCGTCACCGATCTTTCGGTGTTCACCTCGCTCGGCCAGCCCACCATCCAGATCGACATCGATCGCGCCCGCGCCGCGCGCTACGGGCTTACGCCGGGCGATATCAACGCGACCATCCGCGTCGCCATCGGCGGCGACAGCGCCGGCGATCTCTACGAGCCCGGAAGCGACCGGCATTTCCCGATCATCGTGCGGCTGGCGCCGGAATACCGCCGCAGCGCCGAGGCCATCCAGAACCTGCGCATCGGCGCGCCCGGTCCCAACGGCACGATCACGCAGATTCCCTTGAGCGAGGTCGCCTCGATCCAGCTGGTGTCGGGCGCCGCCTATATCTACCGCGAGCAGCAGGAACGATATCTGCCGATCAAATTCTCGGTGCGCGAACGCGACCTCGGCAGCGCCATCCGCGAGGCCCAGGACAAGGTCGCAGCACAAGTGCATCTGCCGCCGGGATCGCGGATCGAGTGGGTCGGCGAATTCGGCAATCTGCAGGACGCCATCAAGCGGCTGTCGATCGTGGTGCCGATCAGCCTGGCGCTGATCGCGGTGCTGCTGTGGTTCAATTTCGGCTCGATGATCGACACTTTGCTCGCCATGAGCGTGATCCCGATGGCGATTTTCGGCGGCGTGCTTGGGCTTCTGATCTCGGGGATTCCGTTCAGCGTGTCGGCGGCGATCGGGTTCATCGCGCTGTTCGGCATCGCGGTGATGGACGGCATCATTATCCTGTCGCAGTTCAACCAGCTGATCGAGGAAGGTTACGACCGGGCCAGGGCGGTGATCCGCACCGGCGAGCTGCAGCTGCGGCCGGTGTTGATGACCTGCGTCGTCGCCGGCGTCGGATTGCTGCCGGCGGCGCTGTCGGAGGGTATCGGCTCGCAGGTGCAAAAACCGCTGGCGGTGGTGGTCGTCACCGGCATGATGCTGGCGCCGCTGGTTATTCTGGTGACGCTGCTGGTGCTGATCTCGTACTTTTCGCGGCGGACGAGGTAACGCAATATTGTCCTCATCCTGAGGAGCGCTCCTTAAGGAGCGCGTCTCGAAGGATGGCCGAGGGCTCCATGGTTCGAGACGCGTCGCTACGCGACGCTCCTCACCATGAGGAAACAACAGGGAGGGTCGACATGGCCAAAATTGCAATCGTCGGCTGCGGCGCGATGGGATCGGTCTATGCCGCGCTGATGGTCGACGCCGGCCATGAGGTCCATGCGGTAACGCTGTGGCCCGACCATGCCGAGGCGATGGCGACCAAAGGTCTGCGCTGCGAAGGCGCCAGCGGCGACCGCACCGTGCCGATCCACGCCTCCACCACCACCGACGGGATCGGTCCCTGCGATCTCGTCATCATCGCCACCAAGGCCTTCGACGTGGAAGCCGCGGCGAATTCCTGCGCGCCGCTGCTGGGGCCCGGCACCATCGTGCAGACCATCCAGAACGGCCTCGGCTCGCCGGAGATCGCAGCCCCCATTCTCGGCGCGGATCGCATCGCCATCGGCGTGGTCGGCGGCTTCGGCGCCTCGATCCGCGCGCCCGGCCACGTCCACCACAACGGCATGGAGATGATCCGCTTCGGCGCCTTCGCCGGCTTGCCGAAGCAACTGCTGCAGGCATCCGCAAAGATCTGGGAGTCCGCCGGCTTCAAGGTCGCGCAGTTCGACGATGTAAAACAAATGGTCTGGGAAAAGCTGATCATGAACGTCGCGTTCTCCGGAACGTCCTGCACCACTGGCCTCACCATCGGCGAAATCCTCGAGGATAACGACGCCTGGGGCGTGGCGCGAGGCTGCGCCGAGGAAGCGATCGCCGTGGCAAAAGCTTCCGGCGTGAAACTGGAGGTCGGCGATCCGGTCGAACATATCCGCAAGCTCGGCGGCAAGATTCCCGGCGCGCGGCCCTCGATGCTGCTGGATTACAACGCCGGCCGGCGCTGCGAGGTCGACGCCATCAACGGATCGATCCCGCGGCTCGGCAAGCCGCTGGGCGTGCCGACCCCGGTCAACGACACGGTGGTCGGCATCATCAAGGCGCGCGAGCGGGCGTTTATCTTGCAGGCGTGATCGCCACAACAATGGCGTCGGCCGTTTGCGGACCTATTGTCCCGACGGCGTGCGCAGGCCGTGCCAGGCGTCGCGCACTTGGTGGTAGTGCACCTCGGGCAGATAATCCGGCGTGTTGAGCGCCAGCGTTTTCACGTCGAGCTTTCCGGTCGCGCTGAGCAGCGAATAGGAGGCGATGACGCGGTCGCGCTGCGCGCCGATCAGCCGCGCCTTGGCGGAAGTCAGTTCCTGCTGCGAGTTCAGCACATCGATCGTGGTGCGCTGGCCGCCTGCTGCTTCCTTCTGCACACCCTGCAGCGCGACCCCTGCGGCGCGGACCTCGGATTCCGAGGCGCTCACCGCGATCTTGGCGCCTTCGTGCGCGACCCACGCGCCGATCGCGGCGGTCCGCGCCTGGTTGCGGACCTGCTCCAGCACCAGCCGGCTTTGCGATGCGACTTCCTTGGCCTGCCGGGTCTGCGAGGCGGCAGTGCCGCCGTCGTAGATCGGCGCGGTGACCTGGCCGAGGATCGAGGCCTGGTCGGTGCCGAAAGTGCCGAGCGTCGGGTCGCTGTCGCGGCTCTTGCTCGCGCTGCCCTGCAACGTGACCGTCGGATAAAGGCTGCTTTCGGCAACGCTGATCGAGGTCGTGGCTACGTCGACATCGAAGCCGGCGGCGAGCACGGCCGGGTGGCTCCTGAAGGCCAGCGCGGTCGCGTCCTCGCGGCTGCGCGGCAGATAGCGGTCCACCGGTTCGGCCGGGCTCAGTCGCGCCGGCGGATTGCCGATCACCTGGGCGTAGGTAGCCTGGCTGATGGCGAAATTGACTTCGGCGGCGTTGAGATCCGACAGGCCACGGCTCAAACGCGCTTCGGCTTGCGAGGTATCGGTCGGCGTCACGTCGCCGGCATTGAGGCGCTTCTGCACGATGCCCAGGGTTTCCCGCAGGAACGCCACGTTGGCGCGGTGCGCTTCGACCAGCGACTGATTGGCCAGCACGTTGGTATAGACGGTGACGGCATCGAGCAGTACGCCCTGTCCGACATTGCGCAGCGCCTCGCGGCCGGATCGCACCTGGAATTCGGCGACACGGACGCTGTTGGCGGTCTTGAAGCCGTTGAACAGCGTTTGCGTCACGGTGACGCCGATGGTCCAGGGTTTTAGCGTCGCGGTCTGGATGGTGTTGCCAGGCAAGAGGTCGCGGACCGCCTGCAGCCCGCCGCTGAGACTGGCGACGATCTGCGGGCGGTAACCCGCCAGCGCCTGCGGCAGGTTCTCGTCGGTGGCGCGCTGCCGCGCCCGCTCGGCATTGAGCTGCGGATTGGTCTGGTAGGCCTTGGCCAGCGCTTCGGGAAGGTTTTCCGCCTGCGCGGTCGTGGCGGCAAACCCGAGGCAGGCCGCGACGCCAAAAGTCATGCCTGCGCGAAAAACGCCCATGCCCGATCGAAGCACGCGCCTTCCCACGTGACCAACGCTACCGGCACGCCTGATCATCTGATCCCGCAACAAACCCTAAGCCATCCGCCCCCGCCGACGACCTGTTTCCCTGTTTAGAGGGCGCAAGCCGCCTGCGCAAACCATCCGGCGCCAAATACCGGTGCTTTGGCACGGTTCGCGGCCGGGTGTTGCCCGAAGTCCCTATCGGTTGGGGTACTTCGCCGCATGCGACGATACGGCAGTGTCTGGTGTCGACTGCAGATCGTTCAGACTGGCGGCGGCCATGCGCTATAGGCTGGGGTTCCTTGTTCGATTCCCGGGCCCAGAGCTTCCAGCGGAACATCGATGCCGAAACAGTTTTCCGATCCCGATGCGATTGCCGACGACATCATCCGCGAGGTCGGAACCCATCTCGTGGTCGGGCTGCCGCTCGGGCTCGGCAAGGCCAATCACATCGTCAACGCGCTGTATCGGCGCGCCGCCGCCGACCGCGCCATCGAGCTCACGTTTTTCTCCGCGCTGACACTGGAGAAGCCGAAACCGTCGAGCTTGCTCGAGCGGCGGTTCATCATGCCCGTGATCGACCGGCTGTTCGGCGGCTATCCTAATCTGGCCTATGCCGACGCGCTGCATGCGGGCGCGCTGCCGCCCAATATCAGGATTATCGAGTTTTTCTTTCTGGCGGGGAAATGGCTGCATGTGCCGTTCGCGCAGCAGCACTACATCTCCGCCAATTACACCCATGCGGCCTCCTATATTCTGGAGCGCGGGCTCAACGTCATCACCCAGCTTGTGGCCAGGCGCGTGGTCGACGGCGTGACGCGTTACAGCCTGAGTTGCAACACCGACACCACGCTGGATCTGCTGCGCGCCCGCGCCGAGGGACGCGCGTCGTTTAAGCTGGTCGGGCAGGTCAATTCCGAATTGCCGTTCATGCCGGGGCAGGGCGATCTCGCGGCGGATGAATTCAGCGCCATCCTCGACAGCCCCGAAACCGATTTTCCGCTGTTCGCGCCGCCGGCCGAGCCGGTCGGCGACACCAAATACGCCATCGGGCTTCATGCCGCGGGCCTGGTGCGCGACGGCGGCAGCCTGCAGATCGGCATCGGACAGGTCGGCGATGCGCTGGCGCAGGGATTGATCGTGCGCCACCGCAACAACGCGCAGTTCCGCGCCACCATGAAGCGCCTCGCGCCGGCAGCGGCGCAACGCGAAGCACTGGAAAGCGGGCCGTTCGAGCAGGGCCTTTACGGGTTAAGCGAGATGCTGTTCGAGGCGTTTCTCGGCCTGATGCAGGCCGGCATTCTCAAGCGCGAGGTCGAGGGCGTGGCGCTGCACGGCGCGTTTTTTCTCGGGCCGAAGTCGTTTTACCGGTCCTTGCGCGAGATGCCGGGCGAGCAACTCGCGCGTATCCAGATGATGCCGGTGTCGTTCACCAACCAGCTCTATGGCGACGAGGAGTCAAAACGCCGCGCCCGCGTCGACGCGCGGTTCGTCAACAGCGCGATGATGGCGACCTTGATGGGGGCGGTGATCTCGGACGGTCGCGAGGATGGCCAGGTGGTGAGCGGCGTCGGCGGCCAGTACAATTTCGTGGCGCAGGCGTTCGCGCTGCGCGGCGCGCGCTCGATCCTGACGCTGGAATCGACCCGGCAGGCTCGCGCAAAACTGCAATCCAGCATCCACTGGAGCTACGGCCACCAGACCATCCCGCGGCATCTGCGCGATATCATCGTCACCGAATACGGCGTCGCCGATTTGCGCGGCAAATCCGACGCCGATGTGATCGCGGCGATGCTGGCGGTTTCGGATACGCGGTTTCAAAGCGAGCTGGCGCGGCAGGCCAAGGACGCCGGCAAGCTGCCGAAGGGCTTTGAAATACCGGCCGCGCATCGCGAGAATTTTCCCGAGCGCATCCGTGCCGCGCTGAAGCCCGCGCGCGACGCGGGGCTATTGCCGACATTTCCGTTCGGTACCGATTTTACGCAAGCAGAGCAGCGGCTGATCCCGGCGCTGCAGTTGTTGCGGGATGCGCAGCAATCGCCGCTGCGGCTGCCGGGACTGTTGTGGGAGGGACTGACGCGCCGGCCGGATGCTGTCGACGCCGAATGCCTCGCGCGGCTCGGGCTCAATGCGCCTGCAACGGTTGCCGAACGCGCCTACCGCGCACTGGTGAGCGCGGCGTTGGTGCGTTCGCGTGCGATCTAGCGATTCTTGTTCACCGGCTTGCGCTTCTCGATGAACGCCGCCATGCCTTCGGAACGGTCCGCAAGCGCAAACGTCGCGTGAAACAGATCGCGCTCGACATTCAGCCCCTCGGCGAGCGGCGTTTCGAACGCGCGGTTGATCGCGCTCTTGGCCATTGCTGATGCCGGCTGCGACATGCCGGCGATTTTCTCCGCCATCGCCAGCGCCTCCTCCATCAATTTGTCCGCGGCCACGACGCGGCTGACCAGGCCCGAGCGCTCGGCTTCCGCCGCATCCATCATGCGGCCGGTGAGGCACAGATCCATCGCCTTGGATTTGCCGATGGCGCGGGTCAGCCGCTGCGTGCCGCCGATGCCGGGGATGGTGCCCAGCGTAATCTCCGGCTGGCCGAATTTCGCGGTGTCACTGCAGATGATGATGTCGCACATCATCGCCAGTTCGCAGCCGCCGCCGAGCGCGTAGCCGGAGACCGCGGCGATGGTCGGCTTGCGGCATCGCGCGACGCGGTCGCCGCCGATCGCGGTGAAGTCGCTGGAAAACATGTCGATGAAGGTTTTGGGCTGCATCTCCTTGATGTCGGCGCCGGCGGCGAACGCCTTTTCGCTGCCGGTCAACAGGATGCAGCCGATCTTGTCGTCGGCTTCGAGATCGTCGATCGCCGCCGCGATCTCGCGGAATACCCCGAACGACAGCGCGTTGAGCAATTTGGGACGGTTGAGCGTGAGGATGCCGACGGCGCCTTTGCTCTCGACGATGATGTGCTCGAATGTGCTCATGGCCCGTGCCCTACGCTGGTTTCGCGGGCAATGTGCCCGTTGGCGGGGTGGGCTTCAAGTGGGGTGTTTGGAGAGCAACGTCTCACCACCGTCATTGCAAGGAGCGAAGCGACGAAGCAATCCAGTCCGGACTCGCATTTCTGGATTGCTTCGCGGAGCCTGTCATCGGGCGGCGCTTTGCGCCGACCCGTTGGCTCGCAATGACGGCGAACCCTACGCCATGAACATGCGCGCGGCCGAGGCCAGCGTCAGCAGGCCGCCGAAGGCGATGAAGATTTTCCCGATCAGCGAGGTCTGGTCCCAGGTGGAATCGCTGCTGCTGACCGCAGCCGGGGCCGGGGCTTGTGCCATCGCCATTGCGACCGTCGGCACGAGAGCAGGCTTCTCCTCGCTCTTGCCCTCACTCAAGGCGCGATCGACGTCATTGAGCTGATCCGCGGCGACGAGCTCCATGTTTGCCACCGGCGCCGGCGTCTGCGGGTCGGCGGAATCGCCTTGCATGGCCGCCATGGTCCGCAGCATGTTGCTGGCTTTGGTGGCAACCGAATTGGTGTCCGCCGGCAGGTCGGCCGCGGCGAGTTGCGCGTTGGCATTGGCGACGGAGGGCGGGATCGCGGACTGATTGTCGTCGTCCTTCATCGCAGCGTCGGCTTCGATGGCCTTCCTTGTCCTGGAAGGCTTCGCGTTCTCCGTCGAGGCCTTCGCCACCCTCACGGATTTGCGCTGCGACGACACACGTTTCAAGGAACGGGACTTCTTGGTGAACTTGTTCAGCGCAACGGGTGGCCCTGCGGCACTTTCGGTCTTCGACGCTGCGACGCCGCCGTCGGCGTCCTCAGCAGCTTGCAGCGGTCCGCAGATGCACACCCAAAACCCTGCTGCGATGATCAATGCCGAGCGCCCGCTGGCTTTGATGTTCATTTGACAATCTCCCCAATTGTCAGCCCCCGACCGCAAAGAGACGCACGGAGTGTCCACAGCGGGGCAAAAAAAGGGAATCTTCGGGCCAAGGGGGCGAAAACGGGGCAATCCCCTTTTCGCGAACGGGCCGGCAATGCCATCCGGACGCTGGCGTGTCCGCAAAGCGCGATCGATGTTATGAGGCCTGTGGTCCAGCTGGATTCGTCATCGCAGTTTTTTCCGGGACTATAACGCAGCGCCGGGCTTCGTTCACGATTTCGTGATCCAAAAACTGTGACGTAACAAATTGAAAGATCGACCGAATTGCATGGTGGGAGCGCGCGTGCGCGATCATGAGGACGAGTGGACCGGCCTGATGCGGTCGGCCATTGCAGGGGACATTGCCGCGTATCAGCGCCTGCTCGGCGCCGTAGCACCGGTGCTGCGGGCCACGGCGCGGCGCGGGCTGGCGCGGGCAGGCCAACCGGTCGATCAAGCCGAGGACATCGTGCAGGATATTTTATTGGCGGTGCATCTGAAGCGGCATACCTGGGACGCCGACGCGCCGTTCGCGCCCTGGCTGTTCGCGATCGCGCGCAATAAGCTGATCGATGCGCTGCGCCGCCGCGGCCGCCGGGTGTTCGTCAACATCGACGATTTCGCCGAGGCGATTCCGGGCGAGATGCCTGAGGAAACCGTGCCCGCGCGCGAAGTCGCCGCCCATCTCGAAGCCTTACCCGCGCGGCAGCGCGACGTGCTGCAATCGATCGCGGTGGACGGCGCGTCGATCAAGGCGACCGCGGCAAAACTGTCGATGAGCGAGGGCGCGGTTCGGGTGGCGCTGCATCGCGGACTTGCAAGCCTCACCGCCAGACTGCGGAAGGAATGAGAATGGACACCGATCGCCTCATTCGCACACTCGCCGCCGACAACGCGCATCGCGAACGGCCGGTCGGCGCCATGCTGGCGATGTCGCTGCTCGGCGCCGTGCCGTTTTCGCTGGCGATATTTCTGGCGTGGTACGGCGTCCGGCCGGACGTTCGGACAGCGATGCACAATCCGTTGTTCGATTTGAAATTCCTGGTGACGCTGGGGCTGGCGATCTCGGCGATTGCCATCAGCCTGCATCTGTCGCGCCCCGAGGCACAGCTCAAGCGCTGGAAGTGGCTGATGGCTATTCCGGCAGGTTTTGTCGCGCTCGGGATCGCCGGTGAAATGATGATGCCGCAGCGATTGCCGATGATGACCCGGCTGGTCGGATCGAACTCGCTCGTCTGCATCAGCGCCATTCCGCTGCTTTCACTGCCGCTGCTGGCGGGCGCGCTGTTTGCCATGCGCCACGGCGCGCCAACGCGTCCCGCGGTCGCCGGCGCATTCGCAGGCCTGATTTCGGCGGGGCTGGCGGCAACGCTGTACGCCTCCCACTGTACCGACAATTCACCGCTGTTCGTGGCGACCTGGTACACGCTCGCAACGTTGCTGGTCACGGCGATCGGTGCGCTGGCGGGGTCTAAGGTGCTGCGGTTTTAAACTCGATGTCGTCCCGGCGAACGCCGGGACCCATAACCACCGAGGGTTATGGTTGGGCGAGTTAGAGCCGCAAGTCGCTGACACCTTCCGCATCACTACGACGGAGGGTATGGGTCCCGGCGTTCGCCGGGACGACGGCGGAGTGTTTGTCGGCGCCGTGCAAAAATTTTTGGATTCAAATTTCAAACAGCCAAGCCTCCACATTCTCGCGGCGCAAAGCGTCCGAGGTTTGCCAATCCCTCGCGAACCGCGCGAGGGGGGTGGAGCGGCGGGAGGCGCCAGGGTGCAATGACGTAGCACCCCTGGAGGCGGGATTAACGTACCCACCTCGCGCGGCAAGGTTCCGCGCGCGCCCAGTGACGTAGGGCGCGGCGCCTCCCGGCGCTCCACCTTGGCCACCAGCCTATCGGCCGTTCCGGGGCGCCCCGGTCCGGCCAGCTCTCGCTCTGTCCGCTGAAGGATCGCTTCTAGAAAGCGCCCCCTCACGGACAGGACGCGAGCAGGATAAGCGAGGTTTTGAGGACGGGGATAGGTATACATTCACAAGTTCGTGAACGACTTTCTGTAGCTTTAAAATCGATGCTGCCGGGTGGCGGCGCCAAAATTTCCGTCGTCATCCTCGCGCAACCAAATCGTCCGCCGAACTCAGGGCTTCGGCTCCTCTGCCCGGCAGACCGAATTCACCCCGCCGCCATCCATGTGTTGCAAGACCATCACTTCAGGAAATCGCGGATGCTTTGCGCAATTTCGCGGGGCATGCGTTTCCAGGGCGAAATGGCCGGTGTCGAAGAAGCGGACAACCGCTTGAGGATTGTCGCGCTTGAAAGCCTCGGCGCCTGGCGGCACAAAGAATGGATCGTTCCTGCCCCATACCGCCAAAAGCGGCGGCTTGTGCGTGCGGAAGTATTTTTGGAATGACGGATACAGTGCGACGTTGCTCTTGTAGTCGCCGAAGAGATCGAGCTGCACTTCATCTGCACCGGGGCGAGATAAATAAAAGTTGTCGAGGTTCTGGCCGTCAGGCGACACTATCGTCGGGTCGGGCACGCCGTGCGTGTACTGCCGGCGGGTTGTCTCCGGCGTGAGAAAGGCGCGGAGCGCCTTTCGGTTCGCCTGCGACGGGTCCTGCCAGTAGGCCCTGATCGGACTCCAGCCCTCGCTAAGGCGGTACGCCGCAGGCGCCGAGGTATCCGGATTGGCTTTGTTGCTTGCGCTCGTCCCGCTGCTTTATTGTGGGCGAGAAACCCGGATTGCGCTGCGCTCCATCTGGCTACACGTGCTTCACGGGTTTGCAATCAGCGGGCTACGCTTTGCCGCACGCTTCAGGGTTGCATGAGGCCCTGCGGCGCTGCAGGATCGCGGCAGCAACAAGCGTGAGAGGAACCGCCATGGCCGTGATCGTTGGACCACCTGCGAATGCCACCCGCTGCCGTCCAATCACTACGGAGCTGCAAGAACTGCTGAATGGGGCGGCCGACGCCACCGGAGTCGACAAGGTGGTGATCGTGTCGGGAGGCCAGACCAGCAATCATGCCCCCCATCTGAAGGGTGTCCCCTGCGGCTGGACCGGGTCGCGCCGGCACGACAATGGCGGGGCGGCCGACATCGAGCTCATCAGGGGCGGAAACACGCTGAGCTTCACGGATACCAACGGGTCGCAAGTCGCGGGATTCGTGACAGCTTGCGCGGCGCGTGGGGCAACCGGCATCGGAGCCGGCGAGCACTATATGGGGAAGAAAAAATCCACGTCGGATTCGGAACAAAGGCCGTCTGGGGCGCCGCAGGCCTATCCGCGAATGCGCCGGCCTGGTTGCGAACAGCCGTCCAGGAAGGGTGGAACAATCCGGCCGACGATAATTTTGCCACGGCTGCTCCGGTCCGAACCTCCGGGCGCTCGATCGTCGCGGCACGCGGCGGGCTGTGGCTGCGCAGGGGGCCAGGGCTCGGCTTCGATCGCGCGAGACTGCTCGACGAGGGAACGGAGCTTGGGATTCTCGGCCTTGACGGCGAATGGGCGCGCGTCGATCTGGAGGGCGATGGCCGCATCGACGGGCATGTGTTTGCGGCATTTCTCCAGGCCGCCGCGTCAGGCGACGCCGGCGACGCCGGTGACGACATCGAGGAGCCGGGTGACGAGGAGGCTGTGGCCAGGCTTGCCGCGGCGGAGGGGGCGGCAGGCGCCGAGGCCGATCCTGCGCGAAGGGGCGCGCGTCCTCCCCGGGCCCCTGGGCGGCGTTCCGAAAAGTAGCAAGCAACTGGCAAGTAGCCCGGATGGAGCGAAGCGAAATCCGGGGTCAACCCATCCGCTCGCTACGCCGCCGGCGCCGCGGTTTGCTGCATGCGGTGGAAGCGCAGCACCTGCTGGGCGGTCGAGGTGCGCAGCCGTTCGTAGGTTTGCCGGCAGGCTTCGAGATTGGCGCGGTCCATGCCCGACAGGTCGTCGCGCATGTTGATGATCGCCTTCACCGTCGACCACGACATCCCCGACACCTTGGCCAGGATCAGCACGCCTTCGGAGCGGGATTCCACCATCATGGTTTCGGCCACCGCGACCGGCACGTTGGCGAGGGCTGCGATCGCCGCATTGGTTTCGTCGAACTGGCCGGCTTCCGCAAACGCCGCGACCTGATGCTCGTCGAGCCGTCCGTCTTCGTACAGCGACTTGACGAGGGCGTGGGCGATGGCGGTTTCCCGCGTGATGGCCGATGGCGCCGAGCGTGCGCGCCGGGTCGCTTCGCGTACAGCGGCCGACACGTCGCCCGCCAATGGCGGGTTGGCGGCCTCAAGCCTGGCCTTCACCGTGGCCGAGGCCTTGGCGATCAGTTTCAGGTAATGATGCCGCGGTATCGACGGCCGCAGGCCGATGCAGGTTGCGAGGTTGTCGTCGCCCTCGGCGCGCGCCACCAGCCGGCCGAAACCCCGCTCGGTGAATTGCGCGCCGGGATTGTTGACGGTGCTCTGCACCACGTCGTCGTCGCCGCGCAGGATCAGCACGTCGGTCACAGCACCGCTCAAGGATTTTCGCGTCGAGATCGCCATCAGATGCGCCTGGCTCTTGCTGCGCGCGGTTTCGATCAGCGCGTCGTCGTCGAGCCGTTCCGACTGCGACAATACGGGGGCGGCGACTTCGATGAGATCGTCGAACGCCAGCGCGCGGATGGTCAGCGGTGGCGCGGTGTCGATGGGCGCGAGGCGGTTGGCGAGCAGCGCCTTGGCGGAGGCCTCGATGTGCCGCATCAGGCAATGGAACACATCGTCGAACAGCGCGATCTGCTCGTCGGAGTAGTCGACGGCGCCGTTGAGAAAAAGGTCGGTGACGCGGCGCAGCGTCTCGACCCGGCGCGCGACGGTGCCGTGCGCGAGCGTGGTCTGCAGCTCATCGAGCAGTTCTGTTGAAGCGTGGGCGGATTTCGAAATCATGACTCTGTCCTGGAGAATTCAAAGCGTTAAACCGGCGTGTTCTTCGTCTTCGGGCAATGAAAATGAAACGGATCAGGCGCTGGCGATGCGGTTGCGTCCTCGCGCCTTGGCTGCGTAAAGCGCGCTGTCGGCGCGCGCGAGAAGGGCGTCGGGGGCTTCATTCGGGGCCAGCGTTGCGACGCCTGCGGAAATCGTCACGCTCATGCCCGGTGAAAACGCGCTCCAGTCCAGTTCCGCGATGATCTCGCGCTGGCGGTCGAGAATGTGCGCGGCGACGTCGTGCGGCGTATCGGGAAGGATCAGCAAAAATTCCTCGCCGCCGTAGCGGCCGAACCGGTCGATGCTGCGGATATTGGCGAACACCGTAATGGCGAAGGTTCTTAAAACCTCGTCGCCGGTCGGGTGTCCGTAGGCGTCGTTGATGCGCTTGAACCAGTCGAGATCGATCAGCGCTACCGAGAACGGCGTTTTGGCGCGGTGGGCGCGGGCGATCTCGTCGTCCAGCATCCGCATGATGCAGCGCCGGTTGAACGAGCCGGTCAGTTCGTCCAGCTCGGCGAGCTCCTCGATGCGCTTGTAGGCTTCCTTCAATTGCACGCCGCGCTTGTAAAGCAATTCACGCAGCGAACTTGCGAAGATGCCGAGGAACATGCAGCGCCCGATGGTCAGCACGAACACCAGCATGGTGGCGGAACGCTCGATATGGCTGCCGTGCGGGATCGAGATCGGCTTGTCGGTCAAAAGAAACAGCGCGGCCAGACCGAATGCCATCGCGGCGAAGGAAATCGCCGTCTGCCGCGGCGTCGAGCGCAACGCGCTGAAGCTGAACACGATGAAAAGCGCACAGAGAAACAGGATGCCGACCTCGGGCACCATCCAGGCGAAGGCCAGCATGATCGCGAGACTGACCATCGACTGCTGCACGACAAAGTAATGATCCTTGAAGCGGTCGTTGACGCCGGCTTCCGACAGCGCAATGAAACAGGCGACCGATCCGAGGCCGCAGATCCCGAAGGCCGGGCCGATGGTTGCCGGGATGGTTCCGGCGTTGGCGTAGAGCAGCAGGATCGCGGCATCGATGACATAGCTGACGCCGATCATTCCCAGCATCTGGCGCCGCTGCTTGGCGCGGCGCGCCAGCACCTTCGGCGTCGGCATGCGATCCGCGCCGTCCAACACGCCGGCAATCGGATTGGGGAAAGAGGAGGCGGCAGTGCGCATGGTTTCGCCGTTGCTGAGCTCGAGGCGGAACTTTAGGGAGAAAAGCCTTTAGGTTTGGTATCTTTGACCGCGGGTTCCACCGCCGCGGTGGCGTTGGCGGCATTGTTTCGCAATGGAAATTTGGCAACTCCGGGTAAGGTGGCGGCCGGCTGGCGAGTCCCTGCGGGCCGGCGGTGCGCGGGTAAGTTGTGCAGCGAAATCTCTGCACTCGGCCTAGGCAGGCCGGGGACGATGACTGGAAGGGTTTTCTCTACTATGATACCTTTAGATCCCCTGCCGTCGTTGTTGCTGTCCCGTTTTGGCGCACGGGTGGCGCTGCGTGCGGCATATCACAGAGATTGCAGGCAAATTCCCGCTAGTTTGAGAAGATTTTTGCCTTACTAGTCGAACCTCCTGGCATGCCAACCCGACCAACCTTGCGAGACGGCCATTGAGTGCGACACAAGCGGCTTCGGACGATGTCCTGATCGCTCGGATCGCCCAAGGCGACCGGCTCGCCATGCAGGTGCTGTACGGACGGCACCATGTCAGGGTGTTCCGGTTCGGGTTGCGGCTGGTGCGGAACGAACAGGTCGCTGAAGACCTTATCAGCGAGGTCTTCCTCGATGTGTGGCGTCAGGCGGGCAAGTTCGAAGGCCGATCTGCCGTTTCCACCTGGCTGTTGGCGATTACGAGATTCAAGGCGCTTTCCGCGATGCGTCGCAGGAAGGATGCCGAACTGGACGATGAGGCCGCCAACGCGATCGAGGACACCTCCGACGATCCCGAAGTGGCGGTACAGAAAAAAGATACGAGTAAAGCGTTGCGAAAGTGCCTGACGTCGCTTTCCGCCGAACATCGGGAGATCGTCGATCTCGTCTACTACCACGAGAAATCCGTGGAAGAGGTAGCCGAAATCGTCGGGATTCCGGAGAATACCGTGAAGACGCGCCTGTTTTATGCGCGCAAGAAACTGGCCGATCTGCTCAAGGCAGCCGGCGTGGAACGAGGCTGGCCATGATGGCAACGAACAAAAAAATCCTGGCGCCTGAGCGCGAAGACATCGAGGCCTGCTGCCCTGGTATGCCGCGGGCACCTTGAGCCGCGCGATACCCGCCGCGTCGAAGACGCGCTTGTGCGCGACACTTAGCTTGCAAGCCGTTCGAGACGGTGCGGGAAGAATTCGGCGAAACCATGGTCAATGATGGCTCGGCGCGCCCTCGGCGCGCGCGATGAAGGCGCTGTTCGAGACGATCGACGCCGAACCTGCGCGCAAACCGTCGGTGTCACTCATCCCACGCGGATCGCGGAATTTTTTTCGGGCTTTTCGCCGCGCACGCTTGCTTATCGGCGGCGTTGGGCGCGATCGCGCTCCTGCTGCAGGCCGGCGTGATCGGCGCGTTTTTGGCGAAGCAACAGACCGGAACGTTCCAGACCGCGTCGCTGCCGAAGGAAACCATCGTACGCTCGCTCGGACAGCAATCGCCTCCGCGCGCCTTTGTCCGGTTCGCGCCGGATGCGCGCGTGTCCGATATC
>CAVPZO010000001.1:0-49513 GCA_963710045.1 uncultured Alphaproteobacteria bacterium | reverse complement strand
TTGTCCCGACGGCGTGCGCAGGCCGTGCCAGGCGTCGCGCACCTGATGGTAGTGCACCTCGGGCAGATAATCCGGCGTGTTGAGCGCCGAGCGTTTTCACGTCGAGCTTTCCGATCGCGCTGAGCAGCGAATAGGAGGCGATGACGCGGTCGCGCTGCGCGCCGATCAGCCGCGCCTTGGCGGAAGTCAGTTCCTGCTGCGAGTTCAGCACATCGATCGTGGTGCGCTGGCCGCCTGCTGCTTCCTTCTGCACGCCCTGCAGCGCGACCCCTGCGGCGCGGACCTCGGATTCCGAGGCGCTCACCGCGATCTTGGCGCCTTCGTGCGCGACCCACGCGCCGATCGCGGCGGTCCGCGCCTGGTTGCGGACCTGCTCCAGCACCAGCCGGCTTTGCGATGCGACTTCCTTGGCCTGCCGGGTCTGCGAGGCGGCAGTGCCGCCGTCGTAGATCGGCGCGGTGACCTGGCCGAGGATCGAGGCCTGGTCGGTGCCGAAAGTGCCGAGCGTCGGGTCGCTGTCGCGGCTCTTGCTGGCGCTGCCCTGCAACGTGACCGTCGGATAAAGGCTGCTTTTCGGCGACGCTGATCGAGGTCGTGGCTACGTCGACATCGAAGCCGGCGGCGAGCACGGCCGGGTGGCTCCTGAAGGCCAGCGAGGTCGCGTCCTCGCGGCTGCGCGGCGAATAGCGGTCCACCGGTTCGGCCGGGCTCAGTCGCGCCGGCGGATTGCCGATCACCTGGGCATAGGTCGCCTGGCTGATGGCGAAATTGAGCCATTCGGCGGCGTTGAGATCCGACAGGCCGCGGCTCAAGCGCGCTTCGGCTTGCGAGGTATCGGTCGGCGTCACGTCGCCGGCGTTGAGGCGCTTCTGCACGATGCCCACGGTTTCGCGCAGGAACGCCACGTTGGCGCGCTGGGCTTCGACCAGCGACTGATTGGCCAGCACGTTGGTATAGACGGTGACGGCGTCGAGCAGCACGCCCTGTCCGACATTGCGCAGCGCCTCGCGGCCGGATCGCACCTGGAATTCGGCGACACGGACGCTGTTGGCGGTCTTGAAACCGTTGAACAGCGTCTGCGTTGCCGTTGAGACTCCGATGGTCCAGGGTTTTAGCGTCGCGGTCTGGATGGTGTTGCCAGGCAAGAGGTCGCGGACCGCCTGTAGCCCGCCGCTCAGGCTGGCGACGGTCTGGCTTTAAGACCGCCAGCGCTTGCGGCAGGTTCTCGTCGGTGGCGCGCTGCCGTGCGCGCTCGGCATTGAGTTGCGGGTTGGTCTGGTAGGCCTTGGCCAGCGCCTCGGGGAGGTTTTCCGCCTGCGCAACCGTGGCCCCAAACCCGAGGCAGGCCGCGACGCCGAAGTCTGCCTGCCGCAAAACGCCCGTGCCCGATGAAGCGCGCGCCTTCCCACGTGACCAACGCTACCGGCACGCCTGATCATCTGATCCCGCAACGAACCCGAAGCCATCCGCCCCCGCCGACGGCCTGTTTCCCTGTTTAGAGGCGCAAGCCGCAGGCGCACACCATCCGGCGTAAAATCCCGGTGCTTTGGCACAGTTCGCGGCCCGGTGTTGCCCGAAGTCCCTATCAGTTAAGTTATTTAGTCGCATGCGACGATAGGCGGGGGCTGGTGTCGACTGCAGATCATTAGACTGGCGGGTGCCATGCGCTATAGGTTGGGGCCTCCTTGTTCAATTCCCAGGCCCACGGGCTTTCGGCGGAACATCGATGCCGAAACAGTTTTCCGATCCAGATGCGATTGCCGACGACATCATCCGCGAGGTTGGAACCAACCTCGTGGTAGGGCTGCCGCTCGGGCTCGGCAAGGCCAATCACATCGTCAACGCGCTGTATCGGCGCGCCGCCGCCGTCCGTGCACGATCGACCTGACGTTCTTCTCGGCGCTGACGTTGGAGAAGCCGAAGCCCTCGAACCTGCTCAAGCGGCGTTTTATCATGCCCGTGATCGACCAGCTATTCGGCGGATATCCCGATTTGGCCTATGCCGGAGCGCTGCATGGGGGCGCGCTGCCGCCGAATATCAGGATAATCGAGTTTTTCTTTCTGGCGGGAAAATGGCTGCATGTGCCGTTCGCGCAACAGCATTATATCTCCGCGAATTACACCCACGCGGCATCCTATATTCTGGAGCGCGGGCTCAACGTCATTACACACTTGTGGCGAACGCGTGGTCGACGGCGTGACGCCTACAGCCTCAGCTGCAACACCGACACCACGCTGGATCTGCTGCGCGCCCGCGCCGAGGGCCGCGCGTCGTTGAAACTGGTCGGACAGGTCAATTCCGAATTGCCGTTCATGCCGGGGCAGGGCGATCTCGCGGCGGATGAATTCAGCGCCATCCTCGACAGCCCCGAAACCGATTTTCCGCTGTTCGCGCCGCCGGCCGAGCCGGTCGGCGACACCAAATACGCCATCGGGCTTCATGCCGCGGGCCTGGTGCGCGACGGCGGCAGCCTGCAGATCGGCATCGGACAGGTTGGCGATGCGCTGGCGAAGGGATTGATCGTGCGCCACTGCAACAACGCGCAGTTCCGCGCCACCATGAGGCGCCTCGCGCCGGCAGCGGCGCAACGCGAAGCACTGGAAAGGGCCGTTCGAGCAGGGCCTTTACGGCTTAAGCGAGATGCTGTTCGAGGCGTTTCTCGGCCTGATGGAGGCCGGCATTCTCAAGCGCGAGGTCGATGGCGTGCGCTGCACGGCGCGTTTTTTCTTGGGCCGAAGTCGTTTTACCGGTCCTTGCGCGAGATGCCGGGCGAGCAACTCGCGCACATCCAGATGATGCCGGTGTCGTTCACCAACCAACTCTATGGCGACGAGGAGTCAAAACGCCGCGCCCGTGTCGACGCGCGGTTCGTCAACAACGCGATGATGGCGACCTTGATGGGCGCGGTGATCTCGGACGGTCTCGAGGATGGCCAGGTGGTGAGCGGCGTCGGCGGCCAGTACAATTTCGTGGCGCAGGCGTTCGCGCTGCGCGGCGCGCGCTCGATCCTGACGCTGGAAGCGACCCGGCAGGCCGCGCAAAACTGAAATCCAATATCCGCTGGAGCTACGGCCACCAGACCATCCCGCGACATCTGCGCGATATCATCGTCACCGAATACGGCGTTGCCGATTTGCGCGGCAAATCCGACGCCGATGTGATCGCGGCGATGCTGGCGGTCTCGGATTCGCGGTTTCAGAGCGAGTTGGCGCGGCAGGCGAAGGACGCCGGCAAGCTGCCGAAGGGCTTTGAAATTCCGGCCGCGCATCGCGAGAATTTTCCCGAGCGCATCCGGCCGCGCTGAAGCCGGCGCGGGACGCGGGGCTATTGCCGACATTTCCGTTCGGTACCGATTTCACGCAAGTCAGAGCAGCGGCTGATCCCGGCGCTGCAGTTGTTGCGGGAAGCGCAGCAATCGCCATTGCGGCTGCCGGGATGTTGTGGGAGGGACTGACGCGCCGGCCGGATGCTGTCGACGCCGAATGCCTTGCGCGGCTCGGGCTCGATGCGCCTGCAACGGTTGCCGAACGCGCCTACCGCGCGCTGGTGAGCGCGGCATTGGTGCGTTGCGTGCAATCTAGCGATTCTTGTTCACCGGCTTGCGCTTCTCGATGAACGCCGCCATGCCTTCGGAACGGTCTGCAAGCGCGAACGTCGCGTGAAACAGATCGCGCTCGACATTCAGCCCCTCGGCGAGTGGGGTTTCGAACGCGCGGTTGATGGCGTTCTTGGCCATTGTTGACGCCGGCTGCGACATGGCGGCGATTTTTTCCGCCATCGCCACGCCTCCTCCATCAATTTGTCCGCGGCACGACGCGGCTGACGAGGCCGAGCGCTCGGCTTCCGCCGCATCCATCATGCGGCCGGTCAGGCACAGGTCCATCGCCTTGGATTTGCCGATGGCGCGGGTGAGCCGCTGCGTGCCGCCGATGCCGGGGATGGTGCCCAGCGTAATCTCCGGCTGGCCGAATTTCGCGGTGTCACTGCAGATGATGATGTCGCACATCATCGCCAGTTCGCAGCCGCCGCCGAGCGCGTAGCCGGAGACCGCGGCGATGGTCGGCTTGCGGCATCGCGCGACGCGGTCGCCGCCGATCGCGGTGAAGTCGCTGGAAAACATGTCGATGAAGGTTTTGGGCTGCATCTCCTTGATGTCGGCGCCGGCGGCGAACGCCTTTTCGCTGCCGGTCAACAGGATGCAGCCGATCTTGTCGTCGGCTTCGAGATCGTCGATCGCCGCCGCGATCTCGCGGAACACCCCGAACGACAGCGCGTTGAGCAATTTGGGACGGTTGAGCGTGAGGATGCCGACGGCGCCTTTGCTCTCGACGATGATGTGCTCGAATGTGCTCATGGCCCGTGCCCTACGCTGGTTTCGCGGGCAATGTGCCCGTTGGCGGGGTGGGCTTCAAGTGGGGTGTTTGGAGAGCAACGTCTTACCACCGTCATTGCAAGGAGCGGAGCGACGAAGCAATCCAGTCCGGACTCGCATTTCTGGATTGCTTCGCGGAGCCTGTCATCGGGCGGCGCTTTGCGCCGACCCGTTGGCTCGCAATGACGGCGAACCCTACGCCATGAACATGCGCGCGGCCGAGGCCAGCGTCAGCAGGCCGCCGAAGGCGATGAAGATTTTCCCGATCAGCGAGGTCTGGTCCCAGGTGGAATTGCTGCTGCTGACCGCAGCCGGGGCCGGGGCTTGTGCCATCGCCATTGCGACCGTCGGCACGAGAGCAGGCTTCTCCTCGCTCTTGCCCTCACTCAAGGCGCGATCGACGTCATTGAGCTGATCCGCGGCGACGAGCTCCATGTTTGCCACCGGCGCCGGCGTCTGCGGGTCGGCGGAATCGCCTTGCATGGCCGCCATGGTCCGCAGCATGTTGCTGGCTTTGGTGGCAACCGAATTGGTGTCCGCCGGCAGGTCGGCCGCGGCGAGTTGCGCGTTGGCATTGGCGACGGAGGGCGGGATCGCGGACTGATTGTCGTCGTCCTTCATCGCAGCGTCGGCTTCGATGGCCTTCCTTGTCCTGGAAGGCTTCGCGTTCTCCGTCGAGGCCTTCGCCACCCTCACGGATTTGCGCTGCGACGACACACGTTTCAAGGAACGGGACTTCTTGGTGAACTTGTTCAGCGCAACGGGTGGCCCTGCGGCACTTTCGGTCTTCGACGCTGCGACGCCGCCGTCGGCGTCCTCAGCAGCTTGCAGCGGTCCGCAGATGCACACCCAAAACCCTGCTGCGATGATCAATGCCGAGCGCCCGCTGGCTTTGATGTTCATTTGACAATCTCCCCAATTGTCAGCCCCCGACCGCAAAGAGACGCACGGAGTGTCCACAGCGGGGCAAAAAAAGGGAATCTTCGGGCCAAGGGGGCGAAAACGGGGCAATCCCCTTTTCGCGAACGGGCCGGCAATGCCATCCGGACGCTGGCGTGTCCGCAAAGCGCGATCGATGTTATGAGGCCTGTGGTCCAGCTGGATTTGTCATCGCAGTTTTTTCCGGGACTATAACGCAGCGCCGGGCTTCGTTCACGATTTCGTGATCCAAAAACTGTGACGTAACAAATTGAAAGATCGACCGAATTGCATGGTGGGAGCGCGCGTGCGCGATCATGAGGACGAGTGGACCGGCCTGATGCGGTCGGCCATTGCAGGGGACATTGCCGCGTATCAGCGCCTGCTCGGCGCCGTAGCACCGGTGCTGCGGGCCACGGCGCGGCGCGGGCTGGCGCGGGCAGGCCAACCGGTCGATCAAGCCGAGGACATCGTGCAGGATATTTTATTGGCGGTGCATCTGAAGCGGCATACCTGGGACGCCGACGCGCCGTTCGCGCCCTGGCTGTTCGCGATCGCGCGCAATAAGCTGATCGATGCGCTGCGCCGCCGCGGCCGCCGGGTGTTCGTCAACATCGACGATTTCGCCGAGGCGATTCCGGGCGAGATGCCTGAGGAAACCGTGCCCGCGCGCGAAGTCGCCGCCCATCTCGAAGCCTTACCCGCGCGGCAGCGCGACGTGCTGCAATCGATCGCGGTGGACGGCGCGTCGATCAAGGCGACCGCGGCAAAACTGTCGATGAGCGAGGGCGCGGTTCGGGTGGCGCTGCATCGCGGACTTGCAAGCCTCACCGCCAGACTGCGGAAGGAATGAGAATGGACACCGATCGCCTCATTCGCACACTCGCCGCCGACAACGCGCATCGCGAACGGCCGGTCGGCGCCATGCTGGCGATGTCGCTGCTCGGCGCCGTGCCGTTTTCGCTGGCGATATTTCTGGCGTGGTACGGCGTCCGGCCGGACGTTCGGACAGCGATGCACAATCCGTTGTTCGATTTGAAATTCCTGGTGACGCTGGGGCTGGCGATCTCGGCGATTGCCATCAGCCTGCATCTGTCGCGCCCCGAGGCACAGCTTAAGCGCTGGAAGTGGCTGATGGCTATTCCGGCAGGTTTTGTCGCGCTCGGGATCGCCGGTGAAATGATGATGCCGCAGCGATTGCCGATGATGACCCGGCTGGTCGGATCGAACTCGCTCGTCTGCATCAGCGCCATTCCGCTGCTTTCACTGCCGCTGCTGGCGGGCGCGCTGTTTGCCATGCGCCACGGCGCGCCAACGCGTCCCGCGGTCGCCGGCGCATTCGCAGGCCTGATTTCGGCGGGGCTGGCGGCAACGCTGTACGCCTCCCACTGTACCGACGATTTACCGCTGTTCGTGGCGACCTGGTACACGCTCGCAACGTTGCTGGTCACGGCGATCGGTGCGCTGGCGGGGTCTAAGGTGCTGCGGTTTTAGACTCGATGTCGTCCCGGCGAACGCCGGGACCCATAACCACCGAGGGTTATGGTTGGGCGAGTTAGAGCCGCAAGTCGCTGACACCTTCCGCATCACTACGACGGAGGGTATGGGTCCCGGCGTTCGCCGGGACGACGGCGGAGTGTTTGTCGGCGCCGTGCAAAAATTTTTGGATTTAAATTTCAAACAGCCAAGCCTCCACATTCTCGCGGCGCAAAGCGTCCGAGGTTTGCCAATCCCTCGCGAACCGCGCGAGGGGGGTGGAGCGGCGGGAGGCGCCAGGGTGCAATGACGTAGCACCCCTGGAGGCGGGATTAACGTACCCACCTCGCGCGGCAAGGTTCCGCGCGCGCCCAGTGACGTAGGGCGCGGCGCCTCCCGGCGCTCCACCTTGGCCACCAGCCTATCGGCCGTTCCGGGGCGCCCCGGTCCGGCCAGCTCTCGCTCTGTCCGCTGAAGGATCGCTTCTAGAAAGCGCCCCCTCACGGACAGGACGCGAGCAGGATAAGCGAGGTTTTGAGGACGGGGATAGGTATACATTCACAAGTTCGTGAACGACTTTCTGTAGCTTTAAAATCGATGCTGCCGGGTGGCGGCGCCAAAATTTCCGTCGTCATCCTCGCGCAACCAAATCGTCCGCCGAACTCAGGGCTTCGGCTCCTCTGCCCGGCAGACCGAATTCACCCCGCCGCCATCCATGTGTTGCAAGACCATCACTTCAGGAAATCGCGGATGCTTTGCGCAATTTCGCGGGGCATGCGTTTCCAGGGCGAAATGGCCGGTGTCGAAGAAGCGGACAACCGCTTGAGGATTGTCGCGCTTGAAAGCCTCGGCGCCTGGCGGCACAAAGAATGGATCGTTCCTGCCCCATACCGCCAAAAGCGGCGGCTTGTGCGTGCGGAAGTATTTTTGGAATGACGGATACAGTGCGACGTTGCTCTTGTAGTCGCCGAAGAGATCGAGCTGCACTTCATCTGCACCGGGGCGAGATAAATAAAAGTTGTCGAGGTTCTGGCCGTCAGGCGACACTATCGTCGGGTCGGGCACGCCGTGCGTGTACTGCCGGCGGGTTGTCTCCGGCGTGAGAAAGGCGCGGAGCGCCTTTCGGTTCGCCTGCGACGGGTCCTGCCAGTAGGCCCTGATCGGACTCCAGCCCTCGCTAAGGCGGTACGCCGCAGGCGCCGAGGTATCCGGATTGGCTTTGTTGCTTGCGCTCGTCCCGCTGCTTTATTGTGGGCGAGAAACCCGGATTGCGCTGCGCTCCATCTGGCTACACGTGCTTCACGGGTTTGCAATCAGCGGGCTACGCTTTGCCGCACGCTTCAGGGTTGCATGAGGCCCTGCGGCGCTGCAGGATCGCGGCAGCAACAAGCGTGAGAGGAACCGCCATGGCCGTGATCGTTGGACCACCTGCGAATGCCACCCGCTGCCGTCCAATCACTACGGAGCTGCAAGAACTGCTGAATGGGGCGGCCGACGCCACCGGAGTTGACAAGGTGGTGATCGTGTCGGGAGGCCAGACCAGCAATCATGCCCCCCATCTGAAGGGTGTCCCCTGCGGCTGGACCGGGTCGCGCCGGCACGACAATGGCGGGGCGGCCGACATCGAGCTCATCAGGGGCGGAAACACGCTGAGCTTCACGGATACCAACGGGTCGCAAGTCGCGGGATTCGTGACAGCTTGCGCGGCGCGTGGGGCAACCGGCATCGGAGCCGGCGAGCACTATATGGGGAAGAAAAAGATCCACGTCGGATTCGGAACAAAGGCCGTCTGGGGCGCCGCAGGCCTATCCGCGAATGCGCCGGCCTGGTTGCGAACAGCCGTCCAGGAAGGGTGGAACAATCCGGCCGACGATAATTTTGCCACGGCTGCTCCGGTCCGAACCTCCGGGCGCTCGATCGTCGCGGCACGCGGCGGGCTGTGGCTGCGCAGGGGGCCAGGGCTCGGCTTCGATCGCGCGAGACTGCTCGACGAGGGAACGGAGCTTGGGATTCTCGGCCTTGACGGCGAATGGGCGCGCGTCGATCTGGAGGGCGATGGCCGCATCGACGGGCATGTGTTTGCGGCATTTCTCCAGGCCGCCGCGTCAGGCGACGCCGGCGACGCCGGTGACGACATCGAGGAGCCGGGTGACGAGGAGGCTGTGGCCAGGCTTGCCGCGGCGGAGGGGGCGGCAGGCGCCGAGGCCGATCCTGCGCGAAGGGGCGCGCGTCCTCCCCGGGCCCCTGGGCGGCGTTCCGAAAAGTAGCAAGCAACTGGCAAGTAGCCCGGATGGAGCGAAGCGAAATCCGGGGTCAACCCATCCGCTCGCTACGCCGCCGGCGCCGCGGTTTGCTGCATGCGGTGGAAGCGCAGCACCTGCTGGGCGGTCGAGGTGCGCAGCCGTTCGTAGGTTTGCCGGCAGGCTTCGAGATTGGCGCGGTCCATGCCCGACAGGTCGTCGCGCATGTTGATGATCGCCTTCACCGTCGACCACGACATCCCCGACACCTTGGCCAGGATCAGCACGCCTTCGGAGCGGGATTCCACCATCATGGTTTCGGCCACCGCGACCGGCACGTTGGCGAGGGCTGCGATCGCCGCATTGGTTTCGTCGAACTGGCCGGCTTCCGCAAACGCCGCGACCTGATGCTCGTCGAGCCGTCCGTCTTCGTACAGCGACTTGACGAGGGCGTGGGCGATGGCGGTTTCCCGCGTGATGGCCGATGGCGCCGAGCGTGCGCGCCGGGTCGCTTCGCGTACAGCGGCCGACACGTCGCCCGCCAATGGCGGGTTGGCGGCCTCAAGCCTGGCCTTCACCGTGGCCGAGGCCTTGGCGATCAGTTTCAGGTAATGATGCCGCGGTATCGACGGCCGCAGGCCGATGCAGGTTGCGAGGTTGTCGTCGCCCTCGGCGCGCGCCACCAGCCGGCCGAAACCCCGCTCGGTGAATTGCGCGCCGGGATTGTTGACGGTGCTCTGCACCACGTCGTCGTCGCCGCGCAGGATCAGCACGTCGGTCACAGCACCGCTCAAGGATTTTCGCGTCGAGATCGCCATCAGATGCGCCTGGCTCTTGCTGCGCGCGGTTTCGATCAGCGCGTCGTCGTCGAGCCGTTCCGACTGCGACAATACGGGGGCGGCGACTTCGATGAGATCGTCGAACGCCAGCGCGCGGATGGTCAGCGGTGGCGCGGTGTCGATGGGCGCGAGGCGGTTGGCGAGCAGCGCCTTGGCGGAGGCCTCGATGTGCCGCATCAGGCAATGGAACACATCGTCGAACAGCGCGATCTGCTCGTCGGAGTAGTCGACGGCGCCGTTGAGAAAAAGGTCGGTGACGCGGCGCAGCGTCTCGACCCGGCGCGCGACGGTGCCGTGCGCGAGCGTGGTCTGCAGCTCATCGAGCAGTTCTGTTGAAGCGTGGGCGGATTTCGAAATCATGACTCTGTCCTGGAGAATTCAAAGCGTTAAACCGGCGTGTTCTTCGTCTTCGGGCAATGAAAATGAAACGGATCAGGCGCTGGCGATGCGGTTGCGTCCTCGCGCCTTGGCTGCGTAAAGCGCGCTGTCGGCGCGCGCGAGAAGGGCGTCGGGGGCTTCATTCGGGGCCAGCGTTGCGACGCCTGCGGAAATCGTCACGCTCATGCCCGGTGAAAACGCGCTCCAGTCCAGTTCCGCGATGATCTCGCGCTGGCGGTCGAGAATGTGCGCGGCGACGTCGTGCGGCGTATCGGGAAGGATCAGCAAAAATTCCTCGCCGCCGTAGCGGCCGAACCGGTCGATGCTGCGGATATTGGCGAACACCGTAATGGCGAAGGTTCTTAAAACCTCGTCGCCGGTCGGGTGTCCGTAGGCGTCGTTGATGCGCTTGAACCAGTCGAGATCGATCAGCGCTACCGAGAACGGCGTTTTGGCGCGGTGGGCGCGGGCGATCTCGTCGTCCAGCATCCGCATGATGCAGCGCCGGTTGAACGAGCCGGTCAGTTCGTCCAGCTCGGCGAGCTCCTCGATGCGCTTGTAGGCTTCCTTCAATTGCACGCCGCGCTTGTAAAGCGATTTACGCAGCGAACTTGCGAAGATGCCGAGGAACATGCAGCGCCCGATGGTCAGCACGAACACCAGCATGGTGGCGGAACGCTCGATATGGCTGCCGTGCGGGATCGAGATCGGCTTGTCGGTCAAAAGAAACAGCGCGGCCAGACCGAATGCCATCGCGGCGAAGGAAATCGCCGTCTGCCGCGGCGTCGAGCGCAACGCGCTGAAGCTGAACACGATGAAAAGCGCACAGAGAAACAGGATGCCGACCTCGGGCACCATCCAGGCGAAGGCCAGCATGATCGCGAGACTGACCATCGACTGCTGCACGACAAAGTAATGATCCTTGAAGCGGTCGTTGACGCCGGCTTCCGACAGCGCAATGAAACAGGCGACCGATCCGAGGCCGCAGATCCCGAAGGCCGGGCCGATGGTTGCCGGGATGGTTCCGGCGTTGGCGTAGAGCAGCAGGATCGCGGCATCGATGACATAGCTGACGCCGATCATTCCCAGCATCTGGCGCCGCTGCTTGGCGCGGCGCGCCAGCACCTTCGGCGTCGGCATGCGATCCGCGCCGTCCAACACGCCGGCAATCGGATTGGGGAAAGAGGAGGCGGCAGTGCGCATGGTTTCGCCGTTGCTGAGCTCGAGGCGGAACTTTAGGGAGAAAAGCCTTTAGGTTTGGTATCTTTGACCGCGGGTTCCACCGCCGCGGTGGCGTTGGCGGCATTGTTTCGCAATGGAAATTTGGCGACTCCGGGTAAGGTGGCGGCCGGCTGGCGAGTCCCTGCGGGCCGGCGGTGCGCGGGTAAGTTGTGCAGCGAAATCTCTGCACTCGGCCTAGGCAGGCCGGGGACGATGACTGGAAGGGTTTTCTCTACTATGATACCTTTAGATCCCCTGCCGTCGTTGTTGCTGTCCCGTTTTGGCGCACGGGTGGCGCTGCGTGCGGCATATCACAGAGATTGCAGGCAAATTCCCGCTAGTTTGAGAAGATTTTTGCCTTACTAGTCGAACCTCCTGGCATGCCAACCCGACCAACCTTGCGAGACGGCCATTGAGTGCGACACAAGCGGCTTCGGACGATGTCCTGATCGCTCGGATCGCCCAAGGCGACCGGCTCGCCATGCAGGTGCTGTACGGACGGCACCATGTCAGGGTGTTCCGGTTCGGGTTGCGGCTGGTGCGGAACGAACAGGTCGCTGAAGACCTTATCAGCGAGGTCTTCCTCGATGTGTGGCGTCAGGCGGGCAAGTTCGAAGGCCGATCTGCCGTTTCCACCTGGCTGTTGGCGATTACGAAATTCAAGGCGCTTTCCGCGATGCGTCGCAGGAAGGATGCCGAACTGGACGATGAGGCCGCCAACGCGATCGAGGACACCTCCGACGATCCCGAAGTGGCGGTACAGAAAAAAGATACGAGTAAAGCGTTGCGAAAGTGCCTGACGTCGCTTTCCGCCGAACATCGGGAGATCGTCGATCTCGTCTACTACCACGAGAAATCCGTGGAAGAGGTAGCCGAAATCGTCGGGATTCCGGAGAATACCGTGAAGACGCGCCTGTTTTATGCGCGCAAGAAACTGGCCGATCTGCTCAAGGCAGCCGGCGTGGAACGAGGCTGGCCATGATGGCAACGAACAAAAAAATCCTGGAGCAAGAGCCGGGAGACATCGAGGCGCTGCTGCCCTGGCATGCCGCCGGCACGCTGAGCGCGCGCGATACCCGCCGCGTCGAGGACGCGCTTCTGCGCGATCCTTTGCTTGCGAAGCAGTACGCGGCGATTCAGGAGGAATACGCCGAAACCATCGCGCTCAATGAGAGCCTCGGCGCGCCGTCCGCGCGCCCGATGCAGAAACTGTTCGCGGCGATCGACGCCGAGCCTGCGCGCAGGCCGTCGGTGTCGCTTGGCATTTCCACGCGGATCGCGGAATTTTTTGCAGGCCTGTCCCCGCGCACGCTGGCTTACTCGGCCGCGCTGGGCGCGCTGGCGCTGCTGCTGCAGGCCGGCGTGATCGGCGCGTTTTTGGCGAAGCAACAGACCGGAACGTTCCAGACCGCGTCGCTGCCGAAGGAAACCATCGTACGCTCGCTCGGACAGCAATCGCCTCCGCGCGCCTTTGTCCGGTTCGCGCCGGATGCGCGCGTGTCCGATATCACCGCGTTCCTCGACGCCAACCAGGCTGTTATCATCGACAGCACCGCGGGCGGCATGTTCCGCCTGCAGTTCGGCGACAAGCCGATGTCACGACAGGAAATCGCCGGCCTGATGACCCGGCTGCAGAATGAAAAAATCATCAATCTGGCGGCCCCCGCGCAGTGATTTGCGGCGCGGTGCCGGCAGGTGAGCGAGGAGTTCGCGTGATCGGAGATCGTCAGATCATTCGCCGGATCGCAGGACGGGGCGCGGCAGCCGCGGCTATTGCGCTGATCTCGCTCGATGCGCCGGCGGTTCATGCGCAAAGCATCATGCGCACGCCGAACCTCAATATCGGTACGCGCACCCCCAACCTCACGGCAACCCCCAACGTCACCGCGCGCATCAATCCGAACGTCGTGGGCAGGACAACCGCCAACACCGCGACCATCGCCGGGCGGGGCGCCGGTGTTGCAGTGACCACCGGAAACATCGCAGGCCGCGGCAGTATCGCCAATACCAATATCGCGAATACGGCGGTCGGCCGGACGACCGCCAACGTCGGCGCCAGCGCGGTCGGCAGGACGACCACCAACATCAGCACCACCGCCGTCAGGACGACGACCACGTCGGTGACGGCGCGCGTCACGCCGAATGTGACGGCGATCGTCACCCCGCGCGTCACGCCCACCATCACGCCGAGGGTGACGCCCGCGATCACGCCGCGCGTCGCGGTGGTGGTACCGACGCTGCCCTATGTGCGCTATTCGCCCAACCTCTATCCGGCCTGCAGCTATGCCTATCGCGGCTCGAGCGGCGAGTGCAGCGGCCAGCCGATCTCGTCCGTCGATCCCGGCGGCAGCGGCGGCTCCAGCGGTCCGCCGCCGCGCAGCCAGAACGCCGGCGCACCCCGCCGCAACACGGCGCAGGCCGCGGTCAACCTGCGCTACGTCAGTGACCAGATCATCGCGGAGGTCGACACCTCGCAGGCCGACGATCTGGCGCGGCGTCACCGCCTGACCCGCATCGACTCGCAGGACTTTCCGCTTGTAGGCAGCGCCATGAGCCTGTTCCGCATCACCGATCGGCGTTCCGCCGAGACCGTGCGAACCGAACTCGCCGCCGCCGGCGTGCGCGGCGTGCATCTGAACTACCGCTACGTGCTGCAGGACCAGAAATCCGCACCGGCCGAAGGCGATCCCGCGCAATATGCGCTTGCCAAATTACGGCTGCCGGAGGCGCACGCGCTGTCCCGCGGCGCCAATGTCACCGTCGCTGTGATCGATTCCGGAATCGACGTCGCTCATCCGGAACTTGCGAACGCAATCGCCGGGAGTTTTGACGCGCTCGGGGCCAAGGAGGGTCCGCATGTCCATGGCACCGGCATTGCCGGCGCGATCGTGTCTCACGCGCGCCTGATGGGAAGCGCGCCGAAGGCGCGCATCCTGGCGATCCGCGCATTCGGCGCGGCGCGGAGCGGCGCCGAAAGCACCTCGTTCGTGGTCCTGAAGAGCCTGGACTTCGCGGCGTCGCATGGCGCGCAGATCGTCAATATGAGTTTTGCCGGCCCGCAGGATGCGCTGGTCGAGCGTGGCATTGCGGCCGCGGCAACCAGGGGCATGGTTCTGGTCGCAGCCTCCGGGAATGCCGGGCCGAAATCTCCACCGCTGTATCCGGCGGCCAATCCCAACGTGATCGCGGTCAGCGCCACCGACGCGCATGACCGGCTGTTCGCGGCCTCCAATCGCGGCAGCCACATCGCGGTGGTCGCGCCCGGCGTCGATATTTTCCTGCCCGCGCCCGACGGCAAGTACCAGATGACATCGGGCACCTCGTTTTCGGCGGCCTATATCAGCGGTCTCGCCGCGCTGATGATGGAGCGCAATCCTCGGCTGGCGCCAGCCGAAGTGCGGGCGATCCTGATCAAGACCGCGCGCGACCTTGGGCTCCCCGGCCGCGACGATCTGTTCGGCGCCGGCGAAGCCGATGCCTTCAGTGCGGTCACGGCGGTGGTGGACGCCGTGGTGCCCGTCGCCGCCACGCCGGACCAACCGCCTGCCGCAAAGGTTGCGGAGCCGCAAGCCATTCCCGCTACACGAGATTTAGCCCCGGCCACGGCCGCCATGGCGTCGGAAAAGCCGGCCGAAAAGTAAGTTTTTGCCGGAAAATCGCTGCCAAAAAAGTTAAAAAAATTCAGGTCCGTTTTGAACGTTTGGCGCCCTGCCGCGACCCATACAGGTGGGAGCGGTTATCCCGCCCCATTGAGGCTGTATACGGCGCGAGCGCCCATCCACCCCAGCGCTTATATAGCTTGACCCGCCCGGTTGTCCCCCCGGGCGGGTCTTCTCGTTTTTGGCTCCGTCATTGCGAGCCAACGGGTCGGCGCGAAGCCCGCCCGATGACAGGCTCCGCGAAGCAATCCAGTCCCCTTCGCGCGCGCGGAAGAACTGGATTGCTTCGTCGCAAGGGCGCCTCGCAATGACGAGCGGCGCGCATCCCCGCCATGTCGCCACGCGACTTGACTGTGGATTGAGAGGAAAAGGTCACACCTGCAGCGCTTTCTGTCGATAGCCGCGCCGTCATTCGCGCTGTCGCTGGACAATGGAAAAGTTTTCCACAGAATATCAGCCGGGACTGGGGTGATTCGTTGCGTCTTGCGTCCGTTTTCCTCCTTGCGGACTTTTTCATGGCACAACGAGCGGACGTTACGCGCGCGCAGGAAATCCTTGACCGATGGTGCGCGCTGGCCGAGCAGCGGCTCGATCACCTCACCGAACTGTTCGAAACCGGGCGCTGGCGCCGCTATCACAGCGAAGTGTCGTTCTTGGAAAATATCCAGGAAGCCAAGAGGGCCGTGGAGACCTGGCGCAGCCTGGCGAGCCGCGAGGCCTTGCTGGATAATTCGGCGGTCGATATCTCATGGCTGAACAGCCCCAAACCGGTACCGCCGCGCCGCAATCCGCTGTCGGGCTATTATGCGCCACCGCCGCGGCGTGCCGAGCTTCGACTTGTGCCGGAGATCGTCGCAGCGCCGATCGTGCCGCAGATGCGCGAGGAAGTTTCAGAAAGCGTCGTGCAAGCGGCCGTTCCCGCGCAGGCGATTTCGCAGGATGTCACGCCGACACCGCTGATCGACGACAACTGGCAGCAGGCGCTGGATATCTCCGCGATGCAGGAACGCTATCCGCTGCTGCGCAACGCGCTGTAGGCACCGCGACGTCTATCGCCGCACCGCATTGGTCCCCACCACCACCTGGGCAAAACGTTGCGCGCCGTCGGCGCTAAGATCCGGCGTCACCGGCCGGGCGTGATCGAGCCCGACCACCGCGCCGCGCGGCGCTCCGGAAATCATGTTGTTGTTGACCAGCGCCGTGCCCGCGCCCGGCGCCACCGAGACGCCGATGCCGACAAAGGCGTTGCGGATCACGTTGCCGGTGATGGCCACGTCGCGCAGGTACTTGCCCCAGCCGGCGATGATGCCGAATGACGGCGCGTTCTCGATCACATTGCCGGTCACCGAGCTGTCGGCCTCGACATAGATGCCGATGCCGGCATCGTCGTCCGGCGCGGTGCCGATCGGACGTTTCGGCAGCAGGTTGCGAATGATGTTGCCCTGCACGACCGCGATGCGGCCGCCTTCGTTGAAATTGCACACGGAAACGCCGAGCGCCGCGCCATCCACGGTGTTGTTGGCGATCACGGCGCCCTCGAAGGAAAATTCGGAATACAGCGCCACCTCGCGGACGTTGCTGACGCTGTTGCCGGTGATCTGGATGTTGGACACCGAATTGCCGCGCACCGCGGAATAATCGCAATTGCGAATCCGGTTGCCGCGCACGATGACATTGCCGGCGCGAAACGCGTTGATGGCGTTGCCGTATTGCCCGGAGCCGCCGGGGCCGGCCTTGATGTCCTCGATGCGATTGTCGAGCACCAGCGTGCCGTCGTCGCCGATCGCGGTGCGCAGGATTTCGATGCCGTTGTCGTTGGTGCCCAGAATGGTGTTGCGCGACACCAGCAAGCCCCGCGCGTCGAACGACGTGATGCCGGTCACCGCGATGCTGGTGAAAATGTTGCCGCTGACGTCGCCGGAGACGTTCTCGAACCAGATGCCGTTGCCGCCGCTGTTTGCAATCTCGCAATCGGTGATGCGGATATCGCGCCCGGCCAAGCAATGCACCAGGCCGCGCCGGTCCGGCAGCTTGATGCCGCCGCCGTCCAGCGTGATGTCGGCAAGCCCAATGCTGCTTGCGCCTTCGCCTTGAAGCATCGAGGCGCCGCCGGTGAAGACAAGTTTTGTCGCGCCGCGCACGCCGATCAACTGGCTGCCGCTGGAAAGCCGCAGCATCCCGGTGCGATACACGCCGGGCGGCAGCGCGAGCGGCACTTGCGCGCGGGCCGCCTCGTCGATCGCGCGCTGCAGCGGGCGGGTCTGGTCATCCGGGCTGCCGGGCCGCACGCCATATTGCGTTGCGTCGCGCCCGAGGGTGGATGTCAGCGGCGCCGCCCGCGCGGCATCCGGCGACATCGCCAGCGCGCCGGCAACGCCGGCCGCGGAGGCCCCGATCAGATGGCGGCGATTGACGTCCATGGGTCGCGTTGTCCTCGCGGATGTCGCTTGCGACTTCGCGCTCAGGAGTAACGCAAAAATGCGGCGGAGCATGGTGAAGGAGCAGGCGCGGAGGGACGATTGTTGGAGGTAGGGTTAAGCGACACAGCGTTCCATTTCATGAATGCAGCAAGATTAACCATGTTCGCAAACTTGTCTCTAGTCTTTACGTTTTGTTCACTGTTCAATAAATCTCCAGCATGCGCCGATTCGGGAGGCAGCTTGGAGTAGCGTGCAGTGAACAAGCTCTATTTCGGCGATAACCTCGACGTCTTGCGTGCAATGCCTACCGGCAGCGTAGACCTCATTTATCTCGATCCTCCGTTCAATTCGAATGCGGACTACAGCCTGCTTTACGGAACGAAGCGGGGAGGGCCATCCCAAGCACAAGCTCGAGCGTTTGAAGACACCTGGAGATGGGGCAAAGAATCGCAACGTGCTTTAGATGAAACAGCCGAACGTCACCTTGATGCGGGCGCGCTATTGGACGCCTTTCAGAAGGTTCTGAGAGGGAGCAATATGATGGCTTACCTAGCCATGATGGCGGTCCGACTAATCGAATTGCATCGCGTATTAAAGCCGACGGGTTCGTTATATCTTCACTGCGACCCCACCGCGAGCCACTATCTAAAAACGCTACTAGACACGATTTTTACACCAGCCCGTTTTTTGAATGAAATCGTTTGGCTCCGTTCAAATGCTCATAATTTCAAGACCCGCATGTGGCCGAGACAGCACGACACGCTCTTACTCTATTCGCGCGGAGAAACCTTCACCCTAAATCCAGCATATCAGCCGTATGGCCCTGAGCAGTTGCGTCGATACAGACCGGATGAAAATGGCCGACTGTATACCGGTCAAGATATGACCGTTTCTGCAGTTCGCCGCTTGCGACAATTCGAATGGCGCGGTGTAAAACCTCCCCCTCACCGTTCTTGGGGAGCATCTCTTGAACAACTTGAGGCGTGGTACGCTGAAGGTCGTATACTTTTAAAAAAAGATGGTCTGCCGCGCTTCGACGGTCTCAAGGTCTATCTAAATGAAACAAAGGGCAAGCAAATCGGCTCTGTTTGGATCGACATCGAGAGGATTAGCAATACAGCCGCAGAACGTCTTGGATATCCGACACAGAAGCCATTGTCCCTACTTGAGCGCATTATTCTGACTTCGTCCAACGAAGGAGAGGTCGTCCTTGATCCATTTTGTGGTTGCGGGACAGCAATTGAAGCGGCGGAGAAGCTTCGGCGGAAATGGATCGGCATCGATATCACCTATCTAGCGATTCATGTTATCGAAACTCGTCTCGCACGTATGTTTGAACCGAGCATAAAGGATCGATATACGCTTCACGGACGGCCTAAAGACGCCGAGAGCGCAAACGCTCTCGCCGCGAGAGATTGGTTAGAATTTCAAAAATGGGCCGTCATTACGCTTGGAGGACTTCCAAAGGATCGACCTGGACCTGACGGTGGTATCGACGGCGCCATTCGATATCATCGCGTTGGTATCGAGCAACCAAAGAGGGCAATTGTTTCAGTGAAAGGAGGATTGAATGTCGGAGTCGATGCTATTCACAAGCTAAAATCCGTTATTCAACGCGAAGGTGCTGAAGTTGGCATCTTAGTTTGCGTTGATCCGCCGACGCGAACAATGCGAAAGGAAGCAGATTCAACCGGCGAGGTCGGGCCACCTTCAAAGCGAGTATCAAAAATTCAAATTGTTTCCCTTGAGATGTTATTTCAACGAAGCCCTATCGAACTACCTGGAACGCTCGACCCCCCTGAAGTGGGGCGGGTCAATCTACCTACGCAGCCAAAAAAGAGTCGAAAGCGAATTGAAGGGCAGGCAGAGATGCTCTTCGCCATGGAGTCGCCCCAAGCACCATACTTGGCGCCTGCTAAGGCTAAGCCCAGCCGTTCCATACGAACGATAGACATTGAAGTCACTCGGGCCGGCCCGCCGCGGCGGAAGACGAAATAGAAATTTCGCGTACCGCCTGCCTCGCCAGCTTCACCGTCTCCAGCAACATCGCTTCGCCGGCGTCGACCAGTTCTTCCAGCGTGAACCGATGCGCCACGTCCTTGCGCTGCGATGAGCCGTTGCGCGCGACCAGCGGCACATGTACAAACGCGGCGAGGCGGGGGTCATCGTCAGCACATGTCGCCTCGATCGCACGCCAGCTGAGATAATTGCAGAGGTAGCTGCCGGCGTCGCGCGAGGCGCGGGCGTCGATGCCGGTGCCGAGCGCCGCGCGCAACAGCTTTGCGGTGTGCGGGCCGAACATTTTTGCGTCGGCGCTGCCCGCGATCGAGCCGTTGCGCACCCGGGTGTGATCGGCGTCGGGCCACAGCATGGTGACGGCGTTGCGGGCGCGCGTCTCGATTCGCACATGGCGCGTACGGGAGGCGAGGCCGAACATCAGAAGCGCATGCGGCCGGTATCGCTTAAGCAAGTCCGACAGCTCGCGATCGACCGCGGCGTAGGTCACCGGAAAAATATGTCCTGAAAGTTCGACGTCACTGAACGCCGGCCGGCGCAGCCGCAGCAGCCGCGCCACCAGCGGTATTGTGGGGTTATGCGGCGCGCCGGGAAACGGCCCGAAGCCGGTGATGAGGATGCGGAGGGGAGAGGTCAAGATTGTCGTCCCCGCGAAGGCGGGGACCCATACGCCGTGTCGCCGATGATGCGGATAGCGTTAGTGTCCTTGTTGGAACGTCTCGCCGGAAATTGTGAGCCAGGGGTTATGGGTCCCCGCCTTCGCGGGGACGACGTGGGATATGCGGCGGCGACCCCAGTCATTTCAGCATCTCCGCGATCTGCTCCGCCGCAAGCGCCGGGGTGATGCGGCCGTCGGCCACCTCGGCTTCGGTCTTTTTCACTTTCGCGCGCATGGAAGGATCGGCGCGCAGCCGCGCCAGCATCCGCTGCTCCAGCATCGACCACATCCATTTCACCTGCTGCTGCCGGCGGCGCGCATCGAAATCGCCGGACGCCTTCATCGCGGTGCGGTGATCCAGAACCTTCTGCCATAGCGCGTCGATCCCCGTACCCATGAGCGCCGAATAGGTCAGCACCGGCGGATGCCAGTGCTCCGAGCGCGGCGACAGGATATGCAGCGCGCCGCGATATTCGGCCGCCGCCAGATTGGCGCGCTTGACGTTGTCGCCATCGGCCTTGTTGACCGCGATCATGTCGGCAAGCTCGACCAGGCCCTTCTTGATGCCCTGCAACTCGTCGCCGGCGCCGGGCAGCATCAGCGCCAGGAAAAAGTCCGTCATGTCGCACACCGCGGTCTCGGACTGGCCGATGCCGACGGTCTCCACCAGCACCACATCAAAACCCGCCGCCTCGCACAGCAGCATCGCCTCGCGGGTTTTCGCAGCCACGCCGCCGAGCGTGCCGGAGGCCGGCGAGGGCCGGATGTAGGCAGAATCGGAGGCCGACAGCCGCGCCATCCGGGTCTTGTCGCCGAGGATCGAGCCGCCAGTGCGCGCGGAGGAGGGGTCCACCGCCAGCACCGCGACCTTGTGACCACGCTCGATCAGCATCATGCCGAGCACGTCGATGGTGGTGGATTTGCCGACGCCGGGCGAGCCGGTGATGCCGACGCGGATGCCGTGGCCGGTATCGGGCAGCAGTGCCTGCACCAGTTCGCGCGCCGCGGCCTGATGATCGGCGCGCCGGCTCTCGATCAGCGTGATCGCGCGTGCCAGCGCCGCGCGGTGGCCGGTCCGGAGATCGGCGGCGATATCTGAGAGGGCGGAACTCCCAGCCATGGTCATTCAGGCAGCACAGCGATGTTCATTTGCTGCGCGGCCAATCTCATGGCTTCGTCCATTGTCGCCAGCGCAACGCGATGGGTTTGCGCCAGCCTGATATACTGCAGGTCGTATACCGAGAGATCGAAGCGCAACGCGTCCTCAACCAACGTCGTGATGTCCTCCACCTTTGGCGGCACTGCAAGACGGATGTCGAAAGCAAGAAGCCGGCTGACCGTCGGCTCGATGTCGGGACGTGCGAGGCGTTTCGTCCGGACCGCGCGCCTCAGCGCGTTCGCCACTTCATTAGGCCAATGCGCAGGTACAAGGGCGAAATCAGTTTCCAAAATATCCCAAACTTTATCCTTGGCAGTCTGTCGAGGCCCGTTGAGGAGCAAGGCGACAAAAAATGATGCATCGACGACGATCAATGCCGGCCGTCTTCAATCCAGGACTTGATCTCGTCATGCGACACGGTGATGCCGCGTTTTTTGGCCATGGCGCGCAGATCCGCGATCGCCTTGCGCCGCTTTGCGATCACTTCGGGCGAGGGCCCGACCTCCGCCTGCACAAGCCTTGCCACCGGCTTGCCGTGCCGCGTGATCGTGACTTCGCCGCCTTTCTCGACCTCGTCGAGCAGGCTGGACAAATGGGTCTTGGCTTCGAAGATGCCGACGTGTTTCATAGCAATAAAACTAGTCTGACTAGACTAGTTTGTCAAGATTCGCGGCCTGCCGGCCGCGCCGCTACTCCGCCGCCTACAAGGCCTCCCCGCTCCGCGGCGCACGCACCAGCTTGCCGGGCAGTGCGCCGGTATGCTCGCCGCGCTCGAAGATCGGCTGGCCTGCGACAACCGTCGCCTCGTAGCCCGTGACGCGCTGCACGAAGCGCCGGCCGTTCGCCGGCATGTCGTGGATCAGCTCGGGCTTCTGCATGCGCATGCCGTTAAAGTCGATCACGTTCACGTCGGCGCGCAGACCGGGCGCGAGGCGACCGCGATCGGTCAGCCCGAAGAAATTCGCGGTCTCGCTGGTCTGGCGCTTCACCAGCATTTCCAGCGGCAACTTCGGACCGCGGGTGCGGTCGCGGCCCCAGTGGGTCAGCATGTAGCTGGGCACGCCCGCATCGATGATCGAGGTGCAATGCGCGCCGCCGTCGGAGAGGCCGAGCAGGCAGGCCGCGTCGTTGAGCATCTCGCGGATCGGCTCGTGGTCGCCGGTCACATAGTTCACCACCGGGAAGTAGAGATACTGGCCGTCCTCGAGCATGTAGTCGTACGCCACCTCGTCCGGCGTGCGGCCTTCGCGCGCGGCGATTGCACCAACGCTCTTCTCCGGGCCGGGCTCGTAGTCGGGCGGATTGCCCATGGTGAAGAACTTGTCGAAGCGCGTGGTGACGAGCTGGCGGAACTGCGCGAGCTTGGCGACTTCTGCCTCCGATGGCCTTTCGGCGAGGATCGCCCGCCGCATCTCCGGGTCGCGCAGCCGCCGGCGCTGCTCCTCGATCGGCAGGCTCTCGATCTGCTTGTAGGTCGGCCGCACCGTGAACGGATTGAGCGCGGTGCCGATGCCCATCATCACGCCGATCGGCCGCCCCGCCATTTGCGCGGTTACCGGCAACCCTTCGGCGCGCGCCGCGTGCACGGCCTTCATCAGGCGGCGCCAGCGTCCGGGGTCCGTGTAGCGGTCGGTGAGCAGGAACCAGACCGGCCGGCCCGTGGCCCTGGCCTGCTTGCGCATCCAGCGCAGTTCGTAGTCCTCATCGTCGAAGTCGGAATTCATGCCGAACGCGCCGGTGCCGGTGATGCCCAGCGCCTGACCGATGCCGAGCAACTCATGATCGTCGGCATCGCGCGACGGCACCAGGTCGCCGTCCGGCGTCTTGTGGGAGTCGGTGCGCGACGTGGTGAAGCCGAACGCGCCTGAGCGCAGCGCCTCGACGGTGAGGTCGCGCATTGTCGCTATGTCATCCGGCGTCGCGGCCTCGCGCCGCACCGCGCGGTCGCCCATGACGTGGACGCGCAGCGGCAAATGCGCAATCTGCGCCGCGACATCGATCGCGCGCGGCCGGCGGTCGAGCTCATCCATGTATTGCGGGAACGTTTCCCATTCCCAGTTGAGGCCGGCGGCGAGCACCGGATTGGGGATCTCCTCGACGCCTTCCATCAGGTCCATCAGCGCGCCGCGATGCTCCTTCTTCACCGGCGCGAAGCCGACGCCGCAATTGCCGAACATCACCGTGGTGACGCCGTGCCAGCACGAGGGCGCGAGCAGCGGGTCCCACATCGCCTGCCCGTCGTAATGCGTGTGCACGTCGACCCAGCCAGGCGTGACGAGGAGCCCGTCGGCGTCGATCTCGCGCCGCGCCGGGCCCTGCTTGCCGCCGACCGCCGCGATGCGTCCTCCCGCAATCGCCACGTCGCCGGTGAACGCGGGCGCGCCGCTCCCATCGATGATGCTGCCGCCGCGGATGACGATGTCGTGCATGGGAGCCGCTCCTAAGGTGGAGAAGGTCCAATCATGCGCCCGGGGAGGGGGCCTGGACAATGGGGTGCGATGGTGCCGGGCTGCGCATGCCGCGCATGGCTTCGGTGCCGTTCAGACCGGTAGTGTCGCGGCTTGACTAGGCCGTGAACCCATAAATCTGCCGGGTGCACGGGCCTGCCTGAGTCCGCTATGCACCAATAGCGACCGAATTGCTGCGTCGCCGCCAAATGACGCTTCGGGCCACAAGCGGTCATTTCTCACCAAGTCACTTATTACGCGGTGGCATCCGATGACGTGAAGCGGGCGATCGCGGCGACCGCCTAACGCATCGCTCACGTAATTAGAAACGGCAGCAGGGACCGGGCTGAGCCAAAGTCTCTTGCGAGAGATCAGAAAACAACCTTTCGCGTGGTGGCGGCCGGACCACCTCGGCGAGCGGCTTTCAACCGTAGAAGAACTAGACCCGCCGCAGGATCGCGGACGGGGGCGCGAGGACACCGCGGTTCGTCTGTCAGCCCCCGGGGCCGTCCTTCATGATGTAGCCCATCAGGTCGTCCACGTTGTGCTCCAAATCCCGGATGATGTTCTTGACGACGTCTCCGATTGAAATCACGCCCACGACCTTGCCCGCGTCCAGCACTGGCAGATGGCGAAAACCGCGCGCAGCCATCATTGCCATGCAGCCTTCCAGCGGATCGTCCGGCTTGACCGTCACCGGGTTGGCCGTCATCACTTGGTCCACCGGCGTCTGCTTCGCATCGAGCCCGGGCAGCAGCACTTTGATGGCGCAGTCGCCCTGCGTCACGATACCGACCAGCACGTCGTCGTCGATGACCAGTACCGACCGGACCCGGTTGTCGCGCATCTGGCGCAAGGCTTCGACGACCATGTCGCCGGAACGAACATGGATCAGGGCACCACTCTTCCGGGCCAGAGCGTTTTTTGCTGTGCTCATCGATCTCCTCTCGTGGGCCCTGTCCACCCGCCTTGACGGTTCGCATTGCAGGTTAGTCAAAATATCTTGCCTTGTCAGCACCGCGACGAGGCTGCCACCGATCCCGAAAACGGGAGAGGTGAACTGAGCATCGTGGCGCCTATGTACACCTCTACTCCGCCGCGGCCGCTTGCTGAGCCGGCATCAACTTGCGCTTGATCCACACGAACAGCGGCCAGGCGAGGGCGGCGATCGTGCAGGCCGCAAGTCCTGCCGAGATCGGCCGTTCGAAGAACGGCAGGATGCTGCCGTCGGATTTGATCAGCGAGGTGACGAAGGCCTGCTCGACCATGGTGCCCATCACAATGCCGAGCACCATGGCGGCCACCGGATAGCCGTTCTCCTCCATGACGTAGCCGATCAGGCCGAAGGACGCGACGGTGATCACGCCGAACAGGTTGTTGCCGATCGCGAACGAGCCGACCGCGCAGCACAGCATGATCACCGGCATCACCGAGGAACGCGGCGCGCGCAGGATGTGCACCGCCATCCGGATCATGATGATCCCGAACGGGATCATGATGATGTTGGCAATGATGAACAGCAAGTAGATGGCATACATGCTCGAGGCTTTTTCGGTGAACAGCGTCGGGCCGGGGTTGAGCCCTTTCATGTAGAGCACGCCGATCGCGATCGCCGCGATGGTGTCGCCGGGAATGCCGAACAGCAGCGAAGGCACCCAGCCGGACGCGACGCTGGCGTTGTTGCTGGCGCCGGCTTCGACCAGCCCCTCGACATGCCCGGTGCCGAATTTCTCCGGCGTCTTGGAAAATTTCTTCGACATCGCGTAGGAGACCCAGGCCGCCATGTCGGCGCCGGCGCCCGGCAGCACGCCGATGATGATGCCGACGATATTTCCGCGCGTCATCTGCCAGTGATACAGCTTGGTGAGCCTCCACTGGCCCGCCATGATGCTTCCGAATTTGCGCTTCGGCAGCGGCGGCGGCTCGGGGGTCATCATCGCGCGCATCACCTGCGCCACCGCGAACACGCCGACCAGCGCCGGGATCGGCTCGATGCCGCCGAACAGGTCGATGAAGCCGAAGGTGAAGCGCGGCACGCCCCCCGGATTCTCGATCCCGATGCAGGAGACCAGCAGGCCGAGCAGCATCGCGGCGATGGCTTTTACCGGCGACGAGCGCGCTACCAGCGTGGCGCACATCAGGCCGAGGAAGGCGAGCCAGAAATATTCGAAGGTCGAAAACGACAGCGCGATCTCGGCGAGCGGCGGCGCCAGGATCATCAGCGAGAGCGTGCCGGCGATGCCGCCGACGGCTGAAAACCACACGCCTGCGCCAAGCGCTAATTCGGCCTGCCCCTTGCGCGTCATGGCATAGGCTTCGTCCGCATACGCCGCCGAAGCCGGCGTTCCGGGTATGCGCAACAGTGCGCCGGGAATGTCGCCGGAGAAGATCGCCATCGAGGAAGCCGCCACGATTGCCGCAATCGCAGCGATCGGCGAGAGATAGAATGTCACCGGCACCAGCAGCGCGGTCGCCATGGTGGCGGAAAGGCCCGGCAACGATCCGACCACCAGGCCGTAGATCGACGCCAGCAACGTCACGATGATGACCTCCCAGGTCGATATCAGCGCCAGCGCCTCGATCAGTGTTTTCAGCATCGCATCACCATGGCATCGGCAGCAGCCCGGCCGGGAGCGGCACGCGCAGCATCTTGCTGAAAATCAGGTGGATGCCGATCGGCGCCAGCACGGCGAGTGGAAGCGAGAGCTTCCACCGCGCGCCGAGCGCGGTCGATGTCGCGAACACGATCAGCGCGGCCGTGATGATGAAGCCGAGCCGGTCGGCCGCCAGCACATAGAACAGCAGCAGCGCGGGCGGAAGCAAAACGCGCAGTCCGTACAGCTTGCCGGTCGGTGCTGCGGCCTGGCCGCCTTCGACCGGAATGATCTCGGTTTCCTCCTCGAAGGTGTGGCCGATGCCGAACGCGATCGCGAGCCCGCAAAGCGCAAGACCGCTGCCGATCACCAGCGGGAATACGTTGGGCCCGACCGGCTGGCCGGGTACCGGCGGCAGCAGCCAGCCGCCATAGGCGGCGGCTGTGCCAAGGCCAACGAGAAACAATCCCGTGACGCGATCGGGTAGACGCATGAACAAGCCTCGCGAACGAGATAGGACGGCGAGCGCGTTGGCGCTCGCCGCTGATGCGGATCAGGTCTTGGAGAGACCGGCGGCCTTCATCGCGTCGCCCATCTGGGCGTCGCCCTTCTCCATGAAGGCCGCGAATTGGGCGGCATTGCCCCACACCGTTCCAAAGCCGCGGTTGCTCATGAAGTCCTTGAACTCCTTGGAGTCGTAGACCTTCTGCAGCGACGCGGTGAGTTTTGTAGCGATCTCGGGGGGCAGGCCTTTCGGACCGGCAATGCCGCGCCATGCGCCGGTGGCATAGTCGATGCCCATCGCCTCCTTCAGCGTCGCCACATCCGGGAATGAAGGGTTGCGCGCCGGGGCCATGACGGCGAGCGCCCGCGCTTTGCCGGCTTCGATGATCGCGCGGGCTTCCGGGATCGAGCAGGTCGTCATGTCGAGCCCGCCCGCCGCGAGGTCCTGCATCGCCGGTGCTGCGCCGTTCGACGGCACCCAGCCGACCTGGTTGGCCGGAAGTCCCATCGCCTTCATCCAGCCGACCAGCGCCAGATGCCAGATGCCGCCCTGGCCGGTGCCCGAGGCTTTCATCTTGCCGGGCGGCGATGCCTTGATGGCATCGGCGAGTTCCTTGACGGTCTTGTACGGCGAGGACGCGTTCACCGAAATGCCGGGCGGGTCCTCGTTCATCAGCGCCAGCGGCGTGTAGCTCGTTGGCCCGAGCTCGGTCAGCCCTTGCCAGTGCATCATCGAGATTTCCACCGTGATCATGCCGATGGTGTAGCCGTCGGGCGGTGCGCTCGCGATCGCCGAATGGCCGACCACGCCGGAACCGCCGGTGCGGTTGACCACGTTGAAGGGCTGGCCGAGGTCCTTTTCCAGCAGTGCGGCGACGATGCGCGCGGTGGCGTCGGTACCGCCGCCCGCGCCCCACGGCACGATCACGGTAACCGGGCGCGCCGGATAGGCCTGTGCGAAGCTGGGTTTCAGGCCGAGGCCCGCGGTGGCGGCTACAGCGGCGGATGAAGCCGCGAACGCGCGGCGCGTGATTTTGGGCATGACGTTTCTCCCGGAAAGGCGCTGGTGAAATCGGGCGCTCTTGTGATGGGAGTATTATGCATCTTCAGGGGGTCGTCGCAAGTTGCGCTGGTGCGGCTAACGTTGCGCGATTCGCTCCACAACACTGCCGTCATCCCTGAGGAGCCGCGCGCTTGCGCGGCGTCTCGAAGGATGGGTCACGACTTCGCGTCCATCCTTCGAGGCTCGCCCAAGAGGGCGAGCACCTCAGGATGACGGTAACTGCTCGTTATGCTGTTCGCGAAGGTGGCGTTCTGCAGATGCTTTGAGTGCCGGAAGCTTATCGTGCGATATCGACCAGAGCACGTCAGCCTCGACCCGATCGCGTGTATTTTCGAGGCGCTGGCCGATGGCGGCGATGGCTTGCCAATCGCCATCCTGCTCAGCTGCTTTCAGGGTTGCGGGAATGTGATCGGAAGCTACGCTGATGATTTCCAGCATTCGCTCCAAAGCAAGCCGCCTCCTTCGATCGCCGGCGAGTTCTGTTGAGAAATTCCGGACAGCGCTTTTTCGGTCTCGTCGATCATCGACGCGATATGCCCAAACCGATCCGTAACCGAAGGCAGCGTCGTTTCAGAAAAAGCGCTCATCTCACTCCGCCGCTTCGCTGTGCCCGAGTTCGGGCATTGAGCTTGTGGATCAGCTCGTCCGCGGCATCGGCGATCACCGTGCCTGGCGGGAAGATCGCCTCGGCGCCGGCCTTGTAGAGCGCGTCGTAGTCCTGCGGCGGCACCACGCCGCCGATGATGATCATGATGTCGTCGCGGCCGTGCTTCTTCAGCGCGGCTTTCAGTTCGGGCACCGCGGTGAGATGGGCCGCTGCCAGCGACGACAGCCCGAGGATATGCACGTCGTTCTCCACCGCCTGCCGCGCCGCCTCGTCGGCGGTGGCGAACAACGGCCCGATATCGACGTCGAAGCCGACATCGGCGAAGGCCGACGCGATCACCTTCTGGCCGCGGTCGTGGCCGTCCTGGCCGATCTTGGCGACCAGGATGCGCGGGCGGCGGCCCTCGGCGTCCTCGAAGGCGTCGATCAGCGCCTGCACCTTTTCGACCCGGTTGGACATGGTGGACGCCTCCCGCTTGTAGACGCCGGTGATGGATTTTATTTCGGCACGATGCCGGCCGAACACCTTTTCCATCGCATCGCTGATTTCGCCGACGGTGGCCTTTGCGCGCGCGGCGTCGATGGCGAGCGCCAGCAGATTGCCGTTGCCTTCGCCGGCACTGCGGGTCAGCGCCGCCAGCGCGGCATCGACCTCTTTCTGGTCGCGCTCTTTTCTCAGCCGTGCCAGCTTGTCGATTTGCAGCCGCCGCACGGTGGAATTCTCCACCTTCAGCACGTCGATCGGCGCTTCATCCACGGGCTTGAACTTGTTGACGCCGATCACCGCCTGCTTGCCGGCATCGATCCGCGCCTGGGTCTTGGCGGAGGCTTCCTCGATCCGCAGTTTCGGGACCCCGGCCTCGATCGCCTTGGCCATGCCGCCGAGTGCCTCGACCTCCTGGATATGGCCCCAGGCCTTTGCCGCGAGATCGTGGGTCAGCCGCTCGACATAATAGGAGCCGCCCCAGGGGTCGATGATGCGGTTGGTGCCGCTCTCCTGCTGCAGGAACAATTGCGTGTTGCGCGCAATCCGGGCCGAGAAATCGGTCGGCAGCGCCAAGGCCTCGTCGAGCGCGTTGGTGTGCAGCGATTGGGTATGGCCTTGCGTCGCCGCCATCGCCTCGATGGTGGTGCGCATCACGTTGTTATAGACGTCCTGCGCGGTCAGCGACCAACCCGAGGTCTGGCAATGGGTGCGCAGCGACAGCGATTTCGGATCCTTCGGGTTGAACTGCGTCAGGAGCTTCGCCCACAGCAATCGCGCGGCGCGCATCTTCGCGACTTCCATGAAGAAGTTCATGCCGATGGCCCAGAAGAACGATAGCCGCGGTGCGAAGCGGTCGACGTCGAGGCCCGCGGCGAGGCCGGCGCGGAGATATTCGACGCCGTCGGCCAGCGTATAGGCGAGTTCGAGGTCCTGCGTCGCGCCGGCTTCCTGCATGTGATAGCCGGAGATCGAGATCGAATTGTATTTCGGCATTTTTTGCGAGGTGTAGGCGAAAATGTCGGAGATGATCCGCATCGAGGGCGCCGGCGGATAGATGTAGGTGTTGCGCACCATGAACTCTTTCAGAATGTCGTTCTGAATGGTCCCTGAGAGTTTCTCCGGCGGCACGCCCTGTTCCTCGGCCGCGGCGACGAACAGCGCCAGGATCGGCAGCACCGCGCCGTTCATGGTCATCGACACGCTCATCCGGTCGAGCGGGATGCCTGAGAACAGCGTGCGCATGTCGTAGATCGAATCGATGGCGACCCCGGCCATGCCGACATCGCCGGTGACGCGGGGGTGATCGGAGTCATAGCCGCGATGGGTGGCAAGATCGAACGCGACCGAAAGGCCCTTTTGCCCGGCGGCAAGGTTGCGGCGGTAGAATGCGTTGGAATCCTCCGCCGTGGAGAAGCCGGCATATTGCCGGATGGTCCAGGGCTGGTTGACATACATGGTGGGGTAGGGGCCGCGCAGATAGGGCGCGATGCCGGGCCAGGTCTCGAGAAAGTCGATGCCCTGCAGGTCGGCTTCGTTGTAGCCGGACTTTACCGGGATGCCTTCGGGCGTGAGCCACGGTTCACCGCGCAATGGCGTGCCAGAGGCGGGTGCCGTCTCAAAGTCGATATCCACGAAATTCGGAATTCGGGTCATCTATCTATTCGTTTCTTCCGTCATGGCCGGGCTTGTCCCGGCCATCCACGACTTGCTTCCTGAACCCAAGAAAGACGTGGATGCCCGGGACAAGCCCGGGCATGACGCGTCTATAATTTCGCGCCGATACTACCATGATTTCGGCCGCCTTAGTCATGGTCCGGATGCTGGTGGCTGGCGATTTCGCCGAGCTTTTCCGGGCCGTAATTCTGCAGCGTGGTCTTGCTCGGGAGGTTGACGATGGTCCCGACCCAGCCCAGCCGCGACTCGGTTCCATATTGCAGGGTCGGCACCACCCGATCCGGCCGGTCGAACGCGCCGGTCATGATCTCGATCCTGGGACCGCCGATGCGGCGAAAGCTCAAGGGCGTGCCGCAGGCGGCGCAGAAATCGCGCTCGGCGATCGACGAGGACCGGAACGCCGCCGGTTTTCCGCGGGTCCAGGCAAAATGCTCGTGCGGTGTGTCGGCGAAGGACGCGAATGGCGCGCCGCTCGCCTTCTGGCACATCCGGCAATGACAGATGCTGATCTTCGCCGGCGCCGCCGACAGCGCAAAGCGAACCGCGCCGCATTGGCAGCCGCCGGTCAGAACAGGGTTGGTCGCCGTCATGCTTGATCCAATCGTTTATAAACATCCTGCAACGTGGCCAGCGCGTCGCCGCCGGCAAAAACAAAATCGTTAACGCCGGCCGCGCGGTACGCGGCTTCCTGCTCGCCGGGCCGGCCTGCCAGATAGATATGTCTTACCCCGGCGGCTTGAAGGGCCTTTGCGGTTGCGGTGGCCTGCCGGGCATAGACCTTGTCGGAGGAGCACAGGCAGGCGAGGGCCGCGCCAGAGGCTTTGAAGGCGGTAGCGAGTGCAGTGGGATCGGAGAACCCCTCTGTATCAACAGCCTCGATGCCGCCAGTCTCGAAAAAACTCTTGGCAAAGGTCGCGCGCGGGGTGAAATCCGCCGGCGTGCCGAGATTGGCGAGAAACACCTTTGGCCGCGCGCCGGTTTTTTTCAGAATTCCGTCCGACTTGTCGCGCAGTGTTTCGAACGGCGCGGCGAGCCGCATCGGCGGCAGCGCATCGAATGTGATCTTGGTTTCGCCGTAGGGCGCCGGGGCAACGGGCGCCGCATCCAGCACCGCGACATGAGTTCTCGTGCAGATTGGGGAATTCGCTGGCGCCGGTCAGCACCTCCCTACGCCTCGCGATATGGGCCTCACGTGTCGCCCGCGTCGCCGCGACCTTGCGCTGGATCAGGTTCTGTTCGAGTGCCGCGAATACGCCGCCGGCGTTTTCGATTTCCTGAAACAATGTCCACGCCGCTTCGCAAAGTTGCTGCGTCAGCGCCTCGATGCCGCCGGAGCCGGCGGCGGGGTCGGCGACCCTGGCGAGATTGGATTCCTCCAGCAGCACCAGTTGGGTGTTGCGCGCCGCGCGCCGCGCGAATCCGTCCGGCAATCCCAGCGCCAGCGTATGCGGGAGCACGGTAATGCTGTCAGCGCCGCCGAGCCCTGCGGAAAACGTCGCGATGGTCGCGCGCAGCATGTTCACATAGGGGTCGCGCTGGGTCAGCATCCGCCACGCGGTTTCGGCGGCGATGAAGACCGGCCTGGGCGTCAGCCCGCAGCTTTGCTCGACCCGCGCCCACACCAGACGCAGTGCACGGAATTTCGCCATGGTCAGGAATTGATCGGCGTCGGCGATCAGCCGAAAAGATATCGCCGCTCGGGCAACCTCGAGTGCGATGCCGCTGGCCTCCAGGGCGCGCAGATAGGCGACCGCGACCGCAAGCGCGAAGGCAAGTTCCTGCGCTTCCGATCCGCCGGCGTCGTGGACGGGGCGGCCATCCGCGAGCGCAAACGGTCCCTTGAAGCCGCGATCCATCAGATCGTGGATCATCTTTGCAAAAGGCGGCGCCATTTCGGACCACGGCGCCGGCGTCGCACCGCGCACCGCCATGGTGCTTAGCGGCTGATAATTGAACCGTATGTCGACTTTCGCGGGCTCGAAGCCGAGCGCATCGATCAGGTTGGCGATGTTCACGCCGGCATTGTCGCGTCCGAGCACCGGATTGAGCGCGATGGCGATCCCGGCGTCGAAAATGACACCCCCAAGCACCCGCGCCATTGTCTCCTGGGCCGCATCGGCAATGCCAAAGCCGCGGGCGCCCGGACCGCCGGCAAATTCAAGCTGCAGGCCGTTGGCGCCGTTCTCGAGGTCGTGCAGCGCCTGCGCATTGGCCTGCGCTGCATCCGGATGATCGATGCGCTGCATGATCTGCCACGGCGCAGCCTGAGCGCGGCCGGCGATCGGCGAGGCGTCGCGCGCGCGCTGATAGATCGGATCGATGCGCAGATTGTCGTAGGTCTTGCCGACCAGTTTTTCGAACGGCGCGCCCTTCAGCACGCCATCGACCAGCTTGCGCCAGTCGTCGTAGGTCGCTGGCGCAAAATCGGCGGCCAGCCGCAGGTCGTCAGTTGCAGATGTCATTCAGCGGATCGCTCCCGGGAGCCGTTTTTGCACTTGTCCCGGAAATTGCCACGTGCGAACGGCCAATACAATGTCAGCCGAGCTCCGGCAGCCGCTCGATTCCCTCGGTCGTCAGGCCGGCCAGCGCTTGCTTCACGGTCCGTCCCGCGATGACACGGTCCGGCGCGATCTCCGACAGCGGCACCAGCACGAAGGCGCGTTCGAACAGGCGGGGGTGCGGCAGTGTCAGCTCCGGTTTGTCGATGACAACGTCGTCATAGGCGATCAGATCGAGGTCGAGGGTGCGCGGACCCCAGCGGGTTTCTTTGGTGCGGTCGCGGCCGAACTTTTTTTCGATCTTGTGCAGGGTAAACAGCAGCGCGTGCGGGTCGAGGCTGGTTTCAATTTCGATGCAGGCATTGATGAAGCGGTCCTGCTGCTCCTCACCCCATGGCGGCGTGGCGTAATCGGAAGAGCGCGCCAGCAAGGCCGCCTGCGTCATGCCGCAGATGTTGCCGATCGCCTTGCGAAAGTTGCCGCGGACATCCCCGACATTGCCCCCGAGCGCGATCAGGACGTCGGCCATATCAGGCCTATTTTCGCGTGCGGGTGAGAACCACGCCGACGTCGTCGAAGATCGCGGCGATCGGCGCGTGCGGCTTGTGCACGGTGACCTTGATGGCGCTGACGCGGGCAAACGCGGCCAGAATGGCATCGGCGACGGCGCCGGCGGCGCGTTCCAGCAGCTTGTAGTTGGCGTTCTTGAACGCCGCGGTCGCGGTCGTGACCACGCTGGAATAGGAAACCGTGTCGACGAGGCGATCGGTGCGCGAGGAATCGGAAAGGTCGATGCCAAGTTCGAGATCGATCACGAAGCGCTGCCCAACCTCGGTTTCATGGTCCATCACGCCATGACGGGCGTGGATCACCACGCCGGTGATAAAGATCGTGTCGGTCATCGTCGCTCCTCGATCGCCGCCGCCACGCGCAGGGCTTGTACGGTTTCCGACACATCGTGGGTGCGGATGATCCGGGCACCCTTTCGCGCAGCCAGAACATGCGCCGCGATCGAGCCGCCAAGCCGTTGATGCGGCTCCGATGGCGTAACGGTGCTGATGAAGCGCTTGCGCGATGCCCCGACCAGCAGGGGCAGACCGAACTCGCGCAGTTCATCGAGCCGGGCGAGCACCGTTATGCTTTGCTCAGGGGTTTTGCCGAAACCGATGCCAGGGTCCAGCACGATATGGCTGCCGGAAATGCCCGCCCGTGCCGCGATGTCGAGCGAGCGGGCGAAAAATGCCTCGATATCCCGGATGATATCGATGGCCGGATCGGCGCGGTCACGGTTGTGCATCACGATGACAGCTGCCTTGTGTTCCGCGATCACCGGGGCCATGCCGGGGTCGCGCTGCAGGCCCCAGACGTCGTTGGCGATGGCGGCCCCGGCACCAAGCGCCCACGCGACCACAGCCGATTTCATGCTGTCGATGGAGACAGGCCTGCCCAGGGCCACCACGTCGCCCAGCACCGGTTGCAGTCTCTGCAACTCGTCCTCGGCGGAAACCGGCTGCGCGCCATAGGGCCGGGTGGATTCCGCGCCGATATCGATGACGTCGGCCCCCTCCGTGATCATGCGCCCGGCCTGCGCCAGCGCGCTTTCTGGCGTCATAAACTGCCCGCCATCGGAAAAGGAATCCGGCGTGAGGTTGAGCACGCCCATCACCGCCGGATAGGGCCGCGCCAGCAGCGCGGGCAATACCGGATGATCCGCCGGGGCAGGTCTGGAGCTGGTCGCGATCATGCGGTCGCTTTGCGCGGTCCGATTGAGGGAGTCAAGTTCTCGCATGGACGCGTGGGGTGGGCAAAGCCGCCTGACGTGCGAAGCACGTCCGGTGGCGTGCCCACCATTGAATTCCGCATCCCGGATAAATTGGTGGGCACGGCGCAAGAGCGCCTTTGCCCACCCTACGGCACTTGGCTCAGTAGGTAATCTTCGGCTGCAGCTTGCGCGCCTTCTGGATGATTTGCTCCACCGACTTCTCCGAAGGCAAAACGTGGACGAGCTTGCGCCGGGTATTTATGTCTTTCATGCTCTGCGCCAGCCGCGCCGGATTGCGCAGCCCCAGTTCGCGAACCGTAGTGACGCCGGCGGCGCGCAGCAGCCCGGTCTTGGCCTTGCCCATGCCGGGGATGCGCATGTAGTCGCAAAAATTGGCCCATTCGAGCAGTTGCTGCTCGCTGATACCGGTTTTCGCCGACAGATCCTTGCGCCCCTTCACGGTGTGAGCAGCCTCAAGCAGCGCTTCCGTGGTGCGAATGCCGAGCTTTTTCAGTTTGGATGCGGCGAAGGCGGTCATTCCTTCGATCTGGGAGAGCGGATATGTCATGATACTCGATGTGATAAAGGTGCTTTAGACGAATGTGCTTCAAACAAAAGGTGCTTCAGGCGAACTGACTGAGGCCCGGTGTCCCTGAAATGATCTCGCCCATCTGATCCGCTCCAATTCTGTCGCGGCCGAACTTGAAAAGTTCACGGGCAACATTCTGAATTTCACCCATGCCCAGACCGAGCCCCATCAGCCGGCTGCCGAGCGCCATCAGGCCGCCGCCCATCAATCCGCTGAGGCCGCCGCCCCTGTTCGAAGCTTCCACGGCACTCTCCGCGCCTGGAATCCTGTCGATCAGCGCCTGGACCTTGTCGGAGGGCCCCTCCTTGCGGAGGAAACCCAGAATGATGCCGATGGTTTTTTCAGCGACAGCCTTATCGATGCCGGCCTTTGCAGCCAGCTGCTCAACCAGTTCGTCCATATTGCCCCGCCCTCAGCCGGTTGTTTGCCGGATACTTGTTTGAATTTATCTTGATCTTCTACGAAAGGAATTACAAGCGATGACCACGTTCGAATGCAAGATTCATATTCAATCGCACTGCAACTGTTGCAACGATGCAAGAGCGATCATGAAATTCACGTTGGTTTCGTCACGGCGGGTGCGTTGTTCCAACTTTCGTAGTGAACGGCTACGTCGCCGGGGTCGAACTCGTTTGGCCGAGCCGGTTTCGGATGTTGTAAAAGCCGTTGACCGGTTTCGCCGGGCTTGCAAGATGAGCTAAGGTAACGTCGCCTGGCGACGAGAAGCTCCTCATGCACGCGAAGAGGCGATGCGATGGCAACGACCGAGACCAAGACGGGCGATACCGACGAGAAAATTTTCATAGGCAAGAGTGAGCAGCCGGCCTGGCTGACGCTTGGGCTTGCCAACCGCCACGGCCTCGTTACCGGAGCCACCGGAACCGGAAAAACCGTGTCGCTCCAGGTGATGGCCGAGGGATTTGCCCGGGCCGGCGTTCCCGTGTTCGCGGCCGACATCAAGGGCGACCTCTCCGGCATCTCGGAAGCCGGTGAACCCAAGGATTTCATCCTCAAGCGCGCCAGGGAAATGCACCTTACCTTCCAGCCGGACCAGTTCTCGACGGTGTTTTGGGATGTGTTCGGGGAGCAGGGCCATCCGGTGCGCGCCACGGTCTCGGAAATGGGACCGCTGCTGCTCGCCCGCATGATGGATTTGAACGACGTCCAGGAGGGCGTGCTGAACATCGCCTTCAAGGTCGCCGACGAGCAGGGGCTGCTGCTGCTCGACATGAAGGACCTGCGCGCGATCCTGTCCTTTATCGCCGAACACGCCGCCGAACTGACAACGCAATACGGAAATGTCTCGAAGCAGACCGTCGGAACCATCCAGCGCCAGCTTCTGGTGCTGGAAAACCAGGGCGGGACCAAGTTTTTCGGCGAGCCCGCGCTGGCGCTAAAGGATTTCATGCGCACCGATCGCGACGGCCGCGGCATGGTCAACATTCTGGTGGCGGACAAGTTGATGCAGAGCCCGCAGCTCTATGCGACCTTCCTGCTGTGGATGCTGTCGGAGCTGTTCGAGGAACTGCCGGAGGCGGGCGACCCACCTAAACCCAAGCTGGTGTTCTTCTTCGACGAGGCGCATCTGTTGTTCAACGACGCGCCGAAGGCGCTGATGGACAAGATCGAGCAGGTGGTGCGCCTGATCCGCTCCAAAGGCGTCGGGGTTTATTTCGTCACCCAAAATCCGATCGATGTGCCGGACAAGGTTCTTGCCCAGCTCGGAAACCGCGTGCAGCACGCGCTGCGGGCGTTCACGCCGCGCGACCAGAAGGCGGTTGCGGCGGCGGCGCAGACGTTCCGGCCCAACCCGAAGCTCGACACCGCCAAGATCATCATGGAGCTGGGCAAGGGCGAGGCACTGGTGTCGTTCCTGGAAGGCAACGGTACGCCTGCGATGGTGGAGCGCGTCATGATCCGGCCGCCGACGGGACGGATCGGGCCGATCACGCCGGAGGAACGCAAGGCGATCATGGCCAGGAGCCCGGTGAAGGGCAAATACGACACCACCATCGATTCCGAATCCGCCTATGAGGTGCTGCAGAAGCGGGTGGCCGGAACCGCGGCGCCGGCGGGAACGGCGGGCGGACCATCGGCCGATGCACCTGCCGGTGGGGGCGGGGCCCTCGATCAGCTTACCAACATCGTCGGGATGATCTTCGGCACCAACCGTCCGCGCGGGCAAAGGCTTTCCACCGGCCAGGTGATCGCGCGCGATCTCACCCGTTCGGTGACCAACAAGGTGGTGGGCGGCTTGGCCGCCAACCTCGGCAAGTCGGTCGGCGGCTCGCTCGGCAGTTCGGTCGGCCGCTCTATCGTGCGCGGCACCCTTGGCGGAATATTGCGGCGCTAAGTTCTGCACCTCTCCCCGCTTGCGGCAGAGCCTAACCCGTAGGATGGGTGGAGCGCAGCGAAACCCATCATCGTGCCGCTGTCCAAGCGATGGGCATCGCTTCGCTCCACCCATCCTGCGAGCTTGCGCTAGGGCATTGCGCACATCTTTTTTCTGGCGAGAAAACCAACGCTGCCGTCATCCTGAGGTGCTCGCCGTCTTCGGCGAGCCTCGCAGGATGGCCACAAGTGCCCGCAGCCATCCTTCGAGACGCCGCGCAAGCGCGCGGCTCCTCAGGATGACGATATTTTTTACGTGTCGATCCTGCCGATACGCGAGAAGATCAACAGTAAGCCGAGCGCGATTACAGCCGTTAGCGCTCCGACCCAACCGAGATCGCTCGCGGTCCCCCACGAGAGGGTCAGGCCGCCCAGCAAGCTGCCTGCCGCCATGCCGAAATACAGCGCAGAAGCGTTGAGAGAGAGCGCTACCATCGGCGCATCAGGCGAAATTCTGACGAGGTGCGCGTTCTGAGCGGGCGGGAATGCCCAAGCCGCGATGCCCCATGGCACCATGAGCGCCAGCAAGATCAATGAAGAACCTGGTCCCGGCGCGATCTTTAATGTGAGCGAGATTGCGCCAAGGACCAGTATGCACACGGTGAGGGCATAGGCCGTTGTCCTGATCGAGCCGATCCGGTCGGACAGAATGCCGCCTATAATGTTGCCCGCGGCCGCTGCGGATCCGAACAGAAAGAGCGCGAGACTGATCCCGCTGGCCTCAATACCGGCCAATGCGAATGCGGTCGACAGATATGGAAACACGGTGAACCCGCCCATCGACCACAGCAGGGTAATCAAGAGTGCACGCAGCACTTTTCCGCGAGCCGCGACGGCAAGACGCTGCCCCAGGCTTGCAGTTGTGCGCGGCAGGCCGCGTGGCAGGCCGTAGGCGAGACCGATCACCGCCAGCGCACCAAGCGCCGCAATGAACAGGAAGATCGAGCGCCAGCCGACTTGATAGCCGATGAAGGTGCCGAACGGAACTCCGAGAGCGGTTGCGATCGTCAAGCCGGAACTGACGGTAGCGATGGCGCGCCCGCGATGTTCCGGCGCAGATACGGCAACGGCGACCGCATTCGCAGCAGGCATAAACAGACCCGCTGCGAGCGCCATCAGGACGCGGACCGCCACGAGGTGACCGAAGTTAAGTGAAAAACCAGCCGAGAGATTGGCCAGAGCAAAGCTGATGAGAGCGAACAACAGAAGGGTCTTGCGATCGAAATTGCTGAAGAGCACCGCCAGAACAGGCGAGCCGATCGCGTATGTCAGTGCGAACACTGTTGCGAGTTGCCCCGCGACTGCCGCCGAAATCCCGAGATCGGCAGACAGCATAGGCAGCAGTCCGGTCAGCAGAAAGGTCTCGGTGCCGATCGCGAAAGCGGATAGCGCCAACCAAAACAGAATCATTTCCGGACGTCCGGCGTGGTCACGATCTTGCGCAGTTCGTTGACATAGCCCGTCCGCGCCACGAAAGACTCATTCTCCTCGAGGATCACGATCCTGGCGTCGCGCACGCGTGCAAGGTCCGCGTCCTTCAGATCCCGCTGCAGCTCGTGGTAAGGCGAGCCGCCGAAACGGCCGAGGCGCATGTAATAATAGACGTTCAGTTCCGACAGGCAGTTGTCCTCGATCAGGATCTGTCCGGGCAGGTGACTGAAGCTGGAGCCGACCAGGACTGCATCGATCGACCGCGCCGGACTTGTCGCGCACGGTGCGGTCTGGAATTTCACCTTCGGCGTAAGATAGGACAGCGGCGGAAAAAACACGTTGAGCAGATCGACCAGATCGCGGTCGACGCCGCTGGTCACGCCGGACAGGGTGTAGGTGAAGGTAAAGGGCGGCACCAGTTCGCGGCCGGCCTGCCGGTTGATCTCCTCCACCACAGCCGTTACCGCCCGCGCGCCGCCGATATCGTTCCAGTGCACGCCGCCCTGCGGAAACAGTTCGACCTCGTAGCTGCCCTTGAGCGAGTGGATCAGGCCGGCGGTATCGACGACATCGATGCCGGCCTGCCTGAGCAGGCCGACATATTGCGGAACGAGCCCGGTCCGCGCTGCCGGCGTGCTCGGGCAGGGCACCCGGTCGACGAAATATTCCGGCAGATGCGCCGCCTTGGACGGCGTGACCAGGTAGACAAAAACCCCTCCGCGGGCGCGGTAGTAGTTCTGGATGTCTTTCAGTTTGGGAATGATGTCGGCCGCGAACTTCGCTGCCTGGTCCTCGGTGCGGGCGCAGTATTCCTCCAGGTAGGATCGCTCGATCAATTGACCCTTGGCGCCCCGGACCACCTGCGGCGCGGTCAACTCGCCGAACAGCTCAAAACGGATCTCGTTGTTGATGCGGATCAGCAGCGGCCGGACCGGCATCGCGTCGGTGACGCGGCTTGCGACCGCCTTCTGGAAACTGCCGTCGCGCAGCGACGACCATGACAGGTCGACCTGTGCGTCGCGGGTGACGCCGCCGAGCTTTGGGCCGATCCTGATCGCAAGCGACGGATGGGTCGGCGCGACCGCAAGATTCCACGCGCTCGCCAGCGGCAGCGCAAGCAGCAACAGGCAGAACCCCGCGCGAACCAAAGGATGAACGAAGGAAAGCCGGTTCATCGCTCAGAACCTGAAATAGATGAAGGGCTGGAACGGCACCGTCACCGCGCGGGCAATCGCCAGCACATAGATCACGACCAGCGCGGCGATGGTGGCTCCGCGCAGCCAGCTTTGCGTTTCATAGGCCCGGGTCAGCGGGCCATACAGTCTGGTTGCAGGCAGCAGCGAAATGAACGCACCAAGGATCAGCGTGAACGGCACCTCCGCCGGGATTTCCATCGTTGTGGAAGCAGGCGACAGACCGAACAGCGCCGCCAGGAATTGCATCAGATGCGCCGGCGAGTCGGAGCGGAAGATCGCCCAGCCGATCATGACAATGAAGAGCGTCACGGCGGTCGCGATCACGGGGCCGCATCGCGCCAGCGCCTCGCGCAAAAACAGGCGGTCGAGGGTGAGGAACAGGCCGTTATAGGCGCCCCATATCACAAAATTCCAGCTGGCGCCGTGCCACAGCCCGGAGGCAAGGAAGCAGATCCAGAGATTGATGTAGGTGCGCGCCTCGCCGCGGCGGTTGCCGCCGAGCGGCATATAGAGATAGTCGCGAATCCAGGTGGTGAGCGAGATGTGCCAGCGCCGCCAGAACTCCGTCATCGATTGGGCGATATAGGGCGAATTGAAATTCTCCTTCAGGCGAAATCCGAGCATGCGCGCGAGCCCGATCGCCATGTCGGAATAGCCGGCGAAATCGAAATAGATTTGCAGCGTGAAACTGGCCAGGCCGAGCCACGCATGGCCGGCGCTGAGGGTTGCGGGGTCGGCGGCAAAGATCTGATTGACGAATGCGCCGAGCGGATCGGCGATCAGCAGCTTGCGGCCAAGGCCGCGCGCGAAGCGGAGAAATCCAACCTGAAAATCGCTCCATTCGACTGCCGGTGGCGAAGCGATCTGGTCCTTCATCTCGTGATATTTGAGGATCGGCCCGGCCAGCAATTTCGGAAAGAACAGCACGAACAGGCAGTAGTCCGTGAAAGACGCCGCAGGTTTGGAAATGCCGCGATAGGTGTCCACGAGATAAGTGATCTTTTCGAACACGACAAACGACACGCCGATCGGCAGCGCCAGGTGCAGCAGCGGAATCCGGCTGGCGCCGAATGGCGCAAGCAGGAAGTTGACATTGTCGGCGAGGAAGTCGGCGTATTTATAGAGGATGAGAATCGCGAGGTTGCTGGCGATGCCGGCAGCAAGCGCCAGCCGCCGCGTGCGCGCCGGGGCGGGATCGCTCAAGTAGAATGACAGCGCGTAATCGATCGCAGTCGAGGCCAGCAGCACCAGCACGAATACCGGCTCGCCCCAGACATAAAACAGCGTGCTGGCGATCAGCAGCGTCCATTTTTTGGCCGAGGCGCCCGATACCAGCAAATAGAATGCGTAGACCGCCGGGAAAATCGTGAGAAAGAGCGGCTCGTAAAAAAGCATATGAGATCGGCGTGTTATTCCCGGCAAAACCCGGTGATCGCAGGTCGCGAAAAGACGGTCATGGGTGGCAGAATTTGACCTGCAAGTCCAGTTGCCCGAGTTGGGACCGGGGGCCGGTTTGCAGCCTGTTTCCTTTCTGCTAACGGAAGGCAACGGCAGACGCTGCCGACTTCACTTGCGGAAAAACCTCGTGCTCAGATGGCCATCGCTGCGTCGACCGCTTGACGTTCTTTTCCTCGTCACTTCTGTCGCGTTGACTGTCTATGTCCTGGTTCCGGAAATCTGGGGCAACGGCAAGACCAAGGATTATCCGCTGTGGTTCTGGGCCGGGCAGCAGGTGCTGCAGGGAAAAGCTCTCTATCCCGGCGACCCCGGCGCCTATTTCGAATTCATCTATCCGCCGCTGCCCGCAATCCTGCTCGCCATTCCGAGCGCCTTCGGGAAAATTCCGCTTTATGTGTGCCTGTCGTTGCTCAATGCCGCGGCGTGGTGGATGACAAGCCAGCTCTCCAACGCCATGACCGGGTCGGGCGGGATTCCCGGCCCGTGGGTGGCGGCACTCCCCGGCTTCGTCACGGTGACGTTCGTGTTCGACATGTTCGATCTGGGCCAGCCGAATCTCGTGCTGCTCGCGATGATGCTGCTGGGATTCTGGTGGCTGCAACACGGGCGGCCATGGGCGGGTGGATGCATGTTCGCGCTGGCCACCGCGATCAAGGTTTTCCCGGTGGCCGTGCTGCCCTGGCTGCTGTGGCGGCGGCGCTGGGCGGCTGCGGCGAGCATGGTCGCATTGACAGGCGTTTTTCTGTTCCTTGTTCCGGCACCGATACGCGGGTTTGAGCGCAATGTCTCAGAACTGTCGACCTGGTACCGCGGAATGGTCGGGTCGAGTTCGGAGAAGGGGTTCGGACAGCGCGACGAGCAGAACTGGTCGTGGGTCAATCAATCCATCATTGCGATGACGCACCGGCTGACACGGCCGATCAACTACAACCAGGATGATCCGACAAAGCCGCCGCGCACCATGAATCTGCTCGATCTCGATTTCAAGACCGCGAACTGGGTGGTGCTCGCGGTGTCGTTCCTGATCGGGCTTGGGTTTGTGGCGGTGTTGCCGCCACGCTCGAAGGTAACGCGCCGGTCCAACGCCGAGGAACTGGGGATCCTGTTCTGCCTGATGACGGTGGCATCGCCGCTGGCGCGCCAGTATTATTTCATGTGGCTGTTCTTCCCCATGACCATCCTGATCCACCGCGCGGCGTATGATCCGCGGCCCGCCGCGCGCAAAGCCACATGGCTGCTGCTGGCGCTCGCGGGCGGCCTGATGTGCCTGTCGTTCCCGATCTTTCCGATTTATCTTCAGGCCTTCGGGAACAACCTCGCCGCCACTGCCGTGCTGGTTGCGGGTCTGATCTGGTACATCAGAAACCCGCCTCCGCCGGAAATGACGGCGCAGAACGAACCACGCCCCACTTAAGGAAAACCGGAATGCCCAGCAACTCGCAACTTCAGCCGGTCCTCGACCGCATCGATGCCGATTTCGACAACAGCCTCGAGCGGTTGTTTGCGCTGCTGCGGATCAAATCGATTTCAGCCGACCCGGCCTTCGCCGGCGATTGCAAGGCGGCGGCGGATCATCTGGCCCGCGATATCGCAACCCTCGGATTTGCGGCCGAGGTCAGGCCGACAGCCGGTCATCCTGCGATCGTCGCCACCAGCAATGGCAGCGGCGGCGCGCGTCCGCATGTGCTGTTCTACGGTCATTATGATGTGCAGCCGGTCGATCCGCTCAACCTGTGGCATCGCCCGCCATTCGAGCCTGTCGTCACCGACCATGCCGACGGCCGAAAAATCATCGTCGCCCGCGGCGCAGAGGACGACAAGGGCCAGTTGATGACCTTTGTCGAGGCCTGCCGGGCCTGGAAGTCGGTGACCGGCTCGCTGCCTCTGGATGTGACCATCGTGATCGAGGGCGAGGAAGAGATCGGATCGACGAATTTCGTGCCTTTTCTCGAGGCGAATAAAAAAGACCTGCGCGCCGACTTCGCACTGGTCTGCGACACCAGCATGTGGGATCAGAATACGCCGGCGATTACCACGTCGCTGCGCGGCCTGGTCTACGACGAGGTGAAGATCAAGGCTGCCAACCGCGACCTGCATTCGGGCATCTTCGGCGGCGGCGCGCAGAATCCGATCCGCGTCCTGACCCGCATCCTGGGAAGCCTTCATGATGATAATGGCCACATCACCATTCCCGGCTTCTATGACGGCGTGAAGGATTTGCCGCCGGATATTCTTGCGCAGTGGAAAAATCTGAACCTGACGCCGGAATCATTCCTCAAGCCGATCGGTCTTTCGATCCCCGCAGGCGAGAAGGATCGCCTGTTGATCGAGCAGGTTTCGTCGCGTCCGACCTGCGACATCAACGGCATCATCGGCGGCTATACCGGCGAGGGCTCCAAGACGGTGATCCCGGCGGAAGCCTCCGCAAAGGTTTCATTCCGTCTGGTCGAAGGCCAGGAGCCCGCGAAAATCCGAAAGGCCTTTCGCGATTACGTCGCCGCGCGGTTGCCGGCCGATTGCAAGGCGGAGTTCACCGACCATTCCAATGCGCCGGCGATCGCGCTCGACTGGAGCATGAAGCCGCTTGCCGCCGCCAGGCGCGCGCTGACCGACGAGTGGGGCAAGGAGGCGGTCCTGATGGGTTCGGGCGCGTCGATACCGATCGTCGCGGATTTCAAGAAAACCCTTGGTCTGGATACCGTGCTGGTCGGGTTCGGTCTGGATGACGACAACATTCATTCGCCGAATGAAAAATACGATTTGAGGAGTTTTCACAAAGGCATCCGCTCATGGGCGCGGATTCTCAGCGCATTCGCCGATACGCCGCGGTGATGAGTTGTAGCGCTTCCCAGAGTTCGTCATTCCGGGATGCGCCTCTTGGCGCAGGCCCGGAATCCATAACCCCGAATCGTGATTATGGATTCCGGGCTCGCTCGCTTAGCTCGCGCCCCGGAATGACGGCATAAATTAAAACGCCGCCCGGGATTGGGCGGCGTTTTGAATGGAAATGCAGAGGTCGTGTGGACGTCAGTCTACACCAAATCTCAGTTCTTGTAACTGGGATCGATCCGGTCGAGTTTTCGCAACAGCGGCGGCCATACCAGCGTGGTCGAGCGCAATTCCGCGCGGTCGGGATTGGAAAACACCGTTTCGTTCTTCTCGATCACCAACTGATCGACCGGATAGGCCGTCGGGCCGAGCATCCGGGTCCGTACCTGCATGGTGCAGGCGCGCTCCAGATGGTACATGCGCTCAAAGGCCGAGGCGACCGAGCGGCCGACCGTCAGCGTGCCGTGATTGCGCAGCAGCATGTGGTTCTTGTTGCCGAGGTCCCTCTGCAGGCGCGGCCGTTCGTCGTGGTCGAGCGCTACGCCTTCATAATCGTGATAGGCGAGATCGTGGGTCACGAACTGCGCGGTCTGGTTCAGCGGAAGCAGGCCTTCCATGCAGCTCGCGACCGCGGTGCCGTCGGGCGTATGCAGATGCAGCACGCAACCGGCGTCCTCGCGCGCTTCGTGGATCGCGGAGTGGATCGTAAAGCCGGCGGGGTTGATGCTGTAGTCGCTCTCGGTGAGCTGGTTGCCGTCGAGGTCGACCTTGACCAGGCTCGAGGCGGTGATCTCGTCGAACATCAGGCCGTAGGGATTGATCAGGAAATGATGGTCCGGTCCCGGCACCCGGGCGGAGATATGGGTGTCGACCAGATCGTCCCAGCCATAATGCGCGACCAAGCGATAGCAGGCGGCGAGATTGACGCGCTGGCTCCATTCGGCATCCGTCATGTCCGACGCCGCTTCCTTCAGGCGAGCTTCCGCTGGTGACATGCCGGTTTCTCCCGACGAATTGTTGGTCTTCGCTGGCAAGACTAGTCCTGCGGGTGCTGCGCAGCAAGGCGGGGCCGTGCGTGGCAGTCATGCTTGCCGGGCGGCGGTTTTGCCCTAGGGCGCGGGGATTGCCAGCAGGTTGGAAATGCTGCTGCCGCGGATGTCGTAGACCCGTGCGAAAACCACGTCGTCGCGCTTGATTTCCACCATCACCGGCGCGGTCAGGCCCTTGCAGTAGAATTCGCCGAGCGTCATGGCGAAGTCGGCGGCGTTGCTGTCCCAACCGATGGTGAAGTCGGGGCCGAGCGCGACCTGTGCCGGACGCTGCGGGCCGCATACCGCGACCTTCCATTTGCGTCCGCGCGGCGGGAATTCCTGACGCTCGACCAGTTCCTCACGCAAGCCGTCGGATGCCTGCTTCAGCGCCAGCCCCCAGTAGTCCAGCATGAACAGGTCGTCGGCGCCGCGAACGGTTCCCGCGATATGATTGAAGTGCGTGTACTGGTAGGGGTGCAGGCGTATCATTTCGCCGAGCGGCAGCATCAGACCGAACGCGAAAACCGCGAGAACGGCAGGCTGCCAGCTGCGGCGGTGTTCCTTCAGCCAGTTCATCAGCCACGCGAATGCGACGCCGGCCAGCACCGTCATCGGCGGAATCACGAAAATGAAATGGCGGATACCGTTGTAGAGCGCCGGACGCTTCACCATCGCGACGACGAGCGGCAGCGTGGCCGCGAACGTCAGCATCAGCAGGATGGTCTTGCGGCGCGCCGGCACATCGGTGCGCGACAGCGACATGAAGGTACCGACGACGCCGGCGATGGCGAGGCCGAGCAGCACCTCGGGGAGCTGCAGCGCGAATAAAGTGGGCAGATACGACCACGGCATGTCCGGCACCGACACCAGCGCGCCGTCGAACATCTCCTTCCAGGGTTTTTCGAAGAAGTGCGAGAAATAGGTCAGGGCCTGTAATGGATTGCCGGGCTCCATGATCGACCACGGCCATATCAGTCCCATCACCAGGTAACCGAGGACCAGGCCGGGCAGCAGCACATACACGACGTGCGCGAAGCGGCGCACGGCCTCGCGCGCGCTGTGGGTATGAATTTCCTCAAGCAACAACGGAAGAAAACCAACGACCGCATAGATCAAGGCAAGGCCGCCGAGGATGCGCGAGCCGACTGCCAGGCCGGCGCCGAGGCCGACAATCAGAATGGTCCGCGGCGAGGGCGAAGGATACTCCTCCGCCAGGCGAACCAGGCCGAGCATCAGGATCGCCATCGAAACGGCGAACGGCGCATCCTTCGGGTTCATGAACATATGCCCGTAGAATGTCGGGCACAGCACCAGCAGCAGCAGGGTCGCAAGACCGGCGAAGGGGCCGCCGACGCGCCGCCCCAGACGCCATGTCACTGCAAGACCGATCAGACCTACGACGGCGCCGAGCAGGCGGCGGGTCTCGAACAGTTCGAGCGGAATGACCTTGTGCAGCAACGCCGCCGCCATGTCGAAGCCGCCGCCATACATGTAGAGATTGGCGAACGAAAGTGCGGCGGTATCCTTGAAGCCGGAACCGTACATGCGCAGCAGCAGATCGGCATATTCAGCGTGGGTGTAGTCGTCCCAGCCGAGGCCGTAGTCGCGAAATGTAAGGCTCGCGATCAGGCCGACCGCGGCCAGCACGATGACGGCGAGGTCGTCGCAAGTCCGCTCCATCGAGCGCCGCACAGGCGTGTCGATGGTCGAAGTCGTTATGGATGACATGGCTATCGGTAACCCGGTGTCCCCTGTGGCTCAGCTTTTAGCGCTTTTCGAGCCTCGTTTCCCCGGCATCCATATAGCGCAGTTCCGCCGGCAAGTAATTGGCAATTGTGGCTTAATTTCCTGATGCAATGCAGCATTTGCAGTAAGGGTAAAGACCTTCGTCGAGTCCGGGTTGGTTTATGCCACTTGCAATATGAACGCAGTCTGAAGCGCGGTTGCCCCGACGGCCGGAAATCTCAATAGCGATATCGGCAATATGACGATATCGTTATGTCGGCTGCTGCGACTCGCTTGAGCGCGGCCTGGGGACATTAACGATGACTTTGATTGCCGGGATTGGCGTTCTGGTTGCCGGCCTTTTGGCGATCGGCCTTGGAATTCAAGACAAGGAGTTCGAGGTCGGCAAGACGCTGATTGTTGCCGGCACGGTCGTGGCCTGCACCGGCATCATCATGCTCGGCCTTTCCGTGGTGGTCCGCGAACTGCAGAACATTGCGCGGCGTCTCGGCCCTGCCAATCTCGCAGCGTCGCGCGGCAACGCTACGCCCGAGCTTCCGGGCGCGTCAGCCGGCGAGCAGCCGACGCCCGCAACTCTCGATCGCGCCGAGCCAGCCGCGCAGCCATCGCCATCCGCTTCATCTCCAGTTCCGTGGGAGGGCGAGGCGGGGGCGCGGGATCGCGCGCGCTCGCGCGGCGATGGCGCGCCGGAAGCTGCGGCGCCAGAGCCGGCAGCGGCCACCAAGCCGCGGCGCAATCTGCTGTTTTCGTCGTCGTCGCGCAGGGAACGCGAACGCGCGATGGCAACCACGCCCGATCCCGCCGCCGCGGATCCCGGCTCCCGCGCCGCCGGTCGCGCCGCCGGCGCCGAAAGACGCTGCTCCCGCCAGCTTTGAAGATGCCTGGCCGCAATCGGACCGTGCGCGGTCCGACGCATTGCGACGCACCCGTACACCTTCGACGTTTGCCGCCGAGCCGAGTGCCGCCGCGCCCGTGCCGGAGCGTGCCGCGCCAACCGTCCGGGGCGAAGAACCGGCCCCGGTGACGGTGCTCAAATCCGGCGTCGTCGATGGCATGGCCTATTCGCTGTATTCCGATGGTTCGATCGAGGCGCAAATGCCGGAAGGCATGATGCGGTTCGCGTCCATCGATGAACTGCGCTCGCACCTCGATCAGCGCCCGTAGCGTCTTTACTTCGGGAAAACTTGCTCGCATAAAATAAAACGCGGCGGACTCGGCGTTGTTCTTGTCATGCCGGCAACAGTTCGCCCATACTCGGCAAGTAAAGACAGGTTTTCGAAAGATTTCAGGCCATGAACGATGCTACGGGCAAAAACTTCATCGACCTGACCGCGACGATCGTGTCGGCCTATGTCAGCAACAACCCAACGCCGGCTTCCGATATTCCCGCATTGATCGGCCAGATTCACGCAGCGTTGCTGCGGGTTTCGACCGGCCGCACCGAACTGCCGCTCGAGCCGGCCAAGCCCGCGGTGCCGGTGAAGAAATCGATGACCGCCGATTACCTGATCTGTCTGGAAGACGGCAAACGCTTCAAATCGCTGAAGCGGCACCTGCGAACCCAGTACGGCATGACCCCGGAGCAATATCGCGACAAATGGGGCCTGCCGGCGGATTATCCGATGGTGGCCCCGAATTACGCGGTGGCGCGCTCCCAGCTGGCCAAGAAAATGGGCCTCGGACAGCAGCGGCGGCGGCGGAAATAAGGCGTCGCTCTGATATCGCCGCCTTTTTGCCGCGATGGAACCAGCAAAAATATTTTTTTAGGATTACTATCCCCGGGGCTTGAAAGTCGGATAAGTTGCAGGCATATATTCCTGCAACTGAAGGCCCCGCCGATGCTCCAGCAC